>JAFTRE010000004.1 GCA_017462385.1 Clostridia bacterium | reverse complement strand
GATTCCAAAGAGCAGATCACAGTGATTTTTATAGGCGGTCTCAAAATCAAACAGTCACTGCTCGACTGCTAAAACACTGTGAGGGTTCAGGCACTGCTAAAAATGACGAGAAAATATCTCGTATGTAGTCGCTTCACAAAACAAACAAATCCGAACCTTTGGGTTCGGATTTATCTTTTTTGCACGCCACCGTCGCGGAGAGTCCGAAGTCGTGTTATTCAAGCCGCAACGGTGTATCAATAAGCCCCAGTATATAATCTAAGCTCAAATTATATAGCTTTGCAAGCGCAATATATTCTTTGAAGCTTGCATTTATTCTGCCGCTTTCCCAATCTCTCACCCTGCGCGGCGACATATTCAGTGCTTTTGCAATATCTTCAACAGAATATCCATGCTCATCTCGCAGTTGTTTTAATCTTTCATATTCTTTCATAAAATGTATTCTCCTTCATTCGATTGAATGTTATAATCACATTATAACACCGCACGGCGTTATTTGTCAACACCGTACGGTACTTTTTTGTATAATTGCTTTTAGATATGATTATGTAGGAGAGAAGAGAAATGTTTTTATATCGCCGAGTAAGAGATCTGAGAGAAGATCATGATAAAACACAGAAAGAAATTGCCGCAGTATTAAATATGCAGCTTACCGTATATCAGCGGTATGAGCGAGGAGAACGTGAGCTTCCGTTGTGGGCTGCCATTAAGCTCGCCGATTATTATCATGTAACGCTCGATTATCTTGTTGAAAGAGAAGTGCATTGATTTAAAAATAAACTCCCGACCGCCTTGACCGATCAAGAAAATAAAGTACCGTGATGAAATATAGCGCGCGCCCTCAAAAATGTATTGACTTTTTGGGGGCGTTGTGCTAAGATTGGAGTGAAAAACAAACTGTTGAGATCAGGGTGGTAAATATGGAAAAAAGTCATATTCTTGCATACGATCTGGGCACCAGCGGAGTCAAGGGCGCGATAGTGACGCTGGGCGGTGAGGTGGTCGACACCGCCACCGCCGACTATCCGCTTTATACCCCCGTGCCGGGTCACGCCGAGCAGGACCCCGTTAAATATTGGGAGGGCGTCTGTGAGGTTACAAGACTTGTGCTCGGCAAGGCGGGTATCTCGCCCGACACGGTCGCAGGCATCGCCATCGGCACGCTGTGGAAGGGCATCATACCCGTCGACAGCGAGGGCAATGTGCTTCATAACAGCATAATCTGGCTTGACGCCCGCGCCGCTGACCAAGCCGAGCGGCTCAACGCGCGTTTCGGGGCGGACATATTCAGCGCCGCCGACTATTGGCCTAAGCTTATGTGGCTGCGCGAAAACCGCCCCGATGTTATCGAGCGCGCGGAGGTGATATTTGAGGTAAATTCGTATCTCAAATGGCGTATGACCGGCGAGGCGGCAATGGATATCAGTAACAGCTATGTCCGCTCACCCGACCCCGCATTGGAGCAAAAATATCGCGATATACTTGATTTTATAGATATTCCCGAGGCCAAATTCCCACCTGTTGTCAACGCCGAGACGCTTGTCGGACATGTGACAGAGTACGCGGCAGAAGAGATGGGGCTTGTTGCGGGCATTCCCGTTTTTGCGGGCAATAACGATATTCAGGCGATAACCGTCGGCGCGGGCTGCTCGGATATCGGCGGGGTACATATGTATTTCGGCTCGTCGGGTTGGATAGGCTATACCATTCCGCATCAGTCAAAGGAGATATATGTTTCGGGCTTTGACCGCGACCGCGACATTACCATTTACGGCATGCAGGCGATAGGGCTGTCCTTTAACTGGGCGGTCAAAAAGCTATACGCGGCGGAGTACGAGAGCATGGGCGGCAAGGTTTTTGCTTTTGTTGACAAGGATATTGCCGACATTCCCGCCGGAAGTGAGGGCGTTTTTGCCACGCCGTGGTTTTACGGCGAGCGCCCGCCCATGTTCAGCCATGAGGCGAGAGGCAATTTCCTCAATCTCGGTCCCGGACACGACCGCAGACACATGACCCATGCTGTCATGGAGGGTGTTTGTTACCAGCTTAAGATGGGCAGTCTTTACAATTACCGCATCAAGGGCTTTCCGCGCCCCGAGGTCATCAGTGTTATCGGCGGCGGCTCGTGCAGCGACATCTGGATGCAGATGCTGGCGGATGTTATGAACACGCCGGTGCGCGTTCCCGCGGCGACAAGACACGCGGGCGCGGTCGGCACGGCATACAGCGCGCTGATAGGGCTCGGCATTTGTTCGGATTACGC
The DNA here is from genome assembly GCA_017462385.1 of Clostridia bacterium. GTDB lineage: Bacteria > Bacillota > Clostridia > Oscillospirales > CAG-272 > UMGS1002. The sequence goes on along the minus strand of JAFTRE010000004.1, from coordinate 112,197 downwards.
CGAGGCGGCAAAGCGCGTTCGCATCGAGCGCACATTTGAGCCCATTCCTGCGAATGTAAAGACATATGAGGCAGGCTTTAAGGTGTTTGAAAAGCTTTATGCGGCGCTCGAGCCCATGTTTATGCAGACAAATAAGCAAAAATAATAAAAACATCCGCGGACATTTCTCTGTTGTTCTTAACGGAGAATTTGTAAGGAAGTTCACACAATTCGGCAGATGTAGTTCATAAAAATCGGCAGAGACATTGTTTTCTCTGCCGATATGTGTTAAAATGGAGCTAACGAAAAGCCTCTCCCTTTGGGAGAGGTGGCGGCGAAGCCGACGGAGAGGGCAAAATGGAGCAACTACCATTAAAGAAAAACAATAAATTATTAAATGTTGCAAGAATTTTGCGCCGAAATATGACTCGGCAAGAAAAGCATTTATGGTATGATTTTTTGCGATATTATCCGGTGAAAATATATAAGCAACGTATCATAGATAATTTTATCGCGGATTTTTATTGTCATAGCGCTCGTCTTGTCATAGAACTTGACGGTTCACAGCATTATACAAATCAAGGCAAGGCACACGATGAGGCAAGAACCGAAATTCTTGAAAGATATGAAATTTATGTTTTGCGTTTTTCCAACAAAGACATAGATGATAATTTTGAGGGTGTTTGCTATATGATTGATAAAGTAATCAATGAGAGAATTAAAAATTTGCCGTAAACGCCCTCTCACCCGCTATCGCGGGAGCTCTCCCAAAGGGAGAGCCTATGGACGCGCCCGTGTATTTTTCGGGGTATGGGCTTTGCCCGATGCCTTTGTAATACAAAGGCGAACCCGGCGATAAAACAGAACGATAAATAAGAAATTGTGGAGGGAATCAATAACATGGCAAGTTACAGTGTTTGCGGAATCGATTTTATAGATTTTATCGCGAAAAATGCTTGATTTTCGGTGCTATATGCTTTATAATTGTCTTGTAAGCTATATGCGCCCCCCGCGGCGGCAGAACGGAGATATATTATGATGATACTTGCAGACAAGCGTCCCGATCGCGTATATGTCGCGGCGCACAGAGGCTGGTGTGCCAAATATCCCGAAAACACCATGCAGGCATTTCGCGCGGCAGTGGAGCTGGGCGTCGATCAGGTCGAGACCGATGTGCGCGTCAGCGCCGACGGCGAGCTGGTGCTAATTCACGACGCCACGCTGGACAGAACCACAAACGGCACAGGGCGCGTTATCGACAAGACATTTGAAGAGCTGCGCGCGCTGGACGCGGGCGCGTGGAAAGGCGAGCAGTTCCGAGGCTATCAAATTCCTACATTTAAAGAATTTATGGAGTATTTCGCGACCCTGCCCGATATGACGCTGGATATCGAGCTCAAGGAATACCCCACCGAGGGGCATGAGGAGGTCGCGTATTCGGTCTGCGACCGAGCGCTTGCCATGATAGATGAGTACGGCTACACCGACCGCTGTGTCATAAACACCTTTTCGGGCAAGCTGCACGAGTACATACAGCAAAAATACGGCAGCAAATACCGCCGCCACGTTTATTTTCCCATCAAGCATCTGGGCGAGGTGACAACAGACCCCTACGCCGATGCATACTGCTGTTGCATGTTCGGCGTCCCAAAGGATGCGTCTTTTGCTTCGAAAGCGGCGTACACCAACATGGCAACAAAAGAGGAGTTCGCCGAAATGGCGGCTCGCGGCGTGCGCCCGTGGGCGGGCGCGGGCGTTAAGACCGCCGAGGGTGTTGATATGGCTATCGAGCGCGGCGCCGAGCTTATTACCTGCAACAACCCTGACCTGATACTCGAGTTGCTCCGCGAGCGCGGATATCATGATTGAGTTTAATAACAAAATCCACCTGGCAACATTTGGTCGTCGGGTGGATTTTATTTGAGAAAATTTATCGGCGAGGCGTCATTCGCCCATATAGGCCTTATATTCTGCCTCGGTGAGTCCGTATGCGAAATACTGATAATCCAGCGCACCGTTCAGGTTGAAGACTGCGGCGCCGTAATATGTGTAGCCTCGGCTGTAAAGGTCATCAGGAATCTCGACAATTACTGTTAAGAGATAGGTGTTGTCGGGCCCCATGGCGATGTATTGATCGAAATCGGCAGTTTCGAGCGACTGTATGGAGCTTGAGCTTGCCGAACTGCTCCTGGCGCAGCCCAGCACCGCTATGACATAGTATAGCTCCTCGTATGTCTTTGTGCCTATCATGATGGCGATATAGTCGGTGTCCGCATCGACCTTGGTCATGTATATGTCCATGTCCTCGGCGTCTGTGATCTTACCCTCAACGGTATAGCCGTCGGGGCACTCCTGCGAGACGTTGTCTTTTTCAACCTCCTTTTTGATCTGCTCTCCGATGAAATATTTGAAAATGACAACAGATTCAAAGAATTGCTCGGAGGTTAGGTTGACATTTTTGATCTCGTTGATCTCGTTGACGGTAACGGAAAGATTGAGATTTTGTCCGTCCGCATATGAAGCAGAGTTTACTCCGATGACCTCGCCGTACTGATCGACCAGCGGGCCGCCGTAGTTGCCGTCAGAGAGCGGCGCGGTCGACTGTATGTATTTGACGCCGTCCACCTCGCGGTCAAGATACGAGACTATGCCACTCGAAAATGTGCCCGTAAGCCCCAGCGAGCTACCTATAGCATAGACAGGGTCGCCCACTACGGGTCTTTGGTCGGACAGCGTAAGATAGGGAACAGTTTTACCGCCGAGGTCGGCTTTGAGTATTGCGATGTCCTTATCGATATCGTAGGCTATGACGTGAGTTATGTTATATTCGGTGGAGTCAGCCAGCTTGACCTTGAATTCATACGCTTCATCGATGACGTAAAAACTGGTTATGAGCGTGCCTTCGGCATCGATAAAGAAGCCGGAGCCCATGCCGAATTCCATACCGCCGCGGCGGTATGCGGTGACCTCTACGGTGGCGGGATTGACCAGTGCACTGATCTCGGTGGGAGTCAGCGTGTTGGCTTCCCAGGTGGCGGAGTAGGTTATAGTGCCTTTTTGCTCGTTTATCTTTTCATCCCAGCCCAGGAAGGTGTGGCGGGCGCGGGTGACGGTGGGCGCGGTGGGTTGCTCGTCCGCGCGAATGGTCTGCTTGATGAGGTGCTTGTCCTCAGTCTTGCCGCCCATCATGACGTATGTGACCTCATAGATGCGCGTCCATTTTGCTTTTGAGGTAATGTTTTCGGTGATGCTTGAGACATCGGTGTCCCAGCCGTCAAACTCATAGCCCTCGCGCGCCGTCATTTCGGGCACGACAGCCGCCTCGCCTTGCCGCACGGTTTGGGACAGCAGGGAGGTGTCGGTCACATTTCCGCCGTTGGGGTCAAATTTTACGTTGAAAACGGGCATCCACTTGGCTCGGACCGTGACGTCGCCTGTTACGGCTTCCCAACTGCCGTCCCAGCCGTCAAAAGCATAGTCGCGGCGCTCGGGCGTAGGCGGTGTTGCCGACTGACCCTGCTCAACCGTCTGCACACCCTCGCCCGAGAGTATGCTTCCGCCGTTCGGGTCAAACGTGACGGTATATATTTCGGGTTTCCCGCATGCCGCGAGCAAAAGCGTGAGTGTCAACGCAGCGAGAATGATGAATGTTAATTTGAATTTTTTCATATTATAAAACTCCGTTTTAGGAATAGACCATGATACCAGCAAGCTTATTCATTGGATTCGGAAAACTTTTTGTATTCCGCCGCGGTCATGGCATAGGAAAAATATTCGTAATTTATTTTTTCGGTTGCATCGCACAGTGTAAATCCATAATAAATGACACCGTCGTTGTATTTATCATCCGGAACGTCGATAATAGCAACCATCATACCTCGGCCGTTTTCGTCGGATGTATATGTGATAACCATATTAGAATTAGTGATGCCGACATTTCTGCGTTCGCCGCTGCTCAATTCTTTGCTGGCTCTAACTTGAATATCAAACTTGTTGAAATCGTGGTAATCATCCACGCGTATCATTATCATGACAACGCCATCCTTTGAGGACACTTTTGTTTCAAAGTTGTCGGTGTCACTTTTGTTCAATACCCCTTTATATGTTGTTCCGTTTTCGCATTCATGTATGGTGATATCGTCGTCTGCATATGTTCCATCGGGATACATATAGGGGATGTCGTAGTGTTTTTCTACGATCTCACCTATGAGATATTTGATAGGCGTCGTTATATTAAAGAATGTCTCCATAGCTATGGGATTTTTTGAGCTTACCGAATTTATCTCTCTGACGGCGACCGAAAGGTTGAGGTTTTGCCCCGCGGTATATGTAGCGGTATTCATGCCGATGACCTCGCCGTACTGATTTATCAACGGGCCGCCGCTGTTGCCCGACGAAATGGGGGCTGTTGTCTGAATGAATTTAACACCGTCTACCTCGCGGTCAACATAAGAAACTATACCGCTGGAGAAGGTACCGGTAAGTCCGAGCGAGCTACCGACAGCGTAGACCGTTTCTCCGACTTGGGGCTGCTCTTCAGACAGCGAGAGGTAAGGCAGACTTTTGCCGAGAGTGTTTACCTGTATATATGCCACATCTTTTTTCTCGTTGTAGCCCAAGACCTTTGTAGCAGTGTAGATGATCGTTCCGAGCTTGACTTTTATTGCATATGCCCCCTCGACAACGTGATAATTGGTCAATAAAACGCCCGAGTCGTTGATAAAAAAGCCGGAGCCCAGCGCCAGCTCAACATTGTTGCGGCGGTAGGTCGTGACCTCAGCCGTCGCGGCGCTTGCTAATTTGCTTATTTCATTGGCAGAATAGACCTTGCGCTCCCAGACGGCGGTGTAGGTTATTTTGCCGTTTTGCTCGTCTATGGATTCCGACCATTCTTTGAAAACATATTTGTCGCGGGTGACGCGGGGGGCGGTCGGCTGCTCGCCCGCGAGAATGGTTTGCGTTATCAGGTCGTCGTTTGACGCCGTGCCGCCGGCGAGTATGTAGGTTACTTCATAAATGCGCAGCCATTTCGCTTTGACGGTGACATCGTAAGTGACACAGGAGACATCGGTATCCCAGCCGTCGAATTCATAGCCCTCGCGGGAGACCTCGGGAAGCACTGCCGCCTCGCCTTGTCGTACAATCTGCGTCAGCAGGGAGGTGTCGGCGGAGATGCCGCCGTCGGTATCGAATTTGACGTTATAGGCGGGGATCCATTTTGCGCGGACGGAGGCGTCTGCTGTCACAGCCTCCCAGCTGCCCTCCCAGCCGTCGAAAACATAGCCGTGGCGCTCGGGCGTGGGCGGCGTTGCCGATTGCCCCTCCTCGACCGTCTGCACACCCTCACCCGAGAGTATGCTGCCGCCGTTTGGGTCAAAAGTAACGGTATATATTTTTGCACAGGCGACGAACAGAAGCATAAGTGCAAGTGCCGAAAGCATTATGGCTGTAAGCTTTGTTTTTTTCATGTGGAGGTCTCCTTTGCAGTTATATTAAAAAGTGCGCCCCGATTAAGAGGCGCACGAAAAACGCACCTCTTTATTGCTGCGACACAATTTCATACATACAATCAGCTAACCGCAAGTATGCAAAACAGAGCATGCATTTTTACCGAAAATAAAAATACATACTTAGGGTTAACATTTAATATGAAATTATGTCGCAAGATTATTCTATCATAACAGAAATATTTTGTCAACAATAACTTGTTGTAAACGCCGTTTTTGGGTGAAAAATAAATTATATATAAATATATTTTATTAATTGTAGCATTTATTAATATACATGTCAATTTAACGTGCCGATTCGTCGATATAACGTGCTTAATCGTTGATTTTGGGGGCGCAAAAGCAAAAATTTCATATGTAAAAATAAATATCCATAAAAATGTTGACATTACAACAATCTTGTGATATAATTTTTGATGTTGTAAAAACAACTTGTTCAGAGTCAGTCTGAAGAAAGGTATTCGTAGGTAATGCAACAAAGATTTGAGACGTTTACAGGGCTGATAGCAAACATTCATCGAAGTATCCGTAAGATTAAGACTGTGGAGATGGAGGAATTTAACCTCAAAAGCCACCATGTTTCCTGTCTGTACTATCTGTATCGACAACAGTCGCTGACGGCGAAACAGCTGTGTGACCTTTGCGAGGAGGATAAGGCAAATGTCTCGCGTTCCATTGACCATCTTGAACGGGAGGGATATATCGTTCGCAGATCGATAACGCTCAAGCGTTACCGTACTCCGCTGGAGCTGACCGAGCGCGGCAGGGAAGTGGGCGAGATCATCGCGCATAAGATCGACGAGATGTTAATGACGGTGAGCGAAGGGCTTGATGAGGAAAGACGGACGATAATGTATCAAAGTCTTGCTCTTATCAGCCATAATCTTCAAAAAATATGCGATGAATATAACGTCACCAACGCTCCGCGCAGCCGTCGCCGCAAAACGGTTCAAGAGAACAATTAAATTTCAGATCAAAACAGTTAAGAGAGGAAAACAGTTTATGAGCAACTATGTTATTTTTACCGATTCCGGTTGTGACATCAAGCCCGCCATGCTGAGCGAGTGGGGTGTTCAATGTCGCGCGCTCACATTCCGCTTTAACGATTCGGATAAGGAATATTCCAACGAGGACATGGCGGTCAGTGAGTTTTATCAGAAAATGAGAGACGGCGGCGTGGCAAAAACAGCTGCCATCAATATCGACTCCTTCTCGGAGGCATTCGAGGCACTGCTTGCAGAGGGAAAGGACGTTCTTTACCTTGGATTTTCAAGCGGACTGAGCACCACATATAACTCAGCACGCGTTGCGGCTGAGGAGCTTCGCGAGAAATACCCCGAGCGCAAGATAATAACGGTCGATACGCTGTGCGCCTCTGCGGGCGAGGGCTTGATCGTTCGCCTTGTTGTTGACAAAAAGAACGAAGGCGCCACTATTGAGGAGGCGGCGAAGTTTGCCGAGGATATCAAGCTTAAGATCGCGCACTGGTTCACCGTTGACGATCTTGTTTATCTCAAGCGCGGCGGGCGCGTCAGCCCCACTGTCGCTTTTGTGGGCAACACGCTGGGTATCAAGCCCATCATGCATGTTGACGATGAGGGACACTTGACCAAGGTTGACAAGGCAAGAGGCAGAAAAAAGTCGCTGACCGCAATGGCGGACCAATACAGCCGGACCGCCGAGACACCCGATAGCGGTGTTGTGTTTATTTCGCATGCCGATTGCGAAGATGATGCCAAGTTTGTAGCCGATCTGCTAAAGCAGCGCCACGGCGTTGAGGTACAGGTCATTACCGACGTGGGGCCCGTTATTGGTGCGCATTCCGGCCCCGGAACATTTGCATTGTTTTTTGTTGCAAAGCAGCGCTGATCATAATTTTAAAATTGGAGTTTTTTATAGATGAAAGATCACGTACTTCACGAAAAAAGAGAATTTACCAATGTCCGCGACCTTATCGAGTGGGCGGGTGAATATTACGGCGAAAAATACGCTTATTCATATCGTGATGACCCGCTTCACGGTGAGGACATCAAAATAAGCTTTGCCGAGTTCCGCGACAGCGTCCGCGGCTTGGCGAGCGAGCTGATCTCGCGCGGCTATGCGGGCAAGCATTGCGTGCTGATATCCAAGCCCTGCTATGAGTGGGCGCTGACCTATTATGCCGTGCTGTCCATCGGTGCGGTGCTTATTCCGCTGGACCGCGATTGGGCGGCGGAGGATCTTGTCGAGACCGCAAAGACCGCCGATATAGATTTTCTGTTCTGTGAGAGCGAGCTGGAGGATAAAGCCGCCGCCATCGCCGAGCAGTGCGGACTTAAGTCGCCGGTCATTACGCTGGGCGGCGAGGGAGAAAACACGCTTGCAGCTCTTACCGAGGCGGGTCGCGCCAAATTTGAGGGTGACGACGAGCCCTATTATAATGCGCTCATCGATCCCATGAAGCTGTCGCTTCTGGTGTTTACCTCGGGTACCACGGGTAAGGGCAAGGGAGTTATGCTGTCGCAGAACTCCATCATTTCCAACGTTGCGGACGTTATTCCTTATATCGATTTTTCGGATAAGACAGTCAGTGTTCTTCCGCTGCACCATACCTACGGCTCTACCATTATGCTGATCGGTCATATTATGATCGGCTGTGAGGTGTATATGTCGGCGGGTATACGCTATGTGCAGAAGGAGCTCAAGGAGCAGAAACCGGGACATCTGGTGCTGGTTCCTCTGTATCTCGAAACCTTCTACCGTAAGATAAAAGCAAATATCAAGGAACAGGGCAAGGAAACGCTGGTTGATCGCATGATAAAGGTGTCGAACGGCTTGCGGAAGGTCGGTATCGATCGCCGCGCGCAGTTCTTCAGTGCTATCCGCGCTGCGTTCGGAGGCAATGTCAAGACGGTCATCACGGGCGGAGCGCCCATCAACCCCACTATTATTGATTTCTTTGACGCTGTCGGTATCAGCACGCTCAACGGCTACGGTATTACCGAGTGCTCGCCGCTTATCGCCGTCAACAGAAGTAAGAATATAGTCAAGGGCAGTGTCGGCAACGTTATCGATATGGACACTGTCAAGATCGCCGAGCCCAATGAAGATGGCGAGGGTGAGATCTGGGTCAAGGGTCCAAATGTCATGATGGGTTACTATAAGAACGAGCAGGCGACTGTCGAGGCGTTCGAGAAGGGCTACTTCAAGACGGGAGACTACGGCAAGCTGGATAAAAATAACGTTCTGTATATTACGGGACGCAAAAAGAACCTTATCATTCTGTCCAACGGCAAGAATGTTTACCCCGAGGAGATCGAGAACGCACTGGTGGCAACTCCCGGCGTGCTGGATATAATCGTTTACGAGGGACAGAGCCGCCGCGGCATGGAGCATAACGCCATCGTCGCCGAGGTTTATCCCGACTACGATTTCTGCGAAAAGAACGGTATCGAGGATATCAAGGAGTACCTCAAGACATATGTCGACGCTTATAATAAAACCGCCGTGCCTTATAAGAAGATAGGTGTGCTCAAGGTCAGAAAGAAAGAGTTCCCCAAGAACACCCTGCGCAAGATCCAAAGATTTAAGCTGGATATGAGTATAGACTAAATATAGCCCCCCGCGGCGCGTTCAAGACGCGCCGCGGGGGGCTAAAATTACGTGTCGGGAAAAGTTTCAAGAGTGCGGGTGTGAACTATTTGAATTTGCTGGCCTTTGTACCGCCCTTCTATTGGAATGACGAGAAGATACGCTCCCGAATGAACGGCAAAAGGGTTGGGGCGAATACTGGAAACAGTTATATATATTCTGCTGTCATTTACATCGTTTACATCATAACTGAACGTATTATTCATACTGTCCGTTTTAAACATCGCAATTACGACAAAATCGGTTTCAAAGAATTCCCGATCATAGGTATTATCTTCATATGCTTGACGCCAATCACCTTCAATGTTTATATATTCAGTGATATCCGGGAGTTCGGCTGCCATAGCGTAAACCTCTTGCAAATCGTCGTAATTTTCCACTACAAAATAGTTCTGCGGCGGTTGCCAGTCAAAATAATTCTTGACGGCATTTTGTACAGGTGAAATAGAACCCGGCGTGTCCTCGGTAGTTGGAGTGTTCATGCCGGCATAATTGTTCGGAGTAGCGCAGCTTGAAAGCAATAAAATTAATAACACCATTACTCCAATTATACAACGATGCTTCATATTATCCTCCTTACTATATTACTCTTGATACCATGCAACTCCATACCATGCGTTAGAAGCCTCGGATTGAGTTCCGTATCTGCTTACCTGTATCTTATATGTTCCCGGTGCAGGCGGATTGAATGTTACTATTTCAACATTGTTTGCAGATATCGATGAGTTGCAGTATTGTGTAGTTAATGATTCATTTCTTATTGTTAAATCAAGATCAAGTTTATTATAATCACTAAAATTTGATGTGCTTATGTGATTATTAGTAACAATATCTACCGGTTGTAAAAAAGATAAAGAAATACGGACAGGGTCTGTATTGGTCACAGTAAAGGTGTGTGTTTTCATTGTATCAGACGATAGCATTAAGGCTTGAGCGTAGTTTCCAGATGTTGCACATGTTATAGCAAGATATGCGTCGATCAATCCTGCGCCAAATTGCATATATGAGTTAATCTGTTCATTGGTGCTTCTGTCTTTTGGCAAAAATCTATAAGGCGAGTCTGTATTAACACAAGCTGTCAGTATGGCTTTTATGATTTCGGGATATGGGAGCAAACTGCTTCTTTCACCCATTAATAATGCAACAACTCCGGTAGTTAAAGCGGCTGATTGAGATGAATCTCCATATGGTGCACATATATCTGGTTTGAATGGGACATTAAAACTTGATACAGTTGAATAAATTGTTGCTGCTTGGAAATCATCGCTATAATTTGTTGGAGTTGTGTTGTGGTTGATGCCACCAACAGCTATACAATTATATGACATTTGTGCTTCCGCAACAGGCCCCACTATAGTATATTGTAAATTTTCATCTATGTCTTTATTTCCGACACTCATCACGATTGTTATATAATGCTGATATGATATATGATCGAACCATTTACTTAATGCAGTATACATACTTGTTTTTTGGCCAATACTCATGGACGAGTTAATAACGTCCACATAATTATCAATTAGCCATTCTATTCGCTCATAAACGGTTTTATCACCGCTCGCTGTAAAATAATAATTTGCACCCGGTGCAATATCTATTATTATAGTAGCCATGTTTTCCGCATGAGATAAAGTTCCTATTCCCGAATCATTAGGACCGTAATATCCCATATAATTGCAGGATGGAATATCATCAGAATTAGGAATTTCTGTATCATATATTCCAATGTTTATGCCATCTCCATTATAATTATAATGTCTTTGTAATTCTGCAATACGAGCGGCGATTTCTTCAGATGTGTTGCCACTATACAAAGAACATTCTATCTCTTCATCTGAATATAAATCGATATTTAATATATCGTTGCTCTTGGTGGCAAGAGATTTTATTTTGTCTGCGCTCATAGTTGCCAAAACAGATGGGGAATATTTGCTAATATAAATTATTTCGTCAGATGCAAGATGTTTTTTTGCAAGAGCTGTATTATTTTTTGTATATATCTTTGAGGAAATGTCAGCTTTAATCTTTTTGAAAGCATGAATTTCCTCAATAGATGTGTCCTCGGAAACAGACAGCTTCCATTCCGCTTCGGTCATTCCTATCTTTTCTGTCATAAGTTTGGATATTTCATATTGTGAAGAATCCTTAAACCAAATATTAACATCAATTTTTTCCGAAGAAGACCTATTTAATTCCTTTGAAAGCCTATTACTGATAATTGGCTCTTCCGAATTTAAAAGATTTGTTGCAGAACTAACGGGCAACATTGAAAGTATGGTTGTTAAAATAAGTAAAAAACTATTGTACGTATTTTTTTAATTTTCATTTTGTTTCTCCTTTTTGTTTGATCGGTTAGTTGGTTGTCGGTCAAGGTTGACAAAGGCAGAAATAAAATGTTTTTTATATTTTAACACAAATTTTCTGTCCATGTCAACGATAATTATCATCCTCGTTTGCCATTGGATTCACCCCCTTTTCTTGGTTGTCATTTTCAGTATAGCATACAAATTCAGATTTGTCAACATAATATTTTAAAAATATGTATAGTGCGAGAGAGAATATAAATAAAATGAGTGTATCAGATAAAAAGCCATTACACACACCAAATTGGACATGCCACTTTTGCTGTTTGGCACAAAATGGGCAACAAAAAACGGCGGTTGCCCGCCGTTTTTTTGTTTGGGCCTTATTTTATTTACCGAAAACCTCGTCGCAGAACTCGTCGATGATGCCGAGATCCCACAGCAGACGCGACAGGATATATTTATCGCGGATGTCCTTGGTGGATTTGAGAACCATGCCGAGATTGGAGTCGTCCATGCCCACCTCGCTAAGGCTCTTGGGAGCCTCAAAGCTGTCGAGAATTGCCTCGAACTCGGAAAGTGTAGGCAGCTCCTCGTCGATTATCTTGAGAATGTCGTCCCACTTGTCGATGATGACATCGATTCTCTTCTTGTGCTTTTCAACGTCGTATTTGTGCTCCTTTGCCTCGAGAGCGATCATAGCCTCGGCGCCCTTGCCGACAAACTCGGTCAGCTGTCTGCCCCAGTCCTCGAAATCGAAGTTAGCGGCGTAGTCAAGTGCCTTTTGCTTATTGGGGACTACCTTTTTGAGTGCATCGTAAGCCTTGATGGTGTAAAGCGTGCCGAGAGCGCACTGTACGCCGTGAGACGATGTGGGTGTGCCGAATTCAAGTCCTCTCATGTCCCAGATGTGTGAGAAATAATGCTCCACACCTGCGGCGGGACGCGAAACGCCCGCGTAGTCCATGGACTTGCCGCAGTTGATAAGACCCGTGAACAGAGCGTCCATAGAGTCGGGGTCGCGGGTGAGCAGTCCCGGAGCGCGGTCAACGCAAGCTTTCAGCGACTCACGTGTGTACTGAGCTACATGCTCGCAGTAATATTCGCCATTGATAAGGTTGGATATGCGCCACTCGCAGATGGCAATGTACTTAGCCAGCATGTCGCCAAGACCTGCCTTTGCCATGTGGACGGGAGCGCCGCTCAGAATATCCAAGTCGCCGATGATGACCTCGGGAGCCTTTGCCTTGACGGTTACCTTAACGCCGGCCAGCGCCATAGAGGAGGTGGCGGAGGCATAGCCGTCCATATAAGCGGCAGATGCAACGATTATGTAAGGATGACCGGTGCGGTGTGCGAGAATCTTGCTGATGTCATTGATAACGCCCGAACCGATAGCGATGATGATGTCGCAGGAGGCATCGTAAGCCATGAGCAGTGAGCCGACAGCCTTTTCATCGGGCTCCAGACGGCGGTCGGGGAATATGTGGTGCGCGGAGGGGATGCCCGCCTCGGCGAGAATTGCGGCGATCTTGTCGCCGGCGATGGGATAGGTGTTGATATCGCCTATTATGTAGGCCTTTTTGCAGTTGTATTTTTTGACAAACAGGGGAATGTCTTTGATGGCGCCGCTTTTGACAACGCAGTTTTCAAGGTCTGTTTTGTGGACTTTGCCGCATTCACAGACAACATTGGGATCGAATTCTATCATGATAAGCCTCCGGAAAAGTTATTACATATATATTACACCAAATGGCGGAAAAAGTCAAGGCAAAAAAAGCAAACCGATGCAATTTGCGGCATCGGTTTGCAATATTTTATTTCATCTCCGAGCTGGCGTTGAGCACGAGGGTGCTGTAGAGGAACAGCACGTCCTGATCCTCGAAGTCGATGAGGCTGCCGAGAAATGTGCTTTGCAGATAGCGGATATCGATAACGGTGATCTTTGCGTAATCGTCCACCATCAGAGGGATGATGCTACGACCGTAGGAATCGCGGAAGATTATCAGCTCCTTGTCCGTTTTGGCGTTGGAGTTCTCGATGGTGACCATGGAAAGCTCGCCCGAAAGGAACATATCGTAAGCGTCCTTGCCGTGTGCTTTTTCCATGTCGTAGAGCGATATCTCCTTGCGGTTTTGATGGTCGTAGACCGCGATGTTTGCCATGTTATCGTTGGTCAGATAATACACGGTCTCGGACCGGAGCGGCTTGGGGGCGCGTCCGGCGTAAACACCGTAAAAGGGTACGTCAAGCACATTTTGCGTGTATGTGCTGTTGTAGCTGCCGCCCATGCCGTCAACAAGCAGCTTCGCAATATCGGTCAGCTGCTCCTGACGCCAGTGTGTGTCGGATTTGTAATAATCCTCGATGCTAAGGCTATCCTTGATATTGATATATGTTGCGAAATCAACGCTTGCGAGCATTTTGTCGATGAACTCGTCGTAATCCATGGAAAGATAGCCGTTGTCCTCGGCGAGGAAATAGCCCTTGTCGGGAATGATGGAGATATAGGGAGTGATGCCCTTATCCTTGAGATATTTTTCGTATATAAAGGTGAGGCGGTCGGCGGCGTGCGCGATGGAATTCTCGTCTATCTCCTCCTGCATCTCGGCGGCGTAGCCGTCGACAACGAAAACGCCGTCCTTATCCTTTTGCAGGAAAATATTTGCACCTACCCACGCCTTGATATTGCGAAAAGCGTCGCGGAAAGGGAAGTTGTCGGGGGTGTAGTTGTCGTCAAACTTTTTCATGAAGCTGTCGGAGTAATCGGCGCCGTCTTTCATAATTGACTCTACGGAAAGCTCGGGAAACTCCGCAGGCGCGCGGCGCTCGCTGTCCAAAAACTCTGGCTTGGGCATAAAGAGGCAAAGCGCCGTGAAGCCGAGTATGAAAATCGCCATAACCATGCAGACGACGATATTTTTTACTTTAGTATTCATGTGTGTTTTACCTCCTTATTAGAATCTGAAGTATAGGAAGGGGTTGGAGGACGAGTCAACAAGGAATGCCGTGATGACGACCAGCAGGCAGACCAGCATAATGGGCTCGAGCACGTTTGAAATTTTACCGAAGCGTTTGGACTCGGAGAGCTTTGTCGCCAACTTTTTGACGACGGGTGTCGCGCCGACGATCGCTATGATCAGCAGTACCGCATAGTTGCGCAGGTAGTACAGCGTTTCGGCCGAGGAGAACGCGATGCCGCCCGCACCGAACAGACCGCCGATGTAGGAGAATGCCTCGCCCAGCGTCGGGATATTGAACACTATGAAGCTGATCATTGCGGCAAACAGAATGTAGACGCGGCTGAGCACGCGGGATTTTTCAAGGTATTTGAGCAACCAGAATTTCTCGATGACCAGCAGTACGCCGAAGAACAGACCCCAGAGAATGAAGTTCCAGGACGCGCCGTGCCAGAAGCCGGTGAACAGCCAGACGGCGAAGATGTTTATGAACCAGCGCCATTTGGGCACGCGGTTACCTCCCAGCGGGATGTAGACATAGTCGCGGAACCAAGAGCCGAGCGACATATGCCAGCGGCGCCAGAACTCGGTAGCGCTCTTGGAAATGTAGGGGTAGTTGAAATTCTCAAGAAAGTGGAAGCCGAATATCTTGCCAAGACCTATGGCCATGTCGGAATAGCCCGAGAAATCGAAATAGATGTAAAGTGCGACCGAAATGCCATATATCCAGTAGAACAGCACGGTTTTTTCGTCTGCCGCGTATGCTATCTCGCTCAGATCAAACATCGAGTTGGCGATGAGCACCTTTTTGGCAAGGCCTATGATAAAGCGGCGT
Source organism: Clostridia bacterium (assembly GCA_017462385.1). Taxonomy (GTDB): domain Bacteria; phylum Bacillota; class Clostridia; order Oscillospirales; family CAG-272; genus UMGS1002. Next base: position 96,983 of record JAFTRE010000004.1, on the reverse strand, counting down.
ATGCCCTCGCCCGCCTCGGTGAAGCTGTGAGTGCGGGTCTCCAGCTCGCGGGCGACGTCCGAATAGCGAACGATGGGGCCTGCGATGAGCTGGGGAAACATTGCGACATAAGCAGCGAGGTTGATGGGGTTTTTCTGTGCTTTCTCACCGCGGTAGACGTCAACGACATAGCTGATTATCTGGAAGGTATAGAAGCTGATGCCGATGGGCAGCACGATGCGCAACAGAGGAATGGAAAGCCCCGTGACCTTGTTGAAGTTTTCGATAAAGAAGTCGGTATACTTGAAGTACAGCATAAAGGATATGATCATTGCCACCGCCAGCAAGAGGAACAGCTTTGAAATTCCTTTTACGCGGAATTTTTCGATCAAAAGACCGAAAATATATCCCATGACTATGGCTATGACCATAAGCGCCGCGTACTTAACACCACCCCATGCGTAGAAAAACAGGCTGAAAGCCAGCAGGACTGTGTTTTTGAGCTTGAAGGGCACCAAAAAGTACAGTATCAGTACAGCGGGGATAAAATAATATAGGAAGGATATACTCGAGAAAAGCATTGGAGGCTCCTATGTGTTGAAATGGAATGTGATAGGTGTCTTTTGTTTTTCGGGGCTGTTGCCGTTTGCGGCAACAGCCCCGTTTAGATATGTCCCGGTGACAGATAAATTACTCTACTATGTTCTGTTCAACAACGATCTGTGCGCCGTCAACAGCTGCAGTTACACCTGCAACAAAGGGATCGACGATACCGCCGGAGCTTACAGCGCCCCAAACTACGATGAGGTAGTCGCCGGGAGCCTTGACGATGGCCAGCTTTTCGGGAGTTCCGCATATCCACTGACGTGCAAGTATGTTGTCCTTGAGCGTGCTTACCATGCCGTCAACATCTGCGCTGTTGGCAAAATGAACGGCGTAGCAGCTGAATGTGTTGACGTTTATCATGTTGAACATGTAAGCGGCGTCATCCAACTTGGAAATATCAGCGGCGGGATAGCCGAGATGGGTGTCGTAATCAGCATCCTCGAGAGCTACGAACTTAGCGGGACCCTCGGGGTTGACGGTCTCAAAGTTGTAGGGGTTACCGCCGCAAACGTAAAGCTTTGTTTCCTCGGCGGCAGTTGCATTGTAGGAATCCATGATGTGCTTGAGCAGAGCCTCTGCGCTGTCATAGGCCAGTTCGGGAGCGGCAGTTGTGGTGTCAGCGGGAGTGGTTGTGTTGTCGTTTCCGACGGTTGTGGTGGTGTTGTCTGCGTTGTCATTGTTGGTGCCGCAAGCGACGAAGCACATGGTGAGCATGAGGCATGCAAGTGTGAGAGCTAAGAGTTTTTTCATTTTTGGGTTTTCTCCTTGAATATTTATGAATTTTTATTTTTCTATATTGACGTACCAGAGACCCGACTCGGAGTCAAGCTCAAGCACGATATTATAGCCGCGGTTGGTGGAGATGACGCATTCGGCCATCTCGGGGGGCAGCTGAATACAAAGGGAAATCGCGCCATCTGCGGTGTATTTGTCGCCGCTGTATACTGTCTCGCCGTTTTCGTCGAGAACTATCATGTTGCCGTGCTCGGCGGTAAGCTCGGTCACGCGTTCGAATTCAAGCTCCAACGGGAGCGAGACGGACGTCAGCGCGGCGGGATCGACGGCGTATGTCACGGCGCGGGGCATATATTCGGCGATCGTTCGGGGCTGAGCCGTGATGCTCTCGCCGTAAAGCAAAACGTCGTTGCTGCCGAATTTGTTTATGAGCAGCATTCCGACAAGCAATATGGCGCAGGCGGCGAGGCTTCCCCAGCGGTAAATTCCGCGGGCAGCGTTTTCGGACAGTCGGAATTTGTTTCGCACGGGGGTGGCGTTGGCTTCCTCGATAAGAGCGCTGTCAATGTGGGTCATGGCGCGAGCCAAAAATTCGTTTTTCATGTTTGTTGCCTTGTTTCTGAATTTATATGTTGATTCCGTGCTTGCCGAGGTAAGCGCGAAGCGCAAGCCTGGTTCGGTGAAGCATGGATTTTGCGCGGGATTCGGACATTCCGAAGCGGTCGCAGATGTCGGATATGGAGTCGCTGTAGAAGTAGCGGCGGACGAACACTTGCCGCGTCTCCTTGGACTGCGTGTAAAGAAATTCGCTTATGATCGCGCCCAGCGCCTCGGCATCCTGCTCGGGGGATACGGTGTCCGCGACGCAGTCGTCAAGCTCGTCCAGCGAGAGGGCGAATTCGCCGCCTCCGCGCCGGGATGCGTGCTGAGATTTGTAGCGATTTAGCGAAAGATTGCGGGTCAGTCTGCCGAGATAAGCAGAGAGCCGTTCGGGGCGATTGGGCGGGATGGAGTTCCAGGCGGCGAGATAAGTGTCGTTGACGCATTCCTCACTGTCCTCGTTGTTGTGCAAGATATTCATGGCTATCTGCATGCAGTAGCTGTTATATTTTGCCGACGTTGCGCTTATTGCCTGCTCGTCGCGAGCGAAATACAGCTCGATTATTTGACTGTCTTGCATTTTTCCTCCGTTCTGCCGAAGTGCCCTACACCAATAAAGACAACTTTTTTTGACGCAGGTTGCATGGCGCGTGAAAATTTTTTAAAAATTTTTGAAAAACTTTTTGCTCTGAATATTATATCATCAATACGCGGAATTTACAATACATTTTATTATTATTCATCTTGACAACCACATCCAAAACTGTTATAATAGATTTACTCGTGAGGGAGTAGTTAGCATAGAAATATGCGGCAAGTCAACATACTGGCGCTCGCGCCTGGCTTGCCTTAATTAACAAGACTCATGCGGATGGGGAAATTGTGCCCATGCGCGGGTCTTGTTTTTTTATCGCTAAAATATTTTTTCATTTTCAGGGGGATTTTCTTATGATGGTTATGATCGAGGCCTTTTTGCTGGGAATCGCGCTTTCTATGGACGCATTTGCCGTCTCCATATGCAAGGGCTTGTGCATGAAAAAGGTCAATATCAAGCAGGCGCTGATAATCGCGCTGTTTTTCGGCGGCTTTCAGGCGCTTATGCCGCTGCTCGGATACCTGCTTGCGAACAGCTTTGCGGTGTATATCGAGAGCATTGACCACTGGATAGCATTTGTTTTGCTTGCATTTCTCGGCGGTAAAATGATCTTCGACGTTATCCGCGGGGATGACGACGATTGCGAATGTTGCACGCCTTTCAGCATAAAAGAAATATTCGTTATGGCAATTGCCACGAGCATTGACGCCGCGGCGGCAGGTATAGCACTGGCCATGGACGGCGCGAATATCTGGCTGAACATTTCTTTTGTCGGTATCGTCACATTTTTGATGTGCATAGGCGGCGTTTTTATTGGCAACAAATTCGGCACTCGCTTCAAGGATAAGGCCACCTTGGCAGGCGGCGTTATTCTCATTCTTATCGGACTTAAAATATTGCTCGAGCATCTGGGCGTTATCAGCTTTTGAGGCGGAGGGGTACCGTGGAAAACGTAAGATTTGCGGTCATAGGCCTTGGTAACCGAGGCTACAGCCTCATGCGTCGTGCGATAATGCCCATTGAGGGCGTGGAGATAGTAGGTCTTTGCGATGTTTATGACGACCGAGTCGAGCGCGCACGCGCATATGCTGCCGAAAACAGCACCTATACACCCGTCTGCGGCACCGACTGGCAGGCGGTGCTCACCGAGTCACGCCCCGACGCGGCGCTGATCTCTACAGGCTGGGATACACATATAGACATGGCAGTGTGGTGCATGGAGCAGGGCATAGTGCCCGCAGTTGAGGTCGGCGGCGCTTATTGCGAGGCGGACTGCTGGCGGCTGGTCGATACTTATGAGCGGACAGGCACCCGCATCATGCTTATGGAAAACTGCTGCTTCAATAAAAGCGAGCTGCTCGCAACGGCAATGGCGCGCGCCGGTATTTTCGGCGAGATAGTGCATTGCGCCGGCTCGTATGCGCATGACCTGCGGCGGGAAATACTCAGCAGTGAGGAGAACAGACATTATCGTCTGTCTTACTACCGCGACCATAACTGCGAAAACTACCCGACGCACGAGCTGGGTCCCATTGCAAAGCTGTTGGGTATCAACCGCGGCAACCGCATGGTGTCGCTGGTGTCGGTTGCAAGCAAGGCGCGCGGCTTTGCCGACTATGTCGAACGCAACCGCGACACGATAAACCCCAACCGCGTCGGCGAGACTGTACTTCAGGGCGATATCGTGACCACGCTGATCACCTGCGAAAACGGCGAGACAATAACTCTGCGCCTTGACGCATCACTTCCGCGCTTTTACAACCGTGAGTTTACCGTTCGCGGCACGCGCGGCATGTACGAAATGGGCAATAATATAGTTTATCTGGACGGCATGGAGGAGTGGTTCGATACGCCGCGCAATTATCTGACATATCAGAACAACGCCCGCGATTATGAGGAACAGTATCTGCCCGAGTCGTGGAAGCAGATGAGCGAGGAGGGCAAAAAATCGGGTCATGGCGGCATGGACGGTGTTGAGTTCCGCGCCTTTGTCAAGGCACTGCGCGAGGGCGGCGAGATGCCCATCGACGTTTACGATATGGCGGCTTGGATGAGCATTACATATCTGAGCGAGCAGTCAATCCAAAACGGTGGCGCGCCGCAGAACGTACCCGACTTCACACGAGGAAAATACAAAAACAGACCCATCAAGGACGTGCTGTAAAAAAGATAGCCTGCTGACATTTGTCAGCGGGCTATTTGTATTTTTTATTGCAACAATATCCCCGTTATGCCATCTTCGCGATGAAATATCGCATTTTTTGTTGCAACTGCAACGCAAATGTGGTAAAATATTATTATTAAAACGCCCGGAGGTCGCTATGAACAAAAAAATACTTCGCCGCTGTCGGCTTTTTGCGGGTCTGGATGACGCCGCCCTCGAGAGAGCACTGTCCCTGCTCGCCGCTCGCGAGCAAAGCTATGTACGCGGCGAGTTTCTTGTGCCTGTCGCGTCTCCCATGCCCGCATTCGGACTGGTACTGGAGGGGCAGGTGCAGGTATTGCGCGATGACCGTGACGGTCATCACATGATAATGGCAAATGTCGGCGCGGGCGACACATTTGGTGAGTCGCTGGCGTATCTGGGCAGACTTTCGCCCGTTTATATCGTGGCTGTAGATGCTTGCCGTGTTATGTGGCTGTCGCCCGCCCGCCTTGCCGACCCTGCCTCGCTTGCGGATGCCGATGTCGCCGCGCTGTCCTTCCGTTTTACCTCCATGCTTGCCGCACGCGCGCTCGCCATGAACGACCGCATACAAATTTTATCCCAGCTGACCATCCGTTCAAAAATAAACGCCCTGCTGTCGCAGTTTGCCGCGCAAAGCGGCTCGGACAGCTTTGCATTGCCGTTTGACCGTGAGGACATGGCATTTTATCTGGGCACCGACCGCAGTGCGCTGTCGCGCGAGCTGGGGAGAATGCGCCGCGAGGGATTGATCGATTTCAAGGGCAATAATTTTACTCTGCTGTCACCCGATTTCCGCGCCGCATCGGACGGGATGTAGATAGAACCGAAAAATGAAATTTTTTGATGCGTGCTTTTTATGCAAAAACATCTTGATATATTGCGGATAATGTGGTAAAATGTCGGTATAACAATATATCCGAAAAGGAGAGACTTAAAATGGCAAAGAAAAAAAGTACATTTTGGAAAGATTTTAAAGCGTTTATCACCCGCGGCAACGTGGTTGATATGGCAGTCGGTGTTGTAGTCGGCGGATCGTTCAGCAAGATCGTTACCGGACTTGTCAACAACATCATCAACCCCGCAGTCAACATATTCATGAAAAAGGGCGGACTTGACGCTATCAAGACCGTCATTACCCCTGCTGTGCTTGACGAGTCGGGCGCGGTCGTGACCGCTGAGGTTGCGATCCTCTGGGGCACATGGTTGCAGACTATACTTGACTTTTTGATCACAGCCTTCTGCGTTTTCCTGCTTGTTCGCATTATCACGGGCATCAGAAAGAAATTCGAGGCTAAGAAGCTCGCCGAGGAAGCCGCAAAGGCTGAGGAGGCAAAGGCAAAGGCAGAAGCCGAGAAAGCGGCAGCCGCCGAGGCTGCAAAGCTCGCCGCCGAGAAGCAGGCTGCGCTTGACGCCAGCATTCTCGAGCAGGCCAAGCTGCTCGCCGAGATCCGCGATCTCATGAAGAACAAATAAAATCGGAGAGTCAGGCTTATAAAAGCAAAGGAGCGCATCGTGGAAATCAGAAAAACAATGGTTCCAAGCTCCCGAAAGGGTGGCCTGATCAAGGGCGCGCGGGAGCGGGAATATATCTATTTTACAGTCACATTTAACCGTTTTCGCGATGTCAGCGGGTCGACAGCACATGAGGTGCTGGATCGTGAACAGCCCGCGGAGTGCGAATGCGTGCTCTGCTTGCCCGATAACTACAGCGAGACGGGAGAGCAAACACCTCTGATACTGTCCTTTCACGGCGCGGGTGGCCGCGTATGTGAAGCGGAGAACCTGATCGGTGGTGTGAATTATGTCGAGGAGTGCATCGAAGCGGGCTATGCCGCGCTGGATGTTTGCGGCGCCGAGCCGCACGGGCTGACGATGGGCTGCCCCGAGCATTTATTTGCCGCTTATAAGGCTTATCGCTATGCCATCAAGCATTTTAACCTTTCCGAGAGCGTGCTGGTGGCGGGTGCGTCGATGGGCGGGCATACAGCGATGAATTTCGCGCACACCTTTCCCGGCATTGTGACAGCAATTGGTATGTTTTATCCCCGGTTGAACATGGATGGTGTTACGGTTGATGGCCACTATTGCATAGGCACCTGGGACAAAACGGCGCATGCCGAGGGCAAGCCCAGCACACATGACCGCATCGTCGATATTTACCGTTTTCCGACGGACGAATGGTGCGAGGCGAATACTATCGGCTTCAATCCTTACCGCATCCGTTCCTTTATAGGTGCGGACGGCAAGCGCGTCACTATTCCACCTTGTCCCATCAAGATATGGCAGGGAACGGCGGATACTACGGTTGACCCCATTATGGTGGAGGAGTTTGTCAATTCCGTTCGCCGCTCGGGCTCATATATCGAGCTGCACATGATGGAGGGCGTAGCGCATAAGATCTCGCCCGTCATGCGCGCCGAGATACTTATGTGGTTTAATCGGTTTATTTGAATTAAATATAAAAAGTGGCTGCCTCAAATTTACAATTTGAGACAGCCACTTTTTATATTGTCATCATTGTTTGCCCCTCGCCGTGGATGGCGTAAAAATCCTTGGCAAAAGCCTCGACGGCGGCGTCAATGCTCGCCATACCGAGCGCCGACTTTATGATGTCGGTGCTGACGGTGGCACTGTGTGCGCCCGCGGCAAATGCGTCGGTCACCTGAGCGACGTTTTTGAAGCTGGCGGCGAGTATTTTGGTGTCACTGTCCGCGCCGTCGATGAAATCGCGCAGCTCGCGGATGACCGTGCGGGGGTCGGTGCAGTTGTTTTGCATACGGTTGTAATAGGGGGCAAGATATTTCGCGCCTGCAAGCGTGGCGAGCATGCCTTGAAAGGTAGAATAAATTGCGGTTGCGGTGATGAGCACGCCATCGGCGGCGAGCTGCTTGATGGCTGGAAGTCCTGCGGCACTGACAGGTATTTTTATGTAGATGTCGCGTCCGAGGCGGTCGAGAATGCAGAGCGCTTCTTTTATTATGTCCTCGGTAGTGTTCGAGACGACCTGAACGTGCAGGCTTTTGCCGTCGCCGCACAGCGCTTTTATTTCGGCAAGGCGGGCGTAGAGGTCAATATTACCCTCTTTTTTCAGAATGCTTGGGTTGGAGGTGACGCCGACGATGGGCCATGCGGTAAGTCCTGCGCGCAGCTCGTCGAGATTGGCGGTGTCGAGCATAAGTTCGTACATAATGAAACTGTTCTCCTGCTTTTGTTAAGGTGTGGGAGCTTGGGCGTCGGTGGGCAGCTTGCACACGTCGACCCACGAAGCAAAACCGGAATATTTTTCAAGCTCCGGAATGGTCAGCTCGATAGCGCTGTTACTGCTTCCGCAGGCGGGGAATACCGTGTCAAATCGACGGAGCGACTCGTCAAGGTAGACCGTCACGCCGTCGTTGACAGCAAACGGGCAAACACCGCCGACAGCATGTCCGATAAGCTCGGCGGTCTGCTCGCGGTCGAGCATTTTGGCTTTTGTGCCGAACCGGGTCTTGTATTTGTGGTTGTCAACCTTGGCATCGCCCGCCGCGACAACCAGAATGGGCGCGCCGTTGATGCAAAACGAAAGCGATTTGGCAATGCGGCAGGGCTCGCAGTGAAGTGCCGCGGCGGCGAGCTCGACCGTCGCGCTGGAAACTTCAAATTCCAGTATGCGGTCGGCAATGCCATAAGATGTGAAAAATTCTTTGACTTTTGCGATGGACATTTTAATCTCCCGAAGTAAAGTTTTTTAATTATTGCGGTTTTATGATGTCGCCAACGCCATCCATCACGAACTTGGGGCGGTAGGGGAAGAGGTCGATATCCTCTTTTGCGGTAACGCCCGAAAGCACCAGGACGGTGTCCACATTGGATTCAATGCCCGCGATGATATCGGTGTCCATGCGGTCGCCGATAAATGCGATCTCCTCGCTGTGACAGCCCAGCATGCGCAGGCCGTGGCGGAGCATGAGAGGGTTGGGCTTGCCGACGAAATATGCCTTTTTGCCCGTGGCGATCTCAATGGGCGCCATGAGCGAGCCCGTGGCGGGCATGATGCCGTGCTCGGTGGGGCCGACGGTGTCGGGGTTGGTTCCGATCAGCTTGGCACCCTTGTTGACAAGAGCTATGGCTTTTTCTATTTTTTCAAAGCTGTAGGTGCGCGTCTCTCCGACGACCACATAGTCGGGGTTGACGTCGTTCATATATATCCGGTGGTCGTAAAGCGCCTTGGAAAGCGCGGCCTCTCCGATGACATATGCCGTGCAACCCGGCATCTGGGCAGACAAAAACTCCGCCGTCGCCATAGCGCTGGTGTAAAAATGGTCGGCAGAGACCGAAAGCCCCATGCGTTCCAGCTTCATGGAAAGCTCGTGCGGGGTGCGCTCGGGACTGTTTGTCAGAAATACGAATTTTTTGTTGTTTTCGGTAAGCCAGTGGACGAACTCGGTAACGCCGTCAAGCAGACGGTTGCCGTGATAGATAACGCCGTCCATGTCGCAGATAAAGCCTTTTTTCTCGAGAATTCTTTTCATGACGCTTCATTCCTTTTGGTTTAAGATGATATCAATCAAATTACAGTAGTTTCATTGTACCACAATAAATATGCCGTGTCAATCGCATTTTTGTCGAATGACTTGCGGCAAGCTCAAAAAAAGGAGCTGTCTCAAATTTCAAATTTGAGACAGCTCCTCAAGGCTTATACCAAGCTTGTTTTTCTTAATATTGTATTGCTGATCGCTCCGAGGCCTACGCCGAACAGTGCTCCGCCCGCGAGGCACAGCAAGACATTCATGAGTCCCGCATTGAGCGGTGTGAGCATGGGTATCATCATGAAAAGGAACATTCCCACCATCATCGACAGAACGAGCGACAGCCAAAGCCGCTGTTTTGCCGCGACGCTCATAACAAGATATATCGGAACGAACACCGCCGCAAGTATCACCTTTGAGGCAACGCACATCACAAGCTCCGCCGCAGAGAAGCCTACCATGTCAAACGGAAGTCCCGAGATGGCGCCGCCGAGCAGAGAACCGACGAAAAAGGCAAGTATCATCAGCGCGCCGCCGACAAAGCAGACCAGCGTCTTTGACGTGACGTAATCGGTCTTTTTTGCGCGGACAGTAAACAGATTTTTTGCATATCCGCTTCTGAAGTCCTCGGCAACGAAGATGCAAACAAGAACGGCTATTGCGAAATACAGCATGTTGATGTTGCACATGGATGTGAGGCTCATGCCGGCCGCCGCGTCCTGCGTTCCGACGGCTGCATCGCCGCTGACCGAGCCGATTATCTGCCAGACGCTGTCAAAGCCCTCGATCACAGTCTCCACTCCCGTTGTCGGGTCGACCGAGACGGCGCCGTCCATCATAGTCGTCATAACAAGTATGGCGATGGGCATCAGGAGGCAGGCACCCACAAGAATGTAAAGGAGCGGCATGGTAAACATTCTGCGGAAGTCTACTTTCAGCATTGTTTTGAGTCTTTTGCCGAAAGTGTTGCGTTCAATTGTTGTTTGCATATTATTTGCCCTCCTTCATTAAGTCGATATAGTATTCTTCAAGGCCGATCTTGTCGGTTTTGATCTCGCTGACAAGAATGCCGTTTTCATAAAGGTGAGTAACTATCTCCTCGGGAGAGGGGGCATCGTAAACACGAATGTATCCCGCCTCATCCTGCTCTACTCGGGAGTATTTGCAGGCGAGCAGCGCCTTTGCGCGACTCATATCCTTTGCCTGAAGCGCCGTATAGGTGCGGCAGCTTGCTTCAAGCTGCTCGGCGGTCATCTCGCACAGCATTTTTCCGCCGCGGATGATGCCGTAATGAGTTGCTATTTTTTCAAGCTCGCCTAAAATGTGCGAGGAAACAACGACGGTGCATCCGTTTTTCGTAACATCCACAAGCACCTCTCGCATGATGCGCATGCCGTCGGCGTCCAGACCGTTGATCGGTTCGTCAAGTACAAGCAGAGACGGATTGCCGAGCAGAGCCATGGCAATGCCGATACGCTGCTTCATGCCGAGTGAGCAGTTTTTATATTTATTTGATGCCGCGCCCTCCATTCTCACCGTTTTGAGAACCTTGACGACCTCTTGCTCGGCGTTCTTGATGCCGAGATTGGCGGCCTGGAGCATCATATTGTTCCATACGCTGTAGTTGGGAAAGCATCCGGGGGCTTCGATCAGCACGCCGACCCCGGCTCTCACGTCGGCGTCGGTATGGTCCTTGCCGTACAGCTTGACCGTTCCTCCGCTCGGATGAATGAGTCCGCATATGATCTTTTCGGTCGTGGATTTACCCGAGCCGTTTTCGCCGATAAAGCCGTAAATTGCGCCCTCGGGAACGGTCATGTTAAGTCCCGAGACGGCTTGCTTGGGGCCGAAGCTTTTGGTTAAATTTCTGATTTCTATTGCATTCATTTGTGCCGCCTCCTTTTAATATACGTCGCTCGCGTAAAGCAGCTTTGTGCCGAGGACGTTATAAATAACTGCCCACGCTACCGAGCAAACAAGGCATACAAGCACGGTTACAATGTTGGCGGACAGGCAAGCATAGACCGACGAGCCGTACAGGAATATGTTGAGCAGGGAATTGTTGCCGAGTATTGCCGCCGCGCCGATGATGAGAATGCCCGTGCCGAAAAAGAAGGACGACGCGATCGAAATACCGAAGAATTTACGGAAGATAACATTGAGAAAGGTATAAAGGCTGGCCCAGCCGAGGCTCATGATCATTTTTCCGAGAACGGCACAGATCAGCGAGCCGACGTTTATCTCAAAGGATGTGCCCGCAAACAAGCCCGCGCCAACCGCTCCGAGCAGATAAGTGATGCACATACAAGCCATGGCGAAAGCACAGGTGAGGGATTTTGATATCATATAGTCCTGCTTTTTAGCGTGGGTGGTGAACAACTGCTTTACATAACCGGACTTATAGTCGTGCCCGATAAAGACAGACACCATGATACCGCCGAATATGAATACCATGTTCATGTTGGCGTATTCGGCAATGCCGTTTACCACATAAAGCGGCGTCGGTGCGGCGATTATGTGCCAGGTGTTGGTGTAAAGCTGTTCTGCGCCCTCAGCGCCCATTGTGCCGAGTATCATTGCGGGAATGACGGCGGCAATGGCGAGAAAAATATAAAACAGCGGAGTGTGGAAAAGACGGTAAAAATCCACGCCGAGCATGCCCTTGAGTCTTTGAACAAAGCTCGGGGAGTCAAATTTTAATTCGCGAGTCATTTTATTTCGCCTCCTTGCCGTCCGTAGGACGTGACATCAGTTCAATGTAGTATTCCTCAAGACCAATCTTGTTCTTTTTGATCTCGCTGACAACGTGCCCGTTTTGAAGCAGATATTCAACTATGCTTTCGGTATCCTCCACATCGTACACGCGAAGATACTCGTCCTCTTGCTTGACGACGCCGTATTTTGCTTTCAGAACCGCCTTGGCACCCGCCATATCGCTTGTCTTGAGCGATACGAATACGCGGGCTCTGCCCTCCAGCTCTTCGGCGGACATTTCCATGATCATCTTGCCCTGACGGATGATACCGTAATGAGTTGCGATCTTTTCAAGCTCGCCGAGAATGTGAGAGGAGATAAGCACGGTACAACCGTAATTTTTGGTAATATCTACGAGGATCTCTCGCATGATGCGCATTCCGTCGGTGTCAAGGCCATTGATGGGCTCGTCAAGAATGAGCAGGGCGGGGTCGCCGAGTAGCGCCATGGCAATGCCTATGCGCTGCTTCATGCCGAGCGAACAGCTTTTAAATTTGATGTTCGCCGAGTCCTCCATGCGAACTGTTTTGAGCACACGTGCGATCTCCTCGTCGCGGTTTTCAAGATTGAGGTTGATGGCTTGCATCATCAGATTCTGATACACGCTCGAGCCGGGAAAGCAGCCCGCATTTTCGATCAGCGCACCGACCCTGACTCGGACGCCCGCGTCTGTATAATCCTTTCCAAACAGCTTGATCTCGCCTCCGTCCGGAACGAGATGTCCGCATATGAGCTTTTCGGTTGTGGACTTTCCGCTGCCGTTTTCGCCGATAAAGCCGTAGATCGCTCCGACGGGTACGGTCATATTTAGACTATCGACGGCATACATTCCGCGAAAGCTTTTCGATAGATTTCGGATTTCAATGGCGTTCATTTTAAGTCTCTTTTCCTCGCTTTAATTTTTTTGCTTCATGAGCTCACCCGACAGTCTCAAAATTTCGGGGGTAAGCTCCGCTTTTGTTTTTTCGTAAATGTGTCGGTAAACAGGATATGCGGGAATCATGATGGCCGCTCCCAAAATGCACAAGATGACAGCCATAAAGTCTTGCCCCGCGAACACATCAAGAGCGAAGCACATTCCGACGCCGAAGATCAGGCAGCCGATGATGCCGAGCACTAAGCTTTGAACAAGCCCTGCGTTTTGTACCCGACGGTCAAGCTCTTTCAGCATATCCAATTTGCTGACCTGCTTGGGTATATACTTGTTTCTGATATTTTCAACCTCGGCATTTTGCTTGGCGGAATACCGATAGGTGAATACCTTATTATTTTCCATAAAAGCCTGCTTTCTTTATTTTAGTACCCGTATTATACACCGCTGATTTTTGCGTTTTGTTTGGGAAATGTTTACGAAATGTTAAAAAGCCGCCCGAAGGGCGACTTTTATCAAAAAAATATCAAAACCGCATTCCGCGCATATAAGCTTCGGAAAATACGGGACTTGAGGCAAGGTCGGTGAGCGTCGCATTTTTGCTCATGTCAAGAGCCTTGCGGCGCAGAGATGTGTCAAGCAAGAGCATGGAGGCGCCTGCGAGCGCGGCGTTCCCGACGGCGGTCGCCCTGTCTGTCAGTGAGGGCGGAACAAGTCCGATCCTGCCCGCATTTTTTATGTTGAGATAGCTGCCGAAGCCGCCCGCAATATAAAATTTGTCTATATCACGTCCGTCGATGCCCGCCGCCGAGATCAGCGTGGTGATTCCCGCGCAGATCGCGCTTTTTGCAAGCTGTACCATGCGTATGTCCTTTTGCGTCAGTATGACGGGCGGGGTTATCACTGCACTGCCGTCCTCGAGATAGCCGCTCTCGTCCAGCTCTTCGCAGTCGAGCAGACACGCGACAGCGTCAATAAGTCCGCTTCCGCAGATGCCGACCGGCGCGCATTCTCCGATGACATGAGCCGCCGGCTTGCCGTTGCAAAGCGTGACATGGTCAACAGCTCCCGCAGAACCGTTCATGCCCATTTCGATCATAGCGCCCTCGAACGCGGGGCCTGCGGCGGTCGAGCATACGCGCAATACGCCGTTGTGCCACAGCCCCATTTCGCCGTTGGTGCCTATGTCCGAGAGCAGAGATGTTTCGTCGGACTCGCACATATTTACCGCCAAAACAGCACAAAGCATGTCCGCCCCCACAAATGCCGAGATGCAGGGAGGCAGATATATTTGCGTATCCGGATGCAGAGAGGTGAGTCCCAGCTCCCCGGCGGTCAGCACTCTGCCGAAAGGCTCCTCGGGGCAAAATGGCGCGTGCGACATGGGCTCGGCGTCCCCGCGCGTGAGAAAAACAAGCATCGCTGTGTTGCCCGTGATCACAAGTCCGTCGATGTCCTGCGTGCAGATGCCGGCAGAGCTTGCCAGCTCTTGTATTAGCTTGTCCACGGCGTCTCGGATGCTGCGTGCCAGCGCGTCTTTTTGTCCGCCCACCGACGCCTCGATGCGCGAAACGACGTCCGCGCCCCACGCAACTTGCGGATTTTTGCCTCCGCCCTCGCCTATCAGCTTGCCGTTCGTGTCGTAAAGCCGCGCGGCAAGCGTCGTAGTGCCGATATCGATAGCAATTGCGTATTTTTTGAAAGCAGGGAGGCAGGTATGCGACGCCGCAGTGCCGTCAAGCATTATTTTAAGGTCCGGGGTGTGGGGGGCGTATTTTTCAACCCGACAGTTGCCCATGATTTTGGCGCGGCAGGCGAGCCGCACGCCGTCCGCTATCTCTTGCGCTGTCAAAAGACGCTGTTCGCTTTCGCTGAGCGGCGAGAGCGAGCCGTGAGCGGTAACCTTGCATTTTCCGCACCTGCCGTGCCCGCCGCAAGCCAGCGGCAGACCGAGCGCGGCATCAAGACGCGTGCCAATATCAACTGTGTATATTTCATTTTCCGTTGTGACAACGGCTTTTTTTGTATCGGAGCTCATAATGTTCCTTTCTCATTATTATAGCATTAAATTGCGGTTCAGTTGCCGACTCCTACATAGCCCGACTGCTCGATAATATACTGCCCCTCCTCGGACAGCATCCAATCGATCAGCTTTTGCACGTTTGGATTGGGATTGTCCTTGTACGTTACGGCATAAACCGGCGCTATTATAGGATATGAGCCGTTTTTTATGTTTTCAACGGTAGGTGCAATACCATCGATGGCTATCATTTTTATGTCGGGATTTTTAATGATGCCCTCAACATAAAAGCGGAAAGAAAAGCCGATGGAGGTAGACTTGTTCTTGTAATCGGCGACTTCCTCGATAATGTCTCCCATCCCGCCGACGGATGTCTGAGTGTCGGGCGGCATAATGGGCGTTCCGGCCATAAAGCGAATGAGCATGCTTTGGCTTCCGCTGCCCTCGTTGCGCTGAAAGGCAACTATTTTTTCATTTTTGCCGCCCACCTCGCTCCAATTGGTTATCTCGCCTGAGTAAATTCCCTTTATTTGCTCGACGGAGAGGCTTTCTATCGGGTTGTCGCGATGGACAAAGAAAACAAAGGCCTCCGAGCCTATCTGCGTGTATTCAAAGGTGGTGCCGAGCTGCCGCGCATTCTCGACCTGCTCCTCGGAAGGCGCCGCACCGATGAAAATGTCGGTCGCTTTCTCGCCGAGCGCGCGGTAGCCGTATACAGTATTGTTGTAAACAAAAGCTCCGTCTTTGGTGTTAAAGCCTACCGTGTCGGGGTAGACCGCGTGCACAAAGGCAGAATAAACGGGAAATGCCGCCGCCGCACCGTCGATCTTGGGGAGCAGTCGCTCGGGAACCCCGTCAAAGCTGAGTGTTTGACTGTCTATCTTTACTATTTTGGAGCCCTCATCAAAGGGCATGTATTCGTGCACATTTATGGCGGGCGCGGTGTCGATGGTTATGGAGTTGTTGTAGGCTCGAATACCAAGCTGAGTGCCGAGCAGGATCGCAAAGCACAAAACATAAGAGCCGTAGCCCACAAGATACCGCTTTTTCTTATTAAGCCAGATCAGCGGTAGCAGCAGAGGAAGTATAAAAAGGCTCAGTATCATGGTTATCGTCCAGATGCCGCCGAAGGACATGAATATCAAAAGGAAAAAGCCGACAATGAGGGCAGCGGCGATAACAGCAAGTGACAGAAATATCTTCAAGGTCAGAAAAAGCGCGTCGGAGCGTGAGAGCTTGGGCATATCAATACCTCCGTGTGGTTTTTATATATTGTAACATATGTAGGCCAATATTTCAAGGTTTTCGCCGCCTTTCTGATTTCGTTCATTATATCTCAAACGTTTCGCAAGTTCGAATCCCGACACCGCAAATAAGTACATATAAACGGTGACGAGCCAGATTTGAACATTTCCGCAAAACGCTTCGAGTTTTGGGGTGTCATTTCACTTAACAGCCATCCCAGCCAACACAAAAGGCACCCATATGGGTGCCTTTTGTGTTGGCTGGGATGGCCAGATTTGAACTGACGAATGCTAGAGTCAAAGTCTAGTGCCTTACCGCTTGGCGACATCCCATTAACTTCTTGATTATATCATAAAGTTTACCGTTCTGTCAAGAGTTTTATTCAAAATATATGTTTAACCGTTATTTTTATCCTAAATGCTTGAAAACTGCGGTGGAATGTGTTATACTTTTTTAACCACCTAAAAGGAGCTTTATTTACATGAAAAACATATTGGTCGAGGGTCATCGCGGATACTGCGCGAAATACCCCGAAAACACACTCATATCTTACGAGGCGTCCCTGGAGCTTGGCGTTGACGCAATGGAGTTCGATGTCTGGCTGACGAGCGACAAGGT
This sequence comes from Clostridia bacterium, assembly GCA_017462385.1. GTDB lineage: Bacteria > Bacillota > Clostridia > Oscillospirales > CAG-272 > UMGS1002. Next base: position 80,264 of record JAFTRE010000004.1, on the reverse strand, counting down.
GCCCGTGCTCATGCATGACGGAAACTGCCGCCGCACCTGCGGTGTCGACCGTCATCTGCGCGACATGACATATGCCGAGGTGTGCGAGCTGGACGCCTGCTACGAGGCAAAGTTCGGGGATCAGTTTAAAGGGCAGGGCATTGGTGTTCCCACGCTGGAGCAGACACTGCAGCTTTGCGCCGCTAAGCGTCCCGACATAAAGCTTGGCGTTGAGATCAAGGAGTATACCGAGGAAAATGTCGACCTGACGGTCGCCCTGCTCAAAAAATACGGCTTTTTCGATACCTGCTATTTCTACGCCTTTAACGCTCGCATCATCAAGTACATAAAGACGAAATACAACGGTCGCACCATGGGTTATCCCGATTTCCAGATGCACGAGTTTGTCGAGGACTCTTATAATTATTACGACGAGATCGGCATAAATATGCGCATCATGCGTTCCGAAATTCTGCCCATTTACGCGGCAAAGGGAATGCCCATGCACATGTATTGCGCCGACAACGAGGCGGATGTTCGCTACGCTATCGAGCACGGCGCCGACCTCATCACGGCAAACGACCCTGTCCCGCTCATGACGGTATTGGGCAGAATTTAAATTTCATGCGGTAACACAAAAACGTTCGCCGATGTTTGTCGGCGGGCGTTTTTTGTGTGCTTGACGCGAAAAATAATTTTGGATTTATCACATCGTACACATTTAATTCACAGCCTCTTCATACATGTCGTATATAATTATAATTAACAACTAATTATCATCGATACATCGTAAGAGATAGAAGTGGAGGATTTCTTGAGGCAATTAAAAAGTGCTTTGACCGAATCAATTGGCTCGGTCTTGCCCATCGCGGCGATTGTATTTGTTTTGAGCGTTACCATAGCGCCAATTAACGCGGGCGTGCTGGTGCTGTTCATTTTCGGAACCTTTCTTTTGATACTCGGCATGAGTCTTTTTACCATCGGCTCGGAAATATCCATGGAGCCCTTGGGCGAGAGCATAGGTGTCGTGCTGGGAAAACACAAGCGCATCGTCATCCCTGCTATAATATGTCTTGTGCTCGGAGTGTTGGTCACGGTTGCCGAGCCTGATTTGCAGGTGCTTGCGGAGCAGGTGCCGTCAATACCCAACGCTGTGTTTATCTGGTGCGTTGCCATTGGTGCGGGCGTCTTTCTGGCGGTTGCTGTTATCAGAGCGCGGAAAAATATACCACTCGCAAGACTGTTGCTCATATTTTATGTAGCGGCGATGATACTCGCCTTTTTCGTGTCGGACGATTTTGTGGCGACCGCCTTTGATTCGGGCGGAGTTACAACGGGGCCCGTCACCGTTCCCTTTATTATTGCGCTCGGCGCGGGCATGGCGGCGCAGGGCAACAAGAAAAATTCCTCCGACAACAGCTTCGGTCTTATCGCGTTGTGCAGTATCGGACCTGTTTTGGCTGTTTTGGTGCTGAGCATTTGCTTCAAGCCCGAGCCCGAGACGAGCAGTGCTGTTGTTGCCGTCGCCGAGACAACAAAGGATGCTTTTCTGGCACTTATGCGGGGCATCCCCGAATACGGCAAGGAGGTCTTTATGTCCTTTTTGCCCGTTATCGGAATATTTTTGTTATTCCAACTGCTGACGCGCAGATTTCAGGCGCGGCAGATGATAAAGATCAGCTTCGGCCTTTTGTATACATATATCGGCATCGTGCTTTTCCTCACGGGAGCAAACGTGGGCTTTATGCCTGCGGGCAAGCTGATCGGCGCGGAGATCGCGCAAAGCGGAGCAAAATACTGGCTTATCCCCGTGGGCATGGTCGTGGGATATTTTATAGTGACGGCAGAGCCCGCCGTTCATTCGCTTAAAAAGCAGGTTGAGGAGGTCACCAACGGCGCAATTTCTCAGCGGGCTATGGAGCTGGCGCTGTCTGTCGGCGTTGCGGTCTCGGTCGGTATATCAATGCTGCGCGTTATCACGGGTATATCCATACTTCCTTTTCTGATAGTCGGCTATTCGATATCGCTTATCATAATGTTTTTTGTACCGCCCATTTATACGGGAATCGCCTTTGACTCGGGCGGAGTTGCCAGCGGCTCGCTCACAACGGCGTTTATTCTGCCGCTTGCGCTCGGTGCCTGCGAGGTGCTCGGCGGCAACGTCATGCAGGACGCTTTCGGCGTCGTTGCGCTGGTAGCCATGACGCCGCTTATCACAATACAGGTCATGGGTCTTAGCGCCCGCGTCAAGCAGCGCAGCATGATCCGCAAGGCGAGACGGGTGCTTGTCAGCATCGACAACGATATTATGTACTATGACTGTGAGGACAGCACGATATGAACAAAACAGAGCTTGACCGTATTTTATTGCTGATCTCGATAATCGAGCGCGGAAAAAGTAAGTCGTTCATCGAAATGATGAAGAAAAAGAACATAACCTTTCATTTGCAGACCGTCGGACACGGCACGGCGCCCTCCGAGATGATGGATCTTTTCGGTCTGAGCAGTAACGACAAGGATATTGTCATAAGCCTGGCGCCGCGGCGCGCGGTGTACGGTATGATAGCAGAGACGGAGAGCCATCCCGGCGGCGCCTCAAAGTACAGAGGACTTACAATGGTTCTGCCGCTTTCGGCGATCAACAGACTTTCGGCGGCGGTTTTGTCAAGAACCGCTACGGCAAATAACGAAAAAGGAGCGAATGTGGATATGTCAAAGAGCGAAAACAAATATAATTTGATACTTATGTCGGTAAACCGGGGATATTCGGAGCAGGTCATGACGTGTGCCAAAACGGCGGGAGCTACGGGTGGAACGGTCATTCGCGGCAGACTTGCGGGCGCGGGTGAATTTGAGCAGTTCACTGACATTCATATGGATGACGAAAAGGAGATCATCGCCATTCTTGCGCCTGTCGGTATTTGTCCGCAGATAATGAACAGCGTCAACAGCGAATACGGTCTTACCACCGAAGCGGGCGGCATTATTTGCTCGGTCGCGGTGGAAAACGCATTCAGGATATAATTTATATATGGTAAAAATTATCCGCCGACGTCATGTCGGCGGATAATTAATTTTAGGGTGTCACAAATAGCCTTCTCCGCCGGAGAAGGCTAATTAAGGGTGAACGCCACCATAAATAGGCTTCTCCTTGAGGAGAAGCTGTCACCGCAAGCAAGCGTAAGCGCGGCGCCGCGGTGACTGATGAGGTGTAGGATGCGGAGCATCCGTTCGGCATATAAACAAACGCCACCTGCGGTGGTTACACCTCATCCTTTCTTCATCCTCAAGGGAAAGGCTATTGCGAACGCCACCATAAATAGGTTCTCCCTGGGGGAGAGCTGTCGCCAAAGGCGACTGAGAGGGTAAGATCGATGCTAATAAACACCCTCTCCGTCGCGGCAAGCCGCGACACCTCTCCCTATGGGAGAGGCTTTGGTAAAATCCCATTTTATAAATTTTTGGATGAAACAATGGAGTAGGGACGGCGCCGACCACTACAGAACGATTTGTTGAGACGCGCGCGGTGTTTGCATATCAAAACAATTTTTTCGGCGTGTCGGTGAGTCCTGCGAGGTAATCCAGCGAGACGTTGTAATATTTTGCTAAGGTTATAAAATGATGCATGGGCAATTCTTGAGCACCCGTTTCGTATTTGGCATATTGCTGTCTGGCGGTGCCCAAAATTTTCGCTATGTCCTCCTGCGTTTTGTCCCTGTCGTTGCGCATATCTCTCAGCCGTTGGTAAAAATGCATAAAGCACCTCCGATTTTCGAGGCTTTTCGGCCTTTAATTTTGTTCAATACATAGATTATATCATGCAACCGATAAGTTGCACTTGAAATTCCACCAATAAGTTGCTATAATTATTATAATGCAACCGATAAGTTGCGAAATTAAAGGAGGAAAACATGACAACACCAGAGTGCCGGGGGACAGAATGAATAAAGCACGGAAACCACGGCTCCCATTTGCTGCGACATAAACCGAACGCCCGCTGACTTCATGTCGGCGGGCAAATTTCATTGTACGGCGTAGGGCGGGGGCTCTGCTCCCGCCGCGACAACAGATTTGCGCGTTTTTGGCGGCGGGAGCAGAGCCCCCGCCCTACTTATTTATTCAAAACGGTTGACAATGTCGGCGAAATGTGGTAAAATAAATGTTGTTTTTACAACAAACTGTCGTGTAAACATTTTAATCAATATAAAAGGAGCTTTGTTATGCAAACAACAGACCCTCGCTACGCGGCGCTGTTTACGCCCTGGAAGATAGGCAATGTCGAGATCAAAAACCGCATTGTCATGTGTCCGATGGGCGGAACCTCACTTTTCGGATGGTTCGAGCTTGGCGGCTGCCATTTCGACAAGGAGGCCGCAAAGCTATTTCTCGAGCGTGCCAACAACAATGTTGGTCTGATAATTCCCGGCATCGCACCTCTGCGCGACACATTCTGGGGTAAATGGCTGTGGCAGAATCCCAAGATGTTTGAAGAGCTCAAGGTCTTTATGGACGAGATACATAAGACCGGTGCCAAGCTGTTCGTTCAGCTTACGGCAGGCATGGGGCGTTCGTGGGCAATCACAGAGCTTGTAGCTCCGCTGCACAAAAACAAGTTCACCCGCGCGCTTATCAAGCCCATTATCGATACCTCGCATGAGCTGGCATCTCCCAGCCCTCAGCCCTCGCGTTGGGCGCACGATATTGAGTGCCCCGAGATGACGGTCGAGCAGATACACGAGATCATCGAGGCGTTTGCAAAGACGGCAAAGCTGTGCCGCGATGCGGGCGTTGACGGCGTTGAGGTTCACGCGGTGCATGAGGGCTATCTGCTGGACCAGTTTGCCATTGAATTTTTCAACAAGCGCACCGACGACTACGGCGGAAGCTTTGAAAACCGTTACCGCTTCGCCGTCGAGGTTGTCAAGGCTATAAAAGAGGCTTGCGGCGAGGACTATCCCGTGTCGCTTCGTTACTCGGTCGAGTCCAAAATGAAGGGCTTTTGCGAGGGCGCTATGCCGGGCGAGCAGTACACCGAGGTGGGACGCGGCATGCAAGAGTCGGAGAAGGCGGCAAAGTATTTGCAGGACGCCGGCTACGATATGCTGAATGCCGACAACGGTACATATGACTCTTGGTACTGGGCGCATCCGCCGATGTATATGCCGCAGAACTGCAATCTCGAGGATGTTGCGCACATCAAGCAGTTCGTTGATATTCCCGTGGTTTGCGCGGGACGTATGGAGCCTGACGTGGGCGCTGAGGCGGTCGCCGCGGGCAAGATAGACGCAGTTGGTGTTGCCCGTCAGTTTTTGACTGACCCCGAATGGGTCACAAAGCTTATTGAAAATCGTCTTGAGGACATCAAGCCCTGCATCGGCTGTCACGCAGGCTGCTTCAACTTCTCGTCCTCAAAGGGTCATGCGAACACGCAGGATCTCACCGACACTATGGGTCTTGCGCGCTGTGCTCTCAATCCCGAGACCATGCAGTCCAAAAAATACCACATAGAGCCTGCCAAGAAGGCAAAGAAGGTGGCTGTCATCGGCGGCGGTATCGGCGGCATGGAGGCGGCGCTGGTGTGCGCGAAGCGCGGTCACAGCGTAACGCTTTATGAAAAGAGCGATCGTCTGGGCGGTGTGTTTATCGCTGCGGCAGCTCCTTCTTTCAAGGAAAAGGACAGAGCGCTGATCGCGTGGTATATTCGCGAGCTTGCAAAGCACGAGTCCATTACAGTTAAGCTTAACACCGAGGTCACCGACGTGGGCGCGCTTGACGCCGATGAGGTCATTGTGGCTACGGGCGCTACGGCAAAGAGAATTCCGATCCCCGGTGCTGAAAAGGCAGTTGAGGCGGTTGACTTTTTGCTGGGAAACAAGACGGTCGGCAAAAATGTTGTTGTCATCGGCGGCGGCTTGACGGGCTGCGAGATAGCATATGAGCTGTACTTGCAGGGCAAGTGCCCCACCATTGTGGAAATGCAGGACGACCTGATCACCACTAAGGGCATTTGTCTTGCCAACACAAGCTATCTCCGTGACTTCTTCAAGACCAACAAGGTTCCTGTATTCCTTGAGACAGGAGTCAAGGAGATAGGTGACGGTGTTATTACGCTGGTAGACAAGGACGGCAAGGCGAGCATCATCAGTGCCGACTCGGTGATTTTGTCTGTCGGTTACAATCCCGCGCCGCTTACCACAAAGGGCGTTCACGTTATCGGTGACGCAAAAGCTGTCGGCAATCTGCGCACCGTTATCTGGGGCGCGTGGGATGTGGCAATGAAGCTGTAATTATGCGGGGGGCTAACCCCCGCACCCCCGCCGGAGGACTTTTGAAAAAGTCCTCCGGAATCCCAAAACTTTAAACCAAAGGCAAGAAAAAATAAAGTTTATCTTTCGGTGGATGAGCGCCGTCCTGCTTCGCGTACGGCGCCCATTTGGAAATATATTTAATAATGAAAGGGTATAATTATGGTTCTGACTAAAGAGCAACAGGCGATACTTGACGGTGCCGAGGGTGAAGTCAAGGCGCGCGTCATGGAGACCGTTGTGCGTTACGGCGAGCTGTTCGGTGCGCAGCGACTTGTACCTGTTACAAGCAAATACAATCATCTTGTGACCTCGTTCGGACTCAAAATGATGACGCCCGTTTTCGATCTCATGCAGCAGCTCATCGATGCGGGTGCGGTGTCGGGGCAGAAATTTTCGGTCGACCCCCGACCGCTGGACAAAAATGTTCCCGCAAACTTTCTGCAAAAGCTGATATTTAATAAATTTATGTACTCAAAGCAGGACAGCTACGAGGCACAGCTCAAGTCGCTTGGTCTTATCGACGACAATGCTTTCACCTGCACCTGCTACATGGACGAGGTCGGCAACAAGCCGCAGCGCGGCGAGGTGCTTTCCTGGGCGGAGTCGTCCGCTGTTGTCTATGCAAACTCGGTTCTCGGCGCGCGTTGCAACCGCAATTCCGGCATTATCGATATCATGGGCTCTATCGCGGGCTATGTCCCCGAATTCGGTTTGCTTACCGACGAGGGACGTAAGGCGACCTGGATAGTCGAGATCAAAACGAGCAAAAAGCCCGAGGCACAGCTGCTGGGCTCTGCCATCGGCATGAAGGTTATGGAGGAGGTCCCCTACATAAAGGGACTTGACAAGTGGCTGGGTACCGAGCTGGATGACGCAGCTTGCACATATCTCAAGGATTTCGGTGCGGCGACGGCTTCTAACGGTGCGGTCGGCCTTTATCACGTTGAAAATCTGACCCCCGATGCCAAAGAGCTGGGCGAGAGCTTGATAAAAGAGGGCGCGCGGGTGTATGTCATTGACGACGCAGAGCTGAAGCGCGTTTACGACAGCTATCCCGTCATTTGGAAGAACGCCGACGCAACTCCCAAGCTTTGCTTTATGGGATGTCCCCATATGAGTCTGGAGCAGCTCAAGAGCTGGACGGACAGACTGGACAAGGCACTCGCCGAAACGGGCAACAAAAAGGTGGTCATTCCCACCGTGTTTACCTCGTCGCCCGCAGTCATTGCCGAGTTTGAAAAGACGGACTTCGCCGCGAAACTCAAAAATATGGGCGTTATCGTGTCCTACATTTGCCCGCTTATGTATATGAACAACCCGCTTTGCGGCAAAATGCCGGTCATTACCTCGTCCAATAAGCTGCGCACATATACAACCGCGCGCTACTATACCGACGACGAGATACTCGCGCAGATCACAGGAGGTAACTGCAAATGAAAACATTTCAGGGAAGAGTCGTAGCTCCCGGCACGGTCAGCGCCGAGGCGCTCGTTTCGCACGGCGGACTCAATACGCTGGCATCCTTTCAGAAAGCGCTTCAGTTCGGTGACAAGAATGCGACCTGCGGCGACCAGAACAACCCCGATCTGTACGGACGTCAGATGGCGGGCAAGGCGCTGTGCCTGCCCCAGACCATCGGCTCGACGACGGGAGGCTTGGTGATTTACTGTGCGTGCGCCATGGGGCGTCAGCCTGCTTGCATGCTGTTCTCACAGCCCATAGATTCGCTCGCGGGCGCGGGCGTTATTCTTGCCGACGTATGGCTTGACGGCGAGAGCACAAAAATGCCCGTTATCGACTCGCTGGGCGAGGAGTTCTTGAGCTATGTCAAGGAGGGCATGACCGTAACCGTCAAGGACGGCGGCGTGGTCGAGGTCGAATAAAAGTCGAATAAAAATAAATATAAAAAAATGGGAGGATTTGATCCTCCCATTTTTTAAATTTCCTCTTGACAAATTGGTCTACATGGTGTAAACTATAGTTAGTCTACAACGTGTAAACCAAATTTGGAGGATGATATAAATGAACGAAATGCAGCTTGGGGCGGTCGAGTCCCGCTTTGCCGATATTATTTGGGAGCGCGAGCCTGTCAGCTCCGCCGAGATAGTCAAGCTCGCCGAGGAGCGCTTGCAATGGAAAAAGTCAACCACATATACCGTTCTCAAGCGGCTGTGCGATAAGGGAATATTTGAAAATAACAAGGGAACGGTCACCTCGCGCGTCTCGCGCGCCGATTTTTACGCCGTGCAGAGCGAAAAATTCGTCGAGCAGACGTTTGATGGCTCACTTCCCGCCTTTCTCGCCGCATTTACCGCCCGAAAAGCATTGACGGCGGAGGAGCTTGAATATCTGCGCCGCATGATAGCGGAGCATGAGGAGGGCTGAGTATGGCAAATATATTGCTCAAGCTCATCAACATGAGCATTGCCGCGAGCTGGCTCGTGCTTGCTGTGCTGCTTGTGCGCCTCATATTTAAAAAAGCGCCCAAATTTATCATGTGTGCGCTGTGGGCATTTGTCGGGATAAGACTTATCTGCCCGTTCAGCATTGAAAGCGTGCTCAGTCTCATACCCAGCACCAATACCATTACAAACGACGGTGTAACGGCGCTCCCCGTCGTCAATGCTGGGGTTGAGATGATAGACGAGGGTGTAAATCAATATATCAGAAACAATGCTGTTGAAACAAAGCATGCATTTGGTAACATCATGGCGGTGTTGCCTGCCATTTGGTTGATCGGAATTGCCGTAATGCTGATTTATATGCTGGTAAGCTATCTCCGTATACATCATAAGGTAAGAGAGGCGATGCCTGCCGGAGATGATATTTGGGTTTGCGACCATATCGGAACTCCGTTTATACTGGGTGTCGTTCGCCCGAGGATATATCTTCCGTCCGCGATGCGCGAGCGGGACGTGGAATTCGTCATTGCGCACGAACGCGCGCATCTGCAGCGGTTCGATCACGTATGGAAACTGCTTGGTTTTGTAATTTTGACGCTGCACTGGTTCAACCCGCTGATGTGGGCGGCATATGTATTGTTTGGCCGCGACATCGAGCTTGCTTGTGATGAAAAGGTCATTAAACAGTTGGGAATTGACATAAAAAAGCCGTATTCCGAGGCACTGATAAATTGCAGCGTACCGAGAAAAATGATATCTGCCTGCCCACTGGCGTTCGGCGAGGTGGGGGTCAAGGACCGGATAAAATCGGTACTGAGCTATAAAAAGCCCGCGTTTTGGGTCATTGTCGTGGCGTCGGTGGCGCTTGCTGTGTTGGCTGTTTGTTTTCTGACTGACCCTGTCGGCACTGAGGTCGATATTGACGACTATATTTCGAGCGTTATTCTGGAGCAAAACCGAAACCGAGAGTCGGATGATCATTTTTGCTGTGAGGAGCACACAATTCTCGGCACGCGCCGCATTGGCGGCCGCATAAAGGTGTATGCGGTGGTGTATTATACCGAATATTCCTTTATCGACGGCACTCTTGCGAGCGAATGCGGCTCGCATATACCGACGGTCATTACGCTTGATGTGAAGAATGGAGAATATTCGTTTGTGGATTATGAGATACCGAGGGACGGTTCGTATAATCAGGGGGATATTAAAAAAATGTTTCCATGGTATCTGTGGCGGCTGACGAGCACGCAGCTTTATGTCGAACAGCACAAAGAGGGATGTCTTGACCAAGCTCGGGCACATTTTGAATTGTTCGGCACGACGCTTGTGACGAATAGTGACGACAAGACATTTCGTCAGTATGTATATCTCGAATCTCCCGACCCAATGACGCCTACCGTCACCCTGCGCGAGCAGGATAACAGTTTTTCTTTTTCATATTCGGTGTTCAGCAGTTATCTGGCGCACGGAAACTATGAGATATCCGATGGTGAATTGATATTGCGAACTTATGACGGCGATAACGTATATTTTTTTGAGCAGACAGATAACGGCTGGCGGTTTGTTGCAAACAAGTCTTCGAAAATACCGAGCTATCGTTATTCAGGTAACTCGCCCGTGGCGCAGTGCCCCGTACCCGACAGCGCGGAGTTTGTAAGCTTTGTGGTGGAGCAGGGGGCAGAGTAAAAATTTAAAAGGAGGATAACATCATGGGTGACGTCTTTTTGAAATTACTTGATATGAGCATTGCCGCGAGCTGGCTCGTGCTTGCGGTTGTGCTGTTGCGGTTGATGCTGAAAAAAGCGCCTAGGGCGCTCACCTGTGCACTGTGGGCGCTGGTGGGTATACGGCTTGTCTGCCCGTTTTCCTTTGAAAGCGTGCTCAGCCTCATTCCCTCGCCGCGCGCCGTCGATGTTACGGGCGCGAGCTCGGTACAGCCGAGCGTTCAGCCGAACATGGGGACGGTCAATATCGCGGGAGTGCAAACAGGGAATGTCACCGTGACACCCGTCGCCCCGCGCGATACCGTCATGTCGGTGCTTGTTGCCGTTTGGCTGGTCGGCGTTGCAGCTATGCTGATATACATGCTGGTAAGCTATCTGCGCATATACATCAAGGTGCGCGAGGCGGCGCATATTGAGGGCAATATTTGGACGTGCGACCGCCTCGGCTCGCCGTTCATACTCGGAGTAGTTTGTCCGCGCATTTATTTGCCCTCCTCATTGCGGCGGGAGGACGAGCAATTTGTCCTCGCACACGAGCGTGCGCATCTGAGGCGGCTGGATCATGTATGGAAGCCGCTCGGCTTTGTGATTCTGACGCTGCACTGGTTCAACCCGCTGATGTGGGTGGCGTATATATTGCTGAGTCGGGACATCGAGCTTGCCTGTGACGAAAAAGTTATAAAAAAGCTGGGCTCGAACATTAAAAAGCCGTATTCCGAGGCACTGATAAATTGCAGTGTACCGAGAAAAATGATATCCGCCTGCCCGCTGGCGTTCGGCGAGGTTGGCGTGAAAAGGAGGATAAAAACCGTGCTTAATTATAAGAGACCCGCGTTTTGGATAGTGGCTGTGACAGTCGTTGCGCTTATTGTTACCGCCGTCTGCTTTTTGACCGACCCGCCTGAGCCGATTGAATACGATTTTTCGGGTGAGCTGAGCGAGCGGCATGAAAAATTCATCAATAAAATAATATCGCGCGAGAATATGACCAAGTACTCGTCCGACTATTACCGCTGTGAGGCACACACGGTACTCGGCAGTGCGCGGCAGGGCAACGAGCTGACGGTGTATGCCGTGATCTTGCATACGGCATACGAGTGCGTTGACGGTGAGACAAGGCTGGTGAGCAGCTCATATGAGCCGACGGTGATAAAGATAAAGGATTTTGTGGCGTCTTATCGCCTGCTTGAATACAGCGTCCCCGAAAACGGCACGAATAACGCCCGCGATGTGCGTAAAATGTTTCCCGAGCAGCTGCGGGATAAGCTCGATGTGTCGATATATGCCGAGCAGTTCTCGGCGGATTGCTTGGCGTCGGCAAGATATCATTTTGACAACAACAGCTACAGCGGCGACAATTTAAACGGTACACGCTGGTTTGAAGCCACGCTGGTGGCTGTCAATGAGGACAGCCTGACGGTAACGCCGCACTCCATGACGCGCGAGGCGACGATAGCCGAGAATATTACCGTAAACATCGCGAACATAAGCGCTGAGGATGATATGGCGATACTCAGGATAGGAAACAGACTTCAGATCACATACAGCGGGGAGATCAGCACAACCGAGCCGTACATCTCGGATGTGGTAAGCATAAATAATCTGAGCGCAGAAAAAAAGACTGTATACCAGGTGGAAAGCGGACTGCTCGAGCTGAAGTATATACGTCTTGCAAGATATGATCTGGATGGAGACGGGGTAATGGAAGAACTTTTGATGAACAAATCGGAGACGGGCTTTTCCATTCAACTTTCACGGCTTGAAGAAGTCCAGCCGGATATATATGAGAAAGCGATATGGTATTATTCGACGGGGGTTGGGTTTGCGTATTTGACGTTCGAGACGGCTGAGGACGGTGCCCTAATCATAAAAGCCACACCCAAATATGATCCCGAACAGATAAAATATTTTACGCTCAGCCTGGAGAATGGCAAGCTGATAGTTGCGGATGACGGTGTCCCGCTTAAATCGAGCAGGTCGGTATACATATATGAGACCACATATGAAACCGCGGCCGACGGCACCGTCATCAGCAAACACATCTCTGTTGCAAAAAAGCAGTAAATACCCTCAATAGGGCGGCTCCTCGGAGCCGCCCTATGATTTTTGCAAGAACACCACCGAACAGGTTGCACATTTTGATCGAAATTCGAGGTTTTTCGCGGCGTTTTGATAAAAAATGAAAAATGGGGTTGCAAAAAAATCGAATGTGTGATATAATAGCGGATGCATGTCATAACGGACACATAATGCTCAAATTTAACAGTTTGTTAATTATTATTTATAATAATTGAAAAAACTATTGCAAAAGAGCGCCGTTTGTGATATACTAAAATGAACATCCGGTGTGCGTGAGGTGAAAGCTGCGCGTATGCCGCCAAAAGAAAGCAGCAGGTGTGGATAATGAATACTAAAACGTTACGCTACATACTCAAAAGAATAGGGCTTGCACTCTTGACGGTATGGATAGTTATTACTATCACCTTCTTTGTCATGCACGCGGTTCCCGGCGGTCCCTTTTTGGGTGAAAAGGCTATCTCCGAAGCCGCTAAGGCCGCACTCGAGGAAAAGTACGGTTTGGACAAGCCGCTGTTCCAGCAGTATGTTACTTACATCAAGGATATTGTCACAAAATTTGATTTCGGACCGTCCATCAAGCAGCGCGGACGCGAGGTTATTGATATTATTGCAGACGGTATGAAGACCTCGGCAAAGTTGGGTCTTGCTGCCGCCGCAATCGCACTCGTCTGCGGCACGGTGCTCGGCTCTGTCGCCGCGCTTCGACGCAATAAACTGATCGACCGTGTTATTATGGTAGTAACTACCGCGTTTGTCTCAATGCCCTCGTTTATTATGGGTACGTTTATGCTGTTGTTGTTTACGGTACAGCTGGCTATATTCCCGGCAAACGGCGCAGAGGCGGGCGGACTTGTTCTTCCCATAATTACGCTTTCGCTGTCGCCTATGGCTAATATTACCCGCTTGACCCGTTCGTCCATGCTCGATGTGCTCGGTCAAGATTACATCCGTACAGCTAAGGCAAAGGGTGTTTCGAGCATTAAAATAATTTTCGGTCACGCGCTCAAAAACGCGCTCATTCCCGTTATTACCTATTTCGGTCCCATGCTGGCTTACATCGTTACCGGGTCTCTGGTCGTTGAGCAGATATTTGCCGTTCCCGGTATCGGACGCTCCTTCGTCAGCAGTATTATCAACCGCGACTATACGCTTATCATGGGTACTACCATAGTGCTTGCCATTCTGATAGTTATAATGAACCTTGTCAGTGACATTCTCTATAAGGTCATTGACCCGCGTATTACGCTGGAGTAAGTCGGAAAGGAGCAAGGAAATGAACAAAAAAATGTTTAGCATGCATCTGGATCTTGATGCGTTTAATCCCGCAACGGAATCGGAAAAGGAGTATATGGTGCAGATGCGCCCCTCCTCCACCTTTTTCCGTGACGGTGTAAAAAGATTTGTTAAAAACAAGGTGGCGCTTGTCAGCCTTATAATTGTTGTGCTGATAACACTCAGTTGTATAATAATACCTTTCTTTTGGCCGTATTCTTACGACCAGATGCTGGGCGTTCAGCTCGGCAAGCCCGTTGATGCCTCGTATAACAACCTCGCGCCTTTCCAGTACGGCGCTACCGAGCAGGCAAAAATTGCAGCGGGCGAAACCGTGTTCCCGCACGTTTTTGGCACCGACTCTCAGGGACGTGACTATTTTATCCGTATAATTTACGGTGCGCGCATCTCGCTTGCTGTCGGTTTCTTCGCAAGCATCATCGTTCTTATCATCGGTATGACCGTCGGCTCCATCTCGGGTTACTGTGGCGGCAAGGTAGACCTTGTCATCATGCGTATCGTCGATATCATTTATTCTTTGCCCGATATGTTGCTTATCATACTGCTGGCGTCCGCGCTCAAGCAGACAAAGCTGGATGAGATAATACAAGGCACGGTGCTGGAAAAGATCGGTGCTAATATTATCAGCTTGTTTATAGTGTTCGGCGTGCTTTATTGGGTATCCATGTCGCGTCTTATCCGCGGACAGATACTGTCACTTCGCGAGCAGGAATATGTGCTGGCATCTCAGGCTGCCGGCGCGCGCGGCAAGTGGATAATCTTCAAGCACCTCATGCCCAACTGTATCAGTGTTATCATTATTTCCACCGCGCTTCAGATCCCCAGCGCAATATTTACCGAGAGCTATTTGTCCTTCCTCGGACTCGGTGTTAACGCGCCTATGCCCTCGCTCGGTTCGCTGGCGTCCGATGCGCTTAACGGTATCAATTCGTATCCCTACAGACTCGTTATCCCCGCTGTAGTCATTTCGCTTATTGTTCTGTCTCTCAATTTGCTGGGTGACGGTCTGCGCGATGCATTCGACCCCAAACTCAACGGTTAAGATTTAGGAAAGGAAAGCCCGAATTGCGGGCACGGTCAATAAAATGGCATTACTTGAAATAAATGACCTGCATACATCCTTCTTTACCGACGCGGGCGAGGTCAAGGCGGTAAACGGTATATCCTTTAATCTCGAAAGAGGTAAGGTGCTGGGTATCGTCGGCGAGTCCGGCTCGGGAAAATCGGTCACTGCTTACTCCATCATGCAGATTCTGGCGTCCACAGGTAAAATCGTGGGCGGCTCTATCAAGCTTGACGGCGAGGAGCTGGTCGGCTCGGGCGAGAAGGTGATGCGTAAGGTCAGAGGCAATAAGGTGTCCATCATATTCCAGGACCCCATGACCTCGCTCAACCCCACGCATACCATCGGTCATCAGATCATGGAATCCATTCTGCTGCACACCGGCAGAAATAAAAAAGAAGCACATGCCAGAGCAGTGGAAATGCTGCGCCTGGTCAATATAAATGAACCCGAAAAGCGCATGAAGCAGTATCCTCATGAGCTGTCGGGCGGCATGAGACAGCGTGTCGTTATCGCAATGGCGCTTGCCTGCGAGCCTGACATTCTCATTGCCGACGAGCCGACAACTGCGCTTGACGTTACCATTCAGGCTCAGATACTCGACCTTATGACCTCGCTTCAGAAAGAACTGGGCATGGCTATCATTATGATAACTCATGACCTCGGCGTCGTTGCACAGATGTGCGATGAGGTCATAGTCATGTACGCAGGCTCAATTTGTGAGCAGGGAACAGCGGATGAAATATTCTACAATCCCCGCCATGAATATACCAAGGGACTTATGCGTTCCATTCCGACTACTACCACGTTCGGTCAGCGGCTTCAGCCTATCACAGGTACTCCCATCGACCTGCTCAATATGCCCGAGGGATGTCCCTTCGCTCCCAGATGCGATGCGGCAATGAAGGTCTGCTTAAAGCACAAGGCAGAGCGTATGGTCATTAATGACGATCATCACGCGGCTTGCTGGATGAATGTTAAGGACGCGATGGAAAGCGGCAAGCTCGAAAATCCGCCCGCGAACGGTGAGGAGGAGACCAAAAATGAGTGAAAAGCAAAATAACAGTCCTCTTGTAGAGGTCAGAAACCTCAAAAAATATTTCGATATCAACACGGGTATGTTTAAGACCCGCCCCCTCAAGGCAGTTGATGATGTTTCATTTACTATCAACCGCGGTGAGACACTGGGTCTGGTCGGTGAGTCGGGCTGCGGCAAGACCACGGTAGGACGTACACTGTTGCACCTGTATACTCCCACATCCGGCGATATTGTTTACGACGGCCACGAGATAAAAACAAAGGCAGACATCAATGAGTTCCGTAAAAAGGCGACCATGGTGTTCCAGGATCCTTATTCCTCGCTCAACCCCCGCATGACTGTCTCGGATATCATCGCCGAGCCGCTCGATATACACAAAATGTATCAGAACGAGGAGGAGCGCCGCGCAAGAGTGCTCGAACTGATGGAGCATGTCGGTCTTAACAGTGAGCACGCATCGCGTTACGCGCATGAGTTCTCGGGCGGTCAGCGCCAGAGAATAGGTATCGCCCGCTCGCTGGCGGTCGATCCCGAGTTTATAGTCTGCGACGAGCCCGTTTCGGCACTTGACGTGTCCATTCAGGCTCAGGTCATAAATATGTTTGGCGAGCTTCAGGAAAAGCTGGGGCTGACGTATCTGTTCATCGCACATGACCTGCTGGTCGTGCGCCATATCAGTAACCGTATCGCAGTCATGTATCTCGGCAAAATGGTCGAGCTTACCGATGCCGCGGAGATATACGAGCGTCCTTTGCATCCTTATTCCAAGGCGCTTATGTCGGCGGTTCCCATGCCCGACCCCAAGATCGCGCGCGAGAATCAGCGCATCCCGCTGTCGGGCGACATTCCGTCTCCTCTCAATGCGCCCTCCGGCTGCCCCTTCCGCACCCGCTGTGCTCATGCCTGCGAGCGTTGCGCCGAGGAGATGCCCGAGTTTCGCGAGATCGAAAAGGGACATTTTGTCGCTTGCCATCGCGTAGAGGAGCTTAATTAAGCCTCTTGTTGCATAGTATATTTATGTGTTTTGAGGCGTGCATCCTTGAGACATATATTTTATAAAACATTAAAATCAAGAAAGGACACAAATCATGAAGAAAATTATTGCAGTGGTTCTTCTGGCTGTTATGATGCTGTCTCTCGTTGCATGCGGCGGCAAGAACGACACAGTAACCACACCTACCCTGACCTATCTCTACAACACTGATGACAACCACAAGGCGATCGGTGAGTATCTGCTGAGCGCATTCGCAGCTGCCGGCATCACCATGAACCTGCAGAACCAGGAATGGAACACCTTCCTTAACACGCGTAAGAATGGTGACTACTCTGTCGCAAGAAACGGTTGGCTCGCTGACTACAACGACCCGATCTGCTTCCTCGACATGTGGACATCTAATTCCGGTAACAACGATGTTCAGTTCGGTAAGGGCGAACACGCCGACCTTAAGATGTACAGCATCGACCTTACCCCCTATGGCTATTCCGATAAGGTTGAGAACGGCACATGGGCTGAGACCTATGACGTGCTGATCGCAAGAATCAAGAGCTGCACCGATTCCACCAATCGTTATGCAATGATGCACCTTGCAGAGGATATGCTGATGGAAACCGGCTGTATCGTTCCCCTTTACTTCTACACAGACCTGTACATGATCGATGACAGTGTAAACGGCTTCTACTCCAACCCTCTGGGCTACAAGTACTTCATGCAGGCTGACGTTGCCGGCAAGACCGACACCATCTCCGTATGTCTCGCTTCCGAGCCCGATACCCTCGACCCCGCTCTCAACAGTGCTGTTGACGGTGCTACCATGATCGCTCACCTGTTCTCCGGTCTGGCTAAGTGGGCTCAGGATGCTAACGGCAACCTCGTTATCGTTGCTGATGCTGCTGAGTCTCTTCCCGAGGGCGTTGTTAACGCTGACGGCACCGTTACCTACACCTACACCATTAAGGAAGGCATGAAGTGGTCTAACGGCGACGAGGTCAAGGCTTCTCACTTTGTAGACGCTTGGAACCGCGCTGCTTCCGCAGAGCTTGGTGCTGACTACGGCTACATGTTCGAGGTCGTTGACGGCTACGGCACAGATAAGCTCAACGCTACCGCTGATGATGCTGCAAGAACCATCACCATCACCATCTCCAACGCTATTTCCTACTGGAACGAGCTGCTCGCATTCCCGACCTACTACCCCGTACACCCCTCCGCATACGATAACGAGGCTTGGGCAACCGATCCCTCCACCTACATCTGCAACGGTGCTTACACCATCTCCGCTTGGGAGCATGACAGTGTTATCACTCTGACCAAGAATGCTAACTACTTTGATGCTGCTAACGTTAAGATGAACGAGATCAAGATGTTCCTGTCCGACGACGCTAACAACATGCTGTCCAACTTCAAGAACGGTTCTTGGCTGCTCATCGACAACGTTCCCACCAACGAGATCGCTTCTCTGAAGACCGACTACGCTGACGAGTTCGTCATCGCAGGTCAGATCGGTACCTACTATGTTTGCTGGAACATCAACGAGGATCTTCTCCCCGGCAGCGACCTGACCGGTGTTGAGAAGGAAAAGGCTCAGCAGGAGATCAGAAATGCACTTGCTCTGCTTATCGACCGCAACTATGTTGTTGATAAGATCGCACAGGCCGGCCAGGTTCCCGCTTCCTCCTTCGTCGCTATGGGTATGACCGACGCTGACGGCAACGAGTTCTACAAGAACGCAGGCGACAGCGCTGATTACGACGGTTACTACGATGTATCTGCTGATGCATACGCAGGCAACGTTGCAAGCGCTATCGAGACCCTGAAGAAGTACTACTCCAACATCACCGACTGATGTTAGGTTGACTCTTCACCTTATAAATATGGGGGCTGTGCTTCGGCACAGCCCCTTAATTTATTAAATTTTGTTGTTGCTATTGAAAAAAGGCGTTGGATATGGTAAAATATAATCAATATGCTTTGACTGTATCGGAGGATGATAGAATGAAAATAAAAAACGGATTTGTGCTGTCCAAAATAGGAAATGATACCGTCGCGGTGGCTACAGGTGAGTTGTCGCGCAATTTTGCGGGTGTCGTGATGCTCGGCGGCTGTGGCGCGTTTCTTTGGGAAAAGCTGACCGAGGAGACTGATCGCGAGGCGCTTGTTGAGGCGTTGCTTGCCGAATACGACGTTGATAAGGAACGTGCCTCCCGTGACGTTGATGATTTTATCAAAAAGCTGTCCGACGCGGGAATATTGGAATAAATATACTGCAATAAATATAGGTGGTGCCTCAAATAAATTTGAGGCACCACCTGCTGTTTTTAATGATAGTTGTGCTTGATGGCATCAGGATGATCATTTTAGTCTCCATAAGCAACAGTAGCTGTTGGATATGAAGATACTGTCGATACTCGGACATATTTGGGATCAATATAGCTTTCAATAAACTCCCACAATTCATCCGTTTTTTCAACCACCTCCAAATCAAGCGTATTAGTTACATCGTCAGCGTCAATGGTGCATATTTTATACTGCATCATATATGGAGTCATTTGATCCATAATGTCTTCCAAATACGCCAGCGAAAGCTCAACAGGATGATATTCTACAATAACTCCATTTTTAGTACTTTGTGTGTTTGGAAGCTTGTTATATACTTCGTTTACTACATTGATGATAACACGATTTTCATCTATATATACACCGCCGAATTGTTCTTCCGAAAATTGATCGGCTACTTGTGATGCTACATCCGTTAAATGAATGTTTAATTCAGCGGCTGACATTTCATATATGGGCGATATAATTGTTTGATCAAGAGAGGCCGACGGCAAGATACACAATGTTAAAAGCGCGAAAAATAATACTAATGATAAAAATATTTTTTTCGGTTTCATAATATTTATTCCTTGTTGCTTTGATAATGAAGTCGACTTCTGTTACTAAAACGCATATGGAAACGCATTTGGTACTCACCCTCTGTTGAAATTAATTGTCGTTGTGTTTGGTGGCATCAAGTATGCGAGCATCGAGCGCGGCCGACGGAGTTACGGCAGCGTAGCGAACAGCGGCTTTAATGTCCGATGGCGTGGAGATGATTACCTCGCCGGTTGAGAGCACAGCGGATTGCGGGCGCTTTGAGCGCAGTACCAGTGCGCCGACAATGGCAAGGGCAAGCAGTGTTAAGGGTATCAGTAGCCAATGGTAAGACGGCTCAACGGCCGTGGGGGTGACGATTGCGCCGCCCGACACGGCGGTGGCAGATGCATAGGTTATAATGTTGTCGAGCTTGCCGTTTGATAAGTCAATACTATCGTCGGCGACAAATAATTTGCCGATATCCTCCTGCCCCATGTTCTGGATATAATAGTCAAACACTCCGTCGCAATGCTCAAAGGCGACGCGGTCTTGATATTTATCAAACATTTCCTGCATGAATGCGGCGGCGTTGGGGGTGGCGGTGTTGATGCCTATCATAAGATAATTGTTTTGCTCATTCACGCCAAACCAACAAAGTCCTGTGTCTTTCAGCTCGCCGTTCATGCATTTTTGATCCAGCTCGTGCTGTATTTGGCGAAGCTCGAGGTGGGTGTAGACGCCGTAAGTGAAGTCAACGCCCGTGGAGTCGGCGAGAGAGGACAGTATTTCGTCACGGGTGGCGCGACCGGCCGCATCCTTTGTGACCATAATTGTGACGCGGCTCATGTCTCCGTAGCACCAGACGCCGCAGACGCCCTCGGGGTAGATAGACAGTGCGTTGTCCTCGGCTGTGGCGACCCAGTGATCCCAGAGTGCCTGCATATTTGCGTATTCGCCGTCGGCAGCGACTGGCAGGGCGCATATTGTAAACACAAGCAATAATGCGAATATTATAAATAATTTTTTCATGGTTTTACTCCTTTTTGAGTGACGGTCATTGAAGCTGTTGCTTCAATGCTTTTAGTGCGCGGGTGTAGGTTCGATGGACGGATGCAATGCTTCTGCCCATTATGTCCGCGGTTTCGCGAAGCGTCAGATCGGCATTCAAGCGCAGGATAACGACGCGGCGCTCCTCGTCCGAAAGGCGGCGCAACGCGGTTTCAATGTCGAGCCTTGCGTCAAGTGCAGAGGTGACTTTGGCTGAGTGCGCGGAGGGCGGAGCGTCGTCAAGCGGAAGAGTACGGTCGCGGCGAAGGTGGTCGATAGCCATGTTGTGCGCCGCACGGAATATGTAGGCGCGCGGATTTTTCACATCGCTTTCGGGAGGACAACGGAACAGCCGCAAAAACAGCTCTTGCATTATGTCCTCTGCCGTCTCATGCGAGCCGACGATGCGGTATATAACAGTGTAGACGGGCGTTTTCATGTCGCCGTATATGGCGGCAAACGCCTCTGTGTCGCCGCCGCGCACCGCGGCGAACAGATCCTGTAGCTGACGATTGTCCATTTTTCTCCTTTCAGTGAATGAAGTCGACTTCTGTTACTAAGACGCGCGCGGGACGCGTTTTTTTCGGCTGTGTATTTAAATTATATAATTTTTTCTCGTTTTTGTCAAAAAACCACCCGACCATGCGGTCGGGTGGCCAAAATATTGATCTTAAGGGGTAGCGGGAGAAAAATTCTCGGCGATGTATTGTGTATATTTGTGCGGGCTATTGGTCCACAGCAGTGTTTTGCCCTCGTTTCTCAGCTTTTCCCAGTTTGCAACTGTTTCGTAGGATGTGTTGGTCGCGCCGACCTCGGCATCACCGAAGCACCAGTAACGCTTTCTGATTGCGCCGTTCT
Source organism: Clostridia bacterium (assembly GCA_017462385.1). Taxonomy (GTDB): domain Bacteria; phylum Bacillota; class Clostridia; order Oscillospirales; family CAG-272; genus UMGS1002. The sequence continues at coordinate 58,619 of JAFTRE010000004.1, read as the reverse complement.
TGAGATAACCCGAGATCTTGTTCACAAAAGCGGAAAAGTCTGCGTCGGATCTGTTCATGGAATACCAGGTCTTCATGGTGTTAAGACCGTAGTCATAGAAAAATATTTCCTTGCAGCCGATCTCATCCGCCATTGCAAAAACCTCGTCGTTGGCAGTCAGCGTGCGCGGCGTGGGCATTACAGCGATCTTTTGGTCAAGGTGAATAAAGCAGCGATCCTTCATGACCATCATTGCTTCATAAAGCGTGGGTATTTTGTATTCTGTCTGCTTGCCGCTGTTGGTCTTAAGGCAAAGCTGCTGCAGCTCCTCGTAAGTCCAGTCGTAAATGTATTCCGACGTAGGCAGACCATTTTTGCCAGCCTTTGCGGAAAAGTCAGTGGTGCGTTTGAGTGTGAGGTCGTGCATGAGCACCAGAACATGGTCCTTTGTGATGGAAACGTCGACCTCGACGGAATCTATTCCGCAAAGAATTGCCGACAAAATACCCTCAATGCTGTTTTCGGGGTAGTAGACCAGATCGGAGCGGTGCGACATGCTCATATTCCGCAGATTGTTCTGCGTTATGGCGTATGTCTTTTCCTCAAAATCGAGCATCCAGTCGGGATAGGAGTATTTATCGCTCCAATCGGGAACGAATGAGGAACTGTCGTAGCACAACGGGTTGTAGGAGTAAAGGTCGGTGAATACCTCGGTGTAGGTAAAGCTGCCGGCTTCAAGTGAATTAAGCTCACCCGTTCGCAGGCACTCTGCGAAGCGGTCTATTGCGCGAAGCGTGGAAAGGGGAGTGCCGCCGCAGATGATAACCTTGTTTTCGGTGATGCTGATGGTGTAATCCATCGCGCCGATAGTTTCGGCTGCCGCTATGCTTTCGGCACGGTTTGTGACGCCGAGCAAGATCTCTTTGTCGGTCGAAACATAGCCGCTTGCAGGCACGCTGGCCTTGACATCGTCGACCGCGATAGCTACTGTTTGACCTGTGATCTCCTTAAGAGCGTCACGCAATGCGGTGATCGTGGAGACGGAATATTCTCCTCCGTCAGCGGGGCGGATGGCGGTGTATTCGGTGGCAAGTATGTATGCGGCACTGCCTGCAACGCTGGGCGCGTGCACAACGTTGAGGTTTTCTGCGACCTGCGGGGTCTCACCGCTAAGGCACAGCTCGCTGAAGCGCTCCAGTGCGAGCAAGGTTGCGCTGTCGGATTTTCCTGCAATGACTATCTTTTTGCCAACGACGCGGATCGCGAAGTCGGAGTCGCCGCTAAACTCGGCGAGCACCTCTTTGGACTCCTTGCGGTTTGTGGCGCCGATGAGAATTTCGTATTCATCATTTTCGACGGTCGGGTCGTCCTCAAAGCCTTTTATCCAGTCGGAGCTCATCCTTATCGTTTTTCCGAGCAGCTTACCGAGCTTTACGCACATATCCGAAGCGGCGCTGATCGTTGCTTTTTCCATTGTGTCGGCGCGGACGACAGCATAGTCGTTAAGCGAGATATAAGTTGCGGGTACGGAGGTGGTGTCGGCAGGCGTGGTGTTTGCGGTATTGCTGTCGTTGCCGTCGGTGTCGCCGCTGTTGTCAGCAGGGCCGGAACAAGCGCACAAAAGGAGCACCAACGCGAGCAGTACCAGCAATAATGACGTTGCTTTTTTCATGTGTAACTTCCTTATACAAAAATATAATAAAACCATTATACTATGGTTTTCACGATTTGTCAATCGTGGCCATAGTTCCAAAGAGAAAAAACTTTCAATTCTTTAAGGATAGGCGCCCCGAGGGGCGCCTATCGGTGAGAAGATCATTCAAAGTCTTCCAGAACAGAAGCAACTTCCTTGTTGAACTTGGTCTGAATGGCTTTGAGAGAGGAAGCAATGGTGGTACGACCGTTTATGAAGAGGTTGGTTGTAATGGTATTGATAGAGCCCCAGTTGTAAAGGAACGCGAGATCGGAGAAGCCGGTGCGGCTGAGCATGCCTTGAAGCATCTCAAGCGATTGCTGATCCTTTGCGTACTTGTAGTACAGGGTGACCTCAATGAATTGAGGAATTACGTTTTTGTGATTGTAGGCTGCCATGTTTTCGATGACTGTAGCATTGCGCTCCAGGTCGTCATCATTGAAGCCGCTGATCATGGTGATACCGCGACCGCCGCTGTAACGAACACTGTAGTAATCGGACTGTGCGGAGTCATACTTGGGGAAGTCGATGATCTGATAGGGGATCTCAGCCTCGCGGTTGTCCTTGAATGCCGCCATAACGTCGGTCAGGAACAGCGAGCGTCCCTCGTTGAATATCTGTGCATATCCGGAGACAGTGAACTGCTTGTTATAATCGCTGTAGCCCTCGGCGATGCCCGCCCAGACGGCGCCCTCAAAGTTGACGAAGGTATCGACAACAGATGCAAATGCGTTAAAGAATCTTTCGTTATCTGTGTACAGTGTCATGGTGCCCTCGGCGTCATTGCGCTTGATGAGCGACTCGCCCGAGCCCAGAACCAAGTGAATGAGCTGATTGTTGTGACCGACTATACCGAACACGTCGGAGTCCAGTGTGGTTTTTGTGCCGTCGCCGTTTTTGTCCTCGGTGACCTGAGACATCATTTGATAGATGGTCTCATATGTCCAGTTGCCTGCGGCGTGAATGTCGTAGGGGTTGTCGAGACCGTAAGCGGCAATCATGTCGGGGTTGAATGCCATACAGAATACACCGCCGACATAAGACATGCTGAGGTCGCCGAAGGCGGCGTACATTTTTTCACCCAGCTTGATGCTCTCATTGTAGCCGCTGTCCCACCAGGGCTTTTCAAAGTCGAAGGAGAGCAGATCGTTGAGGTCGATGAGATAGCCTTCAATGGCGAGGTCGGTACTGAATGCGGCGGAAGCGGCAAACATGTCATAGGACTGGTCGCCCGCCATTGCCTGCGCGGCAATAATAGATTTTGCTTCGGTGTCACCTGTGGTGATGCGTTCGGCTATGGTGATGCCGAGAGCCTCGGAGACCTCGACATTTCTGTAGTATATTTCGTCCTCAACGGGCTCACCCAAAGCCGCTTCGATGCACATATTTTCATATGCCGTCCAGGAGACGGGGGAGGTCAGAATGTCGAACTGAAATCCGGGGTAAGAACCGGTAGGCAGATTGGCGTAGATATCCACCTCGGTGGTGACATCGCCGGGGTTCTCCGTATCGCCGCCCGAAGGAGCGACAGTAGTGTCTGCAGGAGTGGTGGAGTCGTCAACGTCGTTGTTGTTGGAGCAAGCGACGGCGAATACCGAGAGCACCATGAGCAGACACATCAAAAATGCGATTTTTCTCATAGTTTTCTTCCTTTATATTATATAGGGGTGTGTCAGTGCTTCTTTTTCTTGATGATAACAGCGGCGGGGACGAGAGCAGCGACCACGCCGAGGGTGACCAGACCACCGCAACCGCCGCTGGTGGTGGGCTCGGTGGTAGTGGGAGCGGGAGTAGTGGTGGGGGTATTCTCGGAAGGAGTAGTGGTGGGTTCGACCTCTGCGGGTGTTGTTACCTCGACGGGCTTGGTAGTGGTGACTTCGGGCTCGGGAGTTGTGGTCACCTCGGGCTCTGTGGTCGTTGTAACGTCGGGAGTGGTAACGGCGGACTCGTCATAGTTGCCGATTCTCTTGATCTCAACATAGTCGAAAGAAAGAACGTAGTTTGTGGATTTCTCGTTTGTACCTGTTGCTATGAAGGAGATCTCGTTTGCGCCTTTCTTGAGCATCATGGTAACTGTGAAGGTCTTGCAGAGGTATTCTGCATTGTAGTAATCCATTTCCTCGCCGAGGGCAACATCGTTTATGTACCACTGTGCCATGCCGTAGTCCTTACCTGCCATGCTGCTGACAGTGATCTCATACTCGCCGTCCTGATCGATTGGCAGCTCGAATGCCATTTCGTCGCCGGGAATGACCTTGTTCCAGAAGAAGTGCTTGTTGTAGCTGAGTATTGCGGCGTCTTTGCCGTAGATCTGAACATAGTAGGACTGATCCGAAATGAGTGCCATGGTTTCTGCGGTGAGAGTCAGGCCCTCGCCCTCATAGCGGGTGACGTCATACTCGGGGTAGCTGATAATGCCGTAATTGTGGTCGCGCTCGCTGATCTTTTGAGTACGGCGGACGCCGTCCTCGCCGACCATCTCAAAGTAGTCGATAAGGAAAACGTAGTTGGTGGAAAGGTCGTTTTTGCCGACGACCTGGAAGGTCAGGGTGTGCTTGCCGGGAGTTACGTCATACTGGCCGAGGTTGAACTCGAAGAACTGTCTGCTTGCCTTTTCGCAGTAGAGGTCGAGGTTGTCGGCGATCAGCTTATCGTCATAGTAAATGTCGAAGATACCGAAGTCGGCGGACTTCAAAAGCTGCATATAAAAGGTCTTTTTGCCTTCTGTCTTAACGTCGAGTGTGATGATAAGGCGGTCGCCGTTTTCGGTGGCTTTCCAGAAGCCGGAGCAGTCCATGCTGGGGCGCTCGGAGGTGGGGAAAGCCGTCTCATCGTTGTAGCCCTCGTTGTTCTGCAGATAGAAACTGGAGGCGAAGTCGATGGTGTATTCACGGCGGAGGTCGGATTCACCCTCCCAGATCTGACCGGAGGGAACATCGGCCGCAGATGCGGTGACGCTGAACATGCTGAGTGCGCAAATGAGCGTCATTACTGCCAGAAAAATGCTGATAGTACGTTTCATTGCTTTTTCTCCTTTTAATATAAATAAAGTTTTTTGTTTGTTGCACTGCCGCCGCGAGGCGGCAGTGCGGGTGGATAAATTAAATGAAGGTATCTTCGTCGCCGTCGAAGCTGTTGGTGATAATGTCTTTTGTTGTCAGTGTTATTACTGTAAGTATGGGAGTTTCGTATTTTTTCATGTTGGTTGTCTCCTTTCCTGAGATCAGCCTGCGTATGCAACTGCGGATGCACCGTAACGGTAGAGAGCGGTTGCAAGCGCCTTCATGCTTTCGTTGGTGCTGCTCTGCATTGCGTATGCGTAATTGTTGACGGAATACTCAAGTGTCTGAACTACCACTCCGTCCTCAAGAAGCTCGACCTTAACTGCGGTGTCGTGCGCGATGGCGTAAATGCCATCCGTGTAAACGGCGTAGTTGTCCGAGCCGAGCGATACGGGAGTTACCTCAACGCCGTCGACCTTAACGGTGACAGTCTTTGTGGCGTCGGCGGTGTATTTGAAGAGCAGTTTGTTGATATTGTCGAAGCGAACGCTTGCGGCGGTGAACTTGGTGCCGCCTGTGTAGCCGTCGGCAGTGGTGAGTGTTTTGGTGCTCTCGGCAACGGCAGTGGTGGAAACGGTGAGGCCTGTCTCGGTGCCGTCAAGAACCTTTGCAACGGGGTCACCCGTGTAATCAACAGCCGCCTGACCGTAGGTCAGAAGGTCGGAGATGAGCGTGATGAGCGCGGCGTCTTCGGTCGGATCGGCGGTGGAGAGCAGGGACATCAAGTAATTTTTAACGCTGTCGGACTCGACGGTGTCGAGCGTCTTGACAACTGCTCCGAGCTCATCTACCAGAACAAGGGAGACCTTGATGTTCTCGCCCATCATCTGGGGAGCGATGTGCTCGAAACGGAATGTGTATTTGCCGGCGTTGGCATTCTGAGACCAAGGAGCAACGGTTATGGAGGTTGCCTCGCCGCGGCGGTTGTTCATTTCAAACTTCATTGCGACGCGGTTATCTCCGATAGTCTCCTCCGGAACGGTTGCCGCATAAGTAATTGTGAGATCGTCGGCGAGGGTAAGGCTTCTGCCGGTGATCGCGGTGTCGAGGTCATCAACCTTGGTCAGCTCGATGTAGTCGAGAGATACGTAATTGGGGTTGGTAACGGCATCATTTTTACCCTTTAATACCATAGAGAAGGTATGTTTTCCTTCGGAAAGGAAAATCGGGGTAGTGGTAAGCGGACGGTGATGTTGGCTACCGACATCTGTCGTATATTGATCTATGACTTCACTAATAATTTGATCATCGACCATATACTGTACCATACCAAACCTATTTGCAGTAACATTTCCTGCACCAACGGAATAGTAGCCGGCTTCATCTACGTTGAATACAAAGGAGAATTTTTCTCCAATGTTCGCTGCATTGTATGGCCAACGAATCAAATTGTAGCCGCTGACAGTGGAGTATACTTTGTTATAGGTTTGGGGAGCTATTCCGTATGTGCCGGCATCTATTTTAGCTTGTGTTGCATAGTCAAGCGCCATATTTTCCGCTTCATAACGGATAGTTCCATTGTCAGAGTAAGAAATAACATTATAATTCGAACCACGATAATCAATAGAGCGCTCATGACGGAGACCGTCGGTGCCCACCAGCTCGAAGAAGTCGATACTTCCGTTATATTTTGTGGCGTTTTCGTTTTTGCCGACAACCTTTAGCGTCAGAGTGTGTGTTCCTTGGGTTACCTCTCGTGTGCAAAGTGCGGTATCCTTAAATTGACGAGGACTTTCGGCAGTGTAACCAGCATACATGTCAACTTGACCGATCTTATCACCATCCCAATAAATGTCGAAAATGCCAAAGTCACCGGAACATAAATATCGCAGATAAAAGGTTTTTATTCCGGAAGTCTTAACATCCAGTGTCATTACTAATTCATCGCCGACTTTCAATGCTCTTGTCTCAGTAGCTCCGTCTTCCATAAATCCATTCCAGATAGCGTGACCGTCATTTGAAGGTTTATTTGTTGTTAACCATCTCGCGTCTGTAGTGGTATTAACGGAGGAAACGTCCTGATAGTAAAAATTATGCTTATTATTAAGGTAGTGTGCCGCGCGAAGATCCGTCTCACCCTCCCAGATCTGGCCGGTTACCTTATATTCGCCAACCTTCTTGATCTCCATATAGTCGAGAGACTGATATGTATTAGTATTGGTTGCGCTTGCGTTTTTGCCGTTTTGAACTAGGGTAAGGGTGTGATATCCTTTGCTCAGGTTGTAGGTCTTTTCGGGCGCGAACATCATTGAGATGTCTACCGAATCTGACGCGGAATATTGGTCTACCGTCAGTATTTCTGCGCCGTCAAGTTGTACCTTCATGATTCCGTAATTGGGGTAGATCATGCCGTGGAAATTGAGCTGATATTCGCCGGATTCCTCAACGTAGAATATCAGGGATATTTCCGAACCCTTGGTCCAGTAGAGATGCTTTGCAAAGCTTACGGGATACTTGGTACAGGTAGTCCAAGCGCCGGTGGTGTATTCCACAACCGTTGTACCGGCGGTGATGTCTGCCTGTGTTCCGACAGACAGCTCCATTCTCTCCGCCTCGTAGCGGATGGTACCGTCCTCAAAACGGGTTATGTAGCCCAGCTCGTTGGCATCGGTGTTGTTGATATTGACCACGCGGCGAACGCCGTCCTCGCCGACAAGCTCGAAGAAGTCAAGACCCATCGCGTAACCGACGGAGTCTGTGTTTTGGCCGACTGCTACAATCTTGAGGGTGTGCTCACCCTTAGTGACGTTGCGCTTGCCGAGGTTGAATTCTACCAGATGTCTTTCGTTTGTGACATTCTTTACATAGGCAGCGTATGTGTCGATGTCGTCGCCGATAAGCTCGTCATCCCAGTAGATATCGAAGATACCGAAGTCCTGAGAGCACAGGAACTGAATGTAAAATTCCTTTTCACCCGATACTTCGACATCCAGGGGAATGGTCATGGTATCGCCGACAGCTTTAGCTGTCCAGATGGCGTGTGCGTTCTGGCTGGGGCGCGCGGTTTCTATCGTCCAGAAATTATAGCTGTCAAGGTTTTGAGGATAGAAGCGCTTGTCGGTGCCGGTGAGGGTGAAGTTGGTACCGTATCTAATATCGGTTTCACCTTCCCAGATCTGACCGGATTGTTCCTTGGTATATTCCGTGATCTGCTCAACAGTTTTTTCGACCTCTCTGTCGGACTTCTTGTGAGAGAGCAGCCATTCCCAAACCTCTATCTGAGAATAGGTCTGATTCCAGATGCTGTGGGGTTTACCATAGTAGGTGGTGAATTTCAGCTTGTCGTTGCCGACGCTCTTAAGAGCATCGCACATTTCAACCGAGCAAGAGTAGGGAACGGAAGCATCCGCTGTGCCGTGGAAGTTCCAGATGGGGAAGTCTGCCAGCTTTGAGGCATATGTGGGGTCGCCGCCGCCACAAACGGTTACTGCCGCTGCGAACATATCGGTGTGTCTTGAAATAAGCTCCCAAGTGCCGAAGGCACCCATGGAAAGGCCGGTGGAGTAGATCCTGTCAGAGTCTACGTTGTACTTTTCTTGGATAAGCTCCAGAACATCGAGAACTGCCAGCATAGCGTCGGTCTCGGTGGTGTTATCGATAGAAACCGCCTTGTTGGTGGTGTTGTATCGAGTCCACTTGGTCTCATCGTCAGTAGCGGGGCACTGAGGCGCTACTACTATGCAGTCATAGACGGGGTTGTTGGTATCCTGGAATGCATAGTTGATACCGATGTTCAACTGTGCTGCATTGTCTGTTCCGCGTTCGCCATAGCCGTGCAGGAACAGAACCAGCGGGTACTGCTTGCTTGCGTCGTAGTCCGCGGGGACGTAGAGGCGGTAGGGCAGGGTAAGGTCGTCGCTGTATTTGTACTCTTGTGCTGTGAAGATTGTGGTGGCATCAAATGCAGCCGATGCGGTAAGTGAAAGTGTTGCCATAAGCGGTATCATCATGAGGAGTGACAATGCTAAACATAAAAACCGTTTCATTTGTAATCCTCCTTTAATCATTTTTGTTTGATCTTTCTTTCTTTTTTAAACTTGACTATTGCCAGTGTTACGAGAGCAATTGTGGAGACGCTCAACGCCGCGACAACATACCATGTTGCATCGCCTGTGGGCGGTGTTACATCGGGATTGATGTGATACATCGAGCCCTCGGCGGTCGAAATGTCGATTATCTCGATATAGTCGATAGATGCAACCTTGTTGGACGAGCTTGCGTTGGCGCCTGCATATACCATGGTGAGCGTATGCTCGCCCGCGGTTAGCTTGACGCGCTCGCTGAATTCGGTGCGAACGGAGGAGACGTTCTTTTCGCCGTTTATGGGACCGGCATACTGATCCACCTCCCCGCCGATGTTAACACCGTCGATCTGATACTGAACGATACCGAATTCAGGCGCGGTAACATTACCGATGGAGACATAGTAGTAATCTGTCTTGTCTACATTAAAGGTGAAGCCGATGGCTTTTACATCCGATTTGGGATAATACCAGCGAACGTGGTTGAGTGAGCTTGTTGTTGCAGTCTTTGAGATGTAGAGCTGTGTATCATAGTTCGTACCGTATTTGAAAATCGCCTGCGAGCCCTCGGAGAGCGGCAGTTTTTCTGCCTCGTAGCGGATAGCGCCGGTGTCATAATAGTAGACCTTGCCGTAATCCGAGCCGCGCTTGTCGATCTTTTGTGTGCGGCGGGCGCCGTCGGTGCCGACCAGCTCCAAGAAGTCAACGCTCATGTTGTATTTGGTTGCGGATGCGTTTTTGCCGACCGATACGAATTCGAGCGTGTGCAGACCCGCCTCGACCATGCGCTCGCCGAGATTGAACTCGACGAAATGACGGTTGGAGCTGGCGGCATACATATCAATATCATTTCCGATCAGCTCGCCGTCCCAGTAAATGTCGAAGATGCCGAAGTCCTGCGAGCACATATACTGGAAGTAGAAAGTTTTGAGGCCTGTGGTCTTTACATCAAGCTCCAGTTCGAGCGTGTCGCCAAGAGATACGTTTTTCCAGATAGCGTGGCCGTCCTTACTGGGCTTTACGGGGGAGTTGGCGTTGGTGTTATAGCTTGCGACGTCCTGACCGTAGAAGTCCATATCAAGGCCGACGGTATTATAATGGATATCGCGCAGCTCGTTCTCGCCCTCCCAAATCTGACCGGTGGTGACATAGTAGCTGTCGGTCATGCTGATCTCGAGGAAGTCAAGAGACTGATGATAGCCGGTGGAGACGTCGCTCTTGCCCTTTTGTACCATTGTCAGTGTGTGGTAGCCGGCTTTGAGCATCATGGTGTCCTCTGCCTCAAATACTACCGAGCTGAGCTTGGAGCTGTACTGGTCGATCATGACCACGGGGGCGCTGTCGATCTGGATCTCAACAATGCCGTAGTTTGCGGCGGTAAGGCTGTGGAACTTCAGTGCGTATTCGCCCGAGGTCTCAACCTTGAAGATAAAGCTGATTTCCTCGCCCTCCTTAGCGTCTACCCAGTGCAGATGGCGGGTAAAGCTGAGTGGATACGAGAGCTGCCAGCCCGAGCCGACGCCCTGTGAGTCGATGGCATATTTGGGCTCGCCGTTTTCGCCGTCGTTGATCATGGCTTTGGTGGCGGACACCTTTTCGAGTGCCTCAACCTCGTAGCGGACCGCGCCGCCGTCGAGCTTGGTGACTACTGCGTAGTCGTCGCCGCCGTTTTCAATGTTCACGTAGTTGCGGACGCCGTTCTCGCCGACCAGCTCGAAGTAGTCGACGCCGAGCGCGTAACCTGCGGATTCGGCATTCTTGCTCGCAACGACAAATTTGAGAGAGTGTGTGCCACGGGTGACGTTGCGCGTGCCGAGGTCGAGCTCGACAAACTTTCTGTCTGTCTTTGAGGCATAGGTGTCGAGGTCGTCATAGATGAGCTCGCCGTCCCAATAGATGTCGAAAATTCCGAAGTCCTGCGAGTGCATGTACTGCAGAATGAGCGTCTTTTCGCCCTGGACCTCTACATCAAGAGGAATTTCGAGGTAGTCGCCCACGGCGCCGGATTTCCAGATGGCCTGACCGTTCATGCTGGGGCGTGCCGAATCGGGCCAATCAGATTCGCTGTTATAGCCGCTGACGTTCTGAGGATAGAAAGCGCCGTTGTTTGACGAAACATAATTCGTCGCGCGCAGGTCGGTTTCACCCTCCCAGATCTGACCCTGCGGAGCAAGGTCGGGCTGTTCTGCCGAGGCGGGAATGCCGAGTGCCGAAATTGTTGTTATCAGCATGAGCAACGCCAACGACAGGCTTAGAATGCGTTTCATTTTTTGAAACCTCCTTGAAAATTTTTATGTTTGGGGTAATTGCGCTCAGTTTTTAGCATAGAGGGGACCGTAGGTCGCGCAAGCGCGGTAGTCCTGACCCTCTTTGTCCGAGCCGAATGCGCCCCAGACTGCGGGACGGAAGATCTTGTCGGCGGGTACGTTGTGCATACAAACGGGTATGCGGAGCATGGAGCAGAGTGTGATGATATCGGCACCGATGTGGCCGTAGCTGATAGCGCCGTGGTTTGCGCCCCAGTTGTTCATGACGTCGTAAGCTGTCTTGAAGGGGCTGCCCTCCTTGCCGTCGCAGCGGGGAGCGAACCAGGTGCAGGGCCATGTGTAGTCGGTGCGGCGCCAGATGGTCTCGCTGACCTCGCGGGGCAGCTTGACTGTCCAGCCCTCGGCGAGCTGTACCACGGGGCCGATGCCCTTGACGATGTTAAGGCGCATCATGGTGCAGGGCATTTCCTCCTCGGTGATGAAGTGCGAGGAGAAGCCGCCGCCACGGAAGTAGCCGTTATCTGCGGCGCACCAATCGGTGACCGAAAGAATGGAAGCGGCATCCTCATTTGTTACATCAAACCACGGCTTGACTACGGGCTTGCCGTCCTCGGTGGACTTGCCTGTGAAGTCAAGTGCGGCGGCACCCGAGTTGATAAGGTGAATGAAGCCGTCGCAGTCCTTTGCGTGCCCCTCGATCTCATAGCCGGTGACGCGCTTGACGGCGTCGCCCGACCAATATGTACGTACATCGGCGAAAAGCTGTGCGCGGTTGGTCAGCAGCTTCATGAGCAGCATGGAAACACCGTTGAGCGTGTCGTTTTCGGTTGCGACGACGAAAGGCTCGCGCGCGCCGTTCCAGTCAAACGAGGTGTTGCAGATGGATTCGGCGAAGTCGGCGTTGGGGTAGTGATCTGTCCACTGTCTCTGACCCTGGAAGCCGGCGGCGATGGCGTTGTGTCCGACGGACTCTTCAAGCCACTTGGCGTCCAGCGCGTCGTTTCCGCTCATGAGATCCTGAATAATGAGCGCGCATTTGACGGTGAATTCCCAGTCCTTTTCTTTCTGCTCATCCGAGCGGCGGATGAAGTCGGGGTTTTTGTCGAAGCCCTCGGGACAATTTGCCTTGACCCAAGCAATGGCTTTTTCGTATTCTTCCTTGTCGTAGATGTCGTTGTCGATGCGTCGGAGCAGCTCGACCTCGTCAACCGATTCGACGCGCATTCCGAGATAGTCCTCGAAAAAGTCGGGGTTGATGAGCGAGCCTGCGATACCCATGCACATAGCGCCGATCTGCAGATAGGATTTGCCGCGCATGGAGGCGACTGCGATGGCGGCGCGACCGAAGCGGAGCAGCTTTTCCTTTACGTCCTCGGGGACGGTTGTGTCGTCACGCTCCTGGACATCGTGACCGTAGATGCCGAAGGCGGGCAGTCCCTTTTGCGCGTGTGCGGCGAGCACGCTCGCCAGATAGACCGCGCCGGGACGCTCGGTGGCGTTAAAGCCCCAGACGCCCTTGATGGTGTCCTTATCCATGTCCATGGTTTCGGAGCCGTAGCACCAGCAGGGGGTTACCGACAGCGTGATGGCGACACCCTCGCGGCGGAACTTTGCTTCGCAGGCGGCTGCCTCGGCGACACGACCGATGGTGGTGTCGGCGATGACCACGCGGACGGGTGTGCCGTCGGTGTAGCGCAGGTTTTGCTCAAACAACCGCTTTGCGGTGTAAGCCATATTCATGGTCTGTTCTTCAAGCGACTCGCGGACTGCGAGTGCGCCGCGGCGAGCATCTATAATGGGGCGTATGCCAATGGCGGGATGATCGCCGATCATTCTTTTTCTCATGTTGTTTACCTCTTTAGAATTTTATATTACTTCAAGTTCGTCTCGGTCGCCGAGAGTGGGGAAGGGCTTTGTGGGAAGTGTCTGATACCAGTATGCAACCGAAGCGATATCGCTCTGCTGTTTTAAGAAGCGCTTGTCAACGCCCTTTATACCTCTCCAGCCGAGGTCTTGGATCGTGACGCGCAGATCCTTTTCAAAGCGAATGGGGTCGGTGATGTGCCAGCGATACATGCCGAAGCGGGTGTTGGCTATGTAAAGTCCGTCGGGGCGGATGACCTGCGGCATGCCCGAGTAAGCGGTGGAAAAGGTGGTGTAGCCCTGACCGACAACGTCAAAGTTGTAAGCGCCGCAGAAATAGTCCTCGGTGCCTGTTCCGCAGATAGTGGGGAACTCCTTGTCGCCGTCCATGAAGAACTTTATCTCGCCTTCGCCCCACCAGCCGTTATTGTTGACCTGCCAAGCCATGTAGGTGCCGACGTAGTGTCCCTTGCCCTCAATGCCGTCGATGACGGTGTGTATGCCGTCAACGGTGGGATTGGAGCGGCGGTATGAAGCGCAGAAGTATGCGCAATCGTCCTCAACGGGAGCTAATGCGTAATCTATCTGGTAGAACAGGGAGAGAGTTATGGGGTTGCGGTTTTCAATGGTTATGCGGCAACGCTTTTTGAAGGGCATAGTCCAGTAGCAGTTGAAGCCGCGGGCGGGGTTAGCGCAGACGGCGAGAGAATTCACGTGGGCGTACTCATTCCAGCCGTTGCAGAAAAAGTCACCTGCGGGAACTTCAACGGAGGGCCATTCCTGGTCATCCCAGTAAATGCGGAGAATAAAATCCTTCCAATTGTCACGCCCCTTGCATTTGCCGATGGTCATCCAGATGTGCTGGATGGCGCCGGGGCCTTCGATGTTTGCTATTTCGGTAACGCTGTTGCCTTCCATATGAAGCGCGGGGCTGACCTTCCAGCCCTGACCCAGCTCGCGGGAGCCGTCGTTGTAGGCGTTTTCAACGATCTCCATACCGCCCTTGCCCTTTTCGCCGGTTTTATTTTCGGCGCTGAGAGAACGGGTCTTGGCGTTTGACAGCATATAAATGGTTTCAAGTGAATTACTAAGTCCGGATATCATATTGGAGTCCTCCTTATATTACTTCGAGATCGTCTCTCGAGCCCAGGGGTTCAAACGGCTTTGTGGGAAGCGTCTGATACCAGTACGCAACGGATGCTATGTCGCTCTGACGGGGATGGTAGCGATGCTCGCTTCTCCAACCAAGGTCCTGAATGGTGATGCGGAGATCCTTTTCAAAGCGGATGGGATCGGTAATGTGCCAGCGGTAAAGACCGAAGCGGGTGTTTGCGCGGTACAGACCGTCGGGACGGATGACCTGAGGCATTCCCGCGTATGCAGTGGAGAATTCGGTGTAGCCCTGACCCTGTATATTAAAATCGTAAGCGCCACAGAAGTAGTCCTCGGTGCCGGTTCCGCAGATGGTGGGGAATTCGGTGTCGCCGTCCATGAAGAATTTTATCTCGCCCTCGCCCCACCAGACATTGCTGTTGACCTGCCAAGCCATGTAGGTGCCGACGTACTGACCCTTGCCCTCAATGCCGTCGATGACGGTATGTATGCCGCCGACGGTAGGATTGGAGCGGCGGAAGCAAGCGCAGAAGTAGCCGATATCGTCGTCTTCAAATTTGCCCAGTGCATAATCGATCTGATAGAACAGCGTGATGGTCTCGGGGTTGCGGTTTTCCATTGTGATGCGGCAATGCTTCTTGAAGGGCATCGGCCAATAGGAGTTGAAGCCGCGGGAGGGGTTTGTGCATATGGGAAGGGAATTTACATGAGCGTACTCGTTCCAGCCGTTGGCGAAGAAGTCGCCTGCGGGGACTTCAACCGAGGGCCATTCCTGATCGTCCCAGTAAATGCGGAGAATGAAGTCGCGCCATACGTCGCGGCCTGCCAGACGCCCAATGGTCATCCAGATATGCTGGATCATGCCGGGGCCCTCAATGTTGGCTATTTCGGTCACCGAGTTGCCGGGCAGACGCAGAGAGGGACTGACCTTCCAGCCCAGCCCCAGGTCACGGGAAGGCTCGGCGCCTGTGCCTTCGGTAGCCATGCCGCCGCAGCCCTTTTCGCCGTTGAAGTTTTCGGCACTGATGGAGCGGGTGACGACGTTTGAAAGAATATGTAAATTCTCGAGAGAATTGCTGAGTCCGTTGTTTTTCATAATATTACTCCTTTCCGTTGTTTATATCACCTCAAGCTCGTCTCGGTCGCCGAGCGGAGCGAGGGGCTTGTGTGGGAGCGTCTGATACCAGTATGCGACGGAGGAAATGTCGCTCTGCGCCTTGAGAAAACGTCTGTCAATGCCCTTTATACCTCTCAGGCCAAGATCCTGGACGGTGATGCGGAGATCCTTTTCGAAGCGGATGGGATCGGTAATGTGCCAACGGTAGAGACCGAAACGTGTATTTGCGCGATAAAGTCCGTCGGGGCGGATGACCTGAGGCATTCCGGCATAGGCGGTGGAGAATTCGACGTAATGAGCGGCTACGTCGAAGTTGTAAGCTCCGCAGAAGTAGTCCTCGGTACCGGTGCCACAGATAGTGGGGAATTCGGTATCGCCGTCCATGAAGAACTTGAGCTCACCCTCGCCCCACCAGTTGTTACTGTTGACCTGCCAAGCCATATACGTGCCGACGTAGTGACCCTTGCCCTCGATGCCGTCGATAACGGTGTGAATACCGTCAACGGTGGGGTTAGAGCGACGGAAGGATGCGCAAAAATATGCGATATCCTCGTCGACGTCGGAGAGCGCGTAGTCTATCTGATAGTAAACTATCAGCGGCTCGGGGTTGCGGTTTTCCATGGTGAGACGCGCGCGCTTGCGGAAAGGCATCGTCCAATAGCAGTTGAAGCCGCGCGCGGGGTTTGTGCAAACGGCAAGCGAGTTGACGTGAGCGTATTCGTTCCAGCCGTTGGCGAAGAAATCACCTGCGGGAACCTCGACGGATGGGAACTCCTGATCTTCCCAGTAAATGCGGAAGATAAAGTCGCGCCAGACGTCTTTACCTTTGAGTCTGCCCAGCGTCAGCCAAATGTGCTGGATAGCACCCGGGCCTTCGATGTCGGCGAGCGTGAATTCTTCGCCGGGCTGCACCCATACTTTGGGGCTGACCTTCCAGCCCTGACCCAGGTCTCGGGCATCATTGGAGGATGCGCCCTCTGTTGCCATACCGCCCTTGCCCTTTTCACCCGTGAAGTTTTCGGGCGAGACAGAGCGCGTTTTTGCATCGGACAGACGGTGCAGGTTTGAAAGTGAGTTGTGAAGTCCTGAGATCATTATTTTTCGATCCTTTCTTCAATATTTTGGATTTGTTTTTCGTTTTTTCATATGTGTTGTAAAGCGGGATACACTTTCATCTTTATTTTATAACATATTGAATAAAAAATCTTGTACGATATAAACGAATAATATGAAAATATTATCTTTTTTGAGCTTTCGGCGCTACCAAAAATCCCCAAACGCCGATATTCGGCGTTTGGGGATTTTGCTTGAGGCTCTATTGAGTTTGACGGTCGTTGAGTGAAACGCGGAATTGCTTTGGGGTAATGCCTTTTTCGCGGCGGAAATATTTTATAAAATGGGAAACATCGGTAAAGCCGCAACCCAGGGCAATATCGGTCATTGTGCGGTCGGTGGTGCGCAGAAGATGCTCGGCGACATTCACGCGGTAAGCTATGAGATATTCGATGGGAGAGCGGGATGTCATGCGCTTGAAAAAGCGACAAAAATAGTTGGGGGAAAGATTTGCTGTGGCGGCGAGCGACTCGAGCGTCAACGGCTGTGCATATTCATTTTCTATTTTATATAGAACATTGCGTATGTTTGACAGCATTTTGAGCGTATGCTCGGTCGGCTGTGAACGGCGGACGAAGCGTTCTTGCTCGACTAAAGTGCCGACAAATTGCAGCAGCAGTCCAGTAACGGTGAATTCATGCCCCTCGCGTTTATCGGAAAACAAACGGTCGGCAAGTGCACAGTATGTTCCGTACAGACCCTCGGGGTCTTTGCCCAACTGCTCGTCTATTGAGACTGTAAGCGTGTTGAGCTGTTCGATAAGCTCGTTGCATTTGTGCTCGCGAGGGATCAAGCGCTCAAGATCAAAGACAAAGCAATGATATTCACATTGCTCCGAGGCGACGCCCGAGTGAAATGTGCCGCCTTGGATGAAAAACATATCTCCCGCGCGGGCTTCATATTCGTTTTGCCCCAGCATAAGGCTCAGCTTGCCCCGCACGACATAAAGTATCTCGTGCTCGGGATGCCAATGAAACGCCATTTGATAACGCGGGTGGTCGGGCGTGATGCGGTAGGAGGCGACGGGAAATTTGGCATTTCCGTGTGATATTTTTTCGCGAAAATCAAGCATGGCAAAGCTCCTTTCTTATGCTTTTCGGACGCCCGAAAGGTCAAAATCGGGTGTGTAGGCGGCGGACGCGGACTCGGCGTCCTGAATGTAGCCGTCAAAGCCCAGCCGCGCCGCATGGTCGACCACGCTTTGATATTCAAATGTTGTCAGCCGGCGCGCAAGAGAAGGATATGTATTTTTATCGACAAAATCGGGGGTAAACTGGCGCATCAGGCTGATTTTTATGTCGTGTACGGGGACGGTTGCGGCGATTTTGTTCAGCACCTCGATCGAGTCGTGCCGACAACCGGGTAGCACTAAATGGCGGACGATAACTCCGCGCGTCATGATGCCGTTATCGTCAAATATTGCCTTTTTACATTGGCGATGCATCTCGCGCAAAGCGGCGGCGGCAACCGACGGATAGCTCGGCGCGGCGGAATATTTTGCAGCGAGCTCGGGTGAGGCGTATTTGAAATCGGGCAGATAAATGTCGACAAGTCCCTCCAGAGCGCGCAGTGAGTCTACGCTCTCAAAGCCGCCGCAGTTGTAGACGACGGGAATGCCCAGCACAGGCTTGACGCGGCGCAACACGCGGGCGATAATATCTGAGTAATGCGTGGGGGTGACCAGGTTTATGTTGTGCACGCCCTCCTCTTTCAGTTCAAGCATTATCTCGCCGAGGCGCTCCTCGCTGATCTCGACTCCGTAGCCGTCACGGCTGAGGACGCGGTTTTGGCAAAAAACACAGCCCAGCGGACAGCCCGAAAAAAATATAGCTCCCGAGCCTCGCACCCCACTGATGGGAGGCTCTTCCCACATGTGAGGAGCGGCGCGCGCGACGATAAGCTTGTCTGCCGCACCGCATATGCCGCGCTCGCCGCGAGCGCGGTCAGCCCCGCAGCGGCGGGGACATTGAGTACATCCCATAGGCAGCCTCCTGAATCTTGTTTATAATATTATACACCCGAGCAAGAAGATATTCAAGAGGATTTTTTTAGCATACGCTTTACAAAACAGCCGTTTTTTGCTATAATACAGTCAAATATAAGCAAGGAGACCGATATGGATAATATAAAAACAGCCGAAATACTCAGCGTCGGCTATGAACTGTTGCTGGGCGACATCGTCAATACCGACGCGGCATTTCTTTGCCGCCGTCTCGCATCTCTCGGTATCTCGGTCAGCCGTCAGCATACCGTGGGCGATGACTCGGCCGATCTTGTTGATGCGTTGCATTCGGCACTGCGCCGTGCTCCGCTGGTCATAATGAGCGGGGGATTGGGTCCTACATTTGACGACCTGACCAAAGAAACGGTCGCCGCAGCTTTTTGCAGAAAAATGTACCTTGACGAGCCGTCGCTGGAAAAAATTACGCGCTATTTTGCCGCTCGCGGCACAGAAATGACGCAAAACAATGTCAAGCAGGCCATGATGCCCGAGGGAGCGGTTATTTTTGAAAACGATTACGGAACCGCACCCGCGCTTGCCATCGAGGGCAATATTGACGGTGTCGAGGGCGAGCGAATAGTCATTATGCTACCGGGGCCTCCTCGCGAGCTGGAGCCCATTTTCAACGAGCGTGTCATGCCGTATCTTGCCGCCAAGACGGGAGAGATCATGGTGTCAAGCAATATAAATATTCTGGGCATGGGCGAGTCAGCGGTCGAGGAGATACTCCGCGAGCTTATGCAAAGCTCAAAAAATCCTACAATAGCACCCTATTGTGGACATGGGGAGGTGCGTCTGCGCGTCACGGCGCGAGCCGAAAACGAGTCGAAGGCGCGCGGGTTGTGCGATGAAATGATAGCAAAAATAAAGCAGACTGCCGTTGCGCCGTACATTTATGATATTGATTCGCCATCAATAGAGGACACCGCCGTGCGGCGTCTGCGCGAGCGGGGGATGACAGTTGGGTGCGCCGAGTCGTGTACGGGCGGGCTTGTTGCCAAACGGCTTACCGATATCGCGGGCTGCTCTGACGTGTTCATGGGTGGCTGTGTGACTTATTCAAACGAGTCCAAGATAAAGCTGCTCGGTGTCGACCCGGACACGCTGGCAAAATACGGCGCAGTGTCCGAACCGGTCGCCGCACAGATGGCGCGCGGTGTGCGCGAAAGATTGGGAACAGATGTCGGAATTTCGACGACGGGCATTGCGGGCCCCGGCGGCGGCACGCCCGAAAAGCCGGTCGGGACTGTTTGGATCGCCATAAGCACCACCGAGGGCGAGAAAACGCGCCTGTTGCGCCTGTCCTCCATGCGCGAGCGCTCGTATTTGCGCACACTCGCTGCCAACGAGGCTATTGCGCAAATATTTAATATTAAGTAACAAATATATCAATAAAAAATGTCCGTCAAAACGGACATTTTTTATTTTTGTATAGGCAATGTGATGACGATATCGTCATTTTCCTGCGTTTTTTGCATCAGTTGCTCGTATTGGTCAAGCGAAAGTGCCTTGACCTCAAGCCCAACATGGGCGGGCATGCCGCTTTTGGCGGGAATTATATCGGCGCGGGAGATTAGGGCTTTTATTTCATCGTAAAAACCGTTCACCTTTGAAACGTCGTTTATCTCTATGTAACAACAGCAGGTCGGCTTGCTTTTTGTGGAGAGTTCCAGGCGTATGAACACGGACATGGTTATCATTATCGCCGCAAAGGTTGCAATAGCAACTGTGTAAAAGCCGATCCCTATGGCAAGTCCCAGACATGCCGTAGCCCAAAGCCCTGCGGCTGTGGTAAGTCCCGTAACGCGCTCGCTGTTCCGTACCATAATTGTACCTACGCCAAGAAAGCCTATTCCCGACACCACCTGAGCTCCTATTCTTAGAGGGTCATTGTTAAAGTGCAGTACGGATCCGGTATAAAGACCGACCATAGTGCATACCGCCGCCCCGAGGCACACTAAAATGTGCGTGCGCAGTCCCGCCGCGCGACCGTGATGACCTCTTTCAAGTCCAACAAAGCCGCCGAGAAGCACCGCCAAGAACACACGAAATACCGCCGACCATGCATTTATTTCGGTTAAGGTCTGAAGAATGTTATTCATCGAGCGCTCCTTTCTTTATGAATTTTGAGCTAAGCTCATTCGGCTGTTGGCTCGGTTGCGTGCAAGCCGCACACAATAAACCAAACAAGAATTATCATACCGGCAATAGAGGTAAACAGATAGTTTGTCACGCTTGAGATGTCAAGTATTCCGAAGCATATCACGGAATATATAAAATAAATGACCGCGCATACCGCTAAAATTTTGAAGTCATACGTTGTTATAAGTGCAAGGCCGAGCAACACGATGACTGCGGATAAAAGCTCGCCAAAGGCTTCGCCGAAATAAAGATGGTCGCCCCAAAATATTGACAGCAGAAAGAATACCATGCCGAATATGATCATTATCAAGCCCGCTATGACGCGGATCGGAGGCAAAGTTGCCCGTGTCTGCGCGGGTTGGACGGTTTGCTGCTGCGGGGCGACCCCAAAAACCAATTCATCAAGTGATATGTCAAAAAGACTGCACATTTTTATCAGCTTGTCAAGGTCGGGGACGGCAGTGTTGTTTTCCCATTTGGAAACGGATTGGCGGGAGACCTCCAATGCTTCTGCCAGCTCGGTTTGAGACCAGTTTTTAGCCGAACGGTGTTTGTATACGTTTTCTCCGAGTCCCATATGTTCCTCCCAAAAATCAATTCTTGTGTGGGTGAATTCGGCACAACGTCCGATTACACACATATTTTATCACTTTTTCGATGTAAAGTCTACCAATCTAAGTTGAAAAAATAGCAACCGGCAGTTGCGCGAGCTCAAAACCGCGGCTTTTGGGCATAAAAAACACGATTTTTGCGCAATTTGTCGTTCATATAAAATTGTTTGGAATAAAAACTGCCCTTTTGCACCAAATTATTATTAAACTAAAATCAATACGGAGATCAGTATGAAATCAAATATACTTTTTATGCACGGCGGCGGGCCGACAGCCGTTATCAACTGTTCGCTGTGGGGAGTTATCAGCGAGGCGGGGCATTACTGCGAGCTTGAACATCTTTACGCCGCCATTGGCGGCACGGGCGGCTTTCTTCGTGAACAGCTTGCCGACCTGCGCGACGTGAGCGAGGACGAGCTCGCGCGGCTGTGCTCCAGCCCCGGCAGTGCCATCGGCACGTCCCGCGACGCACTTGACGGCGAGGACTATGAGCGCCTCGCAGCTCTCGCCGAAAAATATTCCATAAAGTATATAGTCATGAACGGCGGCAACGGCACCATGGATGCCTGCGGCAAGCTGTATGCGGTGTGCCGCAAGCGCGGTATTAATGTCATAGGGCTGCCCAAGACCATGGATAATGACCTGATGGTCACCGACCACACGCCCGGCTATGGCAGTGCGGCGCGCTATGTCGCGGCGAGCGTAGCGGAGGTGGCGGCAGACGTAGTCAGTATGCCGCGTCACATTGTCATTATTGAGGTCAGCGGACGCGATGCAGGCTGGCTGGCGGCGTCGGCGGCGCTTGCCTCCATCAACGGAAATGCGGGCGCCGACCTTATCTACGTTCCGGAGCGCCCCTTTTCGGAGGATGTGTTTCTTGAGGATGTGGCAAGGCTGATCGATGCCAAAAGAGCGGGCGTTGTCGTTGTCAGCGAGGGGCTTCGCGGCATGGACGGCGAGCCGCTGGTCAAGCCCGTGCGGGTCACGGGACGCTCGGTTTCTTACGGAAATATTGCGGGATATCTCTCAAAGCTGGTCGCGGACAAGCTGGGCTATAAGGCGAGAGGCGAGAAGCCCGGACTGCTGGGGCGTGCCTCGATCGCATGGCAGTCGGGAGTCGACAGGGAAGAGGCGATACTCGCGGGGCGCGAGGCGGTGCGGGCGGTCATGGCGGGTGAGAGCGGCAAAATGGTGACGTTCGAGCGCGTGTCGGACAGACCGTACCAAATAAAAACAGGGCTTGTTGACCTGCGCAAAGTTATGTTGTACGCGCGCACACTGCCCGCTGAATTTATAAATGAGCGCGGTAATTACCCGACCGCCGAATTCGTCGCCTACCTCAAGCCGCTCATCGGCGACCCACTGCCTAAATTTGTGACGTTTCGAGATAAGGTGCTCGCAAGAGTGTAAGCGCGTAGGCAACAAAGTAAATTAACTATTGACATCAATCTCCCGATATGCTATAATTTCTATATATATTCACTGATATCAATGCAATAAGGAGATAAATAATGGGAGACGTTCAAAACATTTCGCTTTCCGAGCAGGAGCTGATCCGCCGTCAGAAGCTGGAGCGGCTGGTTGCCGAGGGACGTGATCCTTTTGTCAAGACAAAGTATGACGTTACGGCGCATTCCGTCGACGTCAAAAACAGCTATGTTGAGCCCGCCGAGGGAGAGGAGCCCGTGGAGGTCGTAGTATCCGTTGCGGGCCGCATGATGTCCCGCCGAATCATGGGCAAGGCATCTTTCTGCCACATTCAGGATCTCAAGGGTACCATTCAGGTGTATGTTGCCCGCGATATGATCGGTGAGGAGGAATATGCCGAGTTTAAAAAGTACGACGTGGGCGATATCGTTGGCGTCAAGGGTGTTGTATTCAAGACAAAGACGGGCGAAATATCCATTCGCGCCAATGAATTCGAGTTGCTTTCCAAGAGCCTGTGTCCGCTTCCCGAGAAGTTTCACGGACTTACAAACGTAGATCAGCGTTACCGTCAGCGCTATGTTGACCTTATAACCAACGCCGAGAGCAAGGATACCTTTATCAAGCGCTCCAAGATAATCAGCTCTATCCGCCGTTATCTTGACACACAGGGCTTTATCGAGGTCGAGACGCCCATGCTGGTCTCCAATGCGGGCGGCGCCGCCGCGCGTCCCTTTGAAACGCACTTCAATGCACTTGACGAGGACTTCAAGCTGCGCATCTCACTGGAGCTGTATCTCAAGCGCCTTATCGTCGGCGGACTTGAGAGAGTTTATGAGATCGGCCGCGTTTTCAGAAACGAGGGACTTGACACCCGTCACAACCCCGAGTTTACGCTCATGGAGCTTTATCAGGCGTACACGGATTACCACGGTATGATGGATCTGACCGAGAATATGTATCGCCATGTGGCGCAAGAGGTTTTGGGCACTACCACCATCGTCTACAACGGCGTCCAGATGGACCTGGGCAAGCCGTTTGAGCGCATCACCATGGTTGACGCCGTCAAGAAATATTCGGGCGTTGACTTTAAGCAGATAAAGACGCTGGACGAGGCGCGCGCAGTGGCGCGTGAGCATCACGTCGAGTTTGAGGACAGACATACAAAGGGAGACATTCTCAACCTGTTCTTTGAAGCTTTTGTTGAGGAGCATTTGATCCAGCCTACTTTCGTTATGGACCACCCAGTCGAGATCTCGCCGCTGACCAAGAGAAAGCCGGACGATCCCGAATATGTTGAGCGCTTTGAGATGTTTATGAACGGCTGGGAAATGTGCAATGCATATTCCGAGCTTAACGACCCCATCGACCAGCGCGCGCGCTTCGCCGCGCAGGAGGAGCAGTTTGCGCAGGGCAACGAGGAGGCAAATCACACCGACGAGGACTTCCTCCACGCGCTCGAGATCGGTATGCCGCCCACAGGCGGTATCGGATACGGTATAGACCGTATGTGCATGCTGTTTACCGACTCCGCTGCTATCCGCGACGTGCTGCTGTTCCCAACCATGAAGACGGTTGTACAGCGTCCCGATGCCGAGGATACCGCCGAAAGCGAAACACGGGAATAATTCAAATTAAAATAATACAAAAGAGCCGCGTTGGCGGCTCTTTTGTATTACATAACTTTTATATCGTCTTTGGTTAGAGATTTTCATTCATGGATATAAATTCGACGATATTCTTGTGGATGACACCGTCTCGCTTTTGCAAAAGTGTATCTGTGGTGAGAAGATATTTGGGATAATTATCACGTATCATTGTAAAAGGTTTGTATTCCCGTTGCTCTGTTTCGGGACTCATAACAGTCATTGCCACTTGAATATATCGGTACTCGTCGTTGGTACGTGTAATGAAATCACATTCCAGCTTGCCGATTCGCCCGACGCTTATTTTATAGTTTTTAGCGGAAAGATAGGTATAAACAATGTTTTCGAGAACGGGGCCGTAGTTTATCCTTGCGTCTACGTTGCGGGAAAAATAGATACCGAGGTCGGCAAGGTAGTATTTTTGCTCACCGCGCAAGGATTTTTTTGATTTTACATCAAAACGGGGGCATTTATATATGATTTTGGCGTTTTCAAGAATTTGCAGATAGTTATTGAGCGTTTCGGTGCGGATGTTGATGTGCTCCTGCTCCTCAAAGTATTCCGCAATTCCCGAGAGACTCACGGTGGCACCAAAATTATTGATGACGTATGTCATGACCTTGTCAAATACCGAGCGGTTGCGAATTTTTTTATGCCTGACTACGTCTTTGTCAAGTATCTGAGATATTACTTCGGAAATGTAGGTATCTTTGTTGTCGGGGTCATCAAATTCAAGCACCTTGGGGAATCCGCCAAAACGAATATATTCACTGAATTCTTTGGTTTTATCCGTTCCGACCTCTTTGCCCAGAAACGCTTTCATTTCAAGATATTCGCGGAAATTTAGCGTGAACATTTCTATTTCTATATACCGTCCTGTCAGCTTGGTTGAAAGCTCACCGCTGAGAAGATAGGAGTTGGAGCCGGTAATAAAAACAGAAAAATTTCCGTCCTCCCTGAATCCGTTGATAACCTCCTCAAAGCCGTCAACATTTTGTACTTCATCTATAAAAAGATATTTGAAATCATCGTCGGTTATAAGAGCTTCGATCGCACTTTCCAGAGCATCGGGCGTTTTAATTTTTCTATATCCTCGTTTGTCGAGATTAAGGTACATAATATCCTTGTCCGCAACGCCGCGTGTCTTGAGATCCTCTATGACTGAAAGCAAAAAGCAAGATTTTCCGCAACGGCGGATGCCGGTTATTACCTTGATGAGATCGCTGTCATAAAATCCGCGGATCTTGTCGATATAATATTGTCTCGTGTAAATTTTTTGATTCATCGTCAGCGCTCCTTCCTTTATACGTATGCATTATAACACGCCTCGGAGATAATGTCAAGTTAAGGGGGTGAAATTTTAACTTTTTATTATTTTACCCTTGTTAAAGCCTGTTTATTTCAAAAAATCAATTG
Source organism: Clostridia bacterium (assembly GCA_017462385.1). Lineage (GTDB taxonomy): Bacteria > Bacillota > Clostridia > Oscillospirales > CAG-272 > UMGS1002. Next base: position 33,148 of record JAFTRE010000004.1, on the reverse strand, counting down.
TATATATAAAACCAAAAGAGCCGCGTTGGCGGCTCTTTTGTATTACATAACTTTTATATCGTCTTTGGTGAGCACCTTGATGCCGCCGTCGGATAGCTTTTTTGCCGCCGCTTCGCGGACATTGCCGTGAACGCGCAACACGACCGCCGCGGAGTGACCCGAAACGGCGATAAAAGCGTACATATAAGCGATGTCGATGCCCTCCTCGGCGAGCAATTCAAGCGCGCGGGAAAGTCCGCCCGGCTCGTCGGGGAAAGAGGCGGCGACCACCTCGGTGAAATGAAAAACTATATTATTTGCTTCAAGCACCTTGCCCGCCGCAACGTGGTCGTTGACGATAAGGCGAAGCACGCCGAAATTATGTGACTCGGCAAGCGACATGGCGCGGATGTCTATCTTGCTGTCGGCAAGCAGACGGGTGATGCGGGACAGCGCGCCGGGGTTGTTTTCAACAAAAACGGAAAGCTGTGTGATAGACATGATCATTAATTCCTTTCTGTGATTTATGTTAATCGTGGAGCTTACGGTGGTCGATAACGCGGACAGCCTTGCCCTCGGATCGGGTGATGGAGCCGGGCGCTACCAAAGTGACCTTTGCCGAGACGCCGAGCAGATTTTTCAGCTCATTTGCAATGTTGCGCTGGGTAGCTTCAAGCTCGGAGGTGACATCGCTGAACAACTCGGGCGTCATTTCAAGGCGCACCTCAAGCGTATCAAGGTTGTTGACGCGGTCAACGATAAGCTGATAGTTGGGTGCATAGCCCATGCGCAAAACGACTGTCTCTATCTGAGAGGGGAATACGTTTACGCCGCGTATGATGAGCATATCGTCGGTGCGTCCGCGGGGCTTGGACATGCGGACAAAGGTACGGCCGCATTCGCACTTCTCGTGCGTGATAACGCCGATATCCTTTGTGCGGAAACGTAGAAGCGGGAATGCCTCTTTGGTGATGCAGGAGAATACTATCTCGCCCTGCTCGCCGTCCGGAACGGGCATTCCGGTGTCGGGATTTATTATCTCGATGATGAAGTGGTCCTCGTTGACATGCATGCCCTTCTGGCATTCGCACTCATACGATACGCCGGGACCCATGATCTCGGTCAAGCCGTAGATGTCGTAAGCCTTGATATTGAGCTTTTTCTCGATCTGGCGGCGCATTTCCTCGGTCCAGGGCTCGGCACCGAAAATGCCGGCGCGCAAGGGCAGCTTTGAGGAGTCGATGCCCGCCTTTTCGACCTCCTCGCCGATATACATTGCATAAGAGGGGGTACAGCACAGAATATCCGAGCCGAAGTCCTGCAAAATAGTTATCTGACGTGCGGTATTGCCGGAAGAAACGGGAATACAGGTGGCGCCCAGCTTACTTGCACCGCCGTGCAGACCCAGACCGCCGGTAAACAGTCCGTAGCCGTAAGAGACGTGCACCTTGTCTGCCTTTGTGCCGCCGGCGGCTACAAGCGCGCGGGCGCATATCTCGTCCCAGATGTCAAGGTCGTTTTGGGTGTAGCCGACAACTATCTGTTTGCCCGTGGTGCCGGAGGAGGCGTGAAGTCTCACTACGTCTTCCATGGGAACGGCGAACATACCGTAGGGATATGTGTCGCGCAGATCCTGCTTGGAGGTGAAAGGAAGACGGCAAATATCGTCGAGCGTCTTTACGTCCTCGGGCTTGACACCCGCGGCGTCCATACGTTCGCGGTAGAGAGGCACGTTGTCATAAACGTGCTTGACGGTTTTTTGCAGTCTTTCAAGCTGCATTTTGTCGAGCTGCTCGCGCGGTGCTGTCTCGATTTGTTCGTTCCAGTATTTTTGGCTCATGGTTGGGTGTATCCTTTCGGTTTATTATAAGTTATATGAAGTGGCGAATGCCTTTTTGTTGAGCTCGACGAATGCGGGCTTGACCATGCGCTCGATCGCGGCGTACCATTTTTCGTCCGACATGCCGAGCCGCTTTGCCAGCGCGCCCATAAGCACCAAATTGACGGCTTTGGACGAGCCCGCCTCGTTGGCAATGGAGAGGGCGTCAAAAGCGATAATATTTACACCTACGGCGCTCAGCTTGTCAAGTGCCGAGGCGGGGTATTCGCAAGCGCCCGAGGTTACGGGCATGGGGTCTATCTGCTGGGTATTGGTGATGATGGTTCCGCCCTTTTTCAGGCACTTGACCCAGCGCGCCGCCTCCAGCTTTTCAAATGAGATGATGAAGTCTGCCTCACCCTCGCCGATGACGGGGGCGTGGACAGCTTCGCCGTATTTTACATATGTCACAACGCTTCCGCCGCGCTGGCTCATACCGTGCAGTTCGGACACCTTGACGTCAAAGCCCTCGTCGAGCAGCAGCTGGCCGAGCAGCTTGGATGCGAGCAGTGTGCCCTGACCGCCGACACCGACGATCATTATATTTGCCTGTTTTAACATTTTCGTATACCCCCATTATTGAATTGCGCCAAATGCGCAAAGCTGATCACAAACGTGACAGCCGGTGCAAAGTGTGGCGTCGATGACAGCCTTGCCGTCACGGAAAGACAGCGAGGGACATCCCAGCTTCATGCAACGGCGACAGGAGCGGCATTTTTCGGGATCGACATGAAGCGGCGCGCCCACCTTGACGCTCTTGAGCAAAACACAGGGGCGCCGGGATATGATGACGGACGGTGCTTCGGCGGCAAGCTCCTCCTTGACCGCTTTTTCGCATTCGTCAAGATCATAGGGGTCGACAACGCGCACGCGTTCAATGCCGACTGCGCGGCACAGTGCCTCAAGGTCTACCTTGGCGGCAGGCTCGCCGCGCAGGTTGTAGCCCGTAGTGGGGTTTTGCTGATGACCTGTCATGCCGGTGATGGAGTTGTCGAGTATTATGACGGTGGAATTTGTGTCATTATATGCGATATTGATGAGACCGGTCACGCCCGAGTGCATAAAGGTGGAGTCGCCGATAACGGCGACTGTTTTTGCCTCTGTGTCCTTGCCGCCCGCCTTGTTGAAGCCGTGCAGACCCGAGACCGAGGCACCCATGCAAAGCACGGAATCGAGCGCATTGAGCGGCTGCTGTGCACCGAGAGTGTAACAGCCGATGTCGCCCAGAACCGTGATCTTGTTTTTGGAAAGGACATAGAACAGCCCGCGGTGAGGACATCCCGAGCACATAACGGGAGGACGCATGGGAAGTGTGCCGGGGTCGGCGGCGACGGCGGGGGCGGGAATGCCGAACACGTCGCGAACCGTCTGCTGTGAAAACTCACCGATGCAGGAGAACAGATCATGCCCTTCAACCGCAATTCCGAGCGCGCGGCAGTGGCGCTCGATTATGCCGTCCAGCTCCTCGACGACGACCGTGCGCTCGACAGAGCCCGCAAAGTTGCAAAGCAGCTTGTTCGGCAGGGGATTTTGAATACCCAGCTTGAGAATGCGGGGCTGCTCGTCTGCGGGAAGGGCAGAGAACGCCTCGCGGACATACTGATAGCAAATGCCCGAGGTGATGATGCCGAGCTTTGCGGCGGCGGGACCCTCGATGCGGTTGAGCGGCGAGGTCTCGGCGTATTCCGTCAGCGTGGCGGTGCGCTGTTCGACGATGGGGTGCTTGCGCTTAGCGTAAGCGGGCATCATTATGTATTTTTCAGGTTGTTTTTGGTAGGGGGCGGGCGTGAATTCGGCGCGCTCGCCCGTTTCGACTATGCTCTGCGAATGCGCAGTCCGTGTGCAGATTCGAAACAGGACGGGCGTGTCGAATTGTTCGGATATCTCGAACGCCAGCTTTATCATGTCACGTGCCTCGGCAGAGTCAGAAGGCTCGAGCATGGGCAGCTTTGCTGCGATGGCGTAGTTGCGCGAGTCTTGCTCGTTTTGCGAGGAGTGCATGGCGGGGTCATCGGCAACGCAGACAACAAGTCCGCCCCCGACTCCGGTGTAGGACAGCGTAAACAGTGGGTCTGCGGCTACATTAAGGCCGACATGCTTCATGGCGCAGGCGGCGCGTTTACCGTAAAGAGAAGCGCCGTAGGCGGTCTCGAGCGCGACCTTTTCATTGGGCGCCCATTCGCAGTATATCTCGTTGTATTTGGCCGCAAACTCGGTTATCTCGGTGGACGGCGTGCCGGGGTAGGACGAAATCACGTCGCATCCCGCCTCATAAAGCCCGCGAGCGATAGCCTCGTTGCCGAGCATAAGTTTTTTCATAATATGCATACCTCTCTGTTTTTAACCGCAAAAGGGTATAAAAATATATTAATTAATGATATCATTTTTTTGTACAAAAGTCAATATATTTTTCCGTCGAGACTGGGCCACAGAAGCTGTCCCGAATTCGGGACAGCTTCTGTGATAAAATATATATAGACCCAAAGCCTCTTTTGGCTCATCTGTTGTGGCGCCGGACTTTAACCAACCACAATATATAGGGGATTTTTAACAAAAACGGCCCCTAACATCTATATATTGTGTCAAATTTACGAAAAAGAGCATATATTGTGACTTTGTCACAGAAAAGCAAATTATGGGATGATATAATATCAGTGCTGACGCGTGGCGGGTCGTTCGCCGGAATTTGGAGGATGTAAATGTTGATAACTGTAAACGGGCTGGCAAAGCTGACATTGCTCGATTTTCCCGGAAGAACAGCGGCAACCGTTTTTCTGGCTGGCTGTAATATGCGCTGTCCCTTTTGCCACAACGCGCCGCTCATCGTCGATATGGCGGGAGTAGAGCGCATTGAGGAAAGCGAGCTACGCGCTTTCCTGGCAAAACGCCGCGGCGTGCTTGATGGCGTTGCCATAACGGGCGGCGAGCCGACGCTGAGAAAAGATCTCGGCGAGCTGCTTTCGGTCATAAAAGAGTACGGATATGACACAAAGTTAGATACAAACGGTACAAATCCCGACATTCTGCGCGAACTGATACATGATAAACTGGTCGATTACGTCGCGATGGACATTAAAAATGCCCCTGCGCGCTACGCCGAGACAGTTGGAGTCGAAAATTTTGACATGACTCCCATATTCGAGAGCGTCAAAATATTGCGCGAGAGTGGGGTCGAGCACGAATTCCGCACCACGGTCGTGTCGGGACTGCATGACGAGGCGTCCATGCGCGGCATCGGCGAGTGGCTTTGCGGCACCGAGCGCTATTTTCTGCAAAACTTTGTGGATTCGGGTGCTCTGCTCGTGCCGGGCACAGCAGGAGTCGACCGCGATACCATGCGCGCTTACCTTGAGATAATAAGAGAATATATCCCGTCGGCACGGCTGAGGGGAATGTAAATAAAAAATAATAAATTCAATATAAAACTTGACGGAGGAACAAAAATGTACAAAGTAGTAAAACGTGACGGCAAACAAGCGGACTTTAATCTTGCCAAGATCAGTGATGCTATTACAAAGGCGTTCGACGCGCTTGAAAAGCAGTATACCCCCAATGTTATCGATTTTCTCGCACTCAAGGTCACAGCCGACTTTGAGCCCAAAATAAAGAACGGTCTCATCGCGGTCGAGGATATCCAGGACAGCGTTGAGGAGGTGCTGGGTCAGGCAGGCTACGGAGACGTGGCAAAGGCTTATATCCTGTACCGCCGCAACCGCGAAAAGCTCAGAAATATGAGCAATACCGTGCTGGACTACAAAAACGTCGTTGATAACTACCTCAAGGAGGCAGACTGGCGTGTTAAGGAAAACTCTACTGTTACATATTCGGTCGGTGGCCTGATACTTTCCAACTCGGGCGCTATTACCGCAAACTATTGGCTCAGCGAAGTGTATGACGACGAGATCGCCAACGCTCACCGCAATGCCGACATACATATTCACGACCTTTCCATGCTCACCGGTTACTGTGCGGGCTGGTCTCTGCGTCAGCTGATCACCGAGGGCCTGGGCGGCATTCCCGGCAAGATCTCCTCGTCTCCCGCGGCACATCTTTCCACGCTGTGCAACCAGATGGTCAACTTCCTTGGCATAATGCAGAACGAGTGGGCAGGCGCGCAAGCGTTCTCTTCATTTGATACATATCTTGCTCCCTTTGTCAAGGTTGACAATCTGACATACAAGGAAGTCAAGCAGTGCATCCAGTCGTTTGTTTACGGTGTCAACACGCCCTCGCGTTGGGGTACACAGGCACCCTTTACCAATGTTACGCTCGACTGGACAGTTCCCGCGGACATGGCAGACCTCAACTGTATCGTCGGCGGTAAGGAGATGAACTTCAAGTACCGCGACTGCGTCGAGGAAATGGCTATGGTCAACAAGGCGTTCATCGAGATCATGATCGAGGGTGATGCCAACGGCCGCGGATTCCAGTATCCTATTCCCACCTATTCCATTACCCGCGACTTTGACTGGTCCGAGACCGAGAACAACAAGCTGCTGTTCGAGATGACCGCAAAGTACGGAACACCTTATTTCTCCAATTATATCAACTCCGACATGGAGCCCTCCGACGTTCGCTCCATGTGCTGCAGACTGCGTCTTGACCTACGCGAGCTCCGCAAGAAGTCGGGCGGCTTCTTCGGCTCGGGTGAATCGACGGGTTCTATCGGCGTTGTAACTATAAATATGCCCCGAATTGCATATCTCGCCGAAAATGAGCAAGACTTTTATCATAGACTTGACAGAATGCTTGATATTTCCGCGCGTTCGCTTAAAGTAAAGCGCACCGTTGTTACCAAGCTGCTCGAGTCGGGTCTGTATCCCTACACCAAGAGATATCTGGGCAAGTTTGACAACCACTTCTCGACCATCGGTCTTGTCGGTATGAACGAGGCGGGCTTGAATGCAAACTGGTTGCGCGCCGACATGACGCACAAGGAGACGCAGGAGTTTACCAAGAATGTGCTCAACCACATGAGAGAGCGCCTGTCCGACTATCAGGAAAAGTACGGCGACCTTTACAACCTCGAGGCAACTCCCGCCGAGTCCACCAGCTACCGCCTTGCAAAGCATGACATCAAGCACTATCCCGACATTATCACTGCCTCCAAGGACGGTGGTACTCCTTACTACACCAACTCCTCGCATCTGCCCGTCAGCTTCACCGCCGACATCTTCGAGGCGCTGGATATTCAGGATGAGCTTCAGACGCTGTACACCTCGGGTACCGTATTCCACGCATTCCTCGGCGAAAAGCTGCCCGACTGGCGTGCCGCCGCAAATCTTGTTCGCAAGATCGCCGAGAATTATAAGCTGCCCTATTACACCATGTCGCCCACATACTCTGTCTGCCGCAACCACGGCTATCTGGCGGGCGAGCAGTTCAAGTGCCCCGAGTGTGGCGAGAATGCAGAGGTTTACAGCCGCATCACCGGTTATTACCGTCCCGTCCAGAACTGGAACGCAGGTAAGTCTCAGGAGTACAAAGAAAGAAAGGTCTACAAGCCCGAAACTTCGGTTCTCAATGCGGCTGACCGCGTAGCCGCCGAGGTCACCGAGGAGCAGAACACGACCTGCGGCTGCTGTGCTGCACCTAAGGCTCAGCGTATAATCCTTTTTGCTACCAAGACTTGTCCCAACTGCAAGATCGCGGCGGCAAAGCTTGACAAGGCAGGTGTCGTATACGAAAAGATACTCGCCGACGAGAAGCCTAACGAAGCGCTCCGCTTCGGTGTCCGTCAGGCGCCCACCATCGTGACCGTCAATGGCGATGCGATCGAAAAGTATGCGGGTCCCGGCCCTGTTCAGAGATTTATTGACAGTATTATTAAGTAATATTTTTGGGGGTGCTTCTTGGAAGAAGCACCCCCAAACCCCCGCAAGAACTTTTAACAAAAGGGCAAGGAGTAAAATTCTTTGCTCTCAGCGTTAGGTAAACTCAGCATCCTCCTGCTTCGCGTAGGATGCCCTGACGGAATAGGGATTAAAAAATAATACCCATTCCCTTTGTTAAAAAGTTTTGGAGGGGAGTTTGAGGGGAACCTTTTTGAAAAAGGTTCCCCTCAAAAATATTTTCAGTCAAGATACCTGCAGGCTGCCAGCGCGGCGACGGCGCCGTCTGCAGTGGCGGTGGTAACCTGACGAATGCGCTTGGAACGGCAATCGCCTGCCACAAAAAGTCCCTCGGTGGGTGTGGTGCACGCCTCGTCGGTGTCGAAATAACCGTAGGAATTAAGCGGTGCCAGCGCGGCAAACGGCTCGTTTTCGGGCTGAAGTCCGATAGCCACGAACATACCATCGGCGTGAAGTGACTTTATCTCGCCCGAGTCTGTCTTGATATTAAGTCCCTTGAACTCGCCGCCCTCCACGATGAGCGAATCCGCAACCGCACCGAAGATGACCTCGATGTTTGAGCGCTTGTTGACCTGCTCGATAAGCTTTGCTTCGCCCGTGAAATAAGGCAGATTCTGCACGATAGTGACTTTTTTGCTTGTCTCGGACAGCAGAATTGCTTCCTGAAGCGCAGAGTTTCCGCCGCCCACCATAATTACGTTTTGGTCCTTGTAAAATGCTCCGTCGCATATGGCGCAGAACGAAATTCCGCCGCCGATAAGCTCGTCCTCGCCCTCAAGGCCCAGTCTGCGGTGCTTACACCCCACGGCAACTATTACCGAACGGCCGTTATAATCGGCAAGCTCTCCCTTGACGGTAAAGGTTCCGTCGGGATTTTTTTCAAGTCCCGTGACGGTGTCGAACTCGGTGTCAATACCCTGAGACAGAACCTGCTCAACCATGGCGTCGGCAATCTCCATGCCCGCACTCGCAGGCACGCCGGGATAGTTTTCTATTTTGGGTGAATACGTCATTTGTCCGCCGAATGCGCTTTTTTCAATGACAAGCGTGCGCTTGCCCGCGCGACCTGCGTAAAGTGCCGCGGTCAGACCCGCAGGTCCGCCGCCGATTATGATTATATCGTGCATTTCAGTCTCCTATATTTTTATTTTTTTTGAAATTTTTTCGTGATGGAACAGAGGCCATATTTTAATTATTAAAATATTTTTCGATTTTATCCCTTGTCGCCTCGCAGCTGCCCTGTATCATTTCGGGCTTGCCGCCGCCGCGGGCGGACAGCGCGTCGCGCATGAGGGGAATAAGCTCGCGAAGATTTTTTGTTCGCGACGCGATAATGAATTTATAGCCATTCTTATCGTCGCCCGAAAAGACGGCGCACATGCCGCCACACTTTCCGACGCACAGATTTGCAATATGGCGCATGCCGTTGGCGTCCGTGTCCTCAAACAGACAAATATTGCTGTCGGTTTCGGGAACAGACTCGGCGCGAAGTGTGAGCAATTTGCGACGCAGTTCGCCCATCTCACCGCGAAGCTGACCGTTTTCCTCGTGAAGCCGACCAACCGCGGCGGCAATGTCGCCCTGCGGCGCGGATAGCAGCGCGGATATTTCGGCGGATGCCGCGTAACGGCGGTGATAGTCGTCAAGCGCGTCAAGTCCGCACAAAAGATGTACGCGGATGCCGCCCTTGTAATGAATAAAATCAAGAATTTTTATCATGCCGATCATGCCAGTATATGGCAGGTGCGGAGCACAACAAGCGCAACGGTCAAAGCCCTCTATCTCAACGATGCGGACTTTGCCCGACAGCGCTTTTTTGCTTCTGTAGTCAAGACTTTCCAGTTGTTCGGCAGACGGAAACAGAATGCTTATCGGGCGGTTTTCAACCACCGCGCGGTTGGCAAGCAGCTCCACCTCGCACAACTGTTCGCGCGTGAGCACTCCGTCGAAATCAATGGTAATGTCGTCCGCGCCCATGTGGAAGCCTACGTTGTTAAAGCCGTATTTGCGATTTACAATACCCGATACAATGTGCTCGCCGCCGTGATTTTGCATACGGCGCAGACGAACATCCTCGTTCAGCGTGCATGTGGTCTGTTCCCCCACTTGAAGCGGCGAGGCGAGAATGTGGAGAATGTTATCCTCCACTTCTTGCAATTTTATGACGGGGATCGAGTTTATTTCGCCCACATCAGGCTCTTGACCTCCGCCGCCGGGGAAGAAGGGTGTGCGGTCAAGCGTCACGCCAAATCCACCCTCGACGGGGCGGCAGTCGGTGACGGTGGCGGTTGTGACGTAAACATCGCCGCGAGTTTCGTATATTTTTTCGGTAGACATTTATTGCTGTCCTTTACATCAAATTTTTAAGCTGTGATTTGTCCTTGATAATGATCATTCCGCGTTCGGCAGACAAAATTCCGTCGTCGGACATTTTTTTTAGCGTCCTTGTCACGACCTCGCGGGCGGTGCCCACATGCTTTGCTATAAGCTCATGCGTTGTTTTGACCTTGGCAGAGCCCGTGCGCTCAGCGGTGGCACAAAGATAGGCGGCGATGCGCCGCTCGGGACTGTGCAACAGCATGCTCTGCATGTCTCCGACAACGTGACAGAAATGCGACGAGATCAGTCTGCGTACAAACGCCTCGGCGGGCGCGCAGTTGTCGCAAACGTCGGCGAATATCCGAGCGTCGATTATCAGGACATCCGCCTCGGTTTCGGCGCTGACACATATGTTAAAGGATGATGTATCGATCAGATTGTGGGCGGCGAGCAGACAAATATCGCCCGAATAACAGCAAAGCAGAGCGACCTCGCGTCCTTCCTCGGACACTGTGTAAGCACAGATGCGGCCGCGCTTGACTATTATAACTCCGCAGTCCTCGCCCACATCGGCGATGATACTGCCTTTTTTATAGCGCGCGACGCGCGTGTGCGCGTATATATCATTTTTTCTTGCCTCGCGCAGGCGTTCCCAGAAGGGGAGACGGGCGGCGAGGATATCGTATTTTGTATCACTCATTTTGCTTCAAATATCAGCTCTGCCCACAGCAGGCGATGGTCGGAGTGGCCGAGCGGGCCCATGCCCGCGTCCAAAACACTCAATTTGCTTGAAATAACTATGTTGTCTATTGCCTTGTCCGACGAGGGGAATGTGCCGAAGCTGCCGTTATTTACAAGCGTGGCGTCCGGCAAAACGGAAAACTCGGACATGACAGCCGTGTTGAAGTCGCCTGTCAAAATATATGTGTCGCAGTCGGCGAGTAGGGCGGAGATCTGCGCAAATTGTGCCGTGCGCAACTCGAGCGACTCATAAGACAGATGTGTGTTGAAAAAATCAATCGCGGTGCCGTTCACATCTACGACGGCGTGGCCGACACAGCGCTGTTCCTTATTGTCCGACTCCAGCTTTATGACCTCGAACTTGGCGATAGGATATCGGCTGAGTATTGCGGTGCCGTATTCGCCGCCTTTGTAGTTTATGGCTTTTGCGAAATAATAATATTTGTAACTCGTGGCATCGGAAAGTGCCCTCACGGTGTCAAGCCCGTTCACCCGCGAGGTGAGCTGATCTATTTCCTGAAGCCCGACAATGTCGAGAGCGTGCGCGGTGATATCGGCGGCGATGACAGAAATATCGAGTGAAACATCGGCGCCGTGTCTTATATTATAGCTTCCGACGCGCAACGCCGGGGCGGTGTGCGCCGAGGTGGTATCGTGGTTCATAGCTTCCTCCGTGCAGGACGAAAAAAATCAAAAGAAGTCGTCTTGTGACAGGCTCCATAGAGTATCTTTGACACTATTATATTATAAAGAGGATAAGTTGTCAAGCAAAGACGGAAGTTTGTCGAAAAAATGAGAAAAATTTGTCGGAGAATATTGACACTTATGATCAAATATTGTATAATATCCTTTGAATGTTTGAGGCCGCAAAGCGGCATGATAAGCCAAGAAAGGCGAGGTTTATTTATTATGGCAGTACAAATCAAGAAAATTGCGGTTATCACGAGCGGTGGTGACTGCCAGGCGATGAATGCGGCAATAAGAGCAGTTGTGCTTGCCGCCAGAAAGTATGATATCGAGGTGGTCGGTATTTCCGACGGATACTACGGTATGACATATCATTATCCCGAGGCGTTCAAGGCTTTGTGCGCTGATGAGGTAGAGAACATCATCGGTTGCGGCGGAACTGTACTCAATTCCGCACGCTTTGATGAATTTGAACAAGATCCCGAGGGAATAGCCCGTCGTGCGGCCGCTAATCTCGGCAAGGCAGGCGTTGAGGCACTGGTGATTATCGGTGGAGACGGCAGTTTCCGCGGCGGTCTTGACCTGCTCAAGTACTGTAATATTCCCTGTGTGGGCATCCCGGCAACCATAGATAACGACATAGTTTCTACCGAGTATACGCTCGGCTTTGATACCGCGCTCCGCAATACCATCGAGGTATGCGATTCGCTTCGCGACACTTGTAATTCCCACAAGAGATGCAATGTTGTCGAGGTCATGGGCAGAAAAGCGGGTCAGATCGCTCTGCATGCCGCTATAGCTGTCGGCGCGTCTGCTGTTTCCATTCCCGAAGCTCCCGGAGCGTTTGATGAGGATAAGGTCATCGATCGTATGATCGAGGCGAGACGTAACGGAAAGCGTAGTTTCCTGGTTATCTTCGCGGAGGGGGCCGAAAACACCGGTCTTCCCGAGAATGACAAAAAAGCGGCGCTTGACGCTGCTGTCCGCGATTATGATGAGGGCAAGATTGACGCAAAGGCGCTGACAGATGTTGCTTTCCATAACTACAAGGCAAAGTATAGCGAACAGTTCGTGTCCACGCTTCGGTCGAGGAGCCTCGCGGCGTTTGAGAAATATTACGCCGAAACGGGCAATATAGATTTCAAGGGCGAATATATAGAAACTAAGTTTATGCGTTGCGCGCATATGTCGCGTGGCGGTCGTCCCACGACATTTGACAGGGTCGTGGCAGGTCACATGGGTGAGGCGGCAATAGCGCTGATTGCAGAGGGCAAGCTTAACCGAGTTATCTGCGTGCATGACGGAAGAATTGCCGATATGGATATGGTCGAAGCCATCAGCGTTGACTCATTCTATCGTAAGTTCCGCAAGACGGGTAGCTACGATGAGGCAAAGTATAACGAGCTGACCGACCTGCAGAAAAAATTGTTTGCGTATCGCCTGAATGTCAGCGAGCATCTGCTGGCGACTGCAGCGGCGCTTTCCGAAATTTAATTCATGAGAGGATCGCCTAAACCACGTGGCATGCGGCGATCCTCATTTTATACCTGTTTTAGGGAGGTGACGAGCTTGAATATGAAAATATCTCCCGCCGCCGAGCGTGTTATCGGCGTCCTGCGGGGGGCGGGATACGAGGCATTTTGCGTCGGCGGGTGCGTGCGCGACATGATAATGGGGCGCGAACCAAATGATTTTGATATAACCACCTCGGCCCGTCCCGAGCAAACAAAGGCGTGCTTCCATGGCTTTCACGTTATCGAAACGGGACTCAAGCACGGCACCGTGACCGTCGTTATCGACGGGGAGCCCATGGAGATAACCACTTATCGCGTTGACGGCGAGTATCTTGACAACCGCCGTCCGTCCGAGGTGTTTTTTACCTCGCGCCTTGAGGACGATCTGTCTCGCCGTGATTTTACGGTGAACGCCATGGCGTATAGCCGTGAGAGCGGCGTAGTCGACGTTTTCGGGGGCAGAGAGGACATTGAGCGCAAAATAATTCGCGCGGTTGGCGAGCCCGACCGCAGATTTTGCGAGGACGGCTTGCGCATACTTCGCGCGCTTCGCTTTGCTTCGGTGCTTGATTTCAGTATTGACCGCGAGACGGCGGAGAGTATTCACCGCAACCGCGCACTGCTACGAAATATTTCCGCAGAGCGTATATTGGTTGAGTTTGTCAAGCTGGTGTGCGGCAAGGGCGCGGCGCGAGTTATGGGCGAGTTTGTGGACGTTGTTTGTGAGATAATACCCGAATTTGAGCCGTCTGTTGGCTTTGACCAGCGCAATCCTTATCATATTTATGACGTTTATATGCATTCGCTCCGCGCGCTTGAGGCGGCGCAGGGCGACAAATATGTTAAGCTCGCCGTGCTGTTTCACGATATCGGTAAGCCGGGGAGCTTTTCGGAGGATGAGCGGGGCGGACATTTTTACGGTCATCACGCGCTCAGCGCCGAGCTGACCGAGCGGGCGCTTCGCCGTCTCAAATCGGACGGAAAAACACTTCATACAGTGGTCAAGCTGGTCAACGCTCACGACCGCGGACTGCCGCCGACTGAGAAAAGCGTGCGCCGACTTATTTGCTCGTTCGGGGAGGAGGATACACGACGGCTGATACAGGTGCGCCGTGCCGACAATTCGGCGCTGGTGGAGTGGCTTGTTGAGCCGAGGCTGGCGGAGCTGGATGAAATAGAGCGTATAGTTGACAAGATTCACGCCGAGGGGGAGCTGCCCTCGCTTAAAAACCTCGCCGTCCACGGCGACGATATCATAAAGCTGGGCGTCAGCCCCGGTAAGCGGATAGGCGAAATTTTGAACAAGCTGCTTGACGACGTGCTTGACGGCAGAGCGCTGAACGATAAACAGACCTTGCTCGACAGAGCAAAGCAATACATTGAAAAATAACAATAAAAACCGTCCGAAGACGGTTTTTATTGTTATTAGGGCATTTGCATGACCCAGACTCGGTCGGTGGGATTTTTGCCGCCGTCAAGGCGGTATTTTTCCGCGGCGGATTCGAACAGTATGTAAAGCTTACCGTCACGCGCCGCCAAGCCTTCCGACATGGGCGGTGCGGTATACGATTTGACCTCTGTTTTACTGTCAAGAAACCACAGTGGGACGCTGACTCCGTTCAGCGTGACGTGAGTGTGCGGGGTGCTGTTCAGCACATTTTGATAAAGCAATATTGATGAGTTGTTTTTTCTGCCGTAGGACTGACTCAGCGCTATATAATTATCCGATACGACAGCCATGCCCTGTATCTTCTGATCTATCGACAGTACCACGTCGGGTGTTGCAAACTCCATGCCCGCGCTCCACTTGTCGCTCGAAATTTCATTTTCTGCCGACTCGTCCAGCGCATAGCCGACGCTCCAGGCATAATACATTTTGCCCGCGCGGTTTTTCATATGACGAAATTCGTCGGTGGGATAGGAGGTGCCGTAATAAAAGTCGCCTACCCAGAGATATCCGCCCGAATAATTGCAGAACGAAGCGCGGACGGGGACTTTTATTTCTTCGACTATGCACAGCTCACCCTGCCTGCCCGCCTCGCTCAACTGTGCCAGCGGTATGCGATAAAGCTTTGAGCCGTTAGCAATGAATATATTTTTGGAAGTGACGGCAACGCCGCCGGCATGACTTGTGTGATTGGAGCCGTCTGTATTTTTGAGCTTGTATTCGGCAACTGTTTTTCCTGTTTGAATGTCGATAAGCGCGATCATGGAGCAATCCGACACCGAGGCGTCCGAAAAATAGCCCGACATGATTATCCAGCCCTGCTCCTGCCATATGTCCATGCCCTGCGGCACTATTTTTTGATCAATGCCGGGAACCAAGATCTCAGCGGCAGACAGCGCGTTAAAATCATCGTATTTGGAATAAATATTATTTTCGACAACACTGTTTTGAGTCAACACAAACTCGGGCAGCGGTTCCGAAAAAACGGGCGCTA
The DNA here is from genome assembly GCA_017462385.1 of Clostridia bacterium. Taxonomy (GTDB): domain Bacteria; phylum Bacillota; class Clostridia; order Oscillospirales; family CAG-272; genus UMGS1002. Next base: position 17,736 of record JAFTRE010000004.1, on the reverse strand, counting down.
CCGTAATAGACTCGGCTGTCGTCTGATCCGAGGGGGATGAAGTATCGAGTGGCTCGGCGGTCGTAGTGTTCGCCGAGGTATTGTCCGTAGACTGCTGTGATGTGCCGCAGGCGGAGAGCATCAACAGAGTCAGCAGGGCGGCGATTGCAGATAAAAATTTGGCTCTCATAAATTTCCTCACTTATATTATCTCAAGATAACCGCACAGCAGTTTTAATGTATTAAACACGCCGTCCTTATGACTGCGCTCGTAGCCGTGGCTGGCGTAAACACCGGGGCCTATAAGCCCGTGGCGAATGTCGTGGCCCGCGCGAAGCGTCGCTTCAACGTCCGAGCCGTAGAAAGGATAAACGTCGACTGCGTAATCCGCGCCCGTGCGCTTGGCCGCGTCGATAAGTCTGCCGACGACCTCATAGCTGTAAGGCCCGCCCGAGTCTTTGGCGCATATCGAGACCTGCCGCTCGGTACAGCCAAGGCCATTTCCGACACAGCCCATGTCCACGCTGACCGCCTCAACCACGCCCGCAGGCACGCTTGCCGAGCCGCCGTGACCGACCTCTTCGTAGACCGTCAGGTGCAGATATGTGCGGTATTTGAGTGTTATTTCGTTGTCCCTGATGAATTTCGCAAGTCCTAGCAGTATGCAGACGGACAGCTTGTCGTCGAGAAAACGGCTCTTGATATATCCCGATTCGGTGACGCGGGTGCGGGGGTCAAAGCAAACTATGTCGCCGACCTCGATCCCGAGCGTGCGGACATCCGACTCGGATGACACAAGCTCGTCGAGAACTACCTCGGTAGTGTCGAAATTGCGCTTCGAGTCGCTGTAGCTGCCGTTGACGTGCACCGACGCGTTGCAAAGCTGAAGTGTGCCCTCGATAACGCGCCCTGAGCGGGTGTAAACGCGGACATTTTCGGTCTCGCCGTTGTCGGCTTTCATGCCTCCGAGGTTGGTAAGACGCAGCCGTCCGTTGCCCTTTATCTGTGCAACCATAGCGCCCAGCGTGTCGACGTGAGCCTCGAGCAGGCGAGCGTGCTCCGAGTCCTCGCCGCCGAGGTCTATGACGGCGCCGCCCTTTTCGGTTACGGTAACTTCAAAGCCGAGCGCGGAGAACTGCTCCCGCACCCATTCGACAGCGCGGGCAGTAAAGCCGGAGGGGCTGTCGACGGCGAGCAGGTCGCAAGCTTTTTGGGTGGTATATTCGGCGTAGTTATATGTGAGTTCCATAGTATACCTCTTAAATGTTTTATTGCTTTAAGTATACAATAAAAGCGGGGCGGTGTCAAGATGCAGTCGGTTTATATTTGCTTGCACATCTTGACAGGGCGATTTCTGTGGTGTATAATAAGTATGTTAATTTACATTCGGAAAGGATTTCTGTTTATGAAACTGTTCAAGCTTATACTTTGTATGCTCCTGCTGTGTTTGTGCCTTGCGGCTTGCGGGCAGGGCGGCGACAATGGGGACGGTACAACGCTCGCCGATGATGCCTCCGATGTCACTACTACCGAGGCAATAACGACCGCGCCCGAGCCTGCCGTTATGATAGATATCGTTGCCGACGGAAAAAGCGACTACGTCGTTGCACGCTCGGAGGATGTCAACGGCTCGGAGCAGCAGCTTTTTGTTAAGTTTTATCAGGAACTGTGCAAACGAACCGGAGTGGACTTTAAATATACCGAGTTGCTCAACCGAGCCGAGATAGACACGTCCGCCAAGGAGATACTGCTGGGCAACACCAACCGCGCCGAGAGCGTTGAATTGCTCGACAAGCTGAACGCTGCGGGTGGCAACCGCTTTGGAATTTTGTTAAAGGGCAATAAGCTCGCCATTGCGGGTACGAGTACATATCAGACGTATCTCGGGCTTGATTATCTTATGACCAATTTTCTGACGGGCGACGAGGGAAGTGCGTCGCTTGCGATAGAGGAGGACTTTGAGTATATCTCCGAGAGCAGTGAAAACAGCGGCTTTGATATAGATTCGCTGATAGAGAGCGGCAAGGGCATTGCCTTTGTTATGAAAGAGGCGTTGTTCAAGGTGCCGAGCGCGGGCGGCTATGCCGTTATGCAGGGCGGCTGTACCGATGGCAGATATGCTTATATCGGCATGCTAAACAAGACAAAATCGCCCGAGTTGGCAAAGATATATAAATATGACCTCGAGACCATGAAGGTGGTCAAGGTGTCCGACGCGCTCGACACATCGCATACAAACGATATTGCATACGACTCCAAAAACCACCGCTTGGCCATCTCGCGCTGTACGGGCGATGAAAACTGGTGCGGAATCAGCTTTGTCGACCCGGATACACTGGAGCTTATAGAAAATATCAGGATAACCGTCGGTCACCGCGCCATAGAATATCTGCCCTCGACAAATGAATATTTGCTTGCCGCAAACTGGTCGATAACGCGCACCGATGAAAACTTTAATGTAATATCCTCGTTTAACTGCAGTGATCCTCAGTATACCTCGCAGGGCTGTTACAGCGACGAAAAATATGTTTATGACGTAAGATACGTCAGCGGCTCGAACTCTCTGCATTACATAGTTATTCACAAGCTGGACGGCACATATATAGGCACGGTGCCCGTTTACGGACTTGCAAATCTGGAGCCCGAGCATATGTTCCGCTATAACGGTAGATATATGATGGGCTGTTACAAGAGTAACACCGTGTATGAAATGGAGCTTGTCCCCGAAAATTGGTGGTAAAGAAATATTTGTACTCAAAACAATCCCGTATGACACGCATAGCGTGTCATACGGGATTGCTGTTTATTACTTTTATTGTGTCGTTACATTGAGGTCGATCTGCTGTCCCGAATATTCTCCTGTGATCGGAACAAGATAGATGAAATACCCGCCGTCGGCTGTGGGGGACGGCCCGGTGCTTAGTTGCTCTGCGGATATGCTTATGATGTCGCTTTGAGCGGCGGTAAGTACCGTTTTGAAGCGGTCGGAGCCGTTGGAAGTTCTCAACATGACGGCAACCAGATAATTTGACTCAAAAAAGCCAGGAGTATAGGTGCCGTTTAAATAGTCATCGTAAGCGCCGCTGCCCTCGTATCGCAGGCTGATCCAGTAGTGCGCGGAGTCGGACATTATGAAGTCATATACCGCGTCGAGCTCATTGGTGGTCGTTATGGCCAGCGCAGAGCAGGAGAGCTGCCCGTCTTGAAAGAACGAGATAAATGTGTCTGCAACATTTGCAGAGTTATCGGCAGGAGCGGCTTGACACGAGCATAATATCAAAGCCATAAGTATTAATGCCAATAATGTTTTCCTCATTATATATCACCTCCGATTACAGTATATCATATCGGTGATCGGATGTCAATACTTGGGGTAGATTATGCCTTTATCGCTCTCATTGCGTTGAGTACGGCGATGACCATGACGCCGACATCGGCGAAAACGGCAAGCCACATGGGCGTGGCGCCGAGCGCTGTCAGGAGCAGCACTGCCAGCTTGATGCCGATGGCGAAAACTATGTTTTGCTTGGCGATGGCAAGTGTGCGGCGGGCGATGGATATGGCGCGGGCGATTTTTGAGGGATCGTCGTCCATCAGTACGACGTCTGCCGCCTCAACTGCCGCGTCCGAACCCATAGCGCCCATTGCGATGCCGACATCGGCGCGGGCGAGCACGGGGGCGTCGTTGATGCCGTCGCCGACAAAGGCGAGCTTGCCGCCGCGGTGCTTTTCGGTAAGCAGCTTTTCAACTCTGTCCACCTTGTCTGCGGGCAACAGCTCGGCGTGATACTCTTTAATGGCGAGGTCGGTCGCAACGCTCGCGGCGACAGCTTTGCGGTCGCCTGTCAGCATGACTGTGCGGGAGACTCCGAGCTGTTCAAGTCCGCGCAAGGCCGCATCGGAGGTGGGCTTTATTATGTCGGATATAACGATATATCCTGCGTACATCCCGTCAATTGCGACATATATAAGCGTGCCGCGCGCGCCGTCGGCAGAGGGCGGCATTATGCCGAGCTGTGCCATCATGCGCTCGTTTCCGACGCTGACGCGCTTGCCCTCAACCGTCGCGCTGATGCCGTGTCCCGCGCTCTCGCTTACATCCGAGACGGCACCGGCGACGGTGGGAAGTCCGTAATAAGAGCGCAGTGAGGCCGCGATGGGGTGAGTAGAGAAATGCTCTACATGCGCGGCGAGATAAATGAGTGCTTTTTCGTCTCCGTCCTCGGCGTGTACTGCCGTAACGGCAAAGGCGCCCTTGGTCAGCGTGCCTGTTTTGTCAAGCACGACAGTGTCGACACGGGCGAGCGTTTCGATGTAGTTGCCGCCCTTTATAAGTATGCCGTTGCGCGATGCGCCGCCGATGCCGCCGAAAAAGGTCAGCGGAACGGAAATTACCAGCGCACATGGGCAGGAGACGACTAAAAAGGTCAGTCCGCGGGCAAACCATGTTGCAAACAGCGCGCGGAAATCACCCATAATGAGCGGCGGAAGTACCGCGAGCGCGATCGCTGCGAAAACAACGGCGGGCGTGTACCACTTGGCAAAGCGGCGTATAAAGCTTTCGCTTTTAGACTTGTTTTCGCCGGCGTTTTCCACCAGCTCGAGTATTTTCGTGGCGGTCGATTCGCCGAAATGCTTTGTGACGCGGACGCGAAGCACGCCCGACAGGTTGACACAGCCAGAAAGTACCGCGTCGTCTATGCCGATGTCGCGCGGCTCGCTCTCCCCCGTGAGCGCCACGGTGTCCAGCGCCGACGCACCCTCAATGACAGTGCCGTCCATGGGAATGCGCTCGCCCGGGCGGACAACGATGAGCTCGCCCACTTTTACCGTATCGGGGTCGACCGCAAGTACCTCGCCGTCGCGCTCGACAAACGCGATGTCGGGGCGGATGTCCATGAGCGAGGATATGGCTTTGCGCGAGCGTCCCTCTGCTATTTCCTCAAACAGCTCGCCCGTTTTGAAGAATATCATAACGAACACAGCCTCGGCGAACTGCGCTTCGGCACCCGGGATGAAGCCGATGACCAGCGCGCCCAGCGTGGCTATGCACATGAGAAAGTTTTCGTCGAATATTTCACCGTGAAGTATGTTTTCGCCCGAGTCCAGCAGTACATCGTAGCCGGCGACGAGATATGCGGGGAGGTACAGCAGCAAACTGCCCCAAAGCGGCAGATCGAGCGTGCGATCGGCAATGGTGGCGCACAGCAGTAGCGCGGCGGCGGTAATAATGCGAAGAACAGTTGTTTTTGTTTGGGTCGGTGAGTGATGATGGTGACAGCCGCATCCGCATCCGCAACTGCATCCGCCGTCCTTGTGTTCATGCTCGTGGCAACCACAGTCGGTTGTCTCCTTGTGCTCATGACAGCCGCAGGAGCAATGTGAGGCGGTGTCATGAGCATGATTATGTTCGTGATCGTGCATGATATGTCTCCTTTTTATTCGCAGGTGTGCTCGATGCCCGCTTCGAGCATGGAGCGGACGTGGTCATCGGCGAGTGAGTAAAATACCTCTTTGCCGGCACGGCGGGAGGTGACGAGATTGGCTATTTTAAGCGTGGAAAGCTGGTGCGATATGGCGGAGGGGCTCATGCCGAGCGTGTCGGCGAGGTCGCAGACGCACAGCTCGCTCTGGTCCAGCGCCCAGATTATGCGCAGACGTGTTTCGTCACACAGCGCTTTGAAAAACACGGCGGTTTTGGCAAAAATGACGTCCTCGGGCAGGCGGGTGCGAATGTCCTCGACAATATCCTCATGGACATTGTGAAGCTCGCAGGTCTCGCTTGGGTTTACCATGTGTATGTCCTCTAAACATTTGAATTGTTGAACATTTGAACAACTGTTCAAATGTTCGGGCATATTATACACCATAAAAACGGCCTTGTCAATAGGGTAGAAACGAAAAAAGAAGATTTTAGCCCTGAGGGGCGAAAATCTTCTTTACTTTTATAAATTGAATGCCACTTCTATCTCGCGTATCTCTTCTTCGCTGATGGGGACGATGGTGCCGTTCATGGCGGCGATATCGCAAAGCGACTCGGCGCCGAATTCCAGCACCTCGAGACGGTCGTAAGCGTTGAGCAGGGAAGTGCCCGCGACGATAACGCAGTCGTTCTCGATAATGGCGATGGGAGCTTTGATGCTGATGGTGTCAACAATGCGCTCGGGAGCGGTCTCAATGGTGCCGTATGGATGACGGGTGGTGTTTTTGAGGCATATATAGCCCTCGGGGATCATGTGCGAATTAAATTCCGCATCACTGACGGTAAAGCCCATGATATAGGGGCTTCGAGCAAAAGCGATGCTGTCGATGTCGTCGTGAACGTCGAAAATGCGCTGTGCGATGCCGGCAAACACGGAGGGCACCTTGCCCGATTCGCACTTGTCGCCCTCGACGCGAACGAGCATATCCTCGGTCAAAAGCAGAACGTCCTCATCGTCGGGCGTGATGATAAATCCATTTTGAACACGCTTTGCAAACGCGCCGACCCCCATTGTGAACAGCTTGTTTTTATAGCTGCGGCGACACATAGCCACCATTTCACTGCGTACAGCGCTCTCGCTGTCGGCGTCAAGCACGGCAGCGTAAGCAGGACGGTCGTTTTTGAGTGCCAACTGCTCGGCGGTCAGCTCGCGAGCCGACTTTTTGAGCATGGCGGCGGCGATGCCGGTGCGCGCGGCATAGTCCAAAGCCTCAAACATCATATAAGCGCGCTCCAGGCTGTCCGCACCCAGAACCACGCCGTGGTTTTCGAGCAGAACCGTGTCACAGCCACCCGCAAACTTCTCGGCGATAATGTCGCCCAGCTTTTTGCTTCCGGGCAGTGCGTATTTTGCAATGGCTATCTTGCCGCAAAGCGCGGAGACACCGGGCATGATGTCAAGCTGGGGCAGCTTGCGCTCCAGACTGTAGGCGACCAGCGCGGCGGGATGCGCGTGGAAAACCGCCTTGAGGTCGGGGCGGGAACGCAGGACTGCGAGGTGGAAGGGGTATTCGGTAGAGGGGCGATGCTTGCCGTGCACGACTCCGTCGGGAGTGACCCACATGATATCCTCGGCGGTCAGGTGCGCCTTGTCAACGCCCGAGGGCGATATCCACATGACGCCGTCGTCGTCCATGATGGAAAGGTTGCCTCCCGAGGTGGTAGTCAGCTTGTTGTCGTAAAGACGGGTCATTATGTAGGCTATTTTTTGGGCCGAGGTCATATTAAGCAGCTTCATATCTGTATTCTCCCTTTTTATTTGAGCGTTTCTTTTTTGTTTTTCCAGAAGCGGACGCTGTCATAGTCGCCTGCAAACAGCTTTTGCGCTTCGCACAGCAGCATAGCGGGGCTGTCTGAGTAAGAGTTGACGGTGTCGCCGCCGCGGTGGTTGGTCAGCGTGACATTGTCAAGCGTGAGCAGCGGGTGGGTGGGCTTGATGGGCTCGGACTCAAAAACGTCAAGCGCCGCGCCGCGCATCTTACCCTCGCGCAGTGCTTCGTAAAGCGCGTCGTAGTCCAAAAGATATGCGCGGGCGGTATTTATCAGGTAGGAGGAGGGCTTCATGAGTGCAAGCTCATCGCGGCCTATAAGCGGCTTGTCGCCGTTGGCGCGCGCGTGAAGCGAAACAAAATCGGATATTTTGAGCAGTTCTTCGAGATCGACACGACGGCAGTTGTATTTTGCGAGATCGGGGTCATTGTCGGACACATAAGGGTCGTAGACGACGATATTGACGTCCCAGCCCTGCAGCTTTTTGGCGACAAGACGGGCTATGGTACCAAAACCGATCAGGCCGACGGTCTGATTGACTATTTCATATATCACGCCACTGTTGGGAAAACGCTCTCGCCACTCGCCGCCGCACATGAGCGACTTGTGAGCGCGAGCGATGTTGCGCGTTTCCGCCACCATAAGACCCACGGTGTATTCGGCAACGGCGTTTGCGTTGTGGGCGGGATTTGAAAGCACGGGAATTCCGCGCGCGGTTGCGGCTTCGACATTGACGTTTTCGGTGCCGCCGCGGTTGACCAGTATAAGTTTGAGATTTTTTGCTTTGCTTATCAGCTTTTCGCTGACGGGGCAAAGGTGCACCATGAGCACCTCGGTCTGCTCGATCAGATCCCACAGCTGCTCGGGCGGCTCGCAGGCTTCACTGCCTCCTGTTTCGATCAAATGTACTGTTTTGCGCATAGCGGTTCGGTCATTTACGCCGAAAAAGGGTATTCCGAGGCACTCGTATCCGGGATACTTGCGTAAGCTGTCGAGATAATAATCTTCTTTTAAGAAAATATCGGCAACTGCTGTAAATTTCATTTTCCTGCCTCCAAGATTTGTTTGATTGGATTTTATCACAAAACGCGGCAATATTCAAGGGGTGACGCGTGAGTGTATGAACTTCTCAAAAACGCGCACAAAATGAGCGCCAAATGCGCAAATTTTGCGCATTTGGCGGCTTGATTAGACTCAAATAAGGACAAAAATGCACGATTTGGTGAAAAAACGTGCGTTTTTGAGCATGTACCGCTTGACACCTGCGGGGACGTGTGATAAAATGAATTTGAGCATAGATCACTTCGGGGGAGCGTTAAAGCTGCTTCTCTCTAACAATGAAGTACACTTTTTCACTGATTATATTTGTGCCGCCGCAAGGCGCGGAATGGAGATTAAATTGTCAAAAGAGGAACGTTACACGCAGATACTTGAGATATTGCGCACGCGAAACAATGTCACGGTCAATTATCTGGCCAAGCGGCTGTTTGTCAGTCCCTCGACCATACGGCGCGACTATCAGGTGCTTCAAGCGCGCGGTCTGCTGCATCGCTCATACGGCAAGGCAACCTTGAATTACGGCGAGGCGGTGGGACTGCCCATCGAGCTGAGGCGGAGAAATATGCCGTCCGCAAAGCTGGAGATAGGGCGGCGGGCGGTCGACCTGATCAAGGACGGCGACATAATTTTCATCGACGCCTCCTCGACAGCGCTGTGCATGGTAGAGCATCTGGAAAGATTTAACTACCTGACCGTCATCACCAACGGGCTCAATACCCTGCATCAACTGCAATATTTCAACAATATAACCGTCTATTCGCTCGGCGGGCTTATGACCACCAACTCAATGGCGTTTACGGGTCAGCTTGCGACCGACAATTTGAGTCATTTGCATATAGATAAATGCTTTTTCTCGACCACGGGGGTCTCGCCTGACGGATGGCTGATGGACGCAGTCGAGCCCGAGCATCTGGTGCTCAGGACATTGCTAAAGCAATCCGATACAAAGGTGTATCTGTGCGACAGCTCCAAGATAGGTAAGACGTATCTGCTTCGGCTTTGCGAGGTGGGAGACGTGGATTATATTATATCCGACGCCGACTTTTTCGAGCTGGTCACCCCGCCGGAGAACGGAAAAACAGTGTTTATCAAAGCTAAATGAAATGAGCTGTCTCAAATTTACAATTTGAGACAGCTCATTTTCTGGTGCGCTTATTTACCGACCCGTCTGCCGATCTCATCTAAATATGCGATGAGGTCGTGAGGGTCATTTGCGGTGATATTGGTGAACTCGAATTTCATGCACCGCTCGGCAGATGCGCGGTCGTCCGCATGATATGCCCACGCTTCAATACCGTAGGAGTCCGCAAGCTTGACCGTCTCCTCGATCTCCTCGTCCGTCATTTTCATGGGTACGCCCATGCCGTACATGCGCTCAAGAACTCGCGGGTCATAACGCTTCATTTTTACGGGCGGATGCCCCTGCGTTTTGACTCCGGGATAGTTGTCTTGAACATAAAGCAGTGTTTGCGCGTCAAAGCTGGCAATGACAGAGCGCTCCAGCAAGCCGTATCGCTTCAGTCCCTCAATGGCGACATCCACCACATGGGGGCGTTGTTCCTTTATTTCAACATTGAGTATCATTTCGGGAGCGGACTCCTCGGCGATCATGGCGAGCGCCTCATCATATGTAGGCACGCGGGTGCCGGGATAGCCGAATTTGACGCCCGCGTCAAGCCCCTTTATCTCTTCAAGTGTTTTGAAGCAGACCGCGCCCGTGCCGTCGGTGGTGCGGTCGACCATGTCGTCATGCATGAGTATCATTACATCGTCGCGCGTGAGCTGAATGTCGAATTCCAGCACGTCAACGCCAAGTCGAAATGCCTCGCGGAAGGAAATGAGCGTGTTTTCGGGCATGTATGCCTTACAGCCGCGGTGTCCCGTTACGCCCAGCTTTTGTTTATTTTGATCCCACATGATATTATTATCCTCGTTTTTTGAGTTTTTATTGTTTTCAGTCCACATCAAGGTGCTCGAGGGCGCTTTTTGCAGGGGTTGGCTTGGAGTCGCCGTGACGAACGAACAGCATGGTTACAAAGGATAGCACAACGAACACGGTGCCGAAGGCAAAGAAGGTATAGCGCATGCCGATAAGGTCATAAAACAGACCCGAAAGAATGGGCGCGACTATCTGCGCCGCCATGGAGGCGGTGTAGTAATAGCCCGTGTATTTGCCGACGTTGCTGCCGCTCGCCAGCTCGACCGCCATGGGGAATGAGTTGACATTTATGGTAGCCCAGCCTATGCCAGCAAGTATAAAGACGGGGTACATGACAGCCTCGGGGGTTGAGGCGCTCACAAAATTGCCGACAAAGAAGGCGGCGGCAAGCATGGTGACCCCTGCGAGAATAGTCTTTTTTCTGCCCAGCTTGGAGGAGATAATGCCGACGGGAATATAGGAAACGATAGCCGCTGCCTGGGCGATTATAAGCGTTAAATTGAAGTCGAAGCCGAGAATGTTGGTGGCGTAGACGGAATATTTGCTGGTGATGGAGTTATAGCCTATATACCACAGCGCGACCGAGGACAGAATTAGCAAAAGCGAGCGCAGCTCGGGACCGGAAAGCTTGCGCTTTTGAGCCCCGTCGGCGGTGTCGGGGGCGTCTTCAAGCCCCAGACGCACCGACTCCTCCTGCATTTCGCGAACCCATTTGTTTTCCTTGACACTGAGCATGAAAATGATAAGACCAACCAGCATAATGGCGGCCACCGCAATGACATAGCCCGTGTACTGCATATAATGGTTTTTTGATGTTGCGAACACTATTCCCAGCACGAGAACAAGAATACCGCCGACAGTTCCCGTAAGATTTATGATGGCGTTGGCCTTGGAGCGCAGCGGCTTGACAGTAACGTCGGGCATGAGTGCAACGGCTGGAGAGCGGAAGATCGCCATGGAGATGAGCACAACGAGCAATGTCGCCATAAAACCGATAAAGGGCAGGGGATTTTCTATGGTTAGCTCAACTGTCATTTTTCTGATCAGCTCGACGAATGCTTCGGCAGACATATCTGCTGTCATTCCCTGCATTTCTGGGATGCCTGCCGCTGTGACGCGGGCAAGCTGATAATTGTCAATAAGCGTTAGCGCGATGAAAGAAATGATGGCAAGAATAGACCCTATAAAAATGAAGGGCGTGCGCTTGCCGTATTTTGTGTTGACCTTGTCGGAGAGCGCGCCGAAAATGGGCAGCATGAATACCGCCAGTACATTGTCTATGGACATTACCGCGCCCGATGCGGTCTGGGGCAGACCGAAATGATTGGTAAGAATGAGCGGTACTATGGCGTCATATGCCTGCCAAAAGGCTGTAATGAGAAGAAATGCCATGCCGACAAGCAGGACGCGCTTGTAATTGAGCTTCATAATTTTTCCCTTCGAGGTGCATTTGTTTGTTACTTTTAGCATACCACATTTTTGCGGAAAAATCAATATAAATTTGTATTTAGTATAATTAAGACAAAAGCCTAATGCGCGAAGCGCACATTACTTTCCAAGAAAACATCACGCACGAAGTGCGCATCGCTTTCCGCATGCTTTTTCTCATCCTGCGCACGCGTTGACAAATTGCTACGCAATTTGTGAGGTTCATCATCGAGAAGCTCAACGAAAAACAAGAGGATGACAGAAATCATCCTCTTGTTTTTGGCTGCGGCACTAGGATTCGAACCTAGGTAATGACGGAGTCAGAGTCCGTTGCCTTACCGCTTGGCGATGCCGCAATATTCATTTGACAAGCCGTATTATACCAAAATAAATTCGTTTTGTCAAGTGGTTTTTGAAATAATACTTCAAAAATTTTGCTATATTTTTGATATGGGGCGATTTCTGCGCTTTTTTGCTATCGTCGAATATACTGTCAGGGGGTGATCTCGTGACTTGCAGACTTTTGGATGTGAATGCGGGCGCGCGGGTACGCATCGTAGCGCTGGGTGAGCGCGCCGAGGACAGCCTCGCGCGGCTTGGATTTATTCCGGGTGCCGAGGCAGTCGTTTTGTCAAGCTCGCGGGTCGGCGTGACGGTTCGCGTGGGCGGCGTCAAGTATGCTTTGTGTCGCGCGCTTGCTGCGGAGGTTGAGGTCGGGACATAAGTTCGTCCGCTCGCTCATATATTTTGCCTATATGGATATCGTTTTATGCGTTGGGAGTCAATATGGGTACAAAATTATTGCGCGGGGCGCTGGTCGGCGCGCCAAATTGCGGCAAATCGACGCTTTTTAACCGTTTGACGGGGGCTCGTGTTTCGATCGGCAATCGTGCGGGGGTGACAGTGGATGCGTCATGTGAGCGGGTGCGCGGCAGAAAAATATGCGCGGGCTGTCCAGATTTTTATTTGGTCGACTTGCCGGGGCTTTGTTCACTGTCCGCCAGCGGAGCGGACGAAGAGGTGACGGTGCACTCGCTTGCGTCGGACACTCCCGATTTTATAATAAATGTGCTGTGTGCGACGACGCTTGAACGCTGCCTGACATTGACGCTTGAATTGCGCGAGCGTTATCCGCGCGTGCCCATGATATGTGCGGTCAATATGTGCGATGAACTGACTAAGGGGGTGCATTTGATGCCCGATAAGCTGTCGGAGTCAGTTGGTGTGCCTGTTGTAGGCATATCGGCGTCGCGGGGAGACGGCATGGCGGCGCTCGGGGCGTTGATAAGAGACACGGCAAAGCTTGCCGCGGCGGCCCCCGCCCGCTCGGGCGGGGACGACAGCGCAGTGCGCGAAGATAGCTTGGCGGGGAAGGAAGAAGCATCCTCGCGCACTGCGCTATACCGCGCGGCGCTCGCGAAGCGAGCCGCGCGTGCCGCCGCGGCGAGTCTCACGGGGGCAGCCGAGCCTCACACGGCCACCGACCGCGCCGACAAAATTTTGACCCATCCCACATGGGGCGCCGTAATATTTTTCGGCATCATGGCACTCATGTTCAGTATAGTTTTCGGCAGCGTGGGTGAGCTGTTCACCGAGGTTTTTGAGCTTTTGATACTGCAGCCGTTTACCAGAGTGCTGTCGCTGCTTGAATATGCAACGCATATGTCACCGACTGCCGTCGCGATGGTCGAAGGCTGTGTCGTCAGCGGCGTCGCGGCAGTCATTTCATTTCTTCCACGAATCGCATTGCTGTTTTTGTTGCTGTCGTTGCTCGAGGACAGCGGATATATGGCACGGGCTGCGTTTGTCATGGATGCTCGGCTTCGCCCGTTCGGACTCAGCGGACGCGCATTTATCCCCACCTTGCTCGGTGTGGGGTGCAGTGTTCCCGCCATACTTGCCGCCAGGACGCTGACCGACCGCGCCGAGAGGTGGCGTTGCGTCATGCTGACTCCGCTTATATCCTGCTCCGCCCGCCTGCCCGTCTATACCTTGCTGGCAAGCACATTTTTTCCTCGCACAGGCGGACTTATCATATGCGGAATATACCTGATTGGTGTCGTGGTGTTTTTGGTGTTGTCCGGCTTTTTGAGACATACAACAAAGACCGAGGTGCCGCTGTTTGTCGCCGAGCTTCCGCGGTTTCGATGGCCGCGCCCCCGCGTCGTCCTGACGAGCGCACTGCGGCGGGCGGGCGAGTTTTTGAGCCGTGCGGCGAGCGTTATATTTTTGTCGGCGGTGGTCGTGTGGCTATTGTCGGCTCTGACCCCGTCGTTTTCGCTTACACCCGATATGGACAGCAGCTTACTTTGCGTGATTGCGAGTGCTATATCACCCTTGCTCGCCCTGCTGGGTCTTGATGACTGGCGCGCGGTTGCCGCGCTGATGTCGGGACTTGGCGCAAAGGAGGCTATCATTTCCACATTTGGCGTGCTTTTGGGCGGAAATTTGAGCGAAACTCTTATGTCGAGCGGCATTTTCACACCCGCCTCGGCGCTGTCTTTTATGGTGTTTTGCTCTATGTATGCCCCCTGTCTTGCGACGGTAGCTGCCATGAAAAAAGAGCTCGGCTCGACAAAAAAGACAGCGGTGGGACTTGTGCTGATGTTTGCTGCGGCGTATTTTATTGCGGTGGTGGTGTATAGAGTCGCGATGGGGTTGGGGTGAAAAAGTGTGGGATTCAGAACCAAGTTTTGCGCTTACGTTTGCGGTTGGCGTTTGTTTGCAGAATGTTCGCGCAAAACAGCACACGCGCGGTGCGCGGTGCGAGGTTCTTCATCGGTGAGGCAAAACAAAAATATAAGGTAGCACAAAGTGCTACCTTATATTTTTGGCCTGCCCGACAGGATTCGAACCTGCGGCCTCAAGAGTCGGAGTCTTGCGCGCTATCCAGCTGCGCCACGGGCAGATATTTGACCTGTATAGTATATCACATCCCGCCGCGGATTTCAAGTGATTTTGATTAAATTTCCTCAACTTGGCGCTTGCAGTATATCCGACGATATGATAAAATATATGTAATATGTCGATTTAAAAGGAACGTATCATTATGACACCATTATGGATAGCGCTTGGCGTGCTTGGCGCCCTGATTCTCGCCGACCTTGCCGTGGCATGGTATTTTATTTTCAGATATTTGTGGCGCAAGCCCGACAAGGATCCCGTCAAGCAGCTTCGCCGATATGGTGAAAAATACGCGCCCGCGCTCGAAATGATGGTCGCGGGTCTTGACTGGCTTGACACCCAAGAACTCGAGGACATATACATAACCTCTCACGACTCGCTACCCTTGCACGCCCGCATTTTGCCCGCCGATAAACCGACCGATAAGGTCGCGCTGTGCGTTCACGGCTATCACAGCTCCGCGCGGATGGATTTCGGCGCGTCCATACGCTTCATGCACGAATGCGGCTGTAATGTGCTCATTCCCGATGACCGTGCGCACGGGCAGAGCGGGGGACATTTCATCGGTTTTTCATATCTTGACCGCCGCGACTGCATTTCGTGGTGCCGCTATATTGAGGGGCGCTGGGGCGCGGACTGTCGCATTTTGCTTGTCGGCATATCGATGGGAGCGGCGACTGTGCTGGCGGCATCGGGCGACGACAGCCTGCCCGCCTGCGTTCGGGGTGTGCTCGGCGATTGCGGCTTTTGCTCGGGGTGGGACGAATTTGCCTACCAGATGAAAAAGCGGTATCGCTTGCCGACATTTCCCATTTTACATACCGCCGACCTCATGCTCCGTATCTTCGCGGGTTACTCATTGCGGCGGGACACCGCGGCTGATATGATAAAAAACACGCACATTCCACTGCTTATCATACACGGACGCGCCGACGATTTTGTGCCGACATACATGGCAGAGCAGCTTTACGGCGCGGCGCACTGCGACAAAAGGCTGTTGCTTGTCGAGGGCGCGGTGCACGGAGTCAGCTATTGCGTGGCGCCCGAGCTTTACCGCGATGCGGTGCGCGACCTGATGGAGCGCGCGGGAATGCCGGCCGACCAATAACTAAAAGCCCCGCATAGCGGGGCTTATTTTGTTGGTTTATTCTGCGGGGCCAATGGTTCCCGAATACACAAAAGTAAGGCTGTTACTGTTTAAGATAAAACCGGCTGAAACATATGCGAAACAGTTATTGACAAATCAAGTAAAAAAATTCATCCAGTGTATCTGTAAGCATACCGTTTTCAAATATTGGCTTTCCGACGTATTCTTTTTGTATATATTTATTGGCTTCTTTTAAATGATTCATATCGGACATAAGATAGTAATGGTCCTTTCCCTCATAAGTAAGATATGCCCTCGACGAAATAACAAGCGCTCCGTCCTCGATGGGGAATATCGGCGCCTCGCCGAAATTATTTTGCTCAGTATACGACCCCAAACGGCAACCAAGCTGTATGCCATAATTTCCCGAATGGATCCTGTCCAAAAATACAAGAGCCGTTTGACCCACCTGTATGTCTGCCGCGCATTGCTCGGGTATCAGCAAATATTCTGTCTTCTCTATAACAGAGCCAATGTCCATGTTTGTTTCTGACATGGTTTGCTCGAAAATCTTGATAAATTCCACTTCGATACCGAGATAATTTATTACAAAATAATTGCCATTGGCTACACTTCCGTATGATTCGCTCCATGTTTGCTCGGCTTTGCCTCCCCATTTAACTATGACTGCGTTCATATTACGCCATACACTTGGATATGGTATTGAATTAGTATCAGTTTGATACAAAATGGGCAGATCTTCAACGGAGGTTGTTATTGAATCGGTAGCTTCTGTGTTTTCCGCGGTAGTGTCGGTGCTATAATCTTGCGGCGTGCCTGAATTATCGACGCCGCAGGAGGTAAGTAAAATGAGCACCGTTGTCAGGATGGCGGCGACGGATAAAATCAATCTTTTTTTCATGATACAGTCCTCCTTTTTGTTGATAGTTTGCGTTTTTTTCGCCATGAGCTGTGAGGGCGACCCTCCTTACTTGTATCATATATGACGCAAAACAATTTGTCAATACGCGCGGCTGTTTGTTTACACCTCGTTTGCATAAAATTAACAATTTGCGCACGGCTTTTGGTTTACATGACAGGCAATATTTTGGATGGCTCGGTGGTGGCAAATATGTTGTCATATTGCTCTTTTGTTATATAGTTGTTGTAATAAAGGTATCCCACTCGCCATTCCCAATAATACAAATGTTCCCAACTGACGGGATAGGTAACCGTCTGAGATAAGTCATCGTAAACGATTGTAGCAGTATAGTTTATCTCCGCTCCGGATATCATTGCATCTATAAAACCATCATCAAAGCGTCCATTTGTTATTTCGGCATCGGCGTACAAAATCTCTCCCACACCGTTTACAAGTACGGGGCTAAAACCAAAACTATCATGCTCTTTGACAAATGTCAAATATGCCGATTCGGCGCGTTCAAGCACAAACTCAACAGACAATGTGTCGACATTGTCGGCATAAAAAACAACACTGTTTTTTGCATTGAAATCATTTCGTGAATTTTCTGCACACCGAATACCGTGTTGCTTGGGGAAAGTGTCGGAATCAAAGCGTATGGCGCCGGACGAGCACGGTAAATCAAAGCTGAAGCCGCCGTTTATATCTGTGTAGACCGAAAATAAATATACGTATTTATCTTCCAAAAACGAAAAATCGCGCGAAGGATCATAGGTAGTATATTTGATATTACGGGGATCCGGGTCAACTCCGATTTTTGCGGAGATCACCTCATAGACATCTATTTTTATTCCCGAAAGATCAGTATTATCGGGCGAGGAGATTTTGCCTTGATATTGTGTAACGGCGTCGGAGGGAGTTGAGGGCGTATCGGATGACGTTGTTTCGTGGTCGGGCGTGGTCGTGTCGTTCGGGACAGGAGTCGTTTCGCTGGCGGTGGTGGTATCTTGCGGCGTGCCCGAGCCATCGACGCCGCAGGAGGTAAGTAAAATGAGCACCGTTGACAGGATGGCGACGCATAAAATAAAGCTTTTTTTCATGATACAGTCCTCCTTTTTGCTGATTTTGATAGTTTGCGTTTTTTCGCTATTAGCTTTGAGGACGTG
>JAFTRE010000003.1 GCA_017462385.1 Clostridia bacterium | reverse complement strand
TGTGAAGTCCAATCCCAACGCGCTGGCCTCCACCCAAAAGGGTACGATTTTCACCAATGTGGTACATAATCTGGATGACAACACCGTGTGGTGGGAAGGGCTGGACAAGAATCCGCCCGCCAACGCTGTGGACTGGAAGGGCAATCCTTGGGACTGCACCAAGTTCGACAAGAAGGATAAGTCCACCTGTGGCGCTCATCCCAACTCCCGCTTCACTGCAAAGGCTGTCAACTGCCCCTGCCTGTCCAAGGAATTTAACAATCCCGCAGGCGTTCCCATCTCCGCCATCGTATTCGGTGGCAGACGTGCAAAGACCGCTCCGCTGGTTTACCAGTCCACTTCTTGGCAGAACGGTGCTTTCGTCGGCTCCATCATGGCTTCCGAGACCACTGCCGCTGCAGCCGGCGCTGTCGGCGTAGTTCGTCGTGACCCCATGGCTATGCGTCCTTTCGTTGGATATGATATGGGCGACTACTGGGCACACTGGCTCAAGATGGGTACTCTCATTCCCAATCCTCCGAAGATCTTCCACGTCAACTGGTTCCGCACCGATGACGAGGGCAACTTCATTTGGCCCGGCTTCGGCGACAACATGCGCGTTCTTATGTGGATCCTTGCTCGTTGCGCAGGCGAGGTAGATGCAGACATCACTCCCATCGGTTATGTTCCGAAGGCTGAGGACATCTGCATAGAGGGTCTTAAGGATGTTACTCTCGACACCATCAAAGAGCTTCTTACCGTTGACACCAAGAGCTGGCTCGAGGATGTTCAGAACATCAAGGAGTTCTATGCTCAGGTCGGCGACAGAGTTCCCGTTGCTATGTACGACGAGCTGGCCGCTCTCGAGGCAAGACTCAGCAAGTAATTCTGATATTATTATGGGGCTATGCCCCGTATCCCCCATCGGAGGAGCTTTTCTAAAAGCTCCTCCGACTCTTTTCAAAGCATTCCGCAAGCAAATGAAATATCCGCTGAATTTTTCGTTCAGCGGATATTTCATTTTATCTGTAATAAACGTAATGCACGATAATGGTCCTCTCCACGCCGCCGTGCTCAAGGTCGGGAGCGGTAATGACGACACCGTCGTGCGACATCAATTCCCACGCCTGCATATCCTCTATTTTGCAGCGCATGATTATATCAGCTGAGGCAAACACGATAAACTCATCGTCCCGAATGTTGAGTCCTCCGTTTTTGCCAATCACTTCCTCAACATCATCCGCATGGCGTTCGGTAACATATTTTATATGATGACCGCATATTTTTTGCGCCATATCATAGCGGTATCTTTTGCTGTCGGGATTTTTACTTTTTGTCCAATGGGCGAATACCTTTTTAAACATCGTCTATCTTCCCCGCTTTTTTGATTATTGCAAATTCCATTGGTCCGAGCGTCACATCTGTGCAAATATATTCGTTTGTGAAAAGATTTTTTCCTTTTTCGGGCACGCAAAACGTGTGCTCATCATGTCCGCTGTTAAGCAAAGTTACAATGCACTCACCGTTCTTCGAGCGTTCAAATGCGAAATAGCCATCGCCGTATTCCAATATTTTAAAGTCACCGCCGCCGTATACCTGCTCGGTTTTGCGTATCTCGCCGAGACGGCGATAGTGCGCAAGCAACGTCTCATCCTCACGTCCCCACGGAAACGGCATACGGCAGAAAGGATCACGTCCCCCCTCACTTCCCACCTCGTCGCCGTAATAAAGCGACGGCGTGCCGTACACTGTATACTGCAACACCGATGCTATCATCAGCCGCTTTCGTGCGATATTGCGCTGTTCCTCCGACAAACGAAACTCCGCGAGAGCGGCGTTTGTCATTATATCCGTATCGGCATCGGCAAGAACCGTGAGTATGCGCTCGGTATCGTGCGTTCCGAGCAAATTCATAAGCGCATCGCATACCTGCCTCGGATATGACGCGTATATCTCTGTAAGTATATCGTACAGCATATGACCGTCCCCGTGCAAAACAAAAGCAATAACACCGTTTCTAAACGGATAATTCATTACGCTGTCAAGCTGTTTCCCTTGCAAATACCGACGGCGAGCGCCGTATGCCAGCTTATCGGCGGCATTTTCCCAAACCTCGCCGAGGACTACGGCATTTCCATCCGATGCCGCCTTGACGCTTTCGCGGAATTCATCAAGAAAGCTGTCGCAAAGCTCGTCTGCAACATCAAGTCTCCATGCGGACACACCGCGCTTTATATACCGCGCTCCGATACCGTCGGGAGCCGTAAAATATCGGCGGCACTCCTCGCGGTCATGACGCAAACGCGGCATAATATGGATGTTCCACCAGCACTCGTATTCATCGGGATACTCGCGAAAATTATACCATTTGAAATAAGGTGACGCCATGGACTCATACGCACCCGTGTCAGCATATTTCGAATAGCGGTTAAAATAGCGGCTGTCATCACCTGTGTGATTGAACACGCCGTCAAGCATGACCTTCATGCCGCGTCGCTGTGTCTCGGCTATAAGGCGGTCAAACGCCTCCTCACCGCCAAACATTGGGTCTATTTTGGTATAATCACCCGTGTCATATTTATGGTTTGAGGGCGAATCAAAAACAGGGCTTAAGTATATAGTGCCGACTCCAAGAGAGGCTAAATAATCCAGCTTTTCGGTCACGCCGTCAAGCGTTCCCCCGAAAAACATATTATTCGCCACCTCGCCTCCGGGTGTCTCGGCGTATTGCGGAATACCTCCGTACCAATCGTCATTGATCACAGCACCATCACGTATAACTAAATTATCACCCGATTGTGCAAATCTATCTACGAATACGTGATATATAATATTGCGTCCAAACCAATCGGGCACTTTGTAATCGGCGCTGTGAACAAGCAGTCTGAAGCGGGATGCCGATGACGCGGTCAGCTCAAAATCCACATTATTTACCGAGTCGGTAAAAAGCGTCTGCCAGCCGCGCAAAAACAAAAACTCGTAATAAAAAAGTCCCGAGTCACCGTCTTGGCACAGCTCGCTGAGATCAAGTGTGACACTATAGCAGTCTGCACCGTCACGGTAATCTCCGAGCTCAAGCGGAATATCGCCGTCAGCGCCGCCGTCATGCGCAATGCGTAAAACCACACCGGACGCACCAAGTCTGCGCGGCACGGTCACATCAAAACGAAGCCTTGAATTAACACCAAAAGCCCCCTCGCGAGAAGCATCTCTGCCGTGGGGGTGGGCGCTGTCATATACAATTTTGGCGATAGTCGGGACGGCACCCGCCCCGACTATGTCACAATATTTAGCTAACATTTTACTTGACCTTGACGTGATTCAGATTCCAGATGCGCTCGGCATATTCACCTATACTGCGGTCTGCGGCAAAATGACCTGCCGCGGCAATATTTTTCAGCGACATACGGTTCCATTTTTGCTTATCCGCATACGCCTGTATCATACCCTCGCGCGTATGTCTGTACGACTCAAAATCCGCCAGACACATATAGGGGTCGGCAATGCCGTGACCTGCGATCAGATACGATGCGATCTCCGCGAATGACTCGCCCGCAAAACCTATATTCAAGCGATCTACTATACGCCGCAGGCGCTCATTGGAGGTATAAAACTCAGCAGCGTTGTAACCTCTGAGCCACAGCTCATCTACCTCATTGCTGGTAAGTCCGAAAATATACATATTATCGTCGCCCGCAGCCGCAAGCATTTCGACATTTGCACCGTCCAGCGTTCCTATGGTGATAGCGCCGTTTATCATTAGCTTCATACAACCCGTGCCGCTTGCCTCTTTACCTGCCAGCGATATCTGCTCGCTTATCTCAGCGGCGGGAATGAGAGCTTCGGCAGTGCTTACATTATAATCCTCGAGGAATACAACTTTAAGCTTCTCGCGCAAAATCGGATCGGCATCGATATCGCGCCCCAGATAACACAAGAGCTTTATGATCTGCTTTGCCATATAGTACCCGGGGGCCGCCTTTGCGCCGAAGATAAAGGTCTGCGGCTGTATATCGAGGTTCGGATTATCCTTAAGGTCTATATAAAGACCAATAATATTGAGTGCGTTGAGCAGCTGTCTCTTGTACTCATGCAAGCGCTTTATCTGCACGTCAAAGACAGAATGAGTATCTATTCTCTGCCCTGTTTTAGCATACAGATGGTTGGAAAATGCTATTTTATTTTGATGTTTGATATCACGTATGCGTGAAAGCACTGCGTCGTCATCCGCAAATTTTGCGAAATTTGACAGCTCCACAGGGTTTTTACGATAGCCGCTTCCGATACATTCATCCAGCAGCTGTGCAAGTGCGGGATTGGAATAGCAAAGCCAACGGCGATGCGCAACACCGTTTGTAACATTGGTGAAGCGCTCGGGATACATGCGGTAAAAATCCTTGAAGGTAGAGTTCTGCAAAATATCCGAGTGCAGCTTTGATACGCCATTTACCGAGTGCGAGCCCACAACCGACAAATTAGCCATTCTGACCTGCCCGTAACCTACAATGCTCATTTTGGAGATACGCCCCCAGTTACCCGGGAAAGCGTTCCACGCCTCGCGGCAGAATCTTTCGTTTATCTCTTTGATGATCATATATATACGCGGCAGTTTGAGGCGGAACAGATCCTCATTCCAGCACTCCAGCGCCTCCGGCATAACGGTGTGGTTAGTGTAAGAAACTATGCGCGTAACATAGTCCCATGCGCGCTCCCATGAGAAATAATAATCGTCTATGAGTATGCGCATAAGCTCCGGAATACACAGCGCAGGGTGAGTATCGTTGATGTGTATCGCCACCTTATCGGGCAGATTATCCAATGTTTTATAAACCGCCATATGGTCGCGGATTATGCTCTGCACCGATGCCGATACGAGAAAATACTGCTGTGTAAGGCGAAGCAGCTTACCCTCTGTATGATTGTCGGAGGGATACAGCACCTTTGAAATTATCGCCGCCTGAGTACTTTCCTCAAGCGCCTGAGTATACTGCCCCTGTGTGAAGAGACCCATATTGAAATTTTGTATATCGCGTGCTCGCCACAGCCTGAGTTGTGACACTGCGTCGCAATCCGCACCTGAGATCATCATGTCATACGGCACCGCTTCGACCTCGTCGCAGTCCTCATACAATATCTCAAGTCTGCCGTCATGCCAATTTTCTTTGACGTGACCGCCAAACTTAACATGAAATGTTCTGTCTGTACGCGGGATCAGCCAGACCTCGCCGCCGGGCAACCACACATCTGGAAGCTCGACCTGTATACCGTCGATTATCTTCTGACGGAACAGACCGTATTCATAGCAAATGGAAAATCCTGTGGCGGGATAGTCAAGTGAGGACAGCGAATCCATAAAGCAAGCGGCAAGACGCCCCAGCCCTCCATTGCCAAGCCCCGCGTCGGGCTCACATTCATACAACGCGTCAAGTTCAAAGCCGAGCGCGGACAACGCCTCTTTATATTGCTTGTCAAGTCCGAGATTGCAAATGTTGGTTTTGAGCGAACGACCGAGCAAAAATTCCATGCACATATAGTACACGCGCCGCGCGCCCGCGTCGTTGACAGCTTTTTTATATTCGCCGCGCTTTTCGGTCAAAATGTCCTTAATAGTCATTGCCGCTGCTTTATAGGCTTGTTCCACCGTTGCCTCGGCAGGTGTTGTGCCGAAATAACGCAGCAGCTTTTCTTCAATGTTCTTCTTCACCTCATCGGAGGCAGGATGGTAATTCATTTTGTTCTTAATTCCTTTCAGGGGTTACCGGTCATAACTCCGCTGTACATTTCATTGTATTTCACAGCGGAATTGCTCCATGAAAAATCTGTTTTCATAACTATTTTGATAAATTTATCACGTTTATCGTCGTCATGCCATAGCTCCAGTGCCGCGCATATGCGGTCGTAAAGCTCGGCTGACGAGTAATTGGCAAAGGTAAATCCGTTTCCGCGAAGCTTGCCGTCATCGTCCCAATATCCTTTGATGGAGTCATAAAGACCGCCCGTCTCACGAACAACAGGAATGGCGCCATAACGAGAGGCTATCATCTGCGACAAACCACATGGCTCGCTTTTTGACGGCATGATAAATACATCCGCGGCGGCGTATATCTGCCGCGAAAGATCTCTATCATACTCTATCAGCGCGCGCACCTTATTCGGGAACTGCGACTCAAGCCCCACAAAGAAGGACTCATACCGAGACTCGCCCTTGCCGAGTATCACGAGCTGTACATCATGCTCGGACACTAAATTATACGATATTTCGCACAAAAGGTCAAGACCTTTATGAGAGGCAAGTCTGGAAATCACCGCCAGCATGGGGACATCCCCCCGCTCAGGCAGTGAATATTTGTTTTGCAGTGCCAGTTTGTTCTTTACCTTACCCTTGATACCGCGCGACGAATAAGTTTTTGCCAGCGCGGGGTCGGCCGCGGGATTATAGTACTCGTAATCGATACCGTTGAGTATGCCGCACAGCTTGCCGGCATTTTCATTGAGTATCGCTTCAAGCCCATGACCGTACTCGGGCGTGCGTATCTCCTCCGCATAACGCGGGCTGACGGTACTGACTCTGTCAGCACACACTATCGCCGCTTTCATAAGATTAATAACACCGCCCCAGTCCATGAGCCCGTGATGCTCCTCGCCGAGTGCAAACACATCACCAAGTACATAGAAATCAAACTGACCCTGATACTCGATGTTGTGTATGGTGTACACGGTCTTGATATTTTCATATCCTTCGACGGAACGATATTTTGTATTGAGGTAAACTATGCTGAGTGCCGCCTGCCAATCGTGAGCATGCAGAATGTCGGGATAAAAGCCCAACTTGCCTATCATTTCCATGACTGCCATGCAAAAATAGGCATATCGCTCACCGTCATCAAAGCTGCCGTAAAGCGAATCACGCTTGAAGTAATATTCGTTGTCAATAAAATAATATGTCACACTGCTGCGCTGCAGTGACTTAACTCCGCAGTACTGAGTACGCCAAGAGAGCTGAACATCAAACACAGCCTCATCACGCATCTGTTCGCGCCACTGCTCTCCTACAGCGCTGTAAAGCGGCATAACGACTCTGACATCATTTTGCTCGTCAGCCGCGAGGGCTGTGGGGAGCGAGCCCAGCACGTCCCCAAGTCCTCCCGTAGCGGCGAAGGGCATAACCTCCGCGCCGACAAAAAGTATTTTTCTCATACACTTATCCCCTTACCGATAAAGAACGGCATACTTTCGTGCCCCGACAGTCGTCTGCCGTCTTTAATAAGCACGTTTTTATCTGTCACAACACAGTTGAGCATTGCCTTGTCACCTACATAGGTATCCTGAAGCATGACACAGTTTTTGACGACCGTTCCGCGGCCTATATGAACACCTCTGAAAATAATGGAGTTTTCGACCTTGCCCTCGATAACACAACCGTCGGCGATCAGAGAGTTGACCACCTTTGCCTCTGCCGAATATTTCGTCGGAGCGGAGTTGCGCACCTTTGTCAGAATAGGACGGTTGCGCTCGCCGAAAAGCTGTTCGCGAGCGTCTGGCTCAAGCATTTTCATTGAGCAGGCAAAATAGCTCTCCATAGAGCTTATAAGCTCATAAAAGCCGTCGTAACGGTATACCATGAATTTTGATTTGTTTTTATTTTTACCTATGATGTCGCGATAAAAGCTGGTATAGCCGTGCGCCATTGAATCCAGCACGACATCCTGAAGATATGTCCGTTTCATGACCATGATATTGGTACTGATATCTATCTCGCCCAGCTCACGCTCACTACCGGTATATTCAACGAAATCGCGAATTTTCCCATCGTCATCCGTATCGACGACCATAACATGAGCGTTGAGTGTATGCTCGGCTGCGTTCAGCCGCTTGGTCACAACAGTGATATCCGCGCCGCACTCCTCGTGTCGGCGTATAACATCCTTGAGATCAATGTTACATACCACGTCGCAATCGGACAGCACGATATAATCCTCCGTACAACGCGAAATAAAGTTCATAACACCCATGAGCGCCTCAAGCCGCGAGGTGTAAACACGCCCCGATGCTGCGTTTTCATAAGCCGTGATAAATGGAGGAAGTATTTTAATACCGCCCGAACGGCGAGCGAGATCCCAGTCCTTGCCCGTACCGATATGGTCGAGAAGCGACTGGTAATTATAGTGAGTAATGATACCCACCTTTGTAATATCCGAATTCACAAAGTTGGACAGCGCGAAGTCAATAAGACGGTAACGACATCCGAACGGAACACTTGCCATAGTTCTTCTGCGAGTCAGCTCAGGGATGCTCGCGTCATGTATGTTGGAAAAAATCAATCCTGCCGCAGTCATATCTTGTGCCTCCTTACGATATCATTTCGCCCGGGAATACTTCAGCTCCCGACGGTATATGCACACCCGTGCCGATAACGGCGATCTCCACGCCGTCTTCCTTTTGTGCACCGACACGCGCACCGGCGCCGATCTGCGCATCGGTGTCGATAATGGAATAATTGACCGTTGCGCCCTCTCCGATCACAACGCCGTCCATTATCACCGCGTCCTTGACATATGCGCCGTGCATAATACGCACGCCCGCACCCAATACACAGTTCTTTACAGTTCCGTACACCTCACAGCCCTCTGTGACAACGGAGTTTGTCACAATAGCATGCTTGCCTATAAACTGAGGCGGCTGGCTGTAATGTCGCGAGAATATTCTCCAGCTCTCATCGTTAAGTATGAGCTCGGGATCCTCGCCCAGCATATCCATGTTGGCTTCCCAAAGACTGGATATCGTACCGACGTCCTTCCAATAGCCGTCAAATGCGTATGCATACATTTTCTCGCCTGCCGCGAGCATGGCGGGAATAACGTTTTTACCGAAGTCGTTTGAGGACATGGGGTCTGCCTCATCGGCTTCAAGATAGCTCTGAAGCTTATCCTTGTTGAAGATATATATTCCCATAGATGCCTTTGTGCTGTCGGGCTCTTTTGGTTTTTCGGTAAATTTGAAAATTCTGTCCTCTTCGTCCGTACTCATGATGCCGAAGCGGCTCGCCTCGGACAGCGGAACATCAAGAACGGCAATGGTACAATCGGCGCCCTTTTGCTTATGAAAGGCAAGCATTTTGCCATAATCCATTTTGTAAATGTGGTCTCCGGAAAGCACCAGCACATAGTCGGGATCATACCGGTTGATAAACTCAAGGTTCTGATAAATGGCATTCGCCGTACCGCGATACCAGTCCGCGCCCTTTTGCCCCTGATAAGGCGGCAATATCTTAAGTCCGCCGAAGGTGCGATCGAGATCCCACGGCAAACCGTTTCCGATATAGTCGTTAAGCACCAGCGGCTGATACTGGGTCAAGACACCGACGGTATCTATACCCGAATTTACGCAGTTTGAAAGCGGGAAGTCTATGATCCGGTACTTTCCGCCGAACTGCACGGCAGGCTTGGCTGTTTTCTGGGTCAGCGCGTAGAGTCTGCTCCCCTGCCCGCCGGCGAGAAGCATTGCAACGCATTCTTTTTTCTTAAACATGATGCCTCCTGTATGATATTTATTTTGATTTTGATTTAACTTTTCGGGGCTTCAGTATTACCGCGCCGAGTGGCGGCAATGTAAGCGTAAGCCGATAAGGCAGACCGTCCGCCTCCTCCGGTGTGGCGACGATGTCGCCGGAATTGACCACTCCGCTGCCACCGAAGCGTGTATCGTCACTGTTGATAAGCTCGCTATACGTCTCTCCTCGCGGAACACCCAACACATAATTCTCACGCACGACAGGCGTAAAATTGACTATCACGACAAGCTCCTTGCCGTCATCGCCGATACGGCGGTACGCATAAATACTGCGCTCAGCATCGTCCGCGTTTATCCAACGGAACCCGTCCCATCCGCCGTCATCCGACCACAGCTCGGCACTCTCAAGATACAGGTGATTAAGCTCCGCCCAAAACAGCTGATAGCGCGAATGCATCTCATAGTCCAGCAAAAACCATTCTATCTGCCCCGCGTCATCCCATTCTCGGAACTGCCCGATCTCATTGCCCATAAAATTCAGCTTTTTACCCGGATGCGTCATCATATAAACGCCGAACGCGCGGGCAGTTGCGAATTTCTGCCAGTAGTCGCCGTGCATTTTGTCAAGAAGTGACTTTTTGCCGTGAACCACCTCATCATGTGATATAGGAAGTATATATTTTTCATTGAAAGCGTATGTCAGCGAAAATGTCAGCTTGTTGTGCTCGTATTTTCGGTATATCGGATCCTCATCAACATAATCGAGCGCATCATGCATCCAGCCCATGTTCCATTTATACGAGAAGCCAAGTCCGTCATTATCAAAGCTTGTGAGATTGGACCATGCGGTCGACTCCTCGGCGATCATGATCACATCCGGGAACATTCCTGCCATATGAGCGTTCAATTTTTTAAAAAACGCTATAGCTTCGAGGCAACGGTTATCGCCGTAAACATTGGGCACCCACTCTCCCGGCAGTCTGTCATAATCAAGATACAGCATGGACGCCACCGCGTCAACGCGCAATCCGTCGGCATGATATTTTTCTGTCCAGAACGCCGCGTTGGACACCAAAAAGCTCTCTACCTCCTCGCGTCCGACGTCAAAGCGCCGCGTACCCCATCCTGCATGCTCTATTCTGTCTCCACCCTGATATTCATAAAGCGGTTGTCCGTCAAACTCGTAAAGTCCGTGCGCGTCCTTGGGAAAATGTGCGGGAACCCAGTCCAGTATGACGCCGATACCCGCCTCATGCATTTTATCCACAAACGCCATAAAATCATGCGGCGTACCAAACCGCGCACTGGGTGCATAATAGCCGCACACCTGATATCCCCACGACGGCGCAAACGGGTGCTCCATCACTGGCAACAGCTCTACATGGGTATACCCCATCTGCTTGACATAGGGCGCCAATTCCTCGGCAAGCTCGCGATAGCTGTAAGGCGAGCCGTCATCATGATGTTTCCACGAACCTATGTGTAGCTCATATATATTCAGTGGCTGACGATAATAGCACTCGCGCGTCATTGTCTTGGCTCGGCGACGCAACCACCCCGCGTCATGCCAGGAGTAGCCGTCGGTATCATAAATAACCGATGCCGTGGCGGGCGGAGTCTCGCAATAAAATGCGTATGGGTCGGCCTTATCGACCGTTTTATATCCGTTCACAATGCGGAACTTGTACATGTCTCCCACCTGCGCGGCGGTCTCCGCTTCCCATATGCCGCCCTCGCTCAGCCTTGTCATGGGGCAGGACATATCCCAGCCGTTAAAGCTGCCTATCACATAAACCGCGTCGGCGTTTGGTGCCCAAACGCGAAAAACGTATCGTCCTACGGACAGCCGATGCGCGCCGAGAAACTCATATGCTTTGTAATTTGTTCCCTGATGAAAAAGATAGGGGGCGTATTTATCTGCCATAAGGCCCTTGACCATTCCTTACTCCTGTATTTGTCAAATATAATTTTATCCGAAATTTGCCGTTCAATACATACACCTTACAGGTACTTCATGCTATTATATTAATTTTATCATCAATACGAATAATTGTCAATCGAAATTCGTCTATAAATTTATACAAATCACAAAATTATCAAATTTGCATCATATACTTGACACAGCTTTATTTTATATTATAATTTATAGTGAAATTAATTCGCGCACGGAGGACATATTTTGATAGAAGTCAGAAATCTAACCAAAAAGTACGGTCTGAACACCGCCGTGGACAATATCAGCTTTGATATCGAGCCCGGCAAGATCTACGGGCTCTTAGGACCCAACGGTGCCGGAAAATCGACCACCATGAACATAATAACCGGATGTCTCGCCGCCACGGAGGGCAGTGTCAAGATCAACGGTTATGACATTTTCGAGCAACCGCTCGAGGCAAAGCGCTGTATCGGTTATTTGCCTGAGATCCCCCCGCTTTACACCGAAATGACCCCATACGAGTATCTCATGTTCGTAGCCGAGGCTAAGGGCGTGGAATATGAAGCCACCTTCCGCCAGGTCAAGGAGGTCATGGAGTTGACCGAGCTTGAGGGGGTGAGGGACAGGCTCATACGCAACCTTTC
This sequence comes from Clostridia bacterium, assembly GCA_017462385.1. Lineage (GTDB taxonomy): Bacteria > Bacillota > Clostridia > Oscillospirales > CAG-272 > UMGS1002. The sequence goes on along the minus strand of JAFTRE010000003.1, from coordinate 6,005 downwards.
CAAGGGCTACCGTCAGCGTGTCGGCATTGCACAGGCTATGCTGGGCAATCCCGACATCATAATTCTCGACGAGCCGACCGTCGGCCTTGACCCCAAGCAGATAATCGAGATACGCGACCTTATCCGCACGCTGGGCGAGATGAAAACGGTCATTCTCAGCAGCCATATACTTGCGGAGGTATCGGCCGTATGCGAGCACGTCATCATAATCAGCCACGGCAAAATAGTTGCAAATGATACTTTGCAAAATCTCAACAACTATGTCAGCCCCACCGACATACTTCACATTTCGGTTCGCGGCGAACACGATGTCATCGTCGAGGTCCTTGACAGCATCGAGGGAATAATTTCACGCGAAACACTCACATCCTCTGAGCCCGGCGTTCACGAATACCGTCTCGAGGTCGAAAAGGAAAGTGATCTTCGCGACGCTATATTCTTTGCAATGGCGGAAAAGCGTTGCGCGGTGATCGCCATGGAGCGCGAGGAATCATCGCTTGAGAGCATATTCCTTACACTCACCGATGCCGATCCCGCCGCCGAGGCTGAGGATAACTATGCGGCTGAGCATGAGGACGAGTCGGATGATGCCGCCGAGTCCGGCGAAGCGGTCGACACTGACAGAGAGGAGGATGAAAACTGATGTCTGCGATATTCAAGCGTGAATTCAAATCGTATATGCACAACATGACCGGTCCCATTTTCATATTCTTTTTACTGCTGTTCACCGGTGTGTGCGTTTCCATTTATAATCTGTTCATCGGGTTCTCTTCATTCAGCTACGCAATAGAGTTGACCGCGATCGCATTTCTTGTCATAATCCCTATCATTACCATGCGCTCGCTGTCTGAGGACAGAGCCAACAAAACAGACTATCTTTTGTTCTCACTGCCGCTCAAGACATCGTCTATAGTACTGGGTAAGTTTTTCGCTATCGTCGCAGTGTTCACCATACCGATAGCTGTTATGCTGCTCTACCCCATTATTCTCAGCGCTTACGGATATATGTACTATGCGGCAAGCTACAGCGCCATATTTGCTCTGTTTTTGCTCGGCCTCTCGCTCATATCCATCTGTATGTTCATTTCGTCGTTGACAGAAAGTCAGGTCATCTCGGCGGTCATAAGCCTTGGCGTACTCATCTTTTTGTTGGTGCTACCACTGCTTACCGCACTCATTCCCACCACTGCGCTCGCATCCTTTATCTGCTTTATCGTTTGTGAGGCGCTCGTTTCTGTACTCATATGGAGACTAACCAAAAATCCCAACGTAGGCATGATATCCGCAGCGGTGCTTGTCATTCCCACCTGCGCTATCTACTTTTTCAAAGCCGAATGGTTTGAGGGCCTGTTCCCGTCCCTGATCGAAAATCTTTCGCTCTACTCTCAATTTTATAATCTCAATTCCGGAATTTTTGACATCAAAAGCATGGTTTATTTGCTTTCTGTGACTGTGTTCTTCCTTTTCCTTTGCACACAGTCGCTCGAACGACGCCGCTGGAGCTGAGGAGGTGTGACACATGAAAAGCAATAACACTCAAAAAGAAAACCGCGCGGCAGAGCGCCGTCGCACCGCAAAAACGACTAAGATCGGCATGTATACCTTTGCCGTCAGCGCTATCGTGCTGGCTGTCATCATCGTGATCAATCTGCTGGTCGGCCTCATTCCCGCCAAGTTCACCTCATTCGATACCAGTACAAACAAGCTTTACACCATATCGGGCGAGACCGAGTCCTACTTAGCTTCCGTAAACGAAGACATCACCATCAACTGGATCTGTCAGGGCGGCGAGCAGGAAGCGACGCTTGGTAAATTCCTTGAAAACTACGTTGCAAATTCATCCCATCTCAAGCTCAATATACTTGACCCCGTCAAGGACCCCACAATTCTTGACAAGTATATTACCGAGACCGACACTCAGCCCTCCAACTATAGCCTCATACTTGAAAGCGCACGCCGCTATAAAATAGTGGATTTTGTCGAGCTGTTTTATTTCTACAATTCCTTGCTCGAGGAAACATACGGCATAGGTGCCGTTCCCTATGAGGTATATCAATCCTCCGCATATTATCAAGTATTCTACTATGCCGAAAGCTCGGGCTATACCACCGAACAGCTTTTCTACGGTGAGGATACGATAACAAAAGCAGTTGAATATGTAACACTTGAGAATATTCCTCACATTTATATTCTCGAGGGACACGGCGAAGACGCATTTTCTGCTATGTTTCTGGACTTTATTTCAACAAATAATATCGTCTATGAAACTCTGCGGCTCGATACCGCCGGTACAGTGCCTGCGGATGCCAACTGCGTGGTCATCTACTCTCCCACTACCGATCTTTCGGACAGTGACACCGCACTTCTCCGTTCATATCTTAAAGACGGCGGAAATATGATGCTCATCACCTCAAACGACAATATCGAGCACAAAAATCTGCTTTCTCTCATGTCCGATTATGGACTCAGCGCTGAAGCGGGCATAGTCTACGAGGGCAGTGCAAGCAACTATAAGGACTCTCCTTATTATGTCCGTCCTACTGCCAACACCTCACACCAGGCTACCGCCTACGCCTCCGGTTACACCATGTATATGCCACAAGCACACGGCATAACCATATCCAATGATGCCACCGGCATCACACAGCTGTTTACCACATCGAGTTCTGCATATACTATGAGCGGTGAACAAAAATCCGAAGCCGGCGCACGCACTCTGGGCGCTGCGGTAACCGCAACGGGAACCAACGGAACCACACAGATCGTCTGGTACTCATCAGCACAAGCATTTACCGACGACGTCGCCGCCACAGCCTCCTACGGCAACTATTACTATATGTTCTATTCCCTCTTCTGGATGAATGAGACCTATGAATCCCAGCTTTCAACAGTTGAAGGACCGTCACTTTCAGAACCTATTCTTGACGGACTGACCGCATCATCGATATATATCTGGACCGGCGTATTCGCCATACTCATTCCCGGTATAGTGCTGATAAGCGGACTCGTCGTCTGGATAAGACGCAGAAAGCGCTGATAACTGCGCACAAATCTAATTAAAAATAGGAATTCCGAATAATGAAACGGTTTATAAAGCTATTTATACTTTTGGGTGCTCTCGTATTGCTCGCCACCATGTATTTTGTAATAACATTGGTGATAAACAAAAACGATACCCCAAACTCCGACGACGATACAAGCAATCAGATCAATACAAATTATACAGCAGCTCAAATAGACATTCAATCCATGTATGCTATCAGCTATAATATTGACAGTGATAAGTTCAGCTTTTCACTCAATGACAACAGCACCGCATGGCTCTGGAATGAAAATACCGATCTTCCGCTTGACAACACCTATTTTGCCACCATGGCCTCCGCGCTTGAGCTGGTAACTACAGACCTTAAGCTTAAGGTAACATCCGGCGAGCTTGCCACCTACGGACTTGCCGATCCGTGGCTCAGCGTCACCGTATCCGACAACACCTACGGAACGCAGACATTCAGCTTCGGAGCGCGAAACAGCTTTAACAGTAAGTACTATTTCAGTTCCTCAGCGGATAACAGCAGCGTTTATATGGTCGATGCAACAATTCCCGCTTGCTTTATTTATACCCCGTATCAAATGGTCAAAAATGACACACTTCCGACCATTGAAGCGGGCAGCATCAAAAGCCTGTCATTCATTTCATCCGACAGTTCCACAGTTTACACCTATTACGACGGCGGAAAAGACGATCTGTCGGAGACAGATGATTTTTGGTATGTCTCCACTAACGGAGAGACCGAGGTTCGGTTAAGTGACGCTCTGTCCGGCATTATTGATACGGCATACGACACCATAGTATTCTCATCCCCCGTCGGTTATACAGAGGACGAGCGCCACGAGTTCGGTCTGACAGAACCCACAATACTTGAAATCAGGTATACTGTGAAAAAGACCGTAACCGATGCGACAAGCGGAACCTCATCCACCGTAACGGTGGATGAGACAGCCTCCGTGCTACTCGGCTATTCTGATGACGATGGCAATATCTACGCCGGCGTTTCAAATTCCGTGCTGTCCTACAGCATTGACGGTAATGTTCTTTCACAGCTATACAACGCTATCACAAAATAATTTTATAACACCGGGGCGGCTATGCAAGCCGCTCCCGTTGCTTTTTTCACCCGTCTTAAAAATTGCTTCTCCCCTCTTGCATTCAAAGCAATTTTGGTATATAATAATAAAGAATATTGCAAAAATTGAGGTAGTGTAATGGTCATAGACGATAAAAAGAATATTTTCAAGCCCGCCGCGCGCAATGAGGAGTCAGACGTCCCCGCTCGCGAGATACTCAAGCAGGTCTACGAAGCGCTGGAGGAAAAGGGCTACAATCCCATAAATCAAATAGTTGGCTATATACTGTCCGAGGACCCAACCTATATCACTAACTATAACAATGCCCGCGGGCTCATTCGCCGCATAGACCGCGACAAGCTACTTGGCGACTTGGTTCGCAGTTATCTTGACCTCGATGAAAAATGAAACGCATATAATCACTCTGCCAAACGAGACTGCCACACAGCCCTTGTCGTCGCACACGGTGCTGTGCCTCGGGAATTTTGACGGTGTCCACATCGGTCACAAAGCACTGCTCAATGAAGCAAAACGTCAAAAAAAACGCTTGTCAGCTCAATATCCCAACATCTCATGCGGAGTCGTCACCTTCAGCGAACCGACACATGAAACGCTTTCCAAAACACCGCCTCCCAGAATAACCGATCTGAACGAGAAATGTCAGCTGTTCCGTCAAGCCGATATGGATGTGCTTATCGCGCTGGATTTTAACAGCGTGCGTGATATGCCTCCGAGCGAATTTGTTTCCGACATACTTCACAAGCAATGCAATTGCGTAATGACAGTGTGCGGCTTTAACTTCCGATTTGGCGCAGGCGGCCGCGGCGATCATGACACCCTCGCTGAGCTCATGGGCGGCTGCTCCGTTACCGTCCCTCCCGTGGAGCTCAACGGGATCACTGTCAGCTCAACAGCGATCCGTGCCGCTGTCCTCGAAGGCAACATAGAAGCGGCAAACGCCATGCTCGGAAGACCATTCTGCATTGAAGGCGCAGTCGAGCATGGGCGCGGGGTCGGCAATAAGCTGGGCTTTGCAACCTTGAATCAGCATTTCAGGCACGGGTACCTCATACCCGCACACGGAGTCTATGTAAGTAGCTGTGAAATAGATGGGATGCACTTCCCCGCCGTGTCCAATGTCGGCACACACCCAACCTTCGGAGAGCATAGTGAAGCTGTCTGCGAGACGCACATAATCGGATTTTGCGGCGATCTGTACGGCAAACATATCAAAACTCACCTTTATAAGTTTTTGCGTCCTGAACGCAAATTTGACTCTCCTGAGCAGCTTACCGCCGAGGTAATGAAAAATATTCAAGCAGCGGCGGAATATTTCAGCAATAACATCGCACCAAGCAAAAAAAAGGTCTGAAAATTTTCTGACCTTTTTTATTTTTACTATTGCAATTATCAAAAATATATGTTATAATATGCGTTGTGCACGGGTGTGCATGTGTTCGGAGACGCATCGAAGCGGTCATAACCGTTTTGCCTCTCAAAACTTATGACATCCAAATAATGTTGTTTCTCTCCAAAATTGAATATTTTTATACGGAAGCGTATCGAAGTGGTCATAACGGGACTGACTCGAAATCAGTTGTACCTCACGGTACCGTGGGTTCGAATCCCACCGCTTCCGCCAACAAACCCTTGAAAACGCTACGTTTTCAAGGGTTTTCACTTTGTCTTGGTGGTGCCCGCTTTTTGTGAATGGTGCCCTTGGTGCCCTGATTTGTGGTGCACTCGGTGTTTTGCTCTATTCAGTTTATTCATCAAAAATGAATACTGTGGTGCCCTTATGGTGCCCGAATGTCTTAAAAACCTATAAAAAGTAGTGAAAAGCTGTAAAGAGATATTCCCGTTATAGCTCTATATCACTACTT
>JAFTRE010000032.1 GCA_017462385.1 Clostridia bacterium | reverse complement strand
TTTTACCCTCTCAGTCGCCTTTGGCGACAGCTCTCCCCCAGGGAGAGCCTTTGGCGGTGTCGGCTTTTAGTTGAAACAGCGCCGTAGGGGCCGGCGTTTCGCGGGCGTCACCGTACGCCGTAGGGCGACGGTAAATTAAACGGTCGGTGCGGGCGAACGCAACCATAAATAGCCTCTCCCTATGGGAGAGGTGTCGCGGCTCGCCGTGACGGAGAGGGCGTTTATTAGCATCGATTTTACCCTCTCAGTCGCCTTTGGCGACAGCTCTCCCCCAGGGAGAGCCTTTGGCAGTGTCAACTTTTAGTTGAAACAGTACCGTAGGGGCGTGCATCGCATGTACGCTCAATGAATTGCCCTGCGGGCATGAATTGGCTTGCGCCATGAATTGAGCTTTGCTCATGATTGCGCCTTACGGCGCATTGATGTTATGTACTGCCCAATCTTATAAAATTTCCCCTCACCGCTTGAAAATCGTGCCGCGTGCGTTTATAATAATTATAACAAACAAAAAAAGGAGCCGCCATGAAACGTCCCAACATTGCAATAACACCTTCATATACCTCGGATAATTTTATCCGCATGCGTCCCGCCTATCTCGACGCCGTCTGGGCGGCGGGCGGGCTGCCCTCGTTCGTCTCTTACACTTCCGATCCCGACAAGCTCGACCAATATGCCGCCGATTTTGACGCCTTTCTTTTCGCCGGCGGCGTCGATGTCGACCCCAAATATTACGGCGAGCAGGTCATGTTCGATTCGGTCACAATCAACGCCGAGCGCGACGAGTTCGAGCTCGCTCTCGCGGAGCGCGTTATAAAATCTGGCAAGCCGGTTCTGGGTATCTGCCGCGGCATTCAGCTGCTCAACGTGGCGCTGGGCGGCAGTCTTTATCAGCATATAGACGGCCATTCGCAAAGCGAAAAGGGTAATATAAGGACGCAAAATGTAAGGCTTGCGGCGGGTACTCCGCTCTCCGACTTTGCCGACGGTGCTGAGCATATACAGGTCAACACATTCCATCATCAGGCGGTAAAGCAGGTTGCGCCGCCGCTCTCCGCCGCCGCGTGGTCGGAGGACGGCATATGCGAGGCGGTTTATATGCAGGGACATAAATTTTTCGTCGGTGTCCAGTGGCATCCCGAGCTTTTCTGGCAGGACGACACGGCGGCGGAGAAATTGTTTCGCGCATTTGTGGCGGCGGTAAATTAAAAGGTCGTAATAGCCTTCTCCTTGAGGAGAAGGTGCCTCCGTAGGAGGCGGATGAGGTGTAGCCACCGTAGGTGGCGTTGGTCTTTAATAAATTATACGGATGCTCCGCATCCTACACCTCATCAGTCACCGCGGCGCGCTTACGCTTGCTTGCGGTGACAGCTTCCCCTCAAGGGGAAGCCTATTTATGGCGGCGGGAGCAAGCCCCCGCCCTACGGCGACATGATAATGTGTATAAAACAGGAATATAAATTTTATCACCTCTTAAGGTGCAGATTTGGCTCTACATAAAAATTCATGATATAATGATGAAAAATTCATATGAAAAAAGCATTAGAAGATTTATGGTATCGGCGCCAAATGGAGAACACCTCAAAAAGAGGCACCGAACAAGAAAAAATTTTAGCTACGTTGATCTTAAACGAAGAAAAATTACGCGAAAATTTAAACGAAGAGCTAACGGAATTGCTCAACAATTATGAAAATTGCATGAATGAGCTTAACAGCATTTCCGAAACGCAGGCATTTATAGAGGGCGTGCGTTTCGCGGCAACTTTTTTAATTGAAGCGATATATTAAAATGTGTTTTCGGAACGGTATCGAATAATAACACTTCGCGGTCTATCCGTTGTTTTGCGAACGCAACCATAAATAGCCTCTCCCTATGGGAGAGGTGTCGCGGCTCGCCGTGACGGAGAGGGCGTTTATTAGCATCGATTTTACCCTCTCAGTCGCCTTTGGCGACAGCTCTCCCTGAGGGAGAGCCTTTGGCGGTGTCGGCTTTTAGTTTGAAACAGCGCCCTACGGTATACGGTGACGGTGAATTAAATGGATGTGGCGGGCGAACGCAACCATAAATAGCCTCTCCCTATGGGAGAGGTGTCGCGGCTTGCCGTGACGGAGAGGGCGTTTAGTAGCATCGATTTTACCCTCTCAGTCGCCTTTGGCGACAGCTCTCCCCCAGGGAGAGCCTTTTGCAATGTCGGCTTTTAGTTTGAAACAGCGCCGTAGGGGCGTGCATCGCACGTCCGCGATGACTGATGAGGTGTAGGATGCGAAGCATCCGTATAATTTATTAAAGATCAACGCCACCTGCGGTGGCTACACCTCATCCGCCTCCTGCACAGGCACCTTCCCCTCAAGGGGAAGGCATTTACGGTGACGCCCGCGGCGCACTGACAATGTTTCCCGCCTATTTAGATAATATATTACGATTTTTTGTTAATATAATTCTTTACAACCTTTTATTGATATGTTATAATAAACTGATATAATTTAACTATCGGGAGAAAAAACATGTCAAAATACACTATCGGAATAGACTATGGCTCGCTTTCGGGTCGCGCCGTTGTCGTTGACGTAAAGGACGGCAAGCAGCTCTCTGACTGCGTTATGGACTACCCCCATGCCGTTATGAGCGAAACGCTCGCCGCAACGGGCGCACCCCTGCCCGCCGACTACGCGCTCCAGGATCCCCGCGATTATTTGGACGTGCTCGAAACTATCATCCCCGGCGCCATCAAGTCCGCAGGCATTGACCCTGCCGACATTATCGGCGCGGGCGTCGATTTCACCTGCGGCACCATGCTGCCCGTCCGCGCGGACGGCACGCCGCTTTGCTTTGAGGAAAAATATCGCTCAAATCCGCACGCATATGTCAAGCTGTGGAAGCACCACGCCGCACAGCCCTATGCCGACCGTCTTAATGCTATCGCCCGCGAGCGCGGCGAGACCTGGCTCGAAAAGCTGGGCGGCAAGATCTCCTGTGAGTGGATGTTCCCCAAAATTTGGGAAATACTCGCCGAGGCGCCCGAAATTTACGCTGAGGCGGACTATTTCATCGAGGCTGGCGACTGGCTGACCTGGCAGCTGACAGGCAAGCAGACCCGCGGCTATGGCTTTGCCGCCTGCAAGAGCATTTACATGATAGACGAGGGCGGTTACCCCTCAGAGGACTTCTTCGCCGCGCTTGACGAGCGTCTTCGCCACGTTATCCGCGACAAAATGGATGCTCCCATCGTCTTTACGGGCGAGGCGGCAGGCTATGTGAGCGCTAAAGCCTCCGCATGGCTGGGACTTCCCGAGGGTGCGGCGGTCGCTTGTCCCATGCCCGACGCGCACACGGCGGCTATGTCGCTGGGCCTTATGAATGACGGCGATATGTGCGCCATCATGGGCACGTCGTCCTGCTATATGCTTATCAGCGAAAAGGACACCTGCACGCCCGGCATTTGCGGCACGCTTCGCGACACGCTCACGCCCGGCTTTTACGGCAACGAAGCGGGACTTTGCTGTGTGGGTGACCACTTTGCATGGGCGAAAAACAACGTCGTCACGGCCGATTACATAAAAGAGGCAGAACAGCGCGGCATTTCGGTGCTCAAGCTGCTGATAGAAAAAGCGGCGGCACAAAAGGTTGGTCAGCACGGGCTTATTGCGCTCAACTGGTTCAACGGCAACCGCAATATTTTGGTCGATTCCTCGCTTTCGGGCATGTTTGTGGGTCTGACGCTTCGCACCAAGCCCGAGGACATCATGCGCGCTCTTATCGAGGCGACCGCCTACGGCACGCGTGTCATTATCGAAAACTTCCGTGCGCATAATGTTTACGTCGGCAAACTGATCGCGGCGGGCGGCATCGCGCGCAAGGATCCCTTTACCATGCAGGTCTATGCCGATATTCTCAATATGGATATAAACATTTCGGAGTCCACGCAGGCACCGGCGCTGGCGGGCGCTGTTCAGGCGGCGAGTGCGGCAGGGGAAGAGCGCGGCGGCTACGCGACGCTTCGCGAAGCTATGCAGGCGATGAGCGCGGGCTGTGACAAGGTCTACCACCCCATTCCCGAAAATGTTGAGATGTATAACAAGCTGTACGCCGAATATGTCAAGCTTCACGACTATTTCGGCCGCGGCGGCAACGATGTAATGAAGACTCTGCGCGCTATCGCATCACAGGCGGAATAAAATCTTTTCGGACGATTCCATACAAGAACAATATTAAAGGAGACCATCATGAAGCCATCATTTCTCCTGCTTTCAATACTTCTTATCTCCGCCCTGCTTTTTGTCGGTTGCGGAAATACGGGCGATGTGCCGGTTGATGAAGTATCAACCGTTGATACTACGTCAACTTTTGACAGTATGTCAACCCCCGATGTTACGTCAACTCCCGACACCACGACGTCCGCGTCCGAGACGACTGCGTCGGCATTTCGCCGTCCCGTCGCTCAAAAGCTGATAAAGCATACAGAGCTTGGCATCGCGCCTTATATCATTGTCAACGGCGACCGCAATATCGCCGAGGCGGAGACGGGCAACACGGGCTCCAAAATATACGCCTACTCCGACGGAACGACCACCATCACCTTTGAGGACTGCTTCGGTCATAAGGCGTCGGCAGACGTCACAGTCAAGGGAGATCAGCTGGAGGTCACTCTGCACCCAACCACCGACGAATTTATCGAGGTCACCTTGGATTACGGCGCCAACGGCCGCGACTCCGCGTCGGATCAGGACGCCATCCAGCGCGCTATCGACGAGGCAAAGCCGGGCGACACCGTCTACATCTACCCCGGCATTTACAACGTCGAGCTGTTGGTCATGCGCGAGGGCATAACGCTCGAGATGTTCACCACCATGACGGATGCCCACGAGGGATTTACTTCAAAGCTCGCCTCCGACACGCGTCAGGGTAAGATAACAGTGCTGTCCGGTGTTCGCATTATGAACAACGGCAACAAGCAGCCGGGCCGCGAGGGTAGCTCAAACTTCACCATACGCGGCGGCGTTCTGGACATGAAGGAGACCACGCGCGGCGCCATTATTTTTGGCAAGGCGGACAATGTTTTGCTTGAAAATGTCATTCTCAAGGACATGAAAAACAACCACTCCATTCAGCTCACAGGCTGTACCAACACCACCGTCCGCAACTGCATGTTCGCGGGCTACACCTGGGGCGACACGTTTACCCGCGAGGTGCTTCAAGTCGAGGTGTCCACGCCCGGCGCGACGGGAGCTGTCCCCAATTCTCCCCTGCAATTCAGCGAGGGCGAGTATTATTACTGCGAAAATATCGAAATTTCGCACTGCTATTTCGGCAAAAGCGACGAATGTGGTGCGCCGCTGATGGCTATCGGTCACCATTCGCAGGCGGGCGACGCCACCGTCACAGGCTTTCGCATCATCGACAACGTATTCGACGAGGTGCTTTACGCGGGCATTCGCTACTGCAATCTGGTCGACACCGAAATTTCGGGAAATACGTTTATATCCACCTCGAAATACAAAAACGTCGAGCACGCTGACGCCACAAATCCCGCTTTTATCGTCATTTATTCGTCGACTGCCACCACCACGTATACCAGCGTGGTAAACGGCCAAAAGATAACGCAGGCGACGTCATCGGAGCAGGCGGGAACTCACAATATGCGCATTGAGAACAACACCTTCAGCCTTGGCGAGGGCTCGGACAAAAAAATCATTTATGTCACGGGAAACGGCAGTGTTCCGGGAGTCGTATTTCAGTCGGGGCTGATAAGACAGCAGTTTTACAATACCCAAGCGTATAATTACGCCGGCTATTCCTACCGCTCCAACTGCATCGAGGGCTTGGTTTTCGCCAATAATACCATAACCGTTGAGGGTAAGCTCACATATAGCAATTATCTCATGTATTTCCAGCAGGTGCTGGGGTTGACATATGAAAATAATACCGTCAACCTGCCCGCGGGCGTCAGCTTTACCGGTAACAGCGAAAATGTTCTGGGGCTTAATACGCGCGGCTGTGTCATGGGCAAGCATACGGACAAATATACCATTGCCACAGGCACGCAGGGCACTGTGATGCTGGGCGGTACGGTTATGAGTGCAACGGGAAAATATACCGTCACGATAAAGCTTGACGGCGACGGTTATCTTGCCATTTCGGACGACGGTCGCGGCAACGCCACCATGACGCCGACGCCCGCCGAGGGATATTCTTTCGACGGATTTTACGATGCGTCGGGAGCAAAAACAGGCACATCTCTGAGCGTCACAGGCAATATGACGCTGACAGCAAGGTTTGTCAAGAAATAATAATATTCGAAAGGTCAGGTTTTTAGCATGGCATACAGGCCCGGTGCTGTCAAAATAGTTGGAAAGGTGATAAAGGCGATACTTTACCTCATAATCGCCACGATGGTCTCCTTTCTCGTCTGGCGCGTGTATTTTTCAACAAGCATACCCAATAATATCAAACGAATAGTCGTCACCGACTCGCTCGCTGAGGCGTACACCGCCACAGGCGGAGAGCTGGGTGCATTCGATCAGGAGCAATATACCATCACCCGCGGAGATGACAACTACGGCTATTTTTCCATCGAGGATTACGTAATCATTCCCGAAGCAAAGCAGGTGCAAATAATCTTCCGCTATAACAACAGCACGGTCGAAGCGCTGGCCGAGGATTATGATCTCACCGAAATGCCCGATCTGTCGGCGGAGCTTTATGACGTCACACTGGTCAAGACCACCGACCTCACGCCCGAAAATGCCGACGACAACAACGACGAGGGCGCATTCTCCGAGACGCGCTATTACCCCTCCGAGGTTATAGCCGAGCGGACGCTTCTTTATAATTTCCGCCGCATCGTGTTTGAGAACGTCGAGATAAACGAGGACGACCTCGGCCTTTTCGCGGATATTTATTACGTCGAGGACATAGATTACGGTGAGGATCCCTACGGCGCGCTGTGCCTTTACGACAAGGAAATGGCAAACAAGCCGTATGAGTTCACCAAAAAGGACATCAACCGCATCAAAAAGGGCGTGAAATAAAATTAAGTCCGCCGCAGTTTTGCACAGCGGCGGACAAATTTAAAAAAAGCTCTTGACAAAGAGCGGGGTTTGTGTTATTATAAAAATGCAAGGAGCACCGGTTACGGTTGCTTTCCTCTGGTTAAAAAAGATAACCGTTCAGATTGCAGCCGAAGCGGTTATCTTTTTTTGTTTTGATCGAAATGATTCCAAACGAGGAATATAAATGTTGCCAGCGCGATAAGCTCTTGCAAAGTTATGTACATTCCTATCACCTCCCCGCTTTTGTTCGGGAGGTAAACAAAATAAGATCTACTTCCCGGAAAAACGGAAAGCAACCGCGAGCCGTTTATGTGCTCCTCACAGCTTTGAGTCAAATGACCCTCTGCTGAGCATATTATAGCATTGAATGCGGGATATTGTCAATAAGTGAAATAAAATTTTCCCGCCGCTATTGACAATATGCGTCGGTAATGTTATAATAAATCGATAATAAATTCATACGGAGGCTTCATCATGAAACATATTAAGACCGTTGAGACCAAGAATCTCTGCACAAAGAACGGCGGTTGCGGCGAATGCCAGACCTCTTGCCAGTCCGCTTGCAAGACCAGCTGCGGCATTGCTAACCAGAAGTGCGAGAACAAGAGCAAGAAATAATTCGGTTTAAAAAATGCCGCCGCCTGGCGGCATTTTTACTGTGAAATGGAGATTTTATGATACACCAATACAAGCTCGGCGGCTACAATATCGTGCTCGACATCTGCTCGGGCTCGGTGCACGCCGTCGACGATATCGCTTACGACATTATCGCAATGTTTGAGTCCGCCGCAAAAACGGACATCCTGCGCACCGTCGGCGAAAAATACATAGGCACCGCCATTGACGGTGAGACGGTCACCGCCGCCGACATCGAGGAGTGCTACGACGCCGTCGTCTCGCTTCGCGACGCGGGCAAGCTGTTCACCCCCGACACATACGAGAGCATGGCGGGCGAGCTGAAGCAAAAAACGGCGGGTGTGGTCAAAGCGCTGTGCCTTCACATCGCGCACACCTGCAACCTCAATTGCTCGTATTGCTTTGCAAGTCAAGGCAAATACAGCGGCGAGCGCGGCGTCATGAGCTTTGAGGTCGGTCGGCGCGCACTCGATTTTCTCATCGAAAACTCGGGCACGCGGCACAACCTCGAGGTCGACTTTTTCGGCGGCGAGCCGCTGCTGAATTTCGACGTGGTCAAGCAGCTGGTCGCCTACGCGCGCAGCATTGAAAAGCAGCACAATAAAAATTTCCGTTTCACGCTGACCACCAACGGCATGCTTATCGACGATGATGTTATCGACTTTGCCAACCGCGAGTGCGTCAACGTCGTGCTCAGCCTTGACGGTCGCCGCGAGATACACGACCGTTTCCGCGTCGACTACGCGGGCAACGGCAGCTGGGAGCGCATCGTGCCCAAGTTTCAAAAGCTGGTCGCGGCGCGCGGCGGCAAGGACTACTATATGCGCGGCACGTTTACGCACGCAAACCCCGATTTTCTCGAGGACATCAAGGTCATGCTCGACCTCGGATTCACAGAGCTTAGCATGGAGCCCGTCGTCTGCGCGCCCGGAGACAGCGCCGAGCTGACAGCGGATGACATGGTCATAGTCAAGGAGCAGTACGAAAAGCTGGCCGAGTTGATGCTCGAACGCCGCCGCGAGGGGCGTCCCTTTACATTTTACCATTATATGATCGACCTCAAGGGCGGTCCCTGCATTTACAAGCGCATTTCGGGCTGCGGCTCGGGGACAGAATACATGGCGGTCACGCCGTGGGGTGATCTTTACCCCTGCCACCAGTTCGTCGGCGACGAAAAATTCAAGCTGGGCAATGTTTTTGACGGCGTTAGCAACACCGCAATACAGTCCGAATTTGCCGAGTGCAATGTTTACGCGCGCGAGGACTGCCGCGACTGCTGGGCGCGGCTGTACTGCTCGGGCGGCTGTGCCGCCAACGCTTACCACGCGACGGGAAGCGTCACGGGCGTTTACCGCAGCGGCTGTGAGCTGTTCAAAAAACGCATGGAATGCGCAATAATGCTCGAGGTCGCAAAGGAATTTGAGGAATGTGAATAAATGAACACGCCGATAGACGATTTCGTCAAAAAATACGCCGAGGGCGGCGAGCCTTGCGGTGCTTTGCGCCTCCATATGCCCGGTCACAAGGGCGTCGGCGATATCGAGCGCTTTGACATAACCGAAATTTCGGGCGCGGACAGCCTTTACGAGGCAGACGGCATCATCGCCGAAAGCGAGCGCAACGCCGCCGCCTTGTTCGGCGCGCATACCTTTTATTCCGCCGAGGGCTCGTCGCTCTGCATTCGCGCAATGCTGTACCTTGTCGCGCTTTACGCCGCCGAAAAAGGCCAAAAGCCGCGCATGGCCGCGGGGCGCAACGCGCACAAGACGTTTGTCAGCGCGCTTTGCCTGCTTGACATGGACGTCGACTGGCTGATGCCGGGCGGAGCGTCCTACCTCTCTTGTCCGCTGACACCCGAATATATCGAGCAATATTTGCGCTCGGCGTCCCCTCTCCCGACCGCCGTTTACCTGACAAGCCCCGACTATCTCGGCAACACCGTCGATATCGCGGGCATTTGTGCGGTTTGCCATCGGTACGGAGTGCTGCTGCTGGTCGACAACGCCCACGGCGCGTATCTGAAATTTCTGCCCGAGTCGCGCCACCCCATAGATCTGGGCGCCGATATGTGCTGTGACTCGGCGCACAAGACACTGCCCGCGCTGACGGGTGCGGCGTATCTTCACATCTCGCCGCAGGCTTGCGACGGCTTCCGTTCGCTCGCGCTCGCGCGCGTCCGAGACGCGCTGGCTTTGTTCGGTTCGACCAGCCCGTCATATCTCATCCTCGCCTCGCTCGACCGCACAAATCTCTATATATCACAAGGCTATTTGGCGTCGCTTGCCGAGTTTGTCGGACAGGTCGACGAGCTGAAAAAAACGCTTTCCGATAGGTGTTTTGGCATGGTCGGCGACGAGCCGCTGAAGCTGACACTCGCCCCCAAAAGCTACGGCTACACCGGCGACGAGCTCGCCGCGCTTTTGCGCCGTGAGGGCATCGAGCCCGAGTTTTGCGACCCCGACCACCTCGTTCTCATGCTGACGCCAAGCCTCGGCGACGGGGCCCTCCCCCGCCTGCTCGAAGCTCTGTGCTCCGTCCCCCGCCGCGAGCCTGTCGCACTCACCCCGCCCGCGGCTCCACGCCTGCCCGAACGTGTAATGAGCGTTCGCGAGGCTATGATGGCGCCCGCCGAGGTCATCGACGCGGATGCATGCGTCGGACGCGTGCTCGCCGCAGTGACGGTCGGATGTCCGCCCGCCGTGCCCATCGTCGTATCGGGCGAGCGCATGGACGAAAATGTCCGCGCCGCATTTCGGTATTACGGCATCAAAAAATGCACCGCGGTCAAATAAATAAATTAAAGAGGCTGTCTCAAATTGAAAATTTGAGACAGCCTCTTTAATATTTATAATCCTCGTCATCGTCATCGGCATGGGCGAGCATCAGGTCAAACGCTTTTTGGCGTTGCTTGGCGTCGTGCCCGTTTATAAATGCGGGACAGCAGCCATGTATGGAACAGCAGTGCCACGCCTCTCCCGTCACGGGGTCGTTGTCCGGAAGATCGTCCGAGAAGCTGACGTTTTCTATGCAGTCCTTACAGCTGCCTTTGGGCTGATATCCGCAATGCGGGCAAAATTTCGCGTCCGTCGATACGACCTTTCCACATTCCATGCATCCTTTTAACATTTAATATCCCTCCTTGATAAACAAAAAGTGCGCGGCAGAAGCCGCGCACGAAAAATGCACAGCTCTGTCGAATTGCCGTACGACTCCACATAAACCTTACTTAGGATGCAGAAACGAGAGTGCATTTTTACCTTAGTAAAATGCACCCATAAGTAAGGTTAAATACAATATTTAATTGTCGTACGGCATCTTTATTTTACCATACCAAAATCGATTTGTAAATAGTAAATCGAAAATCTGTTGCACAAACAAAAAGTGCGCGGCAGAAGCCGCGCACGAAAAATGCATGGCTCCAGCAGCGACGCAAACTTTTTATAACTATTGTGCAAACACCAGCATACAAAAAGGGAGCATACATTTTTACCAAAGTAAAAATATATACTGATATTTGCACAAACAAATAGTTTATTATTCAGTTTACGTCGCAATTTTATTTTATCATATAATTTTCTATTTGTAAATAGTAAATCAAAAATCTGTTTAATTTGGCGTAACCATAAAAGGTCGGGGAGGGTCTTGACCCTCCCGCAACGATGAATATATGTGCTAATTTCATTTGTAAGGTTATTTTAGGCGAAAATATCGGATATTTTTTCCGTTACCCTCCCGTTTGACCTCGCCCATAGCAGCCAATTTTCTGAGCGCGCCTTCTATAGAGCTTATGCTGAGCGAAGGACAAAGCTCTCTGATGTCTTGCTTGGAAAATCTACCGATTTTATTTTGCGTTGCGCGCCGTACGGTTTCAAGAGCAGGTAGCTTTGTTTCAACAAGCGCGAATCTATCTTCAAAATCTTTATATGCCGCAAGTATCGTGCCAAGCAGATATTTAATAAACGGAACGGCATCCTCACTTCCTTCGTGCCAACCGTGCTGTGCTTCACCGAGTGCATCGTAATACAGATCCTTGTTCTTTGCAATTTTTGCTTCAAGCGAAATATATTTTCCAACATAGAATCCGCTTCTGTAGAGAAGTAGCGTCGTAAGCAAACGGCTCATTCTTCCGTTTCCGTCATTGAAAGGATGGATGCAGAGAAAGTCATGAATGAATATTGTAATAGCAATTAACGGCTCTAACTCATTATTACCAATCACTCTGTTAAACTCGTTGCAGATGCTCTCCAAGGCACTCGGAGTTTCAAATGGATCAAGCGGTGTGAACAGCGTTTTTGTTGTTCCGTCCGGATAGGTGGCACTGATATAATTTTGCACGCTCTTGGTTCTGCCTGCAGCGGGGTTGTTCATGTGGCTATACAGTATTTTGTGGAGTTGCAGAACGTAATTAGGCGTTAGGGGGATCGCGTCGAAGTTATCATGTATAATATTCAGTACATCACGATATCCTGCGATCTCTTGCTCATTTCGGTTTTTGGGTGTAGTCTTATCTTCGACGAGCTGTCGGATCCTTGTGTTTGTAGTAACGATGCCCTCTATAGCATTGGAGCTTTCCGTGCTTTGCACCTTTGCGATCTCGACTAATTTTTCAAGCTCTCCGGGGCGTTGCTTTAGATACATCTCTTGCTTCCCGGCTTGCTTGTATATGGCGGCTATCAATCCGACCAACTCCGAATCCCACTTATGTTCGTTTATTTTTGAATAGTTAAATGTTCTCATGACCTTAACCTCGCATTTATTCCCTTAAATGATAGCACATTATAAGGGAATTGTCAATGATTTGAGGGAATATTCCCTCAATATTATTTCAAAAATAAGGGAATTTTAATCATTGAATATAGTTTTCGCGGGATGGGCAAGCTCATCCTCTACGGCGAACAATAACATTCTGCGGTCTGTATGGCGTCTCGCGGACATTATTCGTAGACGATGGACATATGCGATTTTGGCGGCGGGAGTAAACCCCCGCTCTACGGCGTTAAAATTCCGCGTCCTTCTGACGCCATACTGATTATCCCGCCCCTTTTTGGTGAAAAATCATGCTAAAAGGAGGTGCGGATATGAACATTCTCATGTGCACCGACGCCATGGGCTACGGCGGCGCCGAAACGCACATAATCTCGCTTTCAAAAGAGCTGATAAGACTGGGGCATCGCGTCAGCGTGGCGTCACCTGCGGGCGAGCTGGTCTCAACGCTTGAGGCGGTGGGTGTGCGCCACATACCACTGCCGCCGCTCAAAAAAACGCCGTCGTCGCTCACCGCCTGGCAGCGGAGACTCAAACGCGCTGTCAAGCACGGGCACTTTGACGTTATACACGCGCACGCGCGTCTGCCCGCGCGCCTCGCCCGCCCGATCGCAAAAAAATATAAGGCAGCGTTCGTAGTCACGGCGCACGCCATGTTCCGCATGAGCTTTTGGCGGCGGCGACTTTCCGTCTGGGGCGACCGCACCATCGCCGTCAGCGAGGACATACGCCGGCATATCATCAAAAGCTGTCACGTCAAGCCCGCCCGCGTCCGCGTCATTTCCAACGGAATCGACACCGAGCATTTCTCGCCTCCCGAGAACAGCGGCGCCGACCGACCTCTCCGCGTCATTTTCGTCAGCCGTCTTGACGACGACTGCTCGCGCGCCGCACGGCTTTTGTGCCGCCTTTCGGGCAGACTTACAGCCAGCTTTCCCGATATACAAATCCTCATTGTTGGCGGCGGGACGGCTTACGGCGAGATATCCGTGCTCGCCGAGCTGATGAACACCGCCTGCGGGCGAGAGATAATTCAAATGTGCGGCGCGAGGGGCGACGTCGCGCCGCTCCTGCGGCAGTCGGACGTTTTTGTCGGCGTCTCGCGCGCCGCGCTTGAAGCGGCGGCGTGCGGTCTACCCGTTATTCTGGCGGGGGACGAGGGCTACGGCGGTATTTTCGTGCCCGGAGGCGGCGTGGAGGCGACGAATTTGTGTGCGCGCGGAGGCGCGGAGACCCAAGCAGAGCCGCTGTTTGCAGATATTTGTTCTCTGCTCGCGCTCCCCGCCGACAAAAAACGACAAATAGGCGCGGCGGCCCGGCGGTATGTCATAGAGAATTATTCCGCGCTCGCTGCCGCCGAGCAGACGCTCGAGGTTTACCGCGCGGCAAAAAGAGTGTGAAAAGCAAATAAAAAGGACGCCTTGCTCAACTTTCTTATTAGAAGTTGGGCAAGGCGCCTTTTTATTTAATTAGTCCCCGAAAACATTCCGAGGAAGTTATCCAGCATCTGAAGCAGCTCGGGCACGACCCAGATGACCAACAGCGAGATCACGATAGAGCCGATGAAGACCCCCGCAAAGGTCAGCCAGTTGGTGCCCTTTTTTTCGAATTTTAGTTCGGCGGTGTATTTTTGATCTTCGGGTATGTAAAAATGCGCGGTCGAGACGTCCATGCTGAACGGTATCTCCTTGAATTTTGCCTTCGGATCGGTGTTCGAAGCCTCAAATTCCCGTCGCTTTTTTTCAAGCTCGGCGTAATAAGCCTCCTCCTCGACGCATTTTACCACACGCCGCAGAGTCGTCCCGTTTTTAAGGCTGGAGCGGATCGCGGTGTTTTTCAGATACCCCAGCTGTTCCAGCGTTTGCGCTGTTTCGGGTGTGTGCGCCTCGACCGAGATCAGCGCGCGGGCAAAATCGCCCAACACCCGCTTGTTGAAAATGGCGGCAATGGCGGCGATGTTGATGCCGATGAAAAATGCAAATACGATCGCGGGCAGTGACACCATCGAGGATTCACTGATCTCGATATAGGTGTAGTCACCGTAGTCGGGAGTAAAATATTTGTCGTTGAAATATTCCCAAAGCTCCTCCCAGAGTGACGGTTCGGCGGTCAGAACTGAAAAAAGACGAGATATTGATTGGAAAAACATTGCTGTCGCCTCCTTTCGTTATAGTTGTGTTGCGGGGACGCCGAAGCGTTCAAAAGACGCGAGATAAACAGCCCAAAACGCCCGCTATCTCAAAACTCTACTCACAGTAGAGTCGAAAATGCGCCAAAATGCGTCTCTCGGCGTCCGCCGCATTAGACAATTATTGCTTTTTGATGACGTCGCAGCCCAGATACTTGCGAAGCACCTCGGGGACTGTTACGCTGCCGTCGGCGTTCTGGTTCTGCTCGACCAGAGCGGGCAGTATGCGCGAGGTGGCAAGGCCGGAGCCGTTGAGCGTGTGCATATATTCGATGTGACCGTCCGCGCGGCGCACTCTTGCCATGCCGCGGCGAGCCTGATAGTCGCGCGCGTTGGACACGGAGCTTACCTCTTTGTATCCGTTCATGGACGGGATGTTGATCTCGATGTCGTAGGTTCTGGACATGGACGCCGAGCAGTCCTCTGCCGCAAGCTTGACGGTGCGGAAGTGGAAGCCGAGTCCCTTGACAAGATTCTCCGCCTTGGTCACCAACTCCTCGAATGCCTCGTCCGACTTCTCGGGCAAGGTGTACTGGAACATCTCGACCTTGTTGAACTGATGTCCGCGCACCATTCCGCGCTCGTCCGAGCGGTACGAGCCCGCCTCGCGGCGGAAGCAGGGCGTGTAGCTGACCAGCTTCTTGGGCAGATCTGCCTCGGTGAGTATTTCGTTGCGGTAAAGCGATGCCAGCGCCGCCTCGGCGGTCGGGAGCATGTAGCGCATGCGGTTATCGGTCGGGTTTTCTATCTTATAAACCTCATCGGCAAACTTCGGGAACTGACCTGCGGTCAGGCCGCATTCATACTCCAGCATGTGGGGCGGGAGAATGAGCTCGTAGCCGTCGGAAATGTGAGTATCGATGAAATAGTTGAGCAGTGCCCACTCAAGGCGAGAACCCATGCCGCGGTAGATCCAGAAGCCCGAGCCCGACAGCTTGGTGCCGCGCTCGTAGTCGATCAGCCCCAAGTCTGTGCACAGGTCGACGTGGTTCTTGGGCTCGAAATCAAATTTGTGCGGCTCGCCGAAATAGCGAAGCGGCTCGTTGTTCTCTTTTCCACCTGGTTTGAGGTCGCGATCGGGCAGGTTGGGCAGACCCAGCATCAGGTCGTTGTACTTCGCCTCGATCTCCTTGATCTTTTCATCGTTGGCTTTGGCAGTATTTGACAGTTCCTTCATTTTCTCAAAAATGGGAGCTACATCCTTTCCCTCTTTCTTGTACTGGGGAACCAGCTTGGAGGTGCGGTTCTGCTCTGCCTTGAGCGTTTCGGTCTCGGAAATGAGCGCGCGGCGCTCTGCGTCGAGACGCAGTATCTCGTTGATCTCATTTGCGGCGTCCTTGCCCTTGAGAGCAAGACGCTCGATGACCTCGGCGGGGTTTTCTTTGATATATTTGATGTCTAACATTTTATGACTTGCCTTTCTTTTTGCGTTTTATTAATGTATTTGCTTTTGATCGTTAGTTATATCGGCGTGGCAAATAATGGAAATTAGATGTTGTCGTCTGCAAAGAATGTCGCTCCGCAGATCGCAGTGAGCAGTGCTTCAAGGTCTTCGTCACTGTCAAATGACAGTTCAAGGACCTTCTTTTTGGGGGTATAAGCTATCTTTGCTTTGCGTCCCAGCGTCTCCATTAGACGTCTTTCAAGCTCTTTCATGTATATTTTGCGGTGATTTACGCCTTCAAGCAACATTTCTTCGTCGTCATCAATAATATTTTTGCTTGAATTGAGCTTTTTGATGAGCGCTTCGACTTCACGGACGGATAATTGCTTTGCTACTATCTTTTGCGCCAGCAGTATCATGTTGTCTGTGTCATTCAGTCCGAGCAATGCTCTTGCGTGACCCGCTGACAGCTCGCCTGTCTTAAGCAGCTCCAGAACGTCGTCCGGAAGGTCGAGCAGACGCAGTGTGTTTGTTATTGCAGAGCGAGATTTGCCCACCTGCTTTGCAACTTGCTCCTGGGTAAGTCCGAATTTCTCTATAAGATCGAGATATGCCGCCGCTTCCTCTACGGCATTGAGGTCTTCGCGCTGAATGTTCTCTATCAGCGATATTTGAGCCATTTTGAGCTCGTCTCCGGTCAGCACTACGACAGGAATTTCGGAAAGGCCCGCCATTTTTGCGGCTCTCCAACGTCTTTCGCCTGCAATTATCTCGTAAGACCCCGGAAATGAGGTGTTTTCCCTTACAATTATGGGCTGAAGTACGCCATAGGTTGATATGGAATCTGCCAAAGCTTCGAGCGATTCACGCTCAAACAGCTTTCTGGGCTGATCCTTGCGCGGCTCTATATCGGATATTTTGAGCACCGTACCGGAATCCTTCTTTTCATCGATAAGATTATCGTCAAACAGCGAGTAAAGATCGCGGCCGAGACCCGATTGCTTTTTTGCCATGTGTCTTTTTGTCCTTTCTGATTATTTGGGCGCCTTTTTGCGCGATTATATTCTGGATGACAGCTCTTTTGCCACTTCAAGGTATTCTGCAGAGCCTTTTGAACTCTTGTCGTGGTAATAAACGGGCGTTCCGAAGCCGGGAGCCTCGGACAGCTTGACGTTTCTTGAAATACAAGTGGAAAACAGCTTGTCTGTATAGTGCTTTTTGAGCTCTGCCATGACCTGCATGGACAGAAGCAACCTCTTGTTGTGCATGGTGACAAGTATTCCTGTGACGGTCAGCTTGTCATTATAGTGCTGTTTTATGCGGCTGACGGTTATCATCAGCTGGGAAAGTCCCTCGAGTGCATAAAATTCGCACTGCATGGGGATAACTACGCCATCACTTGCTGACAGCGCGTTCACAGTGAGCATTCCGAGTGAGGGCGGACAGTCTATAATTATGTAATCGTAATTGTCTTTGGCGGCAAGAAGCGCTTTCTTGAGCTCCAATTGGCTGTTTTCCTCGTCAAAAAGCTGGAATTCGGCATTTGCCAGCGTGATATTGGCGGGAATGAGAGACAAATTGTCGAATTTGGTCTGTATAACTACATCCGCGATCGATGCGCCCTCTACAAGTATGTTTTGCACGGTCAGCTTGAGATTTTTCTTGGATACGCCGACGCCGCTGGTGGCGTTGCCCTGCGGATCGAGGTCTACGAGCAGGACTTTGTAACCTATAACGCCGAGAGATGCGGCGACGTTGACAGCAGATGTCGTTTTGCCGACTCCGCCTTTCTGGTTTGCAAACGATATGATTTTGCCCATTCTTCTCTCCTGTCTGCCGCGATATGCGGCTGATTTGTCAATGATTTGGCCACAAACACGCCCGTGCGCGGGCGCGTAATGCGCATAAATTTGGTTATTAATATTATACCACGAATCTGCAAAAAGAGCAATATGTTTGCGATAAATAATTGAAAAATATTATGTGTTTCACGTGAAACGTTGCGCTGTAGGTCTGTTTTTTTGAATGTTTCACGTGAAACGGTGATGGGCGCTCGAAACACCGAGCGTTTCACGTGAAACGTTGCTAAAGCAACCTGGTACATTGTTTCACGTGAAACAATGTTGAATGCATTTGGCTTGTTGTTTCACGTGAAACAATGCAAAAACGCACTCTCGCCATGCTTTGCGCGGAACAATATGAAAACAACCGCCGCTTAACTATGTTTCACGTGAAACAACAGGATTCTTTGATATCTTGATGGTGTAAACATAAGTGTCGTTTGTATCGGCGTAATTGGTTTCGACAAATATGCCCGATTTTCGCAAAATATCCGCTGCTTTCTCTATGGAATTCGAAAAAACCTTTACATCCTTGAATATTCCGACCACATTTTTGGGGCGCGTAGCACTTTTTGACGAATCGTCGACGCCGTTTGGGTGCTCAGAGGTGTATTTGATGTAGTTTTCTATGAGTTGCTCGGTTGCGGACACGTTTAGCTTGTCCTTGTAGATGATTTCGATGAATTTCAGACGCAATTTGCTGTCGTTAAGACGTAAAAGTGCGCGCGCATGGCGCTCGGTAAGCGAATATTCCAGAATTGCGGTGCGCTCGGGCTCAGTGAAACGCAAAAGACGTATTTTGTTTGCAACTGCGGATTGGCTGAGCGAGACACGCTTGGCGACCTCTTGTTGAGTGAGTGAAAATGTGGATATCAGCAGATCAAAGGCCTCTGCTTGCTCGAATATATTGAGATCGTCACGCAGTAGGTTTTCTATGACGGACAGCTCGGCGGACGCCATGTCATCAAAGCTTACAATGTGGCATTTGAAATGATCCAGACCTGCCATAAGCCCCGCGCGATATCGGCGCTCGCCGCATATCATTTCATATTTTTGCGGTTGTGATGCGGGAATCGGGCGTACCGTGATGGGCTGGAGTATGCCGTGACGTCTGATGGAGTCCGCAAGGCGGACGAGCGAGTTGTGATTAAAGCTTTTTCGTGGCTGGTAGCGGTTGGGGACGATACTGTCGGCGGGAATTTCGATAAGCTCGGTGGAAATATTGCCGGCGGGACTGCTTGTCCGCGCGGATTGCGCGGTTTGTGGGAGTGAATTCGCGGGAGGGACATCGGAGGCTGGCTGCGCAGAGACGTTTTGGGGGTGGGATTTCCCGGATAAGACTATTGGAATCAGTGGCATGGCTGTTTTTGTGTCCGAGTTCATATTTTTATGCCTTTCTGTGAATTATTTTGGGGTTGTGACAAAAATAATATCACAAGCGGCGCAAAAAGCTTGTCGCATTTGGAATGCGTGAAAAATATCGACACAGCGCGGACAATGCGATCTTTGCGAGCTTTGAGCGATAAGCCGACGTATAAAATAAAAAAGAAACCGCTCAAATGAGCGGTTTCTTGGTTATCTGGGCGTATTTTCTCGGAAAATTATCGCGTGTTTTTCCGATTTTGTTTACCTTAATAAGTGTTCGTTGCTCGTTTGCATCGCCTATATTAAGCAAATAGGTCGAAACAATGGGGGCATTGGCAGATAATTGCCCGACGGATGAGGGGGAAATGTTGAATTCCTGCTCGGAATATCGTCCTTTCATGGCGAGAAATACGCCGCCCGGGCGCACAAAAGGCAGACAAAGCTCGCACAATACGGGGAAATTTGCGACTGCGCGTGCGGTGGAAATGTCAAAAGAGTCTCTAAATGCGACATCGCGGGCAATTTCCTCAGCACGACCGCATATTGCGGTGATGTTTTGCAGCTTCAAACGCTCTGCGACCAGCTGTATGAAGTGAATTTTCTTGTTTGTGCTGTCCAGAGCCGTTATTTTGAGGTCGGGACGGACTATGCACAGCGGCAGAGAAGGGAATCCCGCGCCGCAACCGACGTCAATAAGCGTGGAATCGGCGGGAATGTGCTGCGCGAGCAGCATACAGTCGACGAAATGCTTGTAAATGACGTCCTCGGGAGAGGTGATAGCGGTGAGATTGTATTTGCTGTTTTCGCTTACGAGCAATTCATAAAGTGCGAACAGATGTTCGCGAACCGCAGGGGTCGCTAACGCTGAAATGGAATTTTGCTCGCAAGCAAGCGCGAGAGTATTAAAAAATGTGGTTTTGTCCATGATGACCTCAAATTATTATACAAAATGTTAAAAATTATACAAAATATCGCGCAAATCTACCGTTGCACGGGGGCGCCTCATTTCGATATAGTTTATCTAGGCGCGCGACGGGCATTATGTGGCGCTTTATCGTCTGATCCCGACCTTTTGCCCGAAAGTTTTTGGGGGAGTCTGAGGGGACTTTTTTCAAAAAGTCCCCTCAGCAGGGTGCGGGGCAGAGCCCCGCGAAAATTTCTGCCAGGTCGCGGGCAGAGCCCCACATATAATTACTTTTTCCCGAAATATATCAGCAGGACCGAGATGTCCGCGGGGTTGACGCCGCTGATGCGCGACGCCTGCCCGATAGTCTCGGGGCGGAACTTAGCAAGCTTTTGCGCCGCCTCAATACGCAGACCGCGAATTGAGGAGTAGTCCACATCGGCGGGCAGGCGGAACGACTCCAGCTTTAAGTGCCGCGCAACCTCTGCCTGCTCGCGACGAATGTAGCCCTCATATTTAATGTTAATGCCGACTGTCAGCTTGACCGCACGGGGAAGTGACGGGCGCGCCGCGTCGAGAGGCGCGATGTCCTCGTATGACAGCCCCGGACGGCGAATAAGATCCGCAAGCGAAACTCCGGAGCTTACGGGCGTCTCACCGCGCTCGACCAAAAACGCGTTGACAGCGTCGGGCGAGAGGTGAGTGTGCTCCAGACGGTACGTCTCCTGCTCGATCAGCGCACATTTTTGTGTGAATTTTGTGTATCTCTCGTCGCTGATCAGCCCGACCTCGCGGCCGCGAGGCGTCAGACGCACGTCGGCGTTGTCCTGACGCAGCAAAAGTCGGTATTCCGAGCGCGACGTCATCATGCGGTACGGCTCGTTTGTGCCTTTTGTGATGAGATCGTCGATAAGAGTTCCGATGTAAGAGCTGGAGCGCGGCAGCGTCAGCGGCGGCTTGCCGAGCAGCGACAGCGCCGCATTGATACCCGCGATGAGCCCCTGCGCCGCCGCCTCCTCGTAGCCCGACGTTCCGTTGAACTGACCTGCGCCGTAAAGACCTTTTATTGCCTTAAATTCCAGTGTTGCACAAAGCTGGGTCGGATCACAGCAGTCGTACTCGATGGCATAAGCGTAGCGCATGATCTCGGCATGCTCAAAACCGGGCAGAGAGTGCAGCATATCGTACTGAACGTCGGTAGGCAGCGAGGTCGAAAAGCCCTGAATGTACATCTCCTCGTTGTTCTCGCCCATAGGCTCGACGAAAAGCTGATGCCGCTCCTTGTCGGCAAAGCGAACCACCTTGTCCTCAATGGACGGGCAGTAGCGCGGTCCCGTGCCGTGTATTTGCCCCGAATACATGGCGGAGCGACCTATATTTTCGCGAATTATGCGGTGTGTTTCCGCATTTGTGTAGACGATGTGACAGCTCAGCTGCGGGACGTTGTCAAACGCGTCCTCAGGAGTGTCGGCGCAGTAGGGAATGGGGCAGGGCTCGCCCGGCTGCTCCTCCAGCACCGAAAAATCGATGGTCGAGCGCTTGACGCGGGCGGGAGTGCCCGTTTTGAACCGCATGAGCGCGACGTCCTCGCGCGCGAGCGCCGCAGTCAGTCCTCGCGCCGAGCAAATGCTGTCGGGGCCCGACTCATAATTGGTGTGACCGACGAAAATTTTGCTCTCAAGATAAGTTCCGGTACAAATTATGGCGCAGTCGCACTGCCATACCTCGCCCAGGCGCGTCGTCACCGAGCTGATTCGGCGGACGCCGTCGATATTTTCGACCGTAAGGTCAACTATCTCGGCTTGAATGAGGCGGAGATTCGGCGTCAGCTCC
Organism: Clostridia bacterium; assembly: GCA_017462385.1. GTDB lineage: Bacteria > Bacillota > Clostridia > Oscillospirales > CAG-272 > UMGS1002. Next base: position 169,796 of record JAFTRE010000032.1, on the reverse strand, counting down.
AGAGTGTGCTTCATTATGTGCTGATAGCGGCGGCGGTCAGCCTGTATGCGCTTGGAGTGGACAGCCGCGCCCTTGCCGAGGTTGAGCGTGCGCGACTGAAGCGTGACCGCGTCGGCGGCGCGCCCCATCTCGCCGCCCAGAGCGTCAATCTCAAAAACAAGATGACCCTTGCCCGTTCCGCCGATGGAGGGGTTGCAGGGCATGTTGGCGAGCGCGTCGAGAGACAGCGTGAAAAGTACAGTGTCAATACCGAGACGGGCGCTGGCGAGCGCGGCCTCGATGCCCGCGTGCCCCGCGCCGATAACGGCGACTGATGTTTTGTGTTGCATAAAAAACTACCTTTTAATATATATATCCAACTCTCGTTGCCGCATGGCGGTGACATATCGACAAATTATGACGTTCCGGGGGCGTCGATATGTTCGCCTGCGGCGAACTCGATATGTTTTCCTATCGGAAAACTCGATATGTTGCCTGTCGGGCAACTCGATATGTCACCGCTTCGCGGTGACGAGAGTTAATCAACCTTTTCGAGATATTTTTTCTGTTCGTCCGACAAAATGTCGATGGTGATGCCCAGCGAGGACAGCTTGAGGCTTGCGACCTCGGCATCGATCTCGGCGGGGACAGAATAAACGCGATGAGAGAGAGATGCGCCGTCCTTAGCAAGGTACTCGAGGCACTTTGCCTGCAGCGAGAACGACATATCCATGATCTCGGCGGGGTGTCCGTTGCCCGCCGCGAGGTTGACCAGTCTGCCCTCGGCGAGCAGATTCAAAACTCTGCCGTCGGAAAGATAATAGCCGGTTATGTTGGGCTTGCGCTCGCGCACCTCGACCGCCATATCGGCGAGCGCCGCTTTGTCGATCTCAACGTCAAAGTGACCGCTGTTGGCGAGCAGAACGCCGTTTTTCATGACCTCAAAGTGCTCGCGACGAATGACATCCTTACAGCCTGTCAGCGTGACGAAAATGTCGCCGCGCGGCGCCGCCTCGTCCATGGTCATGACCATAAAGCCGTCCATGACCGCCTCGATCGCCTTGACGGGATCGATCTCGGTGACGATAACGACAGCTCCCATGCCGCGTGCGCGCATGGCGAAGCCCTTGCCGCACCAGCCGTAGCCGCCGACAACGACGGTTTTTCCCGCGATAATGAGGTTGGTGGTGTTCATGATGCCGTCGAGAGTCGACTGCCCCGTGCCGTAGCGATTGTCGAACAGGTGCTTGCAGTCGGCATCGTTTATGTTTATCATGGTGTAGTCGAGAAGACCCGCCTTTTCGCGGGAAACAAGACGGTGCACGCCCGTGGTCGTCTCCTCACAGCCGCCGATAAGACAGTCCCCGTACTCGCGGCAGTCGCCGTGAAGCAGCGCGATGAGGTCGCCGCCGTCGTCGATTATAAGGTGGGGATGGCAGGACAGAACCGAGCGCAGGTCCGAGGTATATTGCTCGTCCGATACGCCATGCGAGGCGAACACCTCCATGCCCGATTCGGCGAGCGCGGCGGCGACGTCGTCCTGAGTGGAAAGCGGGTTGCAGCCCGTGATATACACCTCGGCACCGCCTGCGCGCAGAGTTTCGGCGAGATAGGCGGTCTTTGCTTCAAGGTGGATGGACATGGCGACGCGCAGACCCGCAAACGGCTTGTTTGCCTCAAAATCCTTGCGAATTTCGGACAGCGCGGGCATGTAGGACGCGACCCAGCTTATTTTGTCACGCCCCGAAGGCGCGAGAGAGATGGATTTGATACGCATTTATAGTGATCCTTTCATGGATAAATTTCTGTTTTTCATCAGATCGGAACAGACACGGAATAGCCCGCGCCGCCGCGGTTTTTGCGGTACTCCGAGGGCGAGGAGCCGACGTGGCGCAGAAACGCGCGATTAAAGGTGCGGAGCGTTGAAAAGCCGACCGATTCGCTTATCTCGGTCACACTGCACTCACTGCCGCGAAGCTGACGGCAGGCGGCTGAGACGCGAAGCGAATTTATGTAGTCGTTAAAGCCAATGCCCAGCTTGTTGCTGAACAGATGCGAGATGTAGTATTTGCTTATGTGAAGCTCGTCCGAGAGCGTCGAGAGCGATAGCGGACGCGTGTAATTGTCGGTGCAAAAGTCAATGACCGAGCGCAGCACCTGCGTGTCGGCACTGCGAACCTGACCGAGCGACAGCCGCGGCAGCAGCTCGCCGAACAAAGCTAAGAGATACCCGCGCAGTATCAGCTCCTGATGCTCGCTCGGCTGACGCCAGACGGCGGCAAGCTGCTCGAGCAGCTGACGCAAAGCGGGCGGCTGCTCGGCGGGTTTGAGCAGATTAGACGCGGGCGACGCGCCCAGCATGAGCGCGCCAAGCTCGGGTATCATGTCGGGATTGACGATAAAAAGCATATATTTTTCGGGCCCGTAGGTCACAAAGCGGTGTATCTGGTTGGGAAATGCAATAAAGAAATCCCCCGCCTCAATGCGGCAGACGCCCGAATCGGCGTAGCCGTCGGCATAGCCCTCGATCATATATGCAAACTCAACGTGACGGTGCAGGTGGGGAGAACAGCCTAACTTTGTTCTCCCGCCGCGATCGTCGCGATAGAAAAAATCCTTGTCGCGTTTTTCGTAAAAAGGTGCCATGTGGAGCCCTCCTGTCAGTCGTCGTCGCGGGTCGCGATGGCAGTTGTGGTTGGACGGCGACGGTGCAAACGGTGATAAAGTCGGGTAAACAGCGCGATTATGAGCATCAGAGCGAACAAAACAACGATAATTATGAGAATTATCCACAAAATCGAGGGGGCTGTGGAGGATGTGGCAGAGTCGATACTGCGAATGGAGACCATGTCGGCTCCCGAGGTCAGCGATATGCTGAGTGTGACATCACCCTTTGACATAGCGTCGCAAAATTCGCTTATGTCAAATGACACCGCGCGGGTGTTTGAGGACAGTATTGCCTCCGATTCGTAAAACAGCTTGCCGCCCTGAGACAGCCGAAGCGTCATATTGCACGCCGACGGGCAGGAGGCGAGCGAGATCACCAGCATTTTGACCGACCGCAAAGTCGCGGCGTCGATATTGTAACGGACCGCGCGGCACTCACTGCCGCCCCCCGGCTTGAGCGCGGGCGCGCCGTTTACGGATACCAGCGCGGGGGAGGTCAGATAACCGCAGCCCGCACTCTCAAATCCATGCCGCTCGCCGACGGAAAAGTCAAAAATCGGGCTCAGCTTGAGCGCGTCGGTGGAGAGAAGCGCTTTTGAGTCACCCGTGACAAAGCTTTTTACCGCCGCGCGGGTGTTCAGCGTGGAATAAAGATATTCAAGCACGCCGCCCGTGGTCGAGGAGATAGCGGCGATTGCCGCAGTTGCGGGGCTGTCGATGTCGCGCATGACGCTCCAAATTTGTTTGCGTGACAGTATATTTCCCGACATATCAGCGCGGGAAAGACCCGTGGTCAGTGGCGAGTCGGGCGTGTCGAGCTGATCAGAATATATGAGCGCGTCGACGGTGCCGTCCTCAAGCAGCTTGTAATAAGCGTAAGCATAGGACGCCGCCTGCGCGGCCTCCTTTTTGTTTTCGGCAACGGAGGCAGAGCCCGTGTCGTCGGGGACGGCAAACGAGCCTATTATGAGGCGGCGGGTCACGCCGTCATAAATATAACTTTTTGAGAGGGCATAGGTCAGGACACTGATATTGGCGGGCGAGATGAGCTGTGAGGAGGCGCCCGTCGCCAGCGCATCGTCCCAGATGCTGGAATCGGAACGGCTGTAAGCATAGGCGGCTGTTGATATCGACCAGCCGTAGTCGCCGCCGGACAGCGTTTTTGAGTTGAACATGGCGAGAAATTCGGTCATGGAGCTTGAAGCGGAGCAGGAGCCCGCGGGGATCATGCTGAAATTGTTGGAGGTCGCGACAAATACACGCCCCTCGCTGTAAACGGAGCACAGCGCGGTGTGGGCTATGCGGACCAGGCGGGAGTAATTTTCAACGTGACGGTCGGCGGAAAGCGCGTGAGAGGTCGAATAATTGCCGTCGGGCAGATTTACCTCGTCGCCCAGAATAAAGGAGGCGCAAAAGCCGTAGGGAGCGGAGGGGTCGGTGTAGCGCTCGGCAAGCAGACTGAACAGCGCTGCCAGCATGCCGGCGGACGACTCGGAGTCGGCGCGCAGGGCGTAATGAGCCGCCTCGGGGGCGTCGGTGTACCCCAGCGACGCAAGCGAGGAGGGCAGGGAGGCGGGCGCGGTGTTAAGCTCGAAGCGCAGATATACCAGAACACCCTCGTTTGACAGCGCGCGGACACGGTCGTCAAGAGATGAGAGGGCTGAACGGCTGAAATGGTACGTCACGCCGAGGTGATCGTAGTCAAGGCTGTCAACACCTGCCGTGCCGAACATATTCTCGACCGAGACGGGCAGAACGGCGTGCGAGACGCCCAGCGACAGCGCGTCCGAAACGCTTGTGACCTCAAGGCCCTTGGGCGAGACGGCGGCGGGGTAGGCGTAAGAATGCTCGGCGAGCGAGGGGATGTTCTCAACGTAACGCCGCGAGCCGATGGGAGTGTAGCCACTGCCGTTTTGCAGCGCGAGCACATAGGAGCAGTAAAGACGCGAAAGATTTCCGTCCGAGAGCGCGGTCTTGAAGGTGTATTTTGAGGTGACGCGGAACGAGGTTACGGGCTCGAGGCGGGAAAGCGACAGCTCATCCATTCCCAGCGGGAGCTCGAAAAGATATACAGTCTCTTTTTTGTGGTCGGAAATAAAATCGTTCGACAACGCGATGCTTACGGTGAGCTTGGTGCCCTTTTTGTCGGGCAGCACCGAAACCACGCCGTTCTCCACGACCGCGGCGGCCTCGTCCGAGGTCTCAGCGGCGACGGCGGTCACCGAGGATAGCGAAAGTATCATTATTAAAATAAAAGCGAGTGCGCGTTTTAAGATTTTTTGAGCAGACATGGCAGGACCGAGCCTTTCTTATAAATTTTATATATGAGTCAGAATCTAAATATCCATTTTAAGTATACCACAAATTTTGTCCGATTGCAACCGCTCCGGGGGTATTGATGAGCAATTTCTGTCATAAAATATTATAAATACACCTCCGAGGGAGATAAATTTATGAAGCTTACAAAATATACTGTATTATTTGCCCTGATCGTCGCACTGCTGCTGGCGGCAGGCGGTTGCGGCAAGCGTGCGGACAGCAAAAAGGCGCTGTCATATACCGAGCGAGCTTTTGACGCGACAGTGTCGGGAGAGGCGAACGGCGTAAAGTTCGAGGCGCTCGTCTCGGCCGCCGAGCCGCGTGAGAACAGCCTGCTGCCCCGCGACGTCAGCATCACCTTTTACGCGCCCGCGTCTATGTCCGGAGTCGTGCTGACGCGCGAGAGCGGAAAGCTGTCGCTTGCTTTGGGTGACTTGACACTTGATGCCGAATATGCAGACGGTTGGATAGATATCGCCACGGCGCTGTTGCCCGACGGGGCGGTTTCGGACGTGACACCGCTTGCCGACAGGCCGTCCGTGGTTACCGTCGCGTTCGATGACCCCGCGCGTACCATAACGGTCGACCTCTCGACGGGAAGTCCCATCGCCGCCGCCATGACCTCGCCCCGCAAGCTGACATTGAACGTCATCGCCTTTTCAGGAGCGACATAAAAACAAAAATCCACCGCAGGGGAGGGTCAAAACCCATCCCTGCGAGGTACAATAAAATTTGCCCGCCTTTCGGCGGGCATTTTGGTGTTTGCACTTCACGTGGCAACAATGGAGCCGTGCTTTTCGTGCTTATTCTATGAACGCCTCGGCGGTGATTTTTACGCCGAGCGAAAAGCCTGTTTGAAAAGTATCTTCTATAATAAGATAATAAAGCATAGCTACAGCTTCGGTCAGCTTTTCGAGCTTTTGCTGATTTTCGGCATCGAGACAAACCGAAAGCTCATTATGTAATTGGTCGATGAGCTTGTGAAATTTCTTTGCCTCATCCGTGCCGGGTTCGGGCGCGGAACAGGGTGATATTTCTCCGTTCCATAGCTTTTTAAGTGTTGGTGTCATGGTTTTCCTCCTTATGTTTTGCATGATTTTGTGCGCACAAAAACAAAAAGTGCGCAGCCGGAGCCGCGCACGAAAAACGCACCTCCGATTTGTTGCGACGCAAATCTAAAAATCAGCCATAAGAGTATGCCGAAAGTGGAGCATGCGTTTTTACCGAAATAAAAACAAATGCCCTTATAACTGATTTTTATTAAATTTACGTCGCAACATTATTTTACCATGAAAAGCGAGTCTTGTAAATAGGAATTTGAAAATTTGTTTGATCCAGCGTCACCATACGCTGTAGGGCGGGAGCAGAGCCCCCGCCCTACGGTATACGGTGACGGTAAATTAAACGGTCGGTACGAGCGAACGCCACTACAAATAGCCTCTCCCTATGGGAGAGGTGTCGCGGCTCGCCGCGACGGAGAGGGCGTTTATCGGCATCGATCTTACCCTCTCAGTCGCCTTTGGCGACAGCTCTCCCAGAGGGAGAGCCTTTTGCAGAGTCGGCTTTTTGTTGAAACAGCGCCGTAGGGGCGTGCATTGCACGTCCGCAGGCGAATAGAGCTGCGTTTTATCCGTCAGGGCCTTTTCTTTTTGGGCACAAGCATGACAATGACAACAACTATAACGGCAACCGCGATGATGGCGATGATAACACCTAAAATGGAGTTGTCGCCGTCCTCATTACCGCCCGCACCGTCCGTTGCGTCCGAAGGCGTGGTAACAGGCGCGGGAGTGGTCGTGACGGCTGTCGTGGTGTCTGCTACGGTCGTGTCGGCTGTCGTGGTGTCCGCAGTCGTAGTGTCAGCGGTAGTGGTAACCTCGGGCGTCGTGGTATCGGCGGTGGTGGTGCCGTCGGGGGCGAGGTCGGGAATTTGACTGTTGTCACCCGAATCGGGCGTGTTGGTGGTGACCGCACCCGTGTTCTCGCCGGGCTCACCGCTTCTCCTGCCGTCCATGCCGGGTAGCAGAGGATGCGCCGAAACGCAAAGCGCGCATAGCGTCATTATCATAAGCGCGGCAAGCAGAGCCGCGAGAAATTTGAACTTTTTCATATTTTTTCCTTCATTTATTATATATAGTGTGTGTCGGACAAAAATAGTGTTTCCCGAGCGAAAAAATATATGTAAATAAAAAGCTGTAAAACTATTGACAAACACCGCGGGACATGCTATAATTATTCTTACCTCTGTGCGCAGAGCTCTTTTGTCGTGCAAAAGCGCCAAATCTGCCCGACGGCCTGTGTCGGAGGGAGGTACACGAACCGCCGCGCGGTTCAAATAAAAAAATTGGAGGTGCCGCAAACATGGCTAATGATTCCCGTGTCAAGATCACACTGGTTTGCACCGAGTGCAAGCAGCGCAATTATGACACCAAGAAAAACAAGAAGAATGACCCTGACCGGCTTGAGCAGAAAAAGTTCTGCCGCTTCTGCCGTAAGCACACTCTTCACAGAGAATCCAAGTAAGAGGTAAACGAACGATGACACAAAACAAAGCATTCAGATCGCTTACCGCGTTGCTGATCGCACTGCTGATGGTGGTCATGATAGTTCCTTTCAGCGTTTTTGCAGATGATGCAGCCGCAGTCGATACTTCTGCCGCAGATGCCGTCGTCGAGGACGTCGCAGATACAACAGCAGATGATACCGCTGACGACACCGCAGATGACACTACCGACAATGATGTTGGCCTCGGTCTCGGCTTCTGGATCAGCATGGGCGTGCTTGGTGCTCTCATCATCGTCGGCGTTGTATTTGCGATCATTAAGCGCGAAAAGCTGAAGGTATGGTGGCTGAGCTACAAGAGCGAGCTTAAGAAGATAGTTTGGTCGTCTCCCGATCAGGTCAAAAAGAACACTATCGTTGTTGTAGTCGTAGTTCTCGCCACCGCGATCGTTATCGGACTTCTGGACTTCGCGTTCACCAAGGGCATTTTCGCTCTGGGCAATCTTTTCTGATATCATGAGTGACATCAACGAAATGGATGTAGGCCCGAGATGGTATGTGGCGCACACCTACTCCGGCTATGAAAACAAAGTCAAGGCAAGCCTTGAAAATATCATCGAAAACCGCGGACTTCATCATCTTATCTACGACATCCGAATTCCGACTGAGACCGTTATAGAAAAGAACGGCGACGTTGAAAAAGAGGTCGAGGTCAAGGTGTTCCCCGGCTACGTTCTCATCAAAATGACGATGAACGACGAAAGCTGGCACGCAGTCCGAAACATTACCGGCGTTACCGGCTTTGTCGGACCCGGTTCCCGTCCCACCCCGCTCTCCGAGGCAGAGGTCGAGGCGCTCAACATCGAGGAAAAGAAGGTTCAATTCTCCTTCGGCATTGGCGACGAGGTCACCATTTGCGCAGGTCTGTTCGAGGGCTACAACGGTGTTGTTCAGGCAATTTCGGATGATATGAAAACCGTCACGGTTCTGGTCAAACGCGGCCGCCGCGACATGCCTGTCGAGCTTGAAGCAAGCGCGGTCAAGGCAGCAAACAAATGACGGATATTGCCGTCGCATAAGTGGGAGGGAGAAAAATTCTTACAATTCTCCCGCAGAAAACCACATTTGGAGGTATAAACAACCATGGCAAAGAAAATACTGGGTTACATCAAGCTTCAGTTACCTGCCGGAAAAGCGACGCCCCAGCCCCCTGTAGGCCCGGCGCTCGGTCAGTACGGTGTTGCAATTCCTGTCTTCACAAAGGAATTCAACGAAAGAACAAAGAACGATATCGGTCTTATAATCCCCGTAGTCATCACGGTTTATGCTGACCGTTCCTTCTCCTTCATCACTAAGACTCCTCCCGCTCCCGTCCTGATCAAGAAGGCTTGCGGCATCGAGACTGCATCTGCAAAGCCCAATAAGGACAAGGTCGCTAAGCTGACCAAGGAGCAGGTCCGCAAGATCGCAGAGACCAAGATGCCCGACCTCAACGCCGCTTCCATCGAAGCCGCTATGAGCATGATCGCAGGCACCGCCCGCAGCATGGGTATAACGGTAGAGGACTAAGGAGGTAGAGAAACATGGCTAAAATGGGTAAGAAATATTCCGACAGCGTAAAGCTGATCGATAAATCCAAGCTGTACGATCCGGCAGAGGCACTTGACCTCGTTTGCCAGACTTCGAAGGCTAAATTCGACGAGACCGTTGAGGTCCACGTCAGACTCGGTGTTGACTCCCGTCACGCTGACCAGCAGGTCAGAGGCGCAGTCGTCCTGCCCAACGGAACAGGTAAGACTGTTCGCGTGCTCGTTTTCGCAAAGGGCGAAAAGGCAGAGGCTGCAAAGGCTGCAGGCGCTGAGTATGTAGGCGAGATGGATATGGTCGAGAAGATCACAAAAGAGAACTGGTTTGACTTCGACGTAGTTATCGCAAGCCCCGATATGATGGGTGTTGTCGGTAGACTGGGTCGTGTGCTTGGTCCTAAGGGCCTTATGCCTAACCCCAAGGCAGGTACCGTTACCCCCGACGTGGCACGCGCTGTCACCGAGGCTAAGGCAGGTAAGATCGAGTACCGTCTTGACAAGACCAACATTATCCACTGCCCCATCGGTAAGGCTTCCTTCGGCGCAGAAAAGCTGGGCGAGAACTTCGACACCCTGCTGGGCGCTATCGTAAAGGCAAAGCCCGCCGCTGCAAAGGGTCAGTATATCAAGAGCTGCGTAGTCGCAAGCACTATGGGCCCCGGTATCAAGGTCAACCAGGCTAAGCTTGGTTAATTGAAATAATACAAATTGTCCGCCGATGTAATGTCGGCGGACTTTTTAGGCTTCTCCTCAAGGAGAAGCCTATTCGTGGTGACGTTCGCGTGGCGCCGGTCCTACAATGGCTTTAAAATTTGCTCGTTGACGTTTTATTCGCGGATAATTTTTGCTTTCAAATAAAAAATTAAAAAAGCACTTGACAATACGCCGATTTTGTGTTAAAATGTCATTAACTTATAATACTAAAGTGGTTTTGACCATAAAAGCTATGATCGAAGTCCAGTAGTCGGCGGGAAAAGTCCTTCAGAGAGTCTGCGGGTGGTGCGAGCAGGCGGCGCGCGTCGATGAATTACTCTTCGGGAGCTGCGCACCGAACGCGAAGTAGGCTGCGCCGGATGCCGACCGTCATATCGGTGGACGTTTGAACACCGAATGCCCGCAAAGGTTGCTGTCGTAAGGCGGCAATAAAGCAGAGTGGTACCGCGGATGTATTTCCGTCTCTGTGTCGAACAATATCGTTCGATGCGGAGATTTTTTGTTTCACTGTGTTTTTAACAGGAAATTGTCCTGTTATAATAAATATTAAACTTCAGGAGAAAGACCATGAAAGCAACAAAAATTTTGTCACTCGTACTCGCCCTGATCCTCGCGATCGGCGCACTCTCACTCACATCCTGCTCGAACGGCGCAAAATACACCGTCGGCATCTGTCAGTATGACCGCCACCCCGCGCTCGACGCTGCAACTCAGGGCTTTAAGGATGCTCTGACCGCCGCTCTCGGCGAGGACGTCGCTTTTGACGAGCAGAACGGCGCCGGCTCCGGCGACACCTGCGCTACCATCGTCGGCACCTTCGTTACCAAGAAGGTGGACCTCATTATGGCTAACGCAACTCCCGCACTCGTAGCCGCTCGTAACGCTACCCCCGACATCCCGATTCTCGGCACCTCCATCACCGAGTACGGCGTGGCACTTGGACTTGAAAACTTCAACGGCACCGTCGGCGGCAACATTTCCGGTACCTCCGACCTCGCTCCCCTGGATCAGCAGGCTCAGATGATCATCGATCTCGTTCCCTCTGCAAAGACGGTCGGTATGCTGTACTGCTCCGCAGAGCCCAACTCCGAATATCAGGTTAAGAAGGTATCCGAATACCTCACCGGAAAAGGCATCACTGTCAAGGATTTCCCCTTCTCGGGTGCTGATGACGTTCAGATCGTAGCCGCTAACGCCGCTGATAACTGCGACGCGCTCTACATCCCCACCGATAACACCGCCGCTACCTACGCTGAGGCTATTCACGGCACTATCGCCGATAAGAAGGTTCCCGTAGTTGCAGGCGAGGAAGGCATCTGCGGCGCTTGCGGTATCGCAACGCTGTCCATCGACTACTACGACCTCGGTTACGCAACCGGTGAGATGGCTGCCAAGATACTCAAGGGCGAGGCTGATATCTCTACCATGGCTGTTGAGTACACCCCCGAGGAAAAGCTGGCGAAGAAGTACAACAAAGAGATCTGCGAGTCTCTCGGAATTGACACCGCCGCACTCGAGGCAAAGGGCTTTACTGCCATTGAAGCCGCCGAATAAGGCTTGTTTGACTAATAAAAACGGCAAGGAATGCGCCGCACGGCGCATTCCCTGCTGTGTTTTCGTCTAAATAGCAAAAGAAAGGTTTTCTCTCATGTTTATAAACTATTTAAGCTCGTTGCCGGGTGCTGTCGCTCAGGGTATCATCTGGGGCATCATGGCGATCGGCGTTTATATAACCTTCAAAATACTTGATATCGCCGACCTTACCGTCGATGGCTCGATATGCACCGGCGCGTCGGTTTGCGCCGTCATGCTTACAAGCGGTCAGCCCGTTTGGCTGGCGCTCATCGCCGCCTTCATCGTGGGAATGCTGACGGGACTTATGACGGGCATCTTCCATACCTTTATGGGCATCCCCGCAATTCTCGCGGGCATTCTGACACAGCTGATGCTGTGGTCCATCAACCTTAAGATCATGGGCACGTCGCAGATCGCGCTCGACGTTTCCAAAAACAACCTGCTGGTCACAAACCGCGTTGCTTTTCTGGGACGCACCGTGCTGATACTTACGATTTTCGCCATTGCCCTCATAGCCCTGCTTTATTGGTTCTTCGGAACGGAATACGGCTCGTCCGTCCGCGCAACGGGCGCAAACCTCGGCATGAGCCGCGCACAGGGCATCAATACAAACATCACCAAAATTTTCGGTCTTGTCCTGTCAAACGGTATCGTCGCGCTCTCGGGCGCACTGCTCGCACAGTATCAGGGTAGCTCCAACAATAACATGGGTAAGGGCGCTATCGTTATCGGCCTTGCCGCCGTCATCATCGGCGACGCGCTGTTCGGCTGGCTGGCGAAAAATAATTTCGCGCTCAAGCTGCTCGCGGTCGTTTTCGGCGGCATAGTTTACTACATCGTCTACTCCACCGTTATTTATATCGGTCTTGACGCCGACCTGCTCAAGCTGCTCTCGGCTTTGCTTGTTGCACTGTTCTTGGCAGTTCCTTATTGGAAAAACAAATATTTTTCGTCACACGCTGATGCCGCAAAGCGTAAAAAATCGGGTAAGGAGGGCAAGGAAAATGCTTGAACTCATTGATGTTCGCAAGACCTTCAATCCCGGGACCATAAACGCCAAGCGCGCGCTGTGCGGAGTCGACCTCAAGCTGAATGAGGGCGATTTCGTCACCATTATCGGCGGCAACGGCGCGGGCAAGTCGACCACGCTTAACGCCATCGCGGGCGCTTGGCCCATTGACAGCGGCGAGATAAAAATAGACGGAGCAAACGTCGCGCATCTGCCCGAATATAAGCGGGCAAAATACCTCGGCAGAGTTTTCCAAGACCCCATGACCGGCACTGCCGCCACCATGGAGATACAGGAAAACATGGCGATCGCCGCCCGCCGAGGCGCACCTCGCACTCTGCGTTGGGGAATTTCGGCTAAGGAGAAAAAGCAGTTCCGTGAGCAGCTCGCTACGCTTGAACTGGGACTCGAGGACAGAATGACCGCCAAGGTCGGTCTGCTTTCGGGCGGTCAGCGCCAGGCGCTGACACTGCTGATGGCAACGCTGAAAAAGCCCAAGATATTGTTGCTCGACGAGCACACCGCGGCACTTGACCCCAAGACCGCCGCAAAGGTGCTTGAGCTTTCCGACAAGCTGATAGCCGAAAATCATTTGACCGCCATGATGGTAACTCATAATATGAAGGACGCCATCGCACACGGCAATCGCCTTATTATGATGCATGAAGGACGCATAATTTTCGACGTTTCGGGCGAGGAAAAGCAAAAGCTGACCGTCGATGCGCTTATCGAAAAATTCTCGCAGACCAGCGGCGAGGAATTCGCCAACGACCGCACACTGTTGAGTAAATAAAACATCCCGCAAAAAATGCGCTCTATGAGCGCATTTTTTGCTATCATTATTCTTCTTCCTTATTCTTTTCCCTTGCGGCGTCGACGCAGGACTCGCCGATTATGTAGGTCACGGCAACGCCGATGGCGCTGATGAGCGCCGCCAGCTGTTCGATCGTCAGCGCGTCCGCACCGAGTACCGTCGCCAGCGCCGTCACAAAGGCGGTTATCGCCGCCCACAGCTTGCGGGAAGACAGCTTTTGCTTCCAGTTCATTTTTTTGTGCCTCCTTTCATGGTTTTTTGAGATCTGAAATGTTGCAGAGGTGTTTTTGCGCGGTCTTACAGCTCTCCGCGCGCCTCTGCCTCGCGGCGCAGATCGTTGTCCGAATAAGGCGCCGCGGCGGGCGGCGTGGGCTTGGTCGGAAAATACTCGTTTCTGACAAACTCCAGCCGCTGAAGCCGCTTTTCGTGATCCTCCAGCTCGCCGAAGATCAGCTTGTTTTTTGCCGCCTGACGCGTCATGCTGTCGTTGAGCCTGTTGACCGAAATGTCAAGCGTGGTAAGCGTTTTGTTGATGCGGACAACCACCTTCATAACGGCGATAAACGCCGAGACGATGGTGAACAGCCCGACTGCGATCTCCCAAGTCATAAAAATTCCTCCTTTCTTTGAAATTACGGTACTTTTGGTATCCCGAGGCTATTATAATATATCTCAAATATCTGTGACTGACAGGATTTTGTCAGTGAACACTTGAAATGCTCATAAAAAGGTGCTATAATGTAAAAAACATCAATTCATATTTCGGAGGAATCCCCGCATGATCACCTATATCAAAAAAGGCGCACCTCAGTACAAAGCCAACCTTCATTGCCATAGCGTGCTGTCCGACGGCAAGCTGACACCCGAGCAGCTCAAGGAGGCGTATAAGTCGCACGGCTATTCCGTCCTCTGCATTACCGACCACGAGCGTCCTCACGACCACACCGCGCTCTCCGACCCCGATTTTCTTATGCTGACGGGTTATGAGGCGTATATTCGCCCCGAAAATCATACCGCATACGGCCCCGAGGTTCACATCAACCTGTTCGCACGCGACCCCCATAACGTAAAGTTCATCAATTTTGAGGACAAGTCCTGCAAATACATAAAGGATCCCGCCGAGCGCGACGCGCAGATAAAGGTCGGCTCGACAGAGCCCCGCGAGTACACCGTCAAGTACGTAAATGATTTCGTCAAAACGGCAAAAGAGCACGGCTATATCTGCTCGCATAACCATGCCGTCTGGTCGATGGAGGCAGCCGAGACCGTGGCCGCATACGAGGGCTTTTTCACCATGGAAATGTCTAATTATTCCTCCAAAATAATCAACCGCATGGAATACAACGGCCCGCTTTATGACCGCCTGCTCATGTCGGGCAAGCGCCTGTTCTGTCACGCCGCCGACGATAACCACAACAAGCAGCCCTTTGATTCGCCCGAATGCGACTCTTTCGGCGGTTTTACCATGATCATGACGGATGACCTGAGCTATGACAGCGTTTTCAGTGCACTGGAGAAGGGCAATTTCTATGCCTCCGAGGGCCCCGAGATACTGGAGCTGACGTTTGACGGCAACAAGGTGCACATCGAGACCACCCCCGCGCGCCAGATAACCATGCTTGCAGGCGCAAAGCGCACCAAGCGCGTTCTCGGTACCGACGATACACCCGTTACAAGTGCCGATTTTGAGATCTCGGATAAGCATCCCTATGTTCGCTTTGACGTCTATGACTATAGCGGCAACCATGCAAATACAAGAGCTTTCTTCCGCGATGAGCTGGGTATTTAAGATATAAAAATATCGCCCGCCGACATAAAATGTCGGCGGGCAAATTTTTATTTATGCCGTAGGGGCTTGGCTTGCCCATACCGTAAAAAACTCTCCTCCATCGCCACAAAACAACAAAAAAATCAAAACAAAAACGCAAAATAACTTGCAATATTCCACATATGATGATATAATAATATCGATATTTTTAAACGGAGGTAGTTTTTTATGATAAACTACATCAAAAAAGACGCGCCCCAATACAAGGCAAATCTTCACAGCCACAGCAACCTTTCCGACGGCAAGCTGACGCCTGAAGAAATGAAGGATGCGTATAAGTCGCACGGCTATTCCATCCTCTGCATCACCGACCACGAGCGCACCTGCGATCACTCCGACATGACAGAGCCCGATTTTCTCATGCTGACCGGCTACGAGTCACATTTGCGTTCGGCAGAGAGCAACGGCAAGGGCTTTCCTTATGTGCCCGAAACTCACATCTGCCTTTTCGCAAAGGATCCCCACAACATAACACACATCAATTTCGACTCGCGTTACTGCAAATACGCCAAAACTCCCGAGGAGATCGCCGCTATCCCGAAAGCGGGCGGCATTAATGACCGTGATTACACCGTCGAATATATAAATAATTTCCTTAAGGTTGCAAACGAAAACGGCTATCTTTGCACACATAACCACCCCGTCTGGTCGCTGGAGCTCGCCGAGAGAAGCGCCGCTTACCGCGGATTTTTCTCAATGGAAATATGCAATTATGCGTCCTTCGTCGGCAACCGCATGGAGTATAACGCTCCTCTTTACGACAGAATGCTGCGCGACGGTCAGCGCATCTTCTGCCATGCCGCCGACGACAACCATAACAATAATCCCATCGATTCCGCAGCGTCCGACTCGTTCGGCGGCTTTACAATGGTGCTCGCAAAGGATCTGACCTATGCGTCCGTCATTGAGGCACTGGAAAAGGGCGATTTTTACGCCTCCATGGGTCCGAAGATCCTCGAGCTGACGTTTGACGGTAACAAGGTTCACATCGAGACCGAGCCTGTTCGCCAGATAACGTTGATGAAGGGCAGCAAGAGCGGAATTCGCAAGGTCGGAAGTAAAGAAAATCCGGTTACCTTTGCAGACTTCGTTATTCCCGACGACGCACCCTACGTCCGTTTCGACGTTTATGACTTCGAGGGCAACCACGCCAACACTCGTGGCTTCTTCCGGGACGAGCTGGGAATCTGATCCGAGAAAAAATAATTGTCAAGAAATTGCTCGCCCGAACGGCGGGCAATTTTCGTCAAACCCCTTTACAATTCGGCCGTTTTGTGATATCATATTATATTGAGACATAAAGAATATAATAAGATGAAAGAATTTGTCTCATTACCCAAGATTTAAAAAAATTAATCATACAGGAGGAATTCCAAAAATGGCAATCAAGCGTAAGAAGATTTCTATGGATGGTAACACAGCCGCGGCGCATGTATCGTATGCGTTCACTGAGGTTGCCGCCATATACCCCATCACGCCTTCCTCGCCTATGGCCGAGCAGGTCGACGCATGGTCGGCAGCCGGCAAAAACTACACGGGTGACCCCGCTATCAACGTTTTCGGCGACAAGGTAAAGGTCGTTGAGATGCAGTCCGAGGCAGGTGCCGCAGGTGCGGTTCACGGCTCGCTCGCAGCCGGTGCTTTGACCACCACTTACACCGCGTCTCAGGGTCTGCTGCTCATGATCCCCAACCTCTATAAGATCGCAGGCGAGCTGCTGCCTTGCGTTATTCACGTTTCCGCGCGTACAGTCGCATCCCACGCGCTGAACATTTTCGGCGACCACTCCGACGTCTATGCTTGCCGTCAGACCGGTTTCGCTATGCTGGCTGAGACCAACCCGCAGGAGATCATGGACCTCGGCGCTGTTGCTCACCTTGCTACCATCGAGGGCAGAGTTCCCTTTATCAACTTCTTTGACGGCTTCCGTACCTCCCATGAGATTCAGAAGATCGAGGCTTGGGACTATGCAGACCTCAAGAAGATGGTCGACATGAAGGCTGTTGAAGATTTCCGCGCTCGCGCTATCAACCCCGAGCACCCCGTACTCCGCGGCTCCGCTGAGAACGGCGATATCTTCTTCCAGCACAGAGAGGCTTGTAACCCCTACTACGATGCACTTCCCGCAATCGTTGAGAAGTACATGAAGAAAGTCAACAAGCTCATCGGCACTGACTATCAGCTGTTTAACTACTACGGCGCTCCCGACGCTGAGAACGTCATCATCGCTATGGGCTCCGTCTGCGACGTTGCAGAGGAAGTTATCGACTATATGCTGGCTAAGGGCAAAAAGGTCGGTCTTGTAAAGGTAAGATTGTACCGTCCTTTCCGCGCAGACAAGCTGGTTGCAGCGCTGCCTAAGACTGTTAAGAAGATCGCTGTTCTTGACAGAACCAAAGAGCCCGGCGCACTCGGCGAGCCTCTTTATCTCGACGTTGTCACCGCACTCGCTCGCGAGGGCGTACAGGCACAGGTCGTCGGCGGCCGCTACGGTCTCGGCTCGAAGGATACTCCTCCTTCCTCCATCTTTGCAGTATTTGATAACCTCGCAAAGAAGAATCCCAAGAATGACTTCACTATCGGCATCGTAGACGATGTGACCGGTCACTCTCTGCCCGAGAAGAAGTGCCCCGACACCTCCGCAAAGGGTACTATCTCCTGCAAGTTTTGGGGTCTGGGCGGCGACGGTACTGTCGGTGCTAACAAGAACTCCATCAAGATCATCGGTGACCACACCGACAAGTATATTCAGGCATACTTCCAGTACGACTCCAAGAAGACCGGTGGCTTCACAGTATCCCACCTGCGCTTCGGCGATCAGCCCATCAAGAGCCCGTACTACATCAATAAGGCAGACTTCGTCGCTTGCCACAACCACGCTTACCTCGATAAGTACGAGAGCATGATCACCGACATTAAGCCCGGCGCAACTTTCCTGCTCGACTGTCCTTGGAGCGAGGCTGAGCTTGACGCAAAGCTTCCCGCAAAGGTCAAGAAGTACATCGCTGCCAACAACGTTAAGTTCTACATCATCGACGCTACGGGTCTTGCATCCAAGATCGGTAACGTAAAGGTTAAGAACACCGTTCTTCAGTCCGCATTCTTCTCTCTTGCAGGTGTCCTGCCCGCAGCAGAGGCTATTGAGTACATGAAGAAGGCCGCTTACAAGTCCTACATAAAGAAGGGCCAGGCCATCGTTGACCTCAACTACGCCGCTATCGACGCAGGCTCCGACGCTTACGTTGCAGTAAACGTTCCCGCCGCTTGGGCTGACTGCGCAGATGATGCCGCAGCTGCACTCGTCGAGGATAAGAGAGCAGATCTTGCTAACTTCGTCAACACCATCGTTAAGCCCGTTAACGGCATGGCAGGCGACAGCCTCCCCGTTTCCGCATTCAAGGATTGCGCAGACGGTACCTTCCCGCAGGGCTCCGCAGCTTACGACAAGCGCGGTGTTGCAGTTAATGTTCCCGTATGGCACGCTGAGAACTGCATCCAGTGTAACCAGTGCGCATTCGTATGTCCTCACGCCGCTATCCGTCCTTTCGCTATGAATGCAGACGAGGCCGCAAATGCTCCCGAGGTTACAAAGTTCGCAGCAAAGCCGGTTGCAAAGACCGATTACAAGTTCACCATGGCTATCAGCCCTCTGGACTGCATGGGTTGTACCCTCTGCGTCAAGGCATGTCCCACCAAGCCCGAGAAGAGAGCGCTTGAGATGGTCGGCATCGAGACTCAGACCGAGCAGCAGGCTGCATTTGACTACGCAGTAGCAAATGTTTCCGAGAAGCCCGAGATCATCAACAACACCACCGTTAAGGGCAGCCAGTTCAAGCAGCCCCTGCTTGAGTTCTCCGGCTCCTGCGCAGGATGTGCCGAGACCTCTTATGCTCGCCTGATCACTCAGCTGTTCGGCGAGAGAATGTATATCTCCAACGCTACCGGATGCTCCTCCATTTGGGGTGGCTCCGCTCCCGCTACTCCTTATACAGTAAATAAGGAATCCGGCAAGGGTCCCGCATGGGCAAACTCGCTGTTCGAGGACAACGCTGAGCACGGTCTCGGCATGGCTCTCGGTCAGAAAGCTATCCGCGAGAGACTGATCGAAAAGGTTAAGGCGCTCGAGACTCCTTGCGAGAACTGCCGTGCTATCGTTGACAACTACCTGAATACACTCGATGACGGTGCCGCTAACGAAAAGGCAACTGCAGAGCTGGTTAAGCTTCTTGAGGGTTGGGCAGCCGAGGGCTGCGAGGCCTCCAAGGAGATACTCGCCGACAAGGATTACCTTGCTAAGAAGTCCGTATGGATCTTCGGTGGCGACGGCTGGGCATACGATATCGGATTTGGCGGTCTTGACCACGTTCTTGCTTCGGGCGAGGATGTAAACGTCATGGTATTCGATACTGAGGTTTACTCCAACACCGGCGGTCAGGCTTCCAAGGCTTCCCAGATCGGTCAGGTCGCACAGTTCGCAGCAGCAGGTAAGGCAATCGGCAAGAAGAACCTTGCAGAGATCGCTATGTCCTACGGCTACGTTTACGTTGCACAGATCGCTATGGGCGCTGACATGAACCAGACACTTAAGGCTCTCCGCGAGGCAGAGGCTTATCACGGTCCTTCGCTCATCATCGGTTATGCTCCTTGTGAGATGCACGGTGTTAAGGGCGGCATGCAGAACAGCCAGCTCGAGATGAAGAAGGCTGTTGAGGCAGGCTACTGGCATATGTTCCGCTACAATCCCACTCTCGAGGGCGAGGCTAAGTTCGTAGTTGACTCCAAGGCTCCCTCCGCTTCTTACGTTGACTTTATCTCCTCCGAGGTCCGCTATGCAAGACTTGCACAGCAGTTCCCGGATAGAGCAAAGGTCCTGTTCGAGCAGGCAGAGGTTTCGGCTAAGGCTAAATACGACAGACTCACCAAGTACGGCAAGCTGTACAGCGAGAACTAATTTAAGATTATATATTTTTGGGGGGTGCCTTTTGAAAAAAAGCACCCCCTATTTTATATACCGAACGGATGCTCCGCATCCTACACCTCATCAGTCACCGCGGCGCGCGCTTGCGCTTGCTTGCGGTGACAGCTTCCCCTCAAGGGGAAGCCTATTTATGGTGGCGTTCTCCCGCCTCATCCATTTAATTTACCGTCACCATATACCGTAGGGCGATGCCCGCGAAACGCCGGCCCCTACGGCTCTGTTTCAACTAAAAGCTGACATTGCAAAAGGCTCTCCCTCAGGGAGAGCTGTCGCCAAAGGCGACTGAGAGGGTAAAATCGATGCCAATAAACGCCCTCTCCGTCGCGGCAAGCCGCGACACCTCTCCCATAGGGAGAGGCTAAGACACTGTAAAGTTTTAGATAAACAAGGTACTACGAACAACATAATAATATCATAATCCCGTCAGGGCATCCTACGTGAAGCAGGAGGATGCTGAGTTTACCTAACGCGACAAGCTATCGAATTTAACCCCACCCAAACGGTTGAAAGTTTTTGAGGGGGAGTTTGAGGGGGAACATTTTATAGACCTCGCGCACAGCGCGAGCTCAAAAGTTCCCCCTCAACAAATATATATTATTTAAGATCCTTAGCCGTTCTGGGATACAGCGTTACGTCGCGGATGTTGTCGATGCCTGTGATGTACATGAGAATGCGCTCAAGACCCAGACCGAAGCCACTGTGCGGAACGGTGCCGAAGCGGCGCAGATCCATGTAGTGCTTGTAGTCGTCCAGATTCATACCGCGCTCGGTCATGGCAGAGAGCAACTTGTCGTAGTCAGCCTCACGCTCGGAGCAGCCGATGATCTCGCCGACACCGGGAACGAGCAGGTCGGTAGCCGCGACCGTCTTGCCGTCATCGTTCTGCTTCATGTAGAACGACTTGATGTGCTTGGGATAGTTGGTGATGAACACGGGGCGCTCGCAGATGACCTCGGCGATGTAGCGCTCGTGCTCGGTCTGAAGATCGAGACCCCACTCAACGGGGTAAGAGAACTTCACACCCGACTTTTTCAGCATCTCAATTGCATCGGTGTAATCAACAACAGAGAATTTGTTGTTGACAACGCCCTCCAGCTTTTTGATAAGACCTTTCTGAACAAACTTGTCGAAAAATTCGATCTCGGAGGGGCAACGGTCCATAACTCTCTTGATTATGAACTTGATCATTTCCTCGGCGATCTCGATAATGTCCGGCAGCTCGGCGAAAGCCACCTCGGGCTCGACCTGCCAGAACTCGGCGGCGTGGCGCGCGGTGAAGGAATACTCGGCGCGGAAGGTGGGACCGAAAGTGTAAATTTTGCCCATCGCCATAGCCGCGACCTCGCCCTCAAGCTGACCCGAAACAGTAAGCCCCGCCTTGCGGGCAAAGAAATCGTCGTTGTAATACTCCTCGGCGGTCTTGTAGGACGCATCCCAAGGCTGGGTGGTGACGCGGAAGACCTCGCCCGCACCCTCGCAGTCACTGCCCGTCAGAATGGGCGTGTTGATGTAAACATAGTTGTGGCTCTGGAAATATTCATGTATTGCCGCCGCCAGCTCGGAGCGAACGCGCAGCATTGCGTTGAAAGTGTTGGTGCGGACACGCAGGTGGGGCAGCGTGCGCAAAAATTCCATTGTGTGACGCTTGGGCTGGATGGGATAGTCCTCGGGGGAGCAAGCGCCCAACAGAACGACCTCTTTAGCCACAACCTCTATTTTTTCCTTGCCGCCGCCGGGAATGACCGCAGTTCCCACCACCTTGACAGAGCAGCCGACACTGTTGACCGCCTCATAGTCCTCGGGCGCGAGAGTGCTCTTGTCAATCACGATCTGAATGGGCGAGAGCGCGGTGCCGTCGTTGACGGCGAGAAAACGAACGTTGCTGGAGTCGCGCAGGTTGCGTACCCAACCGCAAACGGTGACTTCTTTGTCGTAATATTGCTCGGGAGTGCGGAGAAGCTCCGCTATGTCGATGTGTTTCATGATGTTTTGTCCTTATTTTATATTTTTAGTATTGTGTATTTTTCGTGCATACCCTCTCAGTCAGCTACGCTGACAGCTCTCCCAGAGGGAGAGCCTAATTTGCCTCTCCCTCCGGGAGAGGTGTCGCGGATAGCCGCGACGGAGAGCCTAATTTGCCTCTCCCGTTGGGAGAGGTGTCGCGGATAGCCGCGAGGGAGAGCCTAATTTGCCTCTCCCTTTGGGAGAGGTGTCGCGGATAGCCGCGACGGAGAGGGCAATATTAACTCAATAATCTGTATGCTTTCCGCCCAGCGTTATCTCATATCCCGCGGGCATGGCGGCGCGCTCGGCGTCGAATGTGTTGATATGATCGTCAAAGGGCGGATAGAATGAGTATTTCGCCTGACGCGCGGGGCTTTGCATGACGCGGTCGTCAATCTCGGTGCAACGGTCGCTTGCCATGTGCTCGTCAAGCAACGCTTTCAGCTCCATTACCCGAGGGTTGCTTTCGTCATATTTGTCGACGGCGTCCGGGAAGGAGTCGAAGTAGAAGTAACGGTCGCCGATGGCGGTGTAAATCAGCTTGTCGTGTCCCGATGCTACCATCCATGTGCCGACCGTGCCGTTCCCGTACTGGGAATAGACCAGCTCGTGACGGTTGTTCATAAGGTCGACGCCGTCGTATTCCGACTTGTCGTAATCAATGCCCGCCAGCGAGAGCAGAGTGGGCGCGAGGTCGACCAAAGACGCGGGATCGTGGCGAATTTCGTGCTTGTGACCCGGAACGCGGAGTAGCAAAGGAATGTTTGCCGCACCGTCAAGCATGGTGCGCTTGCCCATCGAGCCGTAGTCGCCCATCAGGTCGCCGTGGTCGGAGGTAAACACGATGACAGTGTCGTCATACATATTTTTGCTCTTAAGCTCGTCAATAATTCTGCTTATTTGATAGTCCACAAAGGAAATGCAGGCGTAATAGTGCTGACGCAGCAGCTCAAGCTGACGCGGCGAGATGCCCAGCGCGTCGGTGGTGTAGCGATTGCGCAACAGATCCTCGTAGCAATCGGGGTTGTCGGGAAGGAACGGCGACCACTTCATATTGCGATACATCTTGTTCCAAGGCGCGGGCGGCGCGAACGGCGGATGCGGGTGAATGAAGGAGGCTACCAGAAAGACGGGCTCCTCCTCGGGCTTGCAGTCGCGAATAAACTCGACGCATCTGTCACCTATCCACTGCGTGGGATGTGCCTCTGCGGGCAGTTGGGACACCTGGGGGGTGTAGTAAAGCTCGGTGCGTTGACCGTGAAAATCGAAAACGTTTTTATAAGGCGAGCTTTTCAGCCACTTGCAGTAGTCGTCAAGCTCGGGATTTGCCATCTCTTCCTGAGAGAAGCGCTTTCTGAAGCCGAGCGGGGCGTAAAGGTCGGGGTTGTAATGCATTTTGCCGATACAGCAGCTGTTGTAGCCTGCCTTTGTGAATTCGGAATAAAAGCCTTCGCCCTCATAGACCGTGGCGCGGTTGTTTGTGTTGTTGCCCGTGCGAGCGCAGTATTGACCTGCCATCATGCACATACGGGCGGGCACGCAAACAGGGGAGGGAGTGTAGCAACGGTCAAAGCAGATAGCCTCGTTTGCGATGGAGTCCAGCGCGGGGGTGACGATATCGCCGTTGCCCAGCGCGTGAATGGTGTCGCGACGTTGCTGATCGGTAAATATCAGTAGAACGTGCTTTCTTTTTTGCATGTTTACCTCCTTTGTTTCACAAGATCAATAATTTGAGAGGGGACATCGGCGACAAAGTCCGCACCCGCCGCGGCAAGCGCGGCGCGGGTGTGAAAGCCCCAGGTGACGCCGACCGTGATGACGCCCGCGGCGCGGCCTGTCACCATGTCGATGGTGTGGTCGCCGCAATATATGCATTCGTCGGGGGCGACGTCAAAACGCGCCATCAGCTTTAAAATTTCGTCGGGCGCGGGCTTGAGCACCATGTCGGGATAAGCGCCGACGCATACCTCCAGCAGACTGTCGTCCGTGCCGAACAGCGTGTCGCAAATTTTTCGCGCGGTGGGCCCGTGCTTGTTGGTGACGATGGCGGTGTGTATTTTCATGCGCCGTAGCTCGAGCAGCATGTCCTCGACGCCTTCATACGGCTCGGTGAGGTAGAGAAAGCTTTGGTCGTAGCTGCTCACCCAGTCCTCGAGCATAGGTTCGTACAAATGCTCGGGCGCGCCCGAGGCGGTGACGAGGTTGCGGATAAGCTTTTTTGCGCCGCCGCCCGCCAGATGGCGGTAGTCGTCGACGGAAAAAGTCCGCTGACCGAACTTTGACAGTGTTTGGTTTGCGAAGTGGGCGATGGAGCGCAACGAGTTGACGGTAGTGCCGTCAAGATCGAAAACACACAGCTTGATCATGTCTGCCTCACAAATGTGAGCCGCACGCGGCGGCACATAATTTATCACCTTATATTTTACTTCATATTGCATGATTTGTCAATAAATATTGCGGTCTGTTTCAAAATAAATCAAGTTTTTTTCAAAAACATCTTGACCCTCGGCGCGGAGTGTGATATAATACATAAGTCAAATAAATAGATAGGGGTATAGTTCAGTCGGTAGAACACCAGTCTCCAAAACTGGGTGTCGTGGGTTCAAGTCCTTCTGCCCCTGCCAAGAAAAAAGCAGATTGCGAAAGCAATCTGCTTTTTTCAACTAAATCCGTCCATACGGACGGGATAAATCCCACTTGCGTAGGATGAAATCGCTTCGCGATGAAAACCCGCTTCGCGGGGAGAGATAGGACGGATTTAATTTCATCTGAGGCCGTAGGCCGAAGATTTCATCCGAGCAGATATTTGCGAAGCAAATTGCTCGGATTTCATCGTGCGTAGCACGATTTCATTAAACGAAAGGGTTCAAATCTCTCCGTCTCCGCCAGAAAAAAGCAGATTGCGAAAGCAATCTGCTTTTTTCAACTAAATCCGTCCATACGGACGGGATAAATCCCACTTGCGTATGATGAAATCGCTTCGCGATGAAATCCCGCTTCGCGGGGAGAGATAGGACGGATTTAATTTCATCTGAGGCGGCACGCCGAAGATTTCATCCGAGCAGATATTTGCGAAGCAAATTGCTCGGATTTCATTGATTATTTTGCGCTTTGATGTTATAATAAACGTAAGAGGTGATGATAATGGCAGAAAACAAACTTGCGGATATGTCAACCGAATTTGCGGTTAAAATTTTGAATTTGACCGACGGCATCAAAGGACATTATTCTTTGGCAAATCAGCTTGAGCGAAGCGGAACAAGTATTGGCGCAAATATCAGAGAGGCAAAGTATGCGCATAGCAAAGCGGATTTTATTGCGAAACTGCAGATTTCCCTCAAAGAATGCTATGAAACTGAATATTGGATAGAAATAGCACAAAAGGCAAATGTTATTTCGGAAGAGATTTCGAAAAGCGTTCTGCACGATTGCGGTTCTATCCGCAGAATGTTGATTGCTTCCATCAACACAGCGAAGGAAAATACGAAATGAACAAAACAAATCTATGGATGAAGGCTAAAGAGATTAGCATTCAAACAACGGGCGAAATTGCCCCCGGATTTGACATTGGTCGATTAAAAACAAACTGAATACATAAGCTCATCCTCAATCACAGCGCGAAAGCCCCAAAACATGGTGCGCTTTTGCCCGCGCGGCTCGGTATGAAGCCCGTCCTTGTTGAGCAAACTATGAAAAAGCCAACAAGGGAAGGGAAAACAAATGGAGTCTGTTTGGGAAAAGACGGCAAAGCGACCGAATTTCGAGCCGCTTTCGGGCGACATAAAGACGGATGTGCTGATAATAGGCGGCGGCATGGCGGGCGTTTTGTGCGCATATATGCTGACGCGGGCGGGTGTGGACTGCACGCTTGTCGAGGCGGGCGAGCTGTGCGGCGGCATCACGGGGAACACAACCGCCAAGATCACCTCACAGCACGGTCTCATTTATCACAAGCTGATCTCAAAATTCGGCGTCGACGCGGCGCACCTGTATTATCGTGCGAACGAGGCGGCATTGCGCCGCTACCGCGAGCTGTGCGAGCATATAGACTGCGATTTTGAAACAAAGCGTTCGTTTATTTACTCGACGGACAGCCTTTCGGGTATAGAGAGGGAGCTGGTTGCGCTGGACAAGATAGGCGCGAGGGCAAAATTTGCGAAAAAATTGCCGCTTCCGTTTCGAGTGACCGGCGCGATCGGATTCGAGGAGCAGGCCCAATTTCACCCGCTGAAATTCGCGTTCGCGTTGTCCGAGGGTGTGCGTATCTTCGAGCATACAAAGGTGCTTGAGCTGCGTCCCGATGCAGTCATCACAAACAGAGGAAAAATAAAAGCGCAAAGCATCGTAGTAACGACGCATTTTCCTTTTTTGAACAAGCACGGCAGCTATTTTTTGAAGCTTTATCAGCACCGCTCGTATGTTTTGGCACTGCAAAACGCGCCCAAATGCGGCGCGATGTATTTGGACGAGAGTGCAACGGGTGTCTCGCTCCGCGACAGCGGGGACCTGCTTTTGCTGGGCGGTGGCGGACACCGAACAGGTAAGAAAAGCGACGGTTGGCGTCCGCTTGAGCAATTCGCGCAAAGATATTATTGGGGCTCGCGTATTGTGAGCCGGTGGGCGACGCAGGACTGCATGACTTTGGACGGCGTGCCTTATATAGGCAAATATTCCCGCCGCACCTCGAATTTGTATGTGGCGACGGGCTTCAATAAGTGGGGCATGAGCTCGTCCATGGTCGCCGCCGAGCTGCTTTGCGACCTTGTTGTCGGCAAGGACAACGCATATTCGGCGCTTTTCTCGCCCTCGCGCAGTATTTTGCACCCGCAACTGGCGCTAAACGCTACCGAGGCGGTGGTAAATCTGATAACGCCGACCGCACCGCGCTGTCCGCATATGGGGTGCGCGCTCAAATATAACCGCGCCGAGCATTCCTGGGACTGCCCCTGCCACGGCTCGCGGTTTACAAAGGATATGAGACTGATAGATAACCCCGCCACGGGGGATATAAAGAAATAGACGGCAAGGCTTAATGCCTTGCCGTCTTCGATTTTTAGCTTGTGGCGGTATATGAATTTAATTATCGAGCTGTCATATAGCATTACCGATAAGAATATGAGATGTTTTGACATTTGGGAAATTATATGATACAATAATGTTGTTTTAGATGTCTTACAGCCTTAAAAGGAGCTTTTGATCATGCAAAAATGGAACCTATACACCGCCAAAGAGCTGCGCGCCGACGGCTGGCTGCGCCGTCAGCTTGAAATTCAGGCGGCGGGACTTTCGGGCAATCTTGACCGTGTCTGGCGCGACATCCGCGACAGCGCCTGGATAGGCGGCGACGCCGAGGGCTGGGAGCGCGTCCCTTATTGGCTGGACGGCTTTGTCCCGCTCGCTTATCTGCTGGACGACGCCGACATGATAGCGCGCGCCAAAAAATACATAGACGCAATACTCGCCGCGCAGCGCCCCGACGGCTGGATATGTCCCTGTGACGACGAGGCGCGTCCCACCTACGACACTTGGGCGGTCCAGCTTATAACAAAGGTGCTGGTCGTTTACTACGAATGCTCCTCCGACGAGAGAGTTCCCGACGTCATCTACCGCACACTCAAAAATTACTACGAATTGCTGCGTGACGGCACGATATCGCTGTTCAAATGGGGCAAATATCGCTGGTTTGAATGCTTTATCGCCATTGAATTTTGCTATCGCCGTTGCCGCGAGGGGTGGCTGATCGAGCTCGCCCGCATTCTGCGCGAGCAGGGCCAGGACTATAACAGCATAACGCACCTCTGGGAGCGCCCTCTCAACGCTTGGAAGCTGGACACGCACATAGTCAACCTCGCAATGTGCCTCAAATACGAGGCTATATCTCACGAGCTGCTCGGCGAGGATTATACCGACCGCGCCGAGGCGCTACATCAAATTCTCGATAAGTTCAACGGCACTCCCGTCGGGCTTTTCACGGGCGACGAATGCCTGTCGGGTCTGAGCCCCATTCAGGGCACCGAGCTTTGCGCCGTGGTCGAGCAGATGTACTCATATGAGCTGCTTTTCGCCCACACGGGCGAGCCGCGTTGGGCGGACAGACTTGAAATGCTGGCGTTCAACGCCCTGCCCGCCGCCATCAGCGACGATATGTGGGCTCACCAGTATGTCCAGATGAGCAATCAGATCGCCTGCATCAAGTTCCCCGGCAAGTCCGTCTTCCGCACCAACGGCGCGCAGGCACACCTGTTCGGATTGGAGCCGAATTACGGCTGTTGTACCGCAAACTTTAATCAGGGGTGGCCCAAGCTTGCGCTGTCGACATTTATGCATGACGGAGACACGGTCATAAACGTCCTGCCCATCCCGAGCGAGCTGTCGGACGGCGGCAAGCGCATACGGCTTGAGACCGACTATCCCTTCCGCAATATTTTCAAGTACACAATAGAGACAGACAAGCCGTTCCGCTTCAAAATACGCATTCCCGCATGCGCGCGCGACGTGGCAATCAACGGTCAAATATGCACCGAAAAAGAGCCCTGCTTTGATATCGAGGCGGGCAAGACGGTCATATCCATGGCATTCCATACCTTTCCCGAGCTTATCTCGCGCCCGCGCGGGCTTAAGACGGCAAAATGCGGCTCGCTTATCTTTTCTGTCCCCATCAAGTATTCCAAAAAAATGTATGAATACGAGGCCAAGGGCGTCGAGCGCAAATTCCCGTATTGCGATTATGAATATATACCCGAGTCCGAGTGGAGCTATGGGTATGCTTCGAATATTATGACAGTTGAGCGCAGGGAGCTGGCGGACATTCCGTTTTCATCCGAGTCGCCCGCCATTGTTGTGCATGCAAAGGTCAGAAGGATAGACTGGGGGCTTGAGGACGGCTATGAGACGGTGTGTGCCAAGACACCCGCCTCGCGCAAGCCCATTGATGAAGAGGAACGTGATATTGAGCTGTATCCTTACGGCTGTGCTAAGCTGCGCATGACGGAGCTGCCGAAAATTTAGGGCACGCGCAGCGTGCCCTAAATGAAATTCGCCTTGCGGCGAATGAAAATATTTGCTGCGCAAACATGGCGAACTTCATTGATAACGATCAAACGCACTTATGACATACGACCTGCTTCGTATATCATAAGTGCGTTTACAGAAACCTTTGTTATACCGCATTACAGCTTCGGCGGACTAAAACCTAACCTTGCTTATTACCGTCGCGGAGGGGTTATAAAATCTGCAGATTTTGAGCGTCTGCGCCGTTGCCTCGAAAAGAAATGCGCAGGCGTGACCCTCCTCGTCCTCGTATGTCATAAAATATCCGTCCTCGGCGTCGGGCGAGGACAGCGCCGAATATATGACCTCGGGCTGATATTCGTCAAGTCGGCTTTTTTGTATTTTGTCGTTCAGCGGTGCGATGATGAGCGCGTCCTTTATGCGCGCCTCCATGACCGTTTTGCGCGAGCGGTTGCCGAATATTTTGGCAAAAGTGACGATTCCCGAGGTGATGGAATATTCGTATTCAACATCGACAAATCTTCGCCATGTCGTGACTATGAAAAGCACGGTGGCGAACACCACGAAAACAATAAACCACGGCAGATTTATCATATAAAAAACAATGATGAACAACAGCGGGAAAAGTATATAAGACAAAATAAGCCAGAACTTTGTCAGCTTCATTTTGCGGTCGTTTTTGGGCGTGACGGCGTATTCGTAGGTGGAAAATTCGTTCATTTGCTCGACCTCCCTCAAAATATACTTCATTGTAGCACAAATTTAGCTCAAAATCAACTCTTGGCGCGAAAAAATTGCGCACGGTACTTGAAATTATGAGCAAATACAGTTATAATAAATATATATCATTGTAAAGGAATAAAATAATGAAAGCAGTAATAACAGTAACAGGCAAGGACAGCGTCGGTATCATCGCGCTGGTCAGCTCCGAATGCGCCGTTTATGACGCAAACATACTTGAGATCTCGCAGAGCGTGCTCAGCGAATATTTCGCGATGATCATGCTGGCGGATGTAAGCCGGCTCAAAATTCCTTTCGGCGACTTTGCCGATAAGCTGAACAAATTGGGCGCGGAGCGCGGACTCGATATCCACGTAATGCACGAGGATATTTTCAACTCCATGCACAGAATATAAGGGAAGGGTCGCGCTATGCTTAATACTTCCGATATACTTGAAACCATAAATATGATACGTCAGGAAAAGCTGGATATCCGCACCATAACCATGGGCATTTCGCTTTTCGACTGTGTCAGCGAGGACGAAAACCGTCTTTGCGATAAAATTTACGATAAGATCACCAAGACCGCGCGCGATCTCGTGCCCGTCGGCGAGCAGATAGAGAAGCAGTACGGCATTCCGATCGTCAATAAGCGCGTGTCGGTTACTCCAATTTCACTGGTCGGTGGCGATATCTCGCCCGAGGGCTACATAAAGGTGGCAAAAACGCTTGACCGCGCGGCGGCGGAGCTGGGCATCAACTTTATCGGCGGCTTTTCCGCGCTTGTTCACAAGGGCGCAACAAAGGGCGCGAAAAATCTCATTTCGGTCATTCCCGAGGCGCT
Organism: Clostridia bacterium; assembly: GCA_017462385.1. Taxonomy (GTDB): domain Bacteria; phylum Bacillota; class Clostridia; order Oscillospirales; family CAG-272; genus UMGS1002. The sequence goes on along the minus strand of JAFTRE010000032.1, from coordinate 139,246 downwards.
CGCCGAGACAAATATGGTGTGCTCCTCCGTCAATGTCGCAAGCACAAAGGCGGGCATCAATATGGATGCCGTGGCAGAGATGGGCAGAGTCATCAAGCGCGCGGCGTATCTGACGCGTGACAACAGCTCGATGGCGTGCGCAAAGCTGGTAGTGTTCGCAAACGTGCCCGAGGATAACCCGTTCATGGCGGGCGCTTTCCACGGCGTCGGCGAGCCCGAATGCGTTATAAATGTCGGAGTTTCGGGTCCCGGTGTTGTTTCCAGCGCCATAAAGAGAGCAGGGGACTGCGATCTGTCCGCGCTTGCCGAGGTCATCAAGCGCACCGCGTTCAAGATAACCCGCGTGGGTCAGCTTGTTGCGGGCGAGGCCGCAAAGCGGCTCGGTGTGCCGTTCGGCATTGTTGACCTGTCGCTCGCACCCACTCCCGCAATCGGTGACTCGGTCGCGCATATACTGGAGGAGATGGGACTGGAGCGTTGCGGCGCGCACGGCACAACAGCCTGCCTTGCTATGCTCAACGACGCCGTTAAAAAGGGCGGCGTTATGGCGTCCAGCCACGTTGGCGGACTTTCGGGCGCGTTTATCCCCGTTTCGGAGGACGCAGGCATGATAGCCGCCGCTGAATGCGGCGCGCTGACGCTTGAAAAGCTGGAGGCTATGACGGCGGTCTGCTCGGTCGGTCTTGATATGATCGCTATTCCGGGTGACACCTCGGAGGACGTCATCTGCGGCATTATCGCGGATGAGATATCCATCGGCGTTGTCAATACAAAAACGACAGCTGTCCGTCTCATTCCCGCGTACGGCAAAAATGTGGGTGACAGTGTCAGCTTCGGCGGACTGCTGGGGTATGCGCCCATCATGCCCGTCAACGGCTATTCGCCCGCTCGCTTTATCTCGCGCGGCGGACGTGTTCCCGCACCTATCCACAGCTTGAAGAATTGATTATTATATGCGGGACGCTGTCCCGAATCCTTCAAAAACTTTCAAAAAGGAGTAGAATTATGGATAATCAGAATTTTGATCAAAACGAGTATCGTCCGCCCATAAACGAATATGTGGCACCGCAGCCCGTCCGCCCCGGACTTGATCTCAAGGCTGCGTTTTCCTCCGGCCTGTTTTTGGCGCTGTGCATACTTATGACCATTGCGACCGTGTTCGGCACATTCACCGTCGATATCGGAAGCGGTGACTTCGGCGTGAGCTATTCTTTCAATATTATACATGTATTGATAGTTATCGGCATGTGGATAACATACGGCGCGGCAAAAAGCCCCGAGGGCGCAATGAAAAAGAGCGGCTTTAACATTATCTGCGGCTCACTTTTCGCTACCCGTATCCTAAACTGGATCGCGGCGAGTATTCTTGTTGCTTCCGGCATAATTCTGGCGGTCGTCGGCGTGCTCATTCCCGAGGAATATTATGTTAAGGCCGAGGAGTATATCGCGCGCGAGCTTGTGTCGGGCGGCGAGCTGGATGTTATTCTGAGAGATATATTGGGCTCGGATTTTGCAAGTATTTATCCCGCAAATGTCGATTGGTCCGCGCTTTTGCCCGTGGTTCTGATCGCGTGGGGCATCGTAATGGCGCTGATAGCGGTCGTTATGATGATACTCAACATTTTGTATTACAAAAAGCTGCATTATATGGCAAGATCGCTGTATGCTTGCGTTGACGACCCTTACGTCGAGGTTCAGTATGCGAATGCGGTGTCGGTCTGGCTGCTGGTGCTCGGTATATTAAACATTTTTTCGGGACTCAGCGGCGTGGTCATGATACTCGGTTACGTCTTTATCAAAAAGCAGATTATCGATCGGCTTGAAAATTATACGGTTATGTAAAAGACAGCGGTGCGCCCGTATGAGCGCACCGCGAACTTATATAAAAAGAAAGGCTCACATATGAAAATTCTCACACTCGGTGACGTCACGGGCACCGCCTCGATACAGTATCTGCAGCAGCGGCTGTGGCGAGAGCGGGACAGACTCGGCGCAGATCTCGTCGTTGCAAACGGCGAAAACGTTAGCGATATACACGGAATATCGGCATCCGATGCGCAGGCACTGCTGGATTGCGGCATAGACCTTATCACCACGGGCAACCACACCTGGGGTAAGCGCGACATTTACGATTTTCTCGACTCGTCGCCGAGCATTTTGCGCCCCGCTAACTTCCCGCCCTCCTGCCCGGGTGTCGGCAGTACCACCGTCCGCATCGGGGGCTGGCGGCTGTTGTGCATCAATGTAATGGGCGTTGTCAATATGCAACCGCTGGATTCGCCGTTTGACACCGTTGACAGGATACTCGAGCGGGAAAAGGGCAAGTATGACTTTGCCCTGCTGGATATACACGCCGAGGCTACGAGCGAAAAGATCGCGCTGGCGCGCTATTTTGACGGACGCATCAATATAATTTTCGGCACACACACTCACGTCCAGACGGCCGACGAGCAAATATTGCCGCGCGGAACGGGGTACATCACCGACCTCGGCATGACGGGGCCCACGGACGGCGTTATAGGAGCTGACGCCGAGTGTATAATAAGACATTTCAGAACCAAAATGCCGCAAAGATTTTCGGTCGCGAGCGGCGAGATACGCGCCCATGGCGCGCTGTTTGAACTGGATACCGACACGGCGCGGTGCACATCTGTGCGAAGGGTGAGTTTTTGATATGCAATATTTCATTGCCATTGACGCAGGCGGGACAAAAACCGAGGGCGTGCTGTTTGATGAAACGGGAAAAATACACAAAAAATCGCTCCTCGCGGGCGCAAATCCCAACGACATCGGCGTCGATGCGGCGGTGGTGAGGCTCGCGAGCGTGCTTGACGAGTTAAAAAGCGCCGCGCCGACTCAAATTACTGCCGCGTTCGCGGGCGTTGCGGGCGCAGTCGGACATGGTGAGGCACTGGAACGAGCGCTCGGGCAAAGGACGGGCATCAAAGCACTGCGCGTCGCAAGTGATGCTGTCCCACTGCTCACGGGTGCCCTCGGCAGCGCGGACGGCGCTTGCCTTATCGCGGGCACCGGCTCGGTCTGCTTTGTAAGACACGGCGGGGAGCTGACAAGGATCGGCGGCTGGGGCTATCTGCTTGACCCATCCTGCTCGGGCAGCGGCTTCGACCTCGGCCGCGACGCGCTGACAGCCGCGCTGCACGCTCATGACGGTCAGGGCACGCCCACGCTTTTGACCGATCTGCTCACATCTCGGTTGGGTAAACATCCCGCGGACGCCATTCCCGATATATACGCGGGCGGCCGCGCTTATATTGCTTCTCTCGCCTCGATAGTGTTCGAGGGTGCGGAGGCAAACGATACCGTCAGCCTCTGCATATTGCGCCGCAACTGCGAGGGCCTTGCAAAAATGCTGACGGCGGCGATGAAAGTGATCAAACCGCCCTTTGGCGTAGCGCTCGGTGGCGGAATATTTGAAAAATTCCCGATATACGCCCGAATGCTGTCGCATGTTGCGCCTGCCGGCATTGAGCTTGCGGTCGCGGATACCCCCGCCGTTTACGGCGCGGCAGTCGAAGCGGTGCTCAGAACGGGTAAAAAGCCGCCCTCGGACTTTAAAGCTTGCTTTATGCAGACATACAAATATTAAAAATTACCATAATGTTTGATATTTTCTTGACAAAGAACCTAAAATAAGTTATAATGGAAATTGAATAAAGCAGGCTCCGCCTGACTATAATGAAAGGAACCCCGTTTATGAAAAAGACACTGTCCTTGCTTTTAACTTTGCTTATGTTTCTGTCCGTTTTGTGCGGCTGCGCGCAACCCGCAGATGACGGCAACACCGACACCTCCGCGGACACCACCCCTGCTAAGCAGTCTGAAACGGCGGACACCTCCTCTCCGGCCGAAACCACCGATAAATACGACATCGGTGACACACTTCCCGAGCTTAATTACGGCGGTGACTCTGTCATGATACTCAGCCGCGGCCGCGACTGGTGTGATGACGAGGTCTCGGTCACGGATATGAACGGCGAGCCTATAAACGACGCTATTTATAACCGTAATCTTGAGGTTGAAGCCCGTCTCGGCGTAAAGATCGAAAACATTATGACCTCGGGCTCGGATAACTATGAGATCTCGGATATGATCCGCACTCAGGTCAATTCTGCCACAGATGAATACGATATGCTGGCAAACAGCGTTTATTCCACCATTATGTACACGGGCGAGGGCCTGTTCCAGAACCTGTACGAGTGCGAATATCTCGACCTCGATCAGATCTGGTGGGCGCAGGGCTTTAATGAAGCCGCTTCCATCGGCGACGCGCAGTATTTTGTGACGGGCGCTATTGCGCTGTCTACATACCGCTTTATTTTCGCTACATTTTTCAACCGCAATATGTTTGACAGTGCCGGCATCGACTATCCTTATGACGCGGTAAATTCCGGCAAATGGACGCTTGACTATCAGTATGAGATAAGTAGCGGCTTTTATGAGGATCTCAACGGTGACAGCACGCACGACGATGTCGATAAATACGGCTTTGTTACCAATGCGGACATGATAGGCGTTGACGCGTACTGGTCGTCTTGCAAGCTGCCCATTCTTTCTAAAACCGAGGATAATTATCTTGAATACTCAATGGATATCGACCGTCTTTCCACGGCGGTTGAAAAGATAAACCATCTCATTTGGGAAAATGACGGCGCATTTTCGGTAAAGCACGCTTCCGCTGACTCCGAGCAGGAGACTATCGCCGAAATGTTTGCAGAGGACAGAGCGGCTATGGTTACTCTGCGTTTGATCGAGGCAGAAGGCGCGCACCTGAGAAATATGACGAGTGATTACGGCATTGTTCCCGTTCCCAAGCTGGACGAGAGCCAGACACAGCATTACAGCTATGCTCACGATACATTTACCGCTTTTGCTGTGCCCGTAACCGTCACGGATGACAGACTCCAGCAGATGGGCGCGGTGCTTGAAGCAATGGCCTCCGAAAGCTATCGCACCGTTCTTCCCGCCTACTATGAGATCACGCTCAAGGACAAATACTGCAACGACCCCGAGTCCTGCGATATGCTGGATACCATCATCGAGGGCTTCTATGTTGATGCGGGCGTTCTGTATACAAAGCAGATCAATTCCGTCCACCAGAAGCTGCGCGGATTTATAGGAAGCAACGTCAACAATGTGGCATCGATCATGAAATCTCTTGACAAAATGGTGCCCAAGCAGCTCGATACCTTGCTCGACGGCATCAAAAAGGTGCAGGGATAATAAAAAGTATAAATTAATATAAAAATTGCCCGCTGATATAATATCAGCGGGCAATTTTCAGCCTTCAAACTATCCTGTTGCGCTGCTCACCGCAGAAGTAGGCGGCTATGTTTTGCGCCATTTCACTGACGCATCTTTTGCGCGACTCTGCCGAGCCCCATGCCATGTGGGGCGTCAGACAGACGTTGTTCAAATGACGTATGGAATAGAACGGATGACTCTCTTCAAACGGCTCGCGGGAATACACGTCCACGCCAAGCCCGCCGAGCCTGCCCTCCGCTACCGCCTCTGCCAGCGCCGCTTCGTCGGTGACCGCGCCGCGGGCTACGTTGATAACTATGGCGTTTTTCTTCATGGCGGCAATGCGCTCGCGGCTGATAAGCCCGCGCGTTTCGTCCGAGAGCGGCACGTGAAGCGAGATTATATCGCACTCGCGGCAGATGGCGTCAATGTCGGCGAGCGGAAAGTCGCCCTCTTTTTTGCGTCGGCAGACCATAACGTGGCAGCCCATTGCGCGGGCTATCTCAGCCACCCGTGTGCCGATACCACCGCCTCCCACAACGCCCCAGGTCATGGCGGCGATGTCGTGATAGACGGGAACAAGTCTATTTGCGACGCCGGACGCGGAATATTCGCCCGAATGGACGTATTCGCGATACTCGGGCAGGTGCGTTGCCAGGGAGAGCGCCATTGCGACGGTAAGCTGGGCGACGCTGTCGGTCGAATAGCCCGGCACGTTGCAAAGCGCTATGCCACGAGTGCGGCAATATTCGGTGTCAATGTTATCGTATCCCGTGGCCGCGACGCATATGAGCTTGAGCGCGGACGCCGCAGAGAGGTTTTGACGGTTCAGCTTTACTTTGTTTATCACGACCACGTCGGTGTCAGCGATGCGGAGCGCGACCTCGTCGGGAGCGGTGATGCCGTATTCGGCGACCTCTCCCAGCGCGCGCAGGGGAGAAAGATCTATATCGGCACCAAGCGTATCTTTGTCGAGAATGGATATTTTCAAGGGCTTGTCTCCTTGTCGTTTGTTTTTTGTATTTTTATGGGGGCACTTACCTCGGCAAGTGCCCCCGAAAGTATTATTTTGATACTTTTATTTTCCCTCGGGCGGGATATCGTCGTTGTTGCCGGATCTTCCCTCGGGCTGGATGTCCTCGCCGTCGCGACTGATGTCAGCATCCGCCTCGCGATTTGCCTGAGCCTCCGCCTCGGCGCGCGCCTTTGCCTCAAGCTCACGGCGGCGACGCTCGTTGTCCTCGCGACTGCGGCGGCGTTTTTCCTCGGCCATTTGCTCCAGCTGCTCGTAGGTGATGTCGTCCTGTTCCATTGCCGCCTTGAACTGGTCACCGTCCATAGTCTCGTTTTTCAGCAGGAAGCCTGCGACAAAATGCAACTTGTCGATATGCTCGACCAGAATGTCGCGGCACTTTTTATAAGCCTTGTCGATGAGTGTGCGGATCTCGTCGTCGATCTCGGCTGCTGTCTTCTCGGAATAATTCTGACCCGACGAGAAATCTCGGCCTAAGAACACCTCGGAGCTGGAGTGCTCCGAGCCGTAAAGCACGGTGCCCAGCTTTTCGCTCATACCGTAGCGGGTGACCATGTTGCGGGCGGTCTTTGTTGCCTGCTGAATGTCGCCCGACGCACCCGTCGAGATATCGTCCATTATCAGCTCCTCGGCAACGCGGCCGCCGAGCGACATAACGATATTTTCGTACATTTGATTGCGGGAGCGGCACATGGTGTCCTCTGTGGGAACGCTGACGGTAACGCCGCCCGCGCCGCCGGCGGGAATTATGGTGACCACCTTAACGGGGTCGGTATGCTCGCAATAGAACGACGCGACCGCGTGGCCCGCCTCGTGGTAAGCGCACAGCTTGTTGTCGTGCTCGGAGCGAACGCGATTCTTTTTCTTGGGACCGAGCAGCATTTTCATGAAAGAATCCTCGATCTCGTCCATGCCGATGAGATCCTTGTTGCGGCGTGCCGCAAGCAGAGATGCTTCATTAAGCAGGTTTGCAAGGTCGGCACCTGTAAATCCGACCGTCATCTGAGCTATCTTAGCAAAATCCACGGTAGATTCGAACGGCTTGTTGCGCGCGTGCACCTTGAGTATCTCCTCGCGTCCGCGAATGTCGGGGTAGCCGATGGTGACCTGACGGTCAAAGCGACCGGGACGAAGCAGAGCGGGGTCAAGAATGTCGGGGCGGTTGGTTGCCGCCATGACGATTATGCCGTCATGAGAGCCGAAGCCGTCCATCTCGACCAGCAGCTGGTTGAGCGTCTGCTCTCTTTCGTCGTGACCACCGCCAAGACCTGCGCCGCGGTGACGTCCGACCGCGTCGATCTCGTCGATAAAGATGATGGAGGCGGGCGACTTGCGTGCGTTCTCAAACAGGTCGCGAACGCGGGACGCGCCGACACCGACGTACATTTCAACGAAGTCCGAACCGGAAATGGAGAAGAAGGGAACGCCCGCCTCGCCTGCGACAGCTTTCGCGAGCAGAGTTTTACCGGTACCGGGAGGGCCCACGAGCAGAACACCGTGGGGTATCTTTGCGCCGAGTCGGGAGAACTTGGCGGGAGCCTTGAGGTATTCGACTATCTCCTCCAGCTCCTGCTTTTCCTCATCCGCACCCGCAACATCCTTGAAGGTGATCTTATCCTTGTCGTTGGGGTTGGGCATTTTGACTCGCGCCTTGCCGAACGAATTCATTTTGCCGCCCTTGCCGCCCGACGCCTGATTCATGGCGAAGAACCACAGCGCGACCAGCGCGATCACTATTATAATAATAGGAAGGAAGCTGACCCACCAGGGCAGGGTCTGCTCGGGCTCGAAGTTATATTCCTCGAGATTGGCGTTTTGGGTGTAAATGTCGACATTGCGGTCGAACTTATAAAGGCTGAGGCCGCTGAGCTGGAAAGAATAGACCTGCGTTTTGTTGGTTATTTTACCGCTCTCATCTCGAATAAGCCCGCCCTCGACGCTATCGTCGGGGACATACACCTCGAGTAACATTTTATATGTGTTTTTGACCTCGAACTTTTTAACAAGGTCGGCCTCGAAGAAATCCTCTACCTCGCGGTAGGTGCAGGCCTCGGCGTTCTGACCGCCCAGCATTTGGGTGGCGATAAATATTATCAAGGCGAACACGACCAGATAAAAGATTATGACGTTGATATTTTTTTTCATGGGACTCCTCTTTGTGTATATTACGTACAGTTATTTGGTATAGACATCGGGGTGAAGCACACCGACATAGGGCAGGTTGCGATATTTTTCGTCATAGTCGAGACCAAAGCCGACGACGAACTCATCGGGGATCTCGGCGCCTATGTAATCGGGGGTAAAGCTGACCTCACGACGCTCGGGCTTGTCGAGCATGGTAACGGTGCGCACGCTCTTGGCTCCGCGCTCGCGAAGCAGACCTGTCAGAAGATTGAGCGTTCTGCCCGAGTCTACGATGTCCTCGACGATAAGCAGGTCAAGCTCGGCGAGATCCTCGCGCTTGAGGTCAAGAAGCACGCTGATACAACCCGTGCTTTTGGTTTGTGAGCCGTAGGACGACACCTTCATGAATTCGATCTCGGCGTTGGTCTGTATCTTGCCCATCAGTGCGGCGGTGAACATGACCGATCCCTTAAGTATGGAGACCAGCACGAGGCGCTTGTCGGCGTAGTCGCGATCGATGTCGGCTGCGAGACGGGTTACGATGTCGTCTATCTGCTTCTCGCTGAGCAGAATTGTTTTTATGTCTTTGTTCATGATGTTCCTTTCATTTATATATATACTTTATTGATTTCCGTGTTGTATTAAAGATGCCTGAAATTTTTTCGCGGGTCTGGAACAAAAATAAGCCTTTTGTTTTTAATTTGTGCTCGGATAAGGCAGGGGAGTGAGACGGACGAGTTACCTACGCCGCGCTCGACCAGCTCGAGAAGTGCATTTATATGTACCTGCTCGGCTACTTTGCCGCCGCCCGATGCCCTGGAATAAAGCTCGCCGAGGACTCGGCAGAGCAGTGCGGGGTGAAGCGTGCGGAGCGACGCGAGCGAATTGGCATTTTCGCCCTCGCGGGAAAAGTATTTTTCGACCTCGCTCTCGATATAGTCGAGATCCTGCCGCGCCGCGCCGTAAAGACGGGCGACGTTTTTTAGCACGCCCGCATTGAGCTGCTTTAGCTCGGGGATGATGTGAAGTCTTATATAATTGCGGGAATATGTGTCGTCGGCGTTAGTGCCGTCGGTGACAAAGATAAGCTTGTTTTGCTCGCAAAAGCTTACGATGTCGGCTTTGGATGTCCTCAGCAGGGGACGGATGAGAATGCCCTCCGCAAAAGGACGCGTCTCGGGTATCGAGCAAATGCCGCGCAGACCGCAGCCGCGGGAGATATTAAATATCAGCGTTTCGAGCGCGTCGTCGGCGTTGTGAGCTGTGGCGAGAATGGGAATATTTTTCTCGCGCATCAGCGACTCGAAAAATTCGTACCTGACCTGTCGTGCTGTCTCTTCAAGCCCGAGCCCCGTCTCGCGGGCGCGAGCGGGAACGTCGCACTGCAGGACAAAGCACTCTACGCCGTAGCTTTTGCAAAGCTCTTGGCAAAATTCTCTGTCGCGCGCGGCATCATCGCCGCGTATCATGTGATCGACGTGCGCGGCATAAAGCGGCGCGCCGCTCTCGCGGCAGTAGAGGGAGAGCAGATGCAGCAGCGCGCGCGAATCCGCCCCGCCCGAGAGGGCGAGCAGGATGGGAGTATGCTTTGCCATGCGCGACAATTCGTGAGGTGGGGTTAATAACTTATTTATCATTATCGGTCCCCTACTATCCTATATATTTTATACACTTATTGTGGCAGAGAGTCATCATTTGCGATGGAACGGAACAGAGTATATTTACCTACCCAGCCCATTTTGACCGAGCCTGTCGAGCCGTGTCGGTTTTTGGCGATTATTACCTCGACGATCTGACTTTCTGCCTCGCCGGGGGCTTTGTCCGTTTTATAATACTCGTCGCGGTACAAAAACATAACCGTGTCGGCGTCCTGCTCGATAGAACCCGAATCACGCAGGTCAGAAAGCACTGGTCGCTTGTCGGTGCGCGAGTCGGTGGCACGGTTGAGCTGTGCACAGCAAATGACGGGAACTCCCAGCTCCTTTGCCATTATCTTCATGTTTCGGGTGATCTCGGCGACCTCCTGAACCTTGTTGTCCTGATGCCGCTCGCCCTGCATGAGCTGAAGATAGTCGATAATGACAAGTCCGAGATTGTTGACGCGGCGCAGCTTTGCCTTCATAGCGGTGGCTGTCATGCCGGTAGAGTCGTCGATGAGCAGGTCGATGCCTGCCAGCCTGCCGGACGCCTCGGCGATTTTGGTCCAATCGTCGGGGGTCAGCTTGCCGGTGCGCAGTGTGTAGCTGTCCACCATCGCCTCGCTTGCCAGCATTCGGGTGACAAGCTGCTCGGCGGGCATCTCAAGCGAGAAAACAGCAACTGCCTTTTTGGTCTTTTCGGCAACATTGGTAGCAATGTTGAGCACAAAGCTGGTCTTGCCCATACCGGGGCGTGCGCCGACCAGTATCAGGTCACCCTTACCCATGCCCGCGAGCACAGTGTCGACGCCCGAAAAGCCGGTGGGTGTGCCAAGCGCCGAGGTGTCGCCCTCGTAAAGCTTGTTAAGACTTGAATATACCTCGCCCAGCACATCGCGAATGTGGCGGAAGCCGCGCGTGTCGCGCCCTTGCGCGATGGCGAAAATGCGGTTTTGGGCGTTGTCGATTATATGCGTGACGGCCTCCTGCTCGGAATACGCCGTCTCCGAGATATCGCCGCAGGCGGCGATAAGCTGGCGCAGTATGCTTTTTTCCTTGACTATTCGGGCATAGTCCTTGATGTTGTGCGAGCCGGGCACTACCTCGCCGATGGTGTGGATGTAGTCCTCACCTCCCGACTTGTCGTAAATGCCCTTGCGCACCAAGGTGTCGACAAGAGTTACAAGGTCGATGTCGTTGTCGGTCAGAAACATCTCGTGCATGGCGAGATATATCTGCTTATGCTCCTCGATGTAAAAGTCGTCCGAGCTGATGAGGTCTGCAACCTCGCGGATAGACTCAGGGTCTATCATGATAGCGCCCAGCAGCGACTGCTCTGCAAGCAAGGAAAAGGGAAGCTTGCGGACAAGTTCCTCGTTCATTTTATCAGTTCTGGCAGACGAGCAGATTGATCTTGCCCGTCACGTCGGTATAAAGCTTGATGTCGAGTGTGTAGTTGCCGTACGCCTTGATGGGCTCGGCAATGTTGATCTTGCGGCGGTCGACAACTATTTTGTGGTCGCGCTCAAGAGCCTCGGCAACGTCCTTTGCTGTGACCGAGCCGTAAAGTCTGCCGTCGGCACCCGCCCCCATTTTGACCTTGACCAAAATGCCTGCGAGCTTATCCGCGATTGCCTGAGCCTCGGCGCGCTCCAGCTCTATTTTGTGCTGACGCGAAGCTTCGCGGTTCTTAATATCTGCGATCGCCTTTTTGTCGGCGGGAATAGCGAGTCCCTTGGGGAAGAGAAAGTTGCGGGCGTAGCCGTCGGATACGTTGATTATCTGATCCTTTTTGCCCTGGCCCTTAACGTCGGAGGTTAAAATTACTTGCATGATGGAAAAATCCTTTCTATGTCATTTGATCTCGTTTAAATATTTGTCAATCGCCTCGGTCAGCACCTCGTACACCTTATCCATTGCACCGTCGAGCTGTGCGCCGGCGGCCTCGAAGTGGCCGCCGCCGCCGAGCTGCTCGAGAATGAGCTGAACATTTATTTTACCCGAGGAGCGGGCCGATATGCGTATTGTGTTACCTGTGCGGACGAGGGCGAATGCCGCCTCGACCTGACGTACCGCCAGCAGCTTATCCGCCGCTTTGGACGCCGCAGTGCGGTCGTATTCCTCAAAGCCGGTGCCGTCGCTGCGGGTTATGGCGATCTTGTCGCGATAAATTTCAATATCGTTGCTGAATTTAGCTTCGGCGAGAAATTCGTCGATGTTTTCGTCAAAGAAGGCGCGCGCCTGATCGGGTTTTGCACCCTCGTTTTGCAGATAAAGCGCCGCGGAGAATGTGCGAGTGCCCGTCTCTTTTGAAAAATGCTTGGTGTCAAGCATGATGCCCGCAAGCATGGCGGTCGCTTCGTCCTTGAGCAACGTTCCGTTCGGCATGCTTTGCTCCAGCACCTCCGAGACAAGCTCGCAGGCGGAGGAGGCGGCGGGGTCTATATAGTTTACAAGCGGTTCAAAATCAAACTTGGCTGTCTGGCGGTGGTGGTCGATGATGGCGATGCGGTCGACATTGTCGGCGATCTCGGGCGCTTCGATTATCTTGAAGTTGTTGGCGTCGCAAATAATGAGTAGCGTGTCGGGACGGACAAGGTCAAGCCCTGCCAGCGCGTCAATAAACATATCGCGGTATTCCTCGTAGCGCGAAAGGCGCTTGAGCACAACGGCAAGGCTCTCGCTCTTGAGATCAGAAACTATCTTAACGGGCACGCCGCAGTACATGGCGAGCCGCGCTATACCGATACACGAGCCTATGCAGTCGAAATCGGGGTTTTTATGTCCCATAACGATGATATTTGACGACTCCGCGATCTTGTTGCACAGCACATTAGCATTGACGCGCGAACGAACACGGGTGCGCTTTTGTATGCTTTTGCTTCTGCCGCCGAAATATTCGGTGTCGCCGCCGCGGCGCAGTGCAACCTGGTCGCCGCCGCGTCCGAGCGCAAGCTCAAGCGCGGTGGACGCCTCCGATTCGCGCTCGGCAAGCGTGCCTGTGCCCGCGAAAATACCCATCGAAACCGTGACGGACATATTGTCGTCACCCAGACGCACATCGCGTACAGTGTCAAGTATCTCAAACTTGTTTTTGACGCATTCCTCCAGCTTTTCCTGGGAAATAAACAAAACATATTTGTCGCGGTCGTATTCGCGGATGATACCGTTCATTTCGGTAGCCCATTTTTTGAGTATGGCTTCGATCTCGTTAGCCGCGGCGCGGTAGCTGACGCGGACGTATTGAGCCAGCTCCTCGAGGTTATCTATGACGATAAAGGCGACGACGGGATTTTCCCGCTTCATTTTGTCCTCGAGAGCCACAAGCTCGGTTATTTCAGTGAAAACAATGAGGTGACAGTCTTTGCCACGGACCGCCATCGGATAGCTCAGGGCGGTGAAGCGGCGGCGGCGAATGCTGACCCGCAGTCCCTCGCCGGGGATGACGGGGGTGGTGTGGCGGTGGTCAAGGCTGAGCGACAGCTGACCTGCCGGCTCGCTTGCCTTGATTATCTCGCCGGCGGTAGCCGAGCAAAAGTCCTCGATGCGTGCCGCACCCGAAAGCTTTTGACCCAAAAGGTCGGATAGCGCCGAGTTGGTTATGGCAATGGTTCCGTCGGGGTCTACAACGGCGTAGGGCAGGTCAACGGTTTCGTTGAACATCTGGGAAAGCTCTTTGTTAAAATCATTGGCGCGCGCTATTTCCTGCTCCGCTCTTTTTGTGCGGTTCTTGACGGCAACAAAGCCGAAAATGGCGACATAGACATAAAGCGCTGTCAGCACGATGCCGAGTATGAGAGGAGGGAAGTCGGTCATGGAGCTGAGCACCGTATAAAGCGCGAGCATGAATATTCCGATAAGTACACAAACGGTCAGCGGTATGCGCACGTCCAGGCGCGACGGAGAGTTGTTCTTTTTCAAGGTGTGCCTCCTTTCCGGCGGAGAAATATATCGGTCTTCAAAATTACAACATTATACTATTATAATATTATATCATAACTTTGTGTATTTGTAAACACTCTAATTGAAGGATTTGTGACGGTGCGGGGAATATGATAAGAAAATTGCCCGCCGAAAGGCGGGCGTGGGGCACTGTCGCAGCAAAACGGAGCCGTGCGTAGGGGGCTCGTTTCAAGGTTTTTTATGTAGAAATCATTTTTTCACCCCTTTGTATTCGTTCGGATACATATATTTTAGTATTCGTTTGAATACAAATCAATAGGTGAACGGGATTTTTGTGATACAATACAATGTATTCGTTTGAATACACAAATTTGATGCAGCCGTAAGGAGTTGAATTTTATGCATTACTACCAACGTCTTTGTGACCTCCGTGAAGATAACGATAAAACACAGGCCGAAATAGCTCAAATTTTGAATATAACAAGACCGCAATATTCCCTTTATGAACGGGGCACGCGAGAAATGCCCATGCATCATTTTGTGACCTTGGCAAAATATTATAACGTCTCGCTCGATTACCTCGCAGGGCTTACCGATACACCGAGAAAATTATATTGACCGTTGTTGCGAGATTGCGATATTATGTTGTCCGTAGGGCGGGAGAACGTCACCATAAATAGGCTTCCCCTTGAGGGGAAGCTGTCACCGCAAGCAAGCGCAAGCGCGGCGCGCGGTGACTGATGAGGTGTAGGATGCGGAGCATCCGTTTGTTAGTATTATTAAATTATAACGCCGCTATCGCGGCTACACCTCATCCGTCACCTCGCTTTGCTCGGCGCCACCTTCTCCTCAAGGAGAAGGCTTTGCAACCTGCTTTGAACAAAAAATTCATTAAAATTTCAAAAAAATATCAAAAAACTATTGCAATTATAAAATAAATGTGGTATACTGTACATGAACTATGAAGATTACGATGTAAGAGTGGGTCAAACGACCCACTCTTAATTGTTGAAAAAAGGAATATTTAGCGTGAAAGTTACTTCTGTTTAATAGTAAAGTACACTTTTTCACGCACGAATTTTGCTCGAGGGGCAAAATTCATTGATTATATTGGTGCCGCCGCAAAGCGGCGAAATGGAGATAAAAATGGCAAATCAAAAAAATATAGCCGGTACCGTGCGCGAGCTGCTCACGCCCGTTGCCGATAACATGGGATATTCGCTTTGGGACGTCGAATTCGTCCGCGAGGGCGCCCGCCGCATACTGCGCATCACGATAGATAAGCCCGAGGGCATCAATATCGATGACTGCGAGGCGTTTCACCGCACCATCGACCCCCTGCTTGACGAGGCAGACCCCATCGATACCGCATATTACCTCGAGGTCAGCTCGCCCGGAGTCGAGCGCGAGCTGAAATACGACGTTCATTTCGCCGCCTGCGTCGGCGAGGAGATCGAGGTGCGGCTGTTCGCCCCCGACGAGAGGGGACGCAAGTCATTGCGCGGCAAGCTGGCAGGACTTGACGGCGGCGATATCGTCATCGACACACCTGACGGAGAGACAGTAAAGGTCGCCCGCACCGCCGCGTCGAAAATAAAGACCGTCTTCGATTTCGGAGACTGATCCACCCGCGCTCAAATATAACATTTATCCCAATTTAAAATAAAACGAACAAGATATTTTGAAAGGAAATTGATCCGTCATGAACAAGGAGTTTTTCGCGGCACTCGAGCTGCTCGAAAAGGAAAAGGGCATTCCGAAGGAGTATATGATCGAAAAGATACAGGCAGCTCTCGTTTCGGCTTATAAAAAGGAGTACGGAAACGAAAGCGTCCGCATCGTCATTGATTCCGACAAAGAGGATGTGCGCGTTTATCAGTGCAAGACAGTCGTTGAGGAGGTCACCGATCCCCAGACAGAGATATCTCTGGAGGACGCAAGGGCCATCAGTAAGCGCCATACCGTCGGCAAGGTCATCGAGACCGAGGTCAAGACCAAAAACTTCCGCCGCCTTAGCGCTGCCGCCGCGAAGTCGGTCATAATTCAGGGCATCCGCGAGGGCGAGAGACAGGTCATGAGAAGCGCTTACGAAAGCAAGCGCGAGGAGATCATAACCGCGACCGTCAGCAAGGTGGATCCCGTCAGCGGAAACGCACTGCTTGAAACGGGAACCGGCTTTGCCACACTGCTCAAGAGCGAGCAGATACCCGGCGAGGTGCTGAATGTCGGCGATAAGATCAAGGTGTTCATCACAGAGGTCAACAAGGAATCAAGAGGCCCGCTGGTCACACTGTCCCGCATACATCCCGGACTTGTGCGCCGTATGTTCGAGCTGGAGATCCCCGAGATCACGGACGGCATCGTTATTGTTAAAAGCGTGGCTCGCGAAGCGGGCTCGAGAACCAAGATTGCGGTAATGTCCCGCGAGCCCGATGTCGACGCAGTCGGCGCTTGCATCGGTGCGCACGGCATCAGAATCACCGGTATTGTTGAGGAGCTGCGCGGCGAGAAGATAGACATAGTTCCTTACAGCGAGTCGGCGGCGGAATTTGTTTCGGCGGCGCTTGCTCCCGCGACAGTCAATTCGGTTGAAATGATAGCCGAGAGATCCTGCCGCGTCAACGTCGACCCCGACCAGCTTTCGCTGGCGATCGGCAAAGAGGGTCAGAATGCCCGCCTTGCCGCAAGACTTACGGGTCTTAAGATAGATATCAAAGCTTAACATATTCGGAGGTGTGCCGTGGAGCAGCCGCAGAAAAAAAGAAAAATACCCGAGCGTCAGTGCCTCGGCTGTAACGAGCATCGCCCCAAGCGCGAGCTGATGCGCGTGGTAAGACGGCCGGACGGCAGCCTTGAGCTTGACTTTGTCGGCAAGGTGTCGGGGCGGGGAGCTTACATTTGCTGCGACATAAAATGCTTCCGCAAGGCAAGAAAGAGCCGCCGCATCGAGCACAGCCTCGGAGTCAGCATCCCCGACGAACTTTACGACGCCATGGAGCGCGAGATAGAGGCCGCAAATGAGTGCGAATGACAACGCTCGCGACATGAGTCGCCTGCTCGGCGTGCTCGGCTTGTGCGTGCGCGCGGGCGCGCTGGTGTTCGGAACGGACAATGTCTGCGAGGCGATGCGAAAAAAATCGCCGAAAGGACAGCCGCGACTGGTCATTGAGGCCGAGGGATGCTCGGCAAACACGCATAAAAAATTAACAGACAAATGCACATACTATAATATTGCTCACACCGTTATTCCGGTTGATGCCGCGACGCTCGCGGCGGCGCTGGGACGGACGGGAGAGCTTGCCGCGGTCGGTATTACGGATGAAAATCTGTGTCGCGCGGTACAAAAACAGCTCGACTCAGTACGCTGAACGGGGTCGGTCAAAGCAAAATCTACGACAAAAAGCTGCCGCGCAAGCGGCGGAATGGGGGTTTATATATGGCAATAGCACCGCAGTTTAAAGTAAATCAACTTGCAAAGGATCTCGGTCTCAAAACCAAAGATATCACCGATATTCTTAAGGAGAAAGGATTTGAGGCAAAGTCCCAGAAAACGCTCGAGCCCGCCGAGTTCGACGCGCTTTTTGAGCAGCTTACAACATCACATCAAATAAAAAATATTGAGGATTATCTTGACGGTATAACATATATACCTTCTTCCGGCGCATCCAAAAAGGAGGCTGAGCTTAATGCAGACGCACCCGAGGCAGATGCTCCCAAGACGGAAGAACCGAAGCAGGAGAAGCCCGTAGCGGATAAAGCCGCAACGGAAAAAGCCGAGGCGCAAAAGCCCGTTTCGGAAAAAAATGTTTCGGAGAAGGCCGCAACGCAGGAAAAGCCTGCACAGCCGGCGCAACCGAAACAAGCGGCGCAAGCTACACAGCCCGCACAACCGAAGCAGCCTGCACAGCCGCAGCAGCCGGCACAAAGCCAGCCGCGCTATGAGCGCGGTGACCGTCAGTCGGGACAGCCGCAGAAGAATGACCGCAACAAGGATGCTCGTCCGGAGCGTGGCGACCGGCATCAGGATAAACCCCATACGAATAATAACGCAGGTCAGCGTCCCGCGTTTGACAGAGACAGAAATAACGGCGCACCCCAGCGCCCGAATGACAGACCTTACGGCGCACCGCAGGGCCAGCGTCCCCAGAACGGCGACCGTAACTCGGATCGTAACTCGGATCGCCCCGCATTTGACCGCAATCAGGACCGTCCTGCAGGCGGTCAGGGCCGTCCTTTTGACAGTCGAGACAACCGCGATAATCGGGATAATCGCGACAACAAGGGCGGACAGCGCCCCGGTCAGCAGGGTCGGAAGCCCGAGAGAGAGCGCTCGGGTCAGCCTCGCGAGACCTTCCAGGCGCAGCCCATCGTTCGCGGTCAGGGCCCCAAAAAGGAGGGTACGGGACCTCGCGTCATAGATACCAGAGGCACTACAGTCGACCTTTCCAAGTACGACGAAAAGCTGGATAACATCGTTCCCGAGTCCATCCGCGATATGCGCGGTGGCAGTGAGCGCGTCAAGAAAAAGAATACAGACCAGCGCCAGAACCAGAGAAATCAGAAGTTCCAGCCCAAAAAACAGCATGTCATCAAAAAACAGCCCGTCAAGGTGTCCATTCCCGATGAAATCAGTGTCGCCGAGCTTGCCTCTCGCCTTAAGGTGACGGCGGGCGAGGTCGTCAAGAGACTCATGATGATGGGCATGATGGTGACTGTCAATGAGTTTATAGATTACGACACCGCTTATCTCATCGCGGATGAGCTGGGTGCCGAGGTCACCAAAGAGGTGGTCGTTACCATCGAAGAAAAGCTGTTCGACGATCAGCAGGACGATGAGTCCGCATTGCTCGAGCGCGCACCCGTCGTCTGCGTCATGGGTCACGTTGACCACGGTAAGACCTCGCTGCTCGATGCTATTCGTCATACCCACGTTACCTCGGGCGAGGCGGGCGGTATCACACAGCACATCGGTGCTTACCGCGTAAAGATCAAGGGCAGAGATATTACTTTCCTTGACACCCCCGGTCACGAGGCGTTTACCGCAATGCGCGCCCGCGGCGCACAGGCGACGGATATCGCAATACTCGTCGTCGCGGCAGATGACGGCATTATGCCCCAGACCGTCGAGGCTATAAACCACGCGAAAGCGGCGGGCATTGATATCGTAGTTGCTATCAATAAGATGGATAAGCCCACGGCAAATCCCGATCATATACTTCAGGAGCTTACAAAATACGAGCTTGTTCCCGAGGAATGGGGCGGCGACGTGATCTGCGTTCCCGTTTCCGCGCTCACGGGCATGGGCATTGACGACCTGCTCGAAAGTGTACTGCTGGTCGCAGACGTCAAGGAGCTCAAGGCTAACCCCAACAGACGCGCAAAGGGTATCGTTATCGAGGCAAAGCTGGATAAGGGCCGCGGACCTGTGGCTACCGTGCTGGTTCAGAACGGTACGCTTCGCAGCGGCGACGTCGTTATCGCGGGCACCGCAGTCGGCCGCGTCCGCGCCATGACCGACCATACCGGCAGAACGCTCAAGAGCGCCGCCCCCTCCGTCCCCGTTGAGATCACGGGTCTTGCCGAGGTTCCGCAGGCGGGCGACGAATTCAACGCCGTTGAGGACGAAAAGATGGCAAGAGAGCTGGCGGATCAGCGCCGCGATAAGGCAAAGGAGGAAGTGTTCAAGGCAAATGCCCGCGCTAACCTCAATGACCTGTTCGCGCAGATATCCGACGGCGTCAAGGTGCTCAATATCATCGTCAAGGCAGACGTCGGCGGCTCGGCAGAGGCGGTCAAGGCGTCGCTGGAGAAGATATCCAACGAGGAAGTCAAGGTCAAGGTCATCCACGCGGCAGCGGGCGGTATCACCGAGGGTGACGTTATGTTCGCCGCAGCATCCAATGCAATTATCGTAGGCTTTAATGTGCGCCCCGATAAGAGCGCGCTGGACAGCGCTGAGAGACAGAATGTCGATATCCGCACCTACAGAGTCATTTACCAGTGCATAGAGGAGATCACAGCGGCCATGAAAGGTATGCTGGCTCCCAAGTATAAGGAGACTCTCATGGGTCACGCCGAGGTCAGACAGACCATTCACGTTCCCAATGTCGGCACTATTGCGGGCTCGTACGTTCAGGACGGCAAGATCACGCGTGCTTCGCTCATTCGTGTGCTTCGCGCGGGTGTGGTCGTGTTCGAGGATAAGATATCCTCGCTCCGCCGCTTCAAGGACGACGTTCGCGAGGTTGCGAGCGGCTACGAATGCGGTATAGGCCTTGAAAGATTCACTGACCTCAAGATCGGCGATATCCTCGAAGCTTATATCATGGAAGAGATCGAGCAGTAAGGAATGGGTCGCCGACCCGCGAGGAACGCATAAATCTACCGTTGCGGCGGGAGCAAGCCCCCGCCCTACGGCGTAAAAACAAAATCCGTCCGCTGACACATTTCACAATGTCGGCGGGCGGATTTTCGTTTATTTATTCGTTTTCTTTTTCGTTTTGGTTATTTTGTTCGGGCTGCGTCGGGGTGTCTGCCTCGGCTTGCGGTGCGGGAGGGACGAGCGCGGATTTGTTTTTCTTGAGTATCTCGCCGATCTGGGAGAGCGAGTTGCCGATGAGCACCAGCAAAACTATCCATGCAAGCACCACCAGCACAAGGCGGAACAGTATCGCGCCCGCCATACTGTTGCCGAACGAAAAGGGCATATCCCAGACGGCGTGCAGGGCGATCGGAATCCAGAATATCTTCCAGAACGCCTTTTTGTTGAGAAAACCGACGCTGAGCTGTGCATCACCCTTGACCAGCATGACCGCATATCCCGCGATCGCCGCCCATGCGATGTGACCGCCGGGCGAGAGAATGCCGCGCAACAAAATATTTTCGACCATCTCGCTGTATGCAACCGAGAGCGACCCGCTCGAAAAAACGGCGGTGAGGAAAATATTAAAGGCATAGCCCGCCGACTCAAATGCGGCAAAGCCGGTGCCGATAGCCGCGCCGACCAAAATGCCGTTGATGGCGTATTTGATCTTGGGACTCTTATATATGACCGCCGCCACGATGGCAAGCTTTGCGGTCTCCTCTATAATGCCGGTGAGTATCGCGTCGAGATACTGGTCGAGATCGAAATTCAAAATGTCGAACAAAAACAGCGTTACGACCAGCGAAGCACAGCCGCCGATCAAAAAGTATTTGAGGACTGTGAAAAAGCTGATGTTTCGGGGCGTGTTAGCCTCAAAGAAAAACATAAGCACGGCAAAGGGAATTGCAAACGCTCCCAGAAAAATGACACCGGGAAAGCTGTTTGTGTTGCCGAAGTTGACACAGCAAAAATGCAACAGCACAAAGGCTATTCCGAACACCAGCAGAATGCGCGACCACAGCCAGGGGCGCGGCCATGCGGTGTCGGCATCGGTAAGCTCGGACTGCGTGCTCTCCGTACCGCAAATGAAAATGTCCTCGGACTCACGTGGGGTATGCTTTGTGAATATGTTGGAAAACAGTGTTTTGAGCGGAGGGCGCACCGCGCCGCTGCCGCCCGTCATGCGGCTTATTTTGTCGGTAAAGCTGTTGAACGCCGCCGAAACGGTGTCCTTGTCGCTTTTCGGAGTATTGTTTTCGGTTGTGCTTGCGTTTCCGGCTTTAGACTCGGATTCGGCGTTTTGCGCCGCGCAGGGCGTTCCGCAGGACGAGCAAAACTGCGCGTCGTCGGCAAGAGAGGTACCGCATTTACTGCAAAATTTCATAATGGCACTCCTATGTCAGTTGATGCTTTAATTATATATGCGTTGGGGCGGGATTGCAAGCGGTTTTTGAAAATTTCGTTTATTTTCCCACGCAAAAGCGGGAAAATATTTCGGAAACGATGTCGGCGGTGACCTCGCGCCCGTCTATCTCGGCGAGCGCGGACATGGCAAGCTCGATGTCGCTGCCCGCGATATCCTCCGGAAGCCCCGCATCAAGCGCCGCCAGCGCTCCCGATACCGCGTCGGCAGCGCGGGAAAGCGCGGCATACTGACGCGCGGTCGCGGCGACCGCGTCGGTCGAAATGTTTATATTTCCGTCGATAAAAAGCGAATTTATACGTGCCGCCAGCGCCTCCAGTCCCTCTCCTGTCTTGGTCGAGACGCGGATGGCGCTGTATTTCCCGGGTAATGATGCGCGGGCGGGCAGGTCGGATTTTGTTTCGAGAATTATTACCGGGGAAATAAGTCCGTCCAGATAGCCGAGCAGGGCAGTGTCCTGCTCGGTCAGCTCGCGCGAGGTGTCAAACAGCGCGATGACAAGCTCTGCGGACTCGACTTTTTCTCTCGCCCGCTCAATGCCGATGCGCTCGACCGTGTCCTCGCTCTCGCGCAGCCCCGCCGTGTCGCACAGGCGCAACGTGACGCCGCCGAAGCTGACGGTGTCCTCCAGAATATCGCGCGTCGTGCCCGCAATGTCGGTGACAATGGCGGCGTCCTTACCCAGCAGGGCATTGTAAAGCGAGCTTTTGCCGCTGTTGGTAGCGCCGCAAAGCACGGTGGATATGCCCTCGGAAATGGCGTGCCCCGTGCGATATGTGCTCATGAGATGGCGCAGTTCGGCTTCAACTTGGCGCACGCCCTCGGTCAGCTCGTCGCGGGAAAGCCCCGCCAGATCCTCCTCGGGAAAGTCGACGCGGGCATAGACGTCACTGACAAGGCGGCGTAGCTCGCTATAAAGCTCGGAGGTCTTGCGCGACAGCGCGCCGTCAAGCCCCGAGCGGGACAGTTTCAGCTGTTCATGTGTTTTGGCGTCAAGCAACGTGGCAAGCGCCTCCGCCGCAGACAGTCCCAGCCGCCCCGAGATGTGAGCGCGGCGGGTAAACTCTCCTGCATCGGCTTGACGCGCGCCGGCGGCGAGCACGGCGGACAACACCTCGCGCGTGATAAGCGCGCCGCCGTGACAGCATATTTCCACAGTGTCCTCGCCTGTATATGACGCGGGCGCACGAAAAACTGTCGCGATGCCGTCGTCAATGCGAACAAGACTGCCGTCCGGCTCTTTTGTGAGAATGTCGCCGTAAATTGCCGTGCGGGCGGCAAGGTCGGACAGTCTTTTGCCCGATCTCGGGCGAAAAGTCCTGTCGGCAATGGAAAGCGCTTCGTCGCCGGATATTCTGATAAGTGCGACTCCTCCCTTGCCGGGCGGCGTGGAGATGGCGGCGATGGTATCGTTTAAGTTCATATATCAGTCCTCGCGTGTATCATGCTTTTCTTTGAGACGGCGTATCTCTTTGTCGAAGTCGGACACGATTTTTTGTGTTTTATTAAACTTATCGTATTCGGCAAATGCTTTTTGATCTGCCTCCTCACGGGATATACTGCCCTTGTTCCCAAGTATCTTATATTCACGAAACGCAAGGAAACGGTTAATGCTTTTTGAAAAATCCTCCATGGTAAAGGTGTGGCCGCGCTCGACCAGATCCTCTATATAGTCAAAGAAGCCCGAAACAGTTCGCTCAAGACGGCGTATTTCAACTTCACTCAAGTAGTTTTTGGCGACGGTCACATCGGATTTTAAAACACGGCCGTCGGGAGCGTTTTTCCACGTTGTCAGCCCCATGTTATGCTTTTCGCTGTCGGCTTTACTGTATATGATCTCGGCGGCGGTTTGACCTGTTATGGCGTAGTGGAATTTGTTTTGCACGGTGGCGTAAAAATCCTTTGTGACGGGAGAGCGCTTGTCGTAGTCGGTACTGCACTCGGCGAAAATGTCGGTGATTTTTTGCCATACGCGGCGCTCGCTTGCGCGAATAGAGCGAACGCGCTCAAGCAATTCCTGAAAATAATCCTTATCGAAGGCTGTCTGACCTTGCTTTAAGCGCTCGTCGTCGAGAACAAAGCCCTTGCGGATATATTCCTTGAGCACCGCGGTCGCCCAAATGCGGAATTGTGTGCCGCGCAGAGATTTTACCCGATAGCCTACCGAAATGATAACATCAAGGCTGTAAAAAGCAACTTTTTTGTCAGAATTTGGAATGTGCAAATTTTGCACATTGCTTTGTTCTTCCAGTTCTCCCTCATCGAAAATGTTTTTGATGTGCTTGGTTATAACAGTGCGATCGCGTTGAAAAAGCTCCGACATTTGCGCTTGCGTGAGCCAGACGGTTTCTTTGTCGATCATGACATTTATTTCAACGTCGTCCTGAGGAGTGTTATAAAGTAAAAATTCTAATTCTTTATTCATCTTGACCTCCTGATATTTGTGCGCAGGAAATATTTACAGATAACGTCAAATCCCGCAGATAAGGCGTTCTATCGCTTCATATCCGCGTGACAGCTTGACGGCGGCGTCCGCCTCGGCGCACATTTGGATAATTCGGCACAGCGCATCGCCGTCTGTCGATGCAACGCCGCGGGCGTAAAGACCTACGCGGTATTCGTGTATCTTGGTCGTCGCGGCAATCAGGGGAATGGCGGCGCCTTCGTCCATAAGACGACGCACCGAGAGCATTTCGCAAAACGATTTTGAAACGTCGCCCATGATAACGGTCGGCTCGATGCGCTGCTGCTTCATGACAGCCAGTATGCCCAGCGCGCGGGGGCGGTCGCCCGCGATCAGCGCGTTGGCAAAGGCAAAAGCGTCGTAAGAGGTGTCGGCCACCGCAACGGCGGTTATGTCGTCCTCACAAAGCTCGGCACGTCCGTGTGCACGGACGTAAAAGCTGATCTTGTCCACCTCAGCGGCAAGCGTAAACATGGAGGTGCCGCAATAGTCCACAACGCGGGCGCACAGCGCGGGAGCGGCATTGACGCCGTTGTGCTCGAAGTGCTTGCCTACCCAGCCGGCAAGGCGGGCGGGCGTTATACGGGCAAAGCGGACGGGCGTCAGATGCTCACAAAGTCTGGTGAGCAGGGCAGAGGGCTTTTTGGGCAGTCTTCCCTCGTCGATGGCACCCTCGGAGAGCGAGATGACCAGCGTGTTGTAGTCGTAATCGGCGAGTGCTCCGAGCGCGTCGCAGAGCGCGTTTGTCTCGTCGGCGCGCAAGAGGGAAAAATCCAGCCCTGTGACCGAGATTATTTTGCGCTCGCCAAGCATCGGAGGTGGCTCGAGCGCGTCGAGCAGCTTGGAGGGCGTGAAATCGAGCGCGGTAAAGCGAATGTCGTTAAAGGTCGCGGCGACGGGGTCGGGGCAAACAGCCTCGCGCAGACGGCGCAGTGCGTGCTGCTTGGTGTAGTCCTCGTCGCCGAAAAGCAGATATCCCGCCTCGGGGGACGAGAGCTGACGGTTGAATTCGGCTTCGGTCAGTATTTTCAGCATACGCGACCTCCTTTGGAATGAAAATCAAAATACCGCTTGACAATAAGGCAAAAATGTGCTATTATAATCACGTAAGGGGCACCGGCGACGGTTGCTTCCAAGCTCAATGATTAAAGATAATCGCTAAGATTGGTCGTCAGGGCGGTTATCTTTTTTTGTTGTCCATGTAAACCAAAAGCGCGAGTATGAATCCTGCTATCAGGAACAACTGCTCCAATGTTATATACATCGGCATCACCTCCCATCTCGGGAAGGCAACGGTGGCATATTGCCACACGGTAACAAAATCTACTTGCCACCTGTCGCACCCGCAAGCGGGTGTCCGAGTTATGGCATAAATGGTATCAGATATGACTTCCCGGAATCGGAAAGCAACCGCCGCACCGTTTTGAGCGCACCCTTACGGTGTCCGGCCTTATTGTGACCGTTCACGGCATTATTATATCATTTTGCGCGTAAATTTGTCAACAATAATAATAAAACCGCTGGAAAAATTTCAAAAATCTATTGACAAAGCGGTATAAAACGGTGTATAATATAGGCTGTCATTGTGTCAGGACGTGTAAATCAGCAGAATATTACGCTTCCGATAACCAAACCACAAGGAGGTGCATCTAAAATGCTTAGAACCTATCAGCCCAAAAAGCGTCAGAGACAGAAGGAGCACGGCTTCAGAAAAAGAATGAGAACCGCGGACGGCAGAAAAGTCCTTAAGAGAAGACGTGCAAAAGGCAGAGTAAGACTTTCTTATTGATCTGCTCCGAGCCTTCACCGCGATAGTCAATATCGAGATAAAACCACCGACCGCCGACAAACGCAACAAGTGTTTTTAGGAGCGTCGGGGTTTTTAATGTCGGCAAAAAATCAAAAGTGAGGTAGTTATGAAACATCTTTCCCTCACCGAAAACCACCTGTTCGGCAAAGCATATTCAAACGGGAGCCGCTTTTGCGGGCGGTATATCTGCGTTTTTGTCCTGAAGGACAAGGCGGCGTACCGCCTGATGCGGGCAAATCCCGAGAAAAAATATCTCAACCGCGTCGGTCTTACGGTTTCGAAAAAGATCGGCGGCGCGGTTGTTCGCAGTCGGGCGCGGCGCGTCATTCGCGCGGCGCTTGACACCGTCGAGCCGACGCTGAGGACGGGCTTTATCATCGTCATCAGCGCGCGCGAGGGAATAGCGGATAAAAAAAGCACCGATATCGCACGCGAGCTGAAATATGCTTTCTCAAAGCTCGGTATGCTTGCCGAAACGAAAATGTCATGAAACATATTTGTATCTGGCTTATACGTCTTTACCAAAAATATCTTTCTCCCCTCAAACGTCATCCGACATGTCGGTTTACGCCGACCTGTTCCGCCTACGCCGTTGAGGCGTTCCAGAAACGTGGCTTTTTTGTGGGACTGGCACTCACCGTCTGGAGAATACTCCGTTGCAATCCCTTTTGCCCCGGAGGCTATGATCCCGTACCCGAGCGCCGCCCGCGCAGGATAAAAAATAATGAGGCGACACAAGATTGTGACGACAGTGACAAGTCAACCAAATAAAACAAGAGAGGATCCCGTGGGCCGAGCTGATCGGGCGCGGGAAAAAAGTGAAATGCCACAAACCAAAACATCAGCGCACCGTGCGCTGAAGCTGCTCTGTGCATTGCTTACGCTCACCTGCCTTATCGGTATGTTCGGAGTAGTCGCGTCGGCAACCGTTGAGACTGTCGACGGCGCTGCCTCTGATACCGTGCCCGTGCCGGACACGACAGAGGGCGAGACTGCGGCAGCTCCCTCGCTGACCGAGTCAAAGCTGGAAGCCCTCGCCGAGATAATTTCGGCGGCAACGGCTGACAGCAAGGCAGAGGACACTCGCACTCCCCGCGACAAGTTGACGGCGGCTTATTTTGCGGGAGACATTGAGGCGGCAAGAGCCGCTGTCGAGCAGGCAAACGCAGCGGCGGACAAAAAGGTCCGCGTAGAGGACGTCGACTATTCCGCCATCAACATGGCAGATGTCGAGGAGCTCATCGAAGAGATGAAGACAGATATCTCGCTCGATAAGCCCACCGGCTTTTTCGAGGTCATCAAGCTGGCGGCGGGTAGCATACTCAGCTGGCTGACAATGATCGTCGGCGGCAACTATGTTATCGGTCTGCTCCTTTTCGCCATCATACTGGAGCTTATAACACTGCCCATTGCCATCAAGCAGCAGAAAAACTCTATCAAGCAGGCGTCGCTTCAGCCTAAAGAGCGCGCTATCCGCAAAAAGTACGCAGGCCGTGAGGATCAGGCGACCAAGCAGAAAATGAGCACCGAGATACAGGAAATGTATCAGCGCGAGGGCTTTAACCCCGCGTCGGGATGCTTGCCCATGATACTGCAGCTCGCAGTCGTCATGATACTGTATCAGGTTGTTATCGACCCCATCGTTTACGTTATGAAGATGTCAAACGAGCTGTCGACCGCGCTTTATACTTTCGTAAACACCTCCGAGGCGGCGGGAGGACTGGGACTTGCCGTCAATTCGTCCAGAGGAACCATCGAGATCGCATCGCTTATCAAGGAGTACGGAGCCGAGTTCTTTACAAAGCTCAAGGATTTCGTTTACTTCTCCAACGGCACCGAGATCGTCGAGGCGCTCGAGGGCTCAACCTTCCCCAACTTCAACCTGTTCGGACTTAATCTCGGCCTCGTTCCATCTATTAAGGAATTCAGCTGGCTGTTGCTCATTCCCGTGCTGACCTTCGTTGTTTATTTCGGAAGCATGAAGATCACCCGCAAGCTGACATATCAGCCTCAGACCACCGATCAGGCTACCGGCTGCTCCAATAACGTCATGGATATTACCATGCCGCTGTTCAGCGTTTATATCTGCTTTGTAGTTCCTGCGGCGCTGGGTGTTTACTGGATGTTCAAGAGCATACTCGGCACTGTTTCCAAGATCATCATGACAAAGGTCATGCCCGTCCCCACCTTTACCGAGGAAGAGTATAAGGCGGCGGAAAAAGAGATACTCAAGGGTAAGCCCGCTCCCGCACCCAGAACAGGCTCGTCGGGCAAGGCCGTCCGCTCGCTCCACCATATAGACGACGAGGATTTCGAGGATACGAGAGAAGCCGCACTGGCGCGCAAGGCACGTCTTGAAGCACAGGAGGCCGAGGAGGCTGCCAAGAAAGAGGCGGAAAACAAGCGCCTTGCCGACAGCACTTTGATCAAGAAAGAGGACGACCGTCCCCAGCTTTCACTCAAGGAGCTCAAGAAAAAGGCAAAAGAGGCAAAGCAAAAGCAGGCTGCCGAGAAAAAGGCGGCAGAGAATGCCCCCGCCGATAAAGCGGAGGATGCTACGGTCTCGGAGGACAAAAAGGACGCCGGGCAGAGCGATTCCGCCGACAATACCGACAATAAATAATAAATCTATCGATAGAATGGAGAATTCTTTTGAATAAGCAAGTTATAACGACCGGCAAGACGGTCGAAGAGGCAGTTGCGGCGGCAGTCCGTGAGCTTGGCGCGCCCAACGCCGAAAGCATACAGTATGAGGTTCTTGAGGAGCCTAAAAAGGGACTGTTCGGCATTGGTGCCGTTCCCGCTAAGATTTCCGCAAGCTATACCATGTCGGGCGCGGAGGTTGCGCTTGAATTCGTCAAGAATGTTATTTCGGACATGGGACTTTCCGCCAGCGCTGTCATGACCGACGGCGACAACGACGATATGCTCATCAATATCGATGGTGACGGCTCGGGTGTGCTTATCGGTCATCACGGCGAAACACTGGATTCGCTTCAGTACCTCGCAAATCTCGCTGCCAACAAAAAGGTCAATGGTGTAAAGCGCGAGCATGTAAAGATCACGCTGGACGCCGAGGGCTACCGCGCCAAGAGAGAAGAGGCTCTGCGCGCACTGGCTCGTCGCATGGCAGACAAGGTTCTGCGCTACAAAAAGAGCGTAATGCTCGAGCCCATGAATCCCTATGAGCGCCGCATCATTCATTCCGAGGTGCAGGGCATCGAGGGTGTTTCCACCAATTCCATCGGCTCGGAAAACAACCGCAAGGTAGTTATGTACCTGGACGACAAGGGTATCTCCGCGGGCAAAAAGTCAAATAAAAAGTCGGCTCCGCTCGTTAGCGAGCAAGAGCTGTATTAAACCGTAAAGGGGGATGCTGTGTTGAATTTGGCGCGGCGTCCCCCTTGTGGTTTCTTGCGGTTCTGCGAAAAGCAGAACTGCAAGAAAGTGATATTCGCCGTCTGCGACGGCGAGTGAAATTCCGCGCAGAGCGCGGAGTGAAATGTTTTCACTATGCGAAAAGCAAATTATTAAATTATTTTCCGGGAAATATTGCATGCTTTCCGGATGGGCGTCGGATGCGAAGCAAGACGACGCATGGTTTTCGATCTGTAAACAAACGATTATCAATATTTGTTTGTTAAAAGTTTTTGAAAATTCTTAAGAAACTTTTTTCAAAAAGTTTCTTAAGTGGGGTTCGGGGCAAAGCCCCGTATATAAACAACCAAGGAGAGTAGTATGTCAGACAACAAATTTATTGAGGTGGACAAGAATATGGTCGTCGAGACGACGATAGCCGAGCCCGATATAAAGTTTTACGATGTCAGACGCGCACCGTTTGATATTTACGGACTTTACGAGCCGCAGACCGAGCCTGTTTTTAAGCGTCTGCCCGACGAGATAGGGCAGAACACCAACAGCGGAGTCAAGAGACTTTATCTTATGACTGCCGGCGGACGTGTTCGCTTTTCCACCGATTCAAGCTACATAGCCATCAAGTGCTCCATGCCGTATATTACCCGTTATTCGCATATGCAGCTGACGGGAACCTCGGGCTTTGACCTTTTCGAGGACACCGAGGAGGGCGGCAGCCGCTTTGTTCGCCCGTTCAAGCCCGACGTCACCATTAAGGATGGCTATGAGTCGGTAATCAAGGTGGGCGAGGGCGGAATGCGCCATTATACGATAAATTTCCCCACATATAACCCCGTAAATTGGCTTTATATAGGCTTGCAGGAGGACGCAAAGGTAGAAGGCGGACTCAAATACCGCTCGCCGCTGCCCGTTTATTATTATGGCAGCTCTATTACGCAGGGTGCTTGCTCATCGCGTCCCGGAAATGCTTATCAAAGCATAATCTCGCGCAGACAAAACCTTGACTTTGTCAATCTCGGTTTCTCGGGAAGCGGTCGCGCCGAGGAGATCATCGCAAATTATATCGCCGAGCAGAAAATGCTGGCGTTTGTCTGCGATTACGACCACAACGCGCCAACCCCCGAATATCTTAACGATACGCACTGCCGCCTTTACAAGATATTCCGCGAGAAAAATCCCGATGTTCCCTATATCATGCTGTCACGCCCCGATTACGACAATAATATAAACGAAAGCATAATGCGCCGCGAGGTCATTGTCAATACCTACCGGTATGCTCGCGAGTCGGGTGACAAAAATGTGTGGTATATAGACGGAGAGGGAATATTCCGCGGACCTGACGAGGACCTCTGCACTGTCGACGGAACACATCCCACCGATATCGGATTTCTCAAAATGGCAGACGCGATCGAGCGCATACTCGTCCGCGCACTTCGCCATGATTTTAGCTGAAAGGAGAGCAACAATGGAAGATATCAAAAAAGAAGCGTATGTTGAAGTAGATAAAAATATGATCGTGGCGACCACTATCGAGGAGCCCGACGTAAAGTTTTACGATATTCGCAAGCCGCCGTTTGATATTTACGGCCTTTATGATGTTTACAACCAGCCCTATTTCCGCCGTTTGCCCGCAGATGTCGCCGAGGCGACCAGCGAGGGAGTGGCAAAGCTGTGCCGCGAGTCGGCGGGCGGACGCGTCCGTTTTTCAACCGATTCGAGCTATATAGCCATCAAGGTCGAGATGGGTCCCTATGCCCGCAGCTCGCACACAACGCTGTGCAACGGCGCCGGCTTTGATCTTTACGAGGATACCGACACGGATTCGCGCTTTATAAAGCCGTTTTTGCCGCCTTATAAGTTTGAAAACGACTATGAGCAGATACTCAAGATTGCAGGACCTCGCCGCATGAGAAGCTTTACCATCAACTTCCCCATACACGGCGTTGTGAAAAATCTTTATATAGGTCTGCAGGAGGACGCAAAGCTGGAGAGCGGCAAGAAGTACCGCAATTCCTCACCTATTGTGTACTACGGTAGCTCGATAGTTCACGGTACCGCCGCGTCGCGCCCGGGGCTGATATATCAGAGCATACTTTCCCGCAGACTGAATATGGATTATATCAATCTTGGCTTTTCGGGCAAGGCAAAGGGCGAGCCTGTGCTGGTCGAGTATATGGCGGGCATGGATATGTGCCTGTTTGTGTGCGATTACGACCATAACGCTCCCAACGCGGCATTTTTGCGTGACACGCACCAAAATGTTTACGATATTTTCCGCGCCAAGCGTCCCGACACACCTTATATCATGATATCCCGTCCTAATATCGCGACCAACCAGTCCGAATTTGCCGAGCGCCGCGATGTTATTATCGATACCTACCGTCACGCGCTGTCGTTGGGCGATAAAAATGTTTATTATATCGACGGCGAAAGCTTTTTCCTCGGCAAATATGAAAACGAGTGCACCATGGACGCCGTCCACCCCAACGATCTGGGCTTTACGCTCATGGCAGACGGAATCGAAAGCGAGATACGCCGCGCACTTGCAAAGGGCGGCGTGCTCTGATGGCGACGGTGTATTCCGCGCAGGCGCTCGCATATCTGGGCGACGCGGTCATAGAGGTGTGGGTTCGCGAGCGGCTCGTCCGCAGTGGGCTTTCGGGCTCGCGCGAGCTTAACGCCGAGGCGCTGTCCTACGTCACCGCGCCCCGCCAGGCGGCGGCGATGAAGAAAATATTGCCCGCGCTGAGCGAGGACGAGGCGGCGATATTCCGCCGCGGGCGAAACATCGGTCACACAAATCTGCCGCGCCACGCGACAGCGTCGGAATACCGCTCGGCAACGGGTATGGAGGCGCTGATGGGGTGGCTGTATCTTGGAGGTCGGCAGGATAGAATCAATGAACTGCTGACGGCGGCGTATAACGAAAACGTGTGAATTTAATTATTTTTCACGTTTTCACGCAAATAATCCTACAGCCCTGTTTCAACTAAAAGCCGACATTGCAAAAAAAGGCTCTCCCTGGGGGAGAGCTGTCGCCAAAGGCGACTGAGAGGGTAAGATCGATGCTAATAAACACCTCTCCGTCGCGGCTTGCCGCGACACCTCTCCCATAGGGAGAGGCTAAGACATTGTAAAGCTTTAGATGAAACAAGGTACTACAACCAAATAATAAAATTTATTAACAATCAGAACGGAGATAAAAAATGAGCAATCCAAAAGTAAAAATAACAGTTAAGGGATTTGGCGAGATGATCGCCGAGCTGTACCCCGAAAAGGCACCAAAGACTGTCGAGAATTTTCTGAAGCTGGTTGGCGAGGGCTTTTACTCGGGTACCATTTTCCACCGCGTTATCCGCGGCTTTATGATACAGGGCGGCGGGTACACCGAAATGTTTGAGGACAAGGAAGCGGACGCCATCAAGGGCGAGTTCGCCGCAAACGGCTTTTTGAAGAACGACATAAAGCACGAGCGCGGTGTGCTTTCCATGGCGCGCACCTCGGATCCCGACTCGGCATCCTCGCAGTTCTTTATCATGCATCAGCCCTCTCCGCACCTTGACGCGCAGTACGCGGCATTCGGAAAGGTTATCGAGGGCGAGGACGTGATCGACAAGATCGCTTCGGTCAAAACGGGCAATCGCGGCTGGTATATGCAGGACGTACCGAGAGACGCTGTCGTTATCGAGAGTATTGAGGTCATTTAAGGCCTTTGCGTTTCACATGAAACCTTAGAAAGAGAATTCGCGGACTTTGACAAAAAACGACCCTCGGGGATTCCCCGAGGGCCGTTTTTTGTTTACCGTTTTACCGGATTACTCGTTGTCTTCTACGACAGCATTGCATTCGCAGTCACTGTCATCCTCGATGCAGATGTCGCAATCCTCGCATTCGTCGTCAAGAAAATCCTCGCATTCGCCGTCGACCAGCTTGAAATACTTGTTGAAAAGCTTGTAGGCTACTACAGCGACAGCGCCTATTGCCGCGATGATGGCGAGAGTAATGCCGACGATCTTGGCGTAGTTGGGCTTTTCGGGCTCGCGTCTGAACCAGTTGAACATGATAATAACCTCCTTGTTATGAGTGATATTCTTCTTTCGTCTATATTATAGCATAATTAATGCACAAATGCAATGAATTATTTGTAAATTTATTCTTATCTGTTTGTGAAAGAAATATGCACAAGGGCACAAATTTGCGCAAACCCCTTTATTTTGTGTGAAATATTTGTTATAATAATATGAAGTATTGTTTTTTGAGGGGGTGCAGGCGTGACTTATCGGGATATATGCAATGCTCTCGCCGCGGTGGGTATTGAGTCGCCGTCGGATGACGCGGCACTGCTCATCGAGCATTTTTGCGGCGTAGAACGTGCGGCTCTTGTGCTGTGCCGAGAGCGGGACTTTGAGTCGGAAGCGCTCGCGTGTGCGGTAAAAAAACGCGCCGAGCATTACCCGCTTCAATATATACTGGGCAGGTGGGGCTTTTACGATTCCGACCTTGCTGTCGCCGAGGGCGTGCTCATCCCGCGCGCCGACACCGAGCTGCTGGTCGAGCAGGCAATAAAGCAGCTGCCGCACGGTGCGCGCTTTGCCGATATCGGTTGCGGAAGCGGCTGTATTTCGGTCTCGATACTGAGGGCGCGTCCCGATACGGTCGCTGTCGCGGTGGATATTTCGCCGACAGCGCGGGCGCTGACCGTCCAAAACGCCGAAAATGCGGGCGTCCGATCGCGGCTTGAGGTCGTGAACGGGGACATGCGTGAGGAGGCATTGTGGGGGCGGATTGGCGAGCTTGATGCTGTTATTTCAAATCCTCCCTATATTCCGACAGATGACATAACTACCCTTGCTCCCGAGCTTGCGTTTGAGCCGACCTTGGCGCTTGACGGCGGGCGGGACGGACTTGATTTTTATCGTGCTCTGATACAAAACAGCGTTAGCGCGCTGAAACAGGGCGGCTTTATGCTGTTTGAATGCGGCGTCGGACAGACGGCGGACATCGCCGCCATCGCCGCGGACTCGGGATATGAGAGCGAGATATATTTTGACATAGAAAACCGAGACAGAGCAATAAGGATATTACTCCCATCCCCGAAAAAGGAGCGAGACAATGAAGCTGGAAATATATGACACAACACTGCGTGACGGCATGCAGGGCGCGGGCATTTCATTTACGGACGAAGAAAAATTCGCCGTTATTGACGCGCTCGACCGTCTCGGCATATGCTATATAGAGGCGGGGTATTTCGCGGGAAGTGATGCAGACATTGCCTTTTTCGACCGCGCGGCGGCCCTGCCGCTCAAAAACGCGAGCATAGTTGCCTTCGGCTCGACCCGACGCGCAAATGAGAGCGCGGAGAATTGCGAATGGCTGAGGGCTGTCAAGCGCTGTCGCGTAGAGGACGTGGCGATATTCGGCAAGGCGTCCGAGCGGCAGGTCGAGCTGGTGCTGAGGACAACGCCCGAAAAAAATCTCGAAATGATAGCCGACACCGTCTCTTTTCTCAAGGCGGCGGGCAAGCGCGTCATTTTCGATGCCGAGCATTTCTTCGACGGCTACAGCGACAATCCCTTCTATGCCATGCGCGTCATAGAGACTGCCGCCATGGCGGGTGCCGACCGCGTTGTGCTTTGCGATACCAACGGGGGAATGCTGCCCGATATCGTCGGCATGACGGTGGAAAAAATGTGCCGTCGCTTTCCCGATGTGAAGTTCGGAATTCATTGCCATAACGATCTCGGAATGGCGGTTGCCTGCACGCTGTCGGGCATTCTCGGCGGCGCTGTGCACCTGCAGGGAACAGTTTCGGGTATCGGCGAGCGGTGCGGAAACGCAAATCTGTGTACGCTCATTCCTCTGCTTCAGCTGAAGCTGGGGTATGAATGCATAGACGCCTCACGCATTGGGTCGCTGACGGGCATTGCAAGGCAGATATGCGAGCTGGCGAATTTCGATTTTAATGAGCATGAGCCGTTTGTCGGCGGCTATGCCTTTGCACATAAGGCGGGCACTCATATCGATGCGGTGCGCAAGTCGCCGGGCAGCTTTGAGCATATAGACCCGTCCGACGTGGGAAACCGCCGCAATATGCTTATCAGTGAGCTTTCGGGGCGGTCGGCTCTGGCGGAGAAAATGTGCTCCATCATGCCGGGGCTGACAAAGAACTCGCCCGAGGTAGCGGCGGCGCTCGCAAAGATCAAGCAGTACGAGGCAAAGGGCTATCAGTATGAAAACGCCGAGGCGTCGCTCATGCTGCTGCTTTGCGACGCACTGGGGCGGCGACGTGAGTTTTTCAGGATAGATAAATTTCAGGTCGTGGTGGGTCAGCCCTACCGCTCGCGGCATACGGGCCTTTTGGGTGACGGAAGCAAGTGCACGGCGACCATAAAGGTCACGGTCGGAGATGCGCAGGAGATAACCGCTGCGGAGGGTGACGGACCCGTCAATGCGCTCGACTTGGCGCTCCGCAAGGCGCTTTTGGGCTTTTATCCCGTGCTTGACCGCGTGCGTTTGACCGACTTTAAGGTGAGAGTCTCGTCGGTTGGAGGCGCGGCTACCGCGTCGGCAGTCCGTGTATTTATCGAGTCGACGGACGGCGAGTCGGTCTGGCGCACCACAGGCGTTTCGACCGATATTATAGACGCCAGCTGGCAAGCATTGCTTGACTCCATCGAGTTCAGACTCATGATGGAGCATCAATAATCTTTATACGGAGAACAAACATTTTGAACATAACCATTCTTGCGGGAGGCTTGTCTCCCGAACGCGATGTTTCGCTCGTTTCGGGCGGACTTATCGCCCGCGCGCTTGCAGAGCGGGGACATAAGGTACTCATGATAGACGTTTACGAGGGCATCGATCTCGGCGGCCGCGATGCTCGCGAGCTTTTTACCGACACACCCCCCGCCGATTTCGGCATATCAGATCGCGTGCCCGACCTTGACGAGGTCAAAAAACGCTGTGGCGGCAGAGCTGCAAAAATAGGCCCCGGTGTGATAGACGCCTGCCGCGCCGCCGACGCTGTTTTTCTCGCGCTTCACGGCGATATGGGTGAGGACGGCAGCCTGCAAGCCACGCTTGACAATTACGGCATCAAAAAATATACCGGCTCGGGCTATGCGGGCAGTCTGCTCGCCATGGATAAGGATATCAGCAAGCGTATGATGCGTCCCGCGGGCATACCTACGCCCGATTGGTTGTATTTTGACACCGAGACCGACACCTATGAGCGCATTTTGCGCGAGGTGGGACTGCCCTGCGTCGTCAAGCCGACAGCGTGCGGCTCTAGTGTGGGCGTTTCCATCGTGGGTAGCGAGAGCGAGCTTGATGAGGCGATAAAATTTGCGGCGGGATACGAAAGAAAGATCGTAGTTGAGAAAAAGATCGAGGGCAGGGAGTTTTCGGTCGGCATTTTGGGCGAGAACGCACTGCCGCCCATTGAGATAATCCCGAAATCCGGCTTTTACGACTATAAAAATAAGTATCAAAGCGGTTGTACAGAGGAGATATGTCCCGCCGAGCTGTCGCCCGAGCAGACGGCGCGTATGCAGGACTATGCCGTGCGTGCATTCCGTTGCTTGCGGCTGTCGGGATATGCGCGAGCCGATTTTATCATGGACACCGAGGGCGAGTTCTGGTGCCTTGAGGTCAACAACCTCCCCGGCATGACGCCGCTCAGCTTGCTCCCTCAGGAGGCCGCCGCGGCGGGAATCGAGTACGGCGAGCTGTGCGAGACGATAGTCAAAATGGCGCTGGAGAAGGCTGTTTAAGGCGCTGTTTTCGGCATCAAAATAAAATATGCGGGACGCTCCGAAGATGTTATTTTATCTCGGCGCCGCATAATATCATGAAAGGAAAAAATATGGACGAAAAAAAGCCCGAGCTGCTGTCAATGCTTCCCGATGAGCTTGAAGAATATATGAAATCCATAGGCGAGCCGCGCTACCGCGCGCGTCAGCTTTTTGAGCAATTGCACCGCGGGCTGCGTCCCGAGGAGATGACCAATATCGGCAAGGCGACAAGAGCGCGGCTTGCCGAGACGAGCGAGCTTCATATGCCGACGATACGCAAAAAGCTGGTCTCGGCTATAGACGGCACCGTCAAATATCTGTTCGAGCTTTACGACGGCAACTGTGTCGAGAGCGTGGTAATGAAATATAAGCACGGCAATACTGTTTGTGTCTCGTCACAGGTGGGCTGCCGCATGGGATGCGCGTTTTGCGCGTCGACCATCGGGGGGCGCGTGCGCGACCTCGGTGCGGGCGAGATACTGGGCCAGGTCATCGTCGCACAGCGCGACACGGGCGAGCGCATATCAAATATCGTTATGATGGGCATCGGCGAGCCGCTGGATAATTACGATAATGTAATAAAATTTCTGCATTTGGTCAATCATGAATATGGGCTTAATATCGGCTATCGTCATATATCGCTGTCGACCTGCGGCTTGGTTGACGGCATAGAGAGATTGCGCGCGGAGGATCTGCCGATAACGCTGTCCATCTCACTTCACGCCGCCGACGATGAAACGCGCTCGCGCATAATGCCCGTCAATAAAAAATACGGTGTCCGAGCGCTTCTTGCCGCCTGCAGAGATTATTATGAGGCGACGGAGCGCAGAATTTCGTTTGAATATACGCTTATTTCGGGCGAAAATGACACGGTAGAGCACGCCGAACGCCTGTCGCAGCTACTCAACGGTGAGCTGCGCCGCAACGGTGCCCAGCACCACGGCGGCATGCCTATACATGTCAATCTGATACCCGTCAATGAGGTCAAGGAGCGCGATTTCGTCCGTTCGGACGAGCGTGCGATAAAGGCTTTTATCGCGGTGCTGGAGCGCCGCGGCATACGCGCGACGCTTCGCCGCAAGCTGGGGCCCGATATAAACGCGTCCTGCGGACAGCTGCGGCGCGAGGCGGCGGGGCAGGAGTGAAGTGTTCCTGCGGAACGTGAAGCGCGCTCTCCGAGCGCGTGAAGCGTTGCCTGCGGCAACGTGAAGTTGCTTCGCAGTGAAGTGCCACCGTACATAAAACCGAATACGGAGCAAAAGTTATGGCACAAAAATTTACGAGGGGACAAAAAAAGGACTACGCCGCAATGCGGGCGAGTCGAGAGGGCAGAGAGGAATCAACATTCCGCCGAGCGTGGCGGGAGAGAATGCGACGCGCGGGCGATTTTTTGGCCCGCAATATGCCGACCCTGTTCGGCGTGGCGGTTGCAAGCGTTGTTTTGACGCTGGTCTGTGGTATTACTGCGTTTGCTATGATAATTATGCCCGACAGGAGCGGTGTGCGCAAGGTTATCGTACCCGATTATGTCGGCGGTGAGTACCGCGAGGACGATGTCGAGCAAAATATTTTCCGGGTAATAATCGAATATGAATATGATGAAACGGTGCCCGTCGGTATCGTTATAAAACAGTATCCGCCCGCAGGGGCGGAGCGCAAGGTGGTCAAGGACGAGAGACTGTGCACGCTGACACTGACGGTCAGTCGCGGAAGAAACACGGTTATGCTTCCCGACCTTGCGGGTGAGAGCGAGGACAGCGCGCTGAAGCGGCTGACGTCGCTCGGACTTTCGGGTAAGGTCGAATATGTCACGGGGACAAGCACTCCCGAGGGGAGCGTTATCTCGACCGAGCCGTCGGCATACGCCGATGTTCCAGTTGGGGGTACAGTCAAGCTGAGGATAAGCGGCGAGGAGGCGGTCAGCATTGTCATGCCCGCGCTTACGGGACTCAGCGAAACGGCGGCGCTTGACAGGCTTGCGCGGCTCGGGCTGGAAGCGGGCAAGAGCGACTATGTCAAGTCGGACAAGCCCGCGGGAACCGTTATCGCGCAAAGCATACCTTTCGGCTCGACGGTCACAAGTAAAGCCAAGGTGTACCTGACGGTGAGCATTGGATAAAAAGTAAAAGGTAAGAGTGAAAAGTGAATAAATAAAGAAGCTTTTCGCCCAAAGGGCGAAAAGCTACCTTAACGTTTGCGCAGCAAACATTTCACATCCGCGAAGCGGATATTTCACGCGCCGCAGGCGTATTTCACATTTGCGTAAGCAAATATTTCACTTTATATGCTCTCCGAGCATATAATCCATCGCGGGACATATCCACGTATCCCAGAAAGCAAAGTTGTGCTTGCCGGGCGCCGAGGTGAAGGAGTATTCAAACTCGGGATGTTCCGCCATAAAATCGCGGAAAACAATGTTGTCCTCATAGAGCGAGTCCTCAGTGCCGCAAGCGGAGTAAAGACGGGGACGGGGCGCGTCGGCAGGCCAATTTTTGATGAGATAGAACAGGTCGGAATCAGAGTCGTGGACGGCGTTTTTGTAATCAAGTCCCCAAATGGACTGCGCGAGCGTCACGCGGTCATCCCAAATGGTGTTCATAATGCGGGTAGCCATGTCGACACAGCCCGAAAGGCTGGCGGCGGCAGCATATTGGTGAGGACGCATGAGAGCCAGACGGAAAGCACCGTAGCCGCCCATCGAAAGCCCTGCGATAAACGTCTTTTCGCGTTTGTGGCTGAGGCGGAATATTTTGCGGGTATAGGCTACCAGCTCGTCGGCAACGTAGGTGAAATATTTTTCACCGAACACCATATCGTGATAAAAGCTGTTTTCGCCGTCGGGCATGACAACTGCTATGCCGCGGTCCTGAGCATAGCGCTCGATGGAAGATTTGCGGGTCCAATCGGCGTGATTGCCGTGCATACCGTGAAGCAGATAAAGTGTAGGAATGTCCTCGGCGGGGGCAGCTTCGGGGATAACGACTACGATGGGAGTATTTTTGTCAAGTGCCGCGGAGCGGTACTGTATATTGAAAAGAGCCATGAGATATCATCCTTTCTCAATTTATCAATTATATTATATATCAAACCGATTTGTTTGTAAATAAAAATTTTAAAAAAGGCAGGTAAATATGACAGGCATTATAACAGCCTCCAGCGGCGGGCTTTACACCGTCGAGACGGGGGAGGGAAGCGTGCAGTGCCGCGCGCGTGGCGTTTTCAGACATAAGCATGAAAAGGTGGTGGTCGGTGACCGCGTCGAGCTGACGCAGGACGGCGAGGGAACTGTCATCAGCGCTATTTGTGAGCGCAAAAACGTGCTCATTCGCCCGCCCATGGCCAACCTTGACTACATATTCGTCACGGCGGCGGCATCAATGCCGTCTCCCGACCCGTTTATGCTGGACAAGCTGACGACCATTGCCGAGTATAATAAAATAAAGCCGGTCATAATTATCGGCAAATGCGAGCTTGACCGCGAACGCGCCGCCGAGCTGTGCGGGATATACCGCCTTGCGGGCTACGATGCATTTTGCGTGAGCTGTCACGAGGGTGAGGGCATCGACGCGGTCAAAAAATACATCGACGGACTTCCCGCGGGCAGTATTTCGGCGTTTGCGGGCGCGTCGGGAGTCGGAAAATCCTCGCTGATGAATCTGCTGTTCCCGGGACTGTCGCTTGAGACCTCGTCGGTAAGCCACAAGACTGAGCGCGGGCGGCATACCACCCGTTCGGTCACTTTGTATCCGTCGGGCGCGGGATATATAGCCGACACACCCGGCTTTTCAATGCTTGATTTCGAGCATTTTGACTTTTTCACGAAAGATGACCTGCCCGATACCTTTCCCGAGTTTGCGGACCTGCTCGGGACATGCAAATACACAAAATGCTCGCATACAAAGGAGGACGGCTGCGCGATTCTCGCCGCCGTGCGCGCGGGCAAGATAGCAAGGTCGAGGCATGACAGCTATTTAGCGCTGTATGAGATACTCAAAAATAAGCATGCGTGGGACAAGTAGTTTTTTCGGCGTTGCCGAAAAAAGTGATATGTTTTCGCCGCCGGCGAAAACGTGATATTGCTTCGCAGTGATATTCCGCGCGGTGCGCGGAGTGATATGTTTGCTTTCAGCAAACGTTAAGGTAGCCTTTGAGGGCGGAACGCCCTCAAAGGCTATTTTTTCAAAATAAAAATTTATAAAATGGGATTTTACAAAAGCCTCTCCCCATGGGAGAGGTGTCGCGTCTCGCCGCGACGGAGAGGGCGTTTATTAGCATCGTTCTTACCCTCTCAGTCGCCTTTGGCGACAGCTCTCCCTCAGGGAGAGCCTTTTGCAATGTCATTTTTTAATTGAAACAGCGCCGTAGGGGCGTGCATCGCACGTCCGCGGGGGTGCAAAATCTTTATTGTTATGGTATGGGTCGGCGCCACAAATAGCCTTCTCCTTGAGGAGAAGGTGCCTCCGTAGGAGGCGGATGAGGTGTAGCCGCGATAGCGGCGTTATAATTTAATAATACTAACAAACGGATGCTTCGCATCCTACACCTCATCAGTCACCGCGGCGCGCGCTGGCGCTTGCTCGCGGCGACAGCTTCTCCTCAAGGAGAAGCCTATTTACGGTGGCGTTCACCCTTAATTGGCCTTCCCCAGCGGGGAAGGTGGCACGCGAATGCGTGACGGATGAGGAGAGAATTTTTTAGGTAAAAGAAAAGCGGTAGCCGTAGCTACCGCTTGATTTTTTATTTGCTGCGCTTTTTGTCGATGAGTCTGTGAACAAACTTGACCAGCTCAACAAGAGGAATGATGCAGAAGCCGAGGCCGAGAGCGATAGCGAACTCTGCCCAGCTGATCGCGGTCATGCCGAACACCTCTGCAATAGGCTTTACAAGAACGACGACAGAGGTAAGGATGAGCGAAAGGATTCCTGCGCCCCACAGCCACTTGTTCTGACCCTTGAGGGTGAAGATGGAGCCGCGAAGCGAGCGCATATTGAATGAGTGGAATACCTCGCACATAGCCAGTGTCAGGAATGCCATGGTAGTGCCGTCAACGCTGTCGGTGATCTCGATGTTGCCTGTCTCAAACCAATGACCTACAAAGTAGGAGATAAGAGTGATAGCGGTTACAAGCAGACCCTGATATACTACAGCCGCACCGAGGCCGCCTGCGAAAATACCTTCCTTGGAGTCGCGGGGCTTGCGGTTCATAACGTCAGCCTCGGGCTTTTCCATGCCCAGCGCGAGGGCGGGGAAACAGTCGGTGATCAGGTTGATCCAAAGCAGCTGAACGGGCTGGAAGATGGTAAATCCGATAAGAGTTGCGCCGAAGATAGCCAAAACCTCGGAGAGGTTGGAGGCAAGCAGGAACTGAATTGCTTTACGGATGTTGTCGTAAATGCGGCGTCCCTCGCCTGCGGCGGAAACGATGGTAGCAAAGTTATCGTCGGCGAGAATCATGTCGGCGACGTTTTTGGTAACGTCGGTACCCGTGATACCCATGCCGATACCGATGTCGGCGTTCTTGATGGAGGGCGCGTCGTTGACGCCGTCACCCGTCATAGCGGTGACCTTGCCCTTTTTGCGCCATGCGTTGACGATGCGGGTCTTGTGCTCGGGCTGAACGCGGGCGTAAACGGAATAATTTTCAACGGCCGTTTCAAATTCCTCGTCGGATATCTTGTCAAGCTCGGCGCCCGTGATGGCCTGAGATGCGTCGGTGATGATGCCAAGCTGCTTAGCAATAGCAACTGCGGTGTCCTTGTGGTCACCCGTGATCATGATGGGGCGTATGCCTGCCGAGCGGCACTGGTCGATAGCGGGCTTTACCTCGGGACGGACGGGGTCGATCATGCCGACCAGACCCACAAAGCACAGCTGACTCTCGACAGCCTCTGCCTCATAAACGGCGGGCTCGGCGGAAAGCTCCTTTTTGGCAGCAGCCAGCACGCGGAGCGCTTGGTCTGCCATTGCCTTGTTGGCGGCGAGTATGTCGGAGCGCATAGCGTCGGTCAGCTCGACTGCCTTACCACCCACAAGAGCTGTGGTGCAGCGCTTTAAAATCTCGTCGGGAGCGCCCTTGGTGAACTGAATGAGCGCGCCGTCAGC
Organism: Clostridia bacterium; assembly: GCA_017462385.1. Classification (GTDB taxonomy): domain Bacteria; phylum Bacillota; class Clostridia; order Oscillospirales; family CAG-272; genus UMGS1002. The sequence continues at coordinate 95,956 of JAFTRE010000032.1, read as the reverse complement.
GGTCTTATGGACGGTGGTCATCATTTTACGCATGGAGTCGAAGGGAACCTCGCCCACGCGGACGTATTCGTTCTTTTGATCGTTTTTGTCGTAACCCAGCTTTTGCGCATAGTTGACAAGCGCGCACTCGGTGGGCTCGCCCACGGCGGTACCCGCCTCGCGGTCAAACTCGGCGTCCGAGCACATGGACATTGCGGTTGCGAGCAGCGCCTCGTCCTCGCCGTAGTGGTCGACGACGGTCATTTTATTCTGTGTCAGCGTGCCTGTTTTGTCGGAGCAGATAATCTGTGTACAGCCCAGCGTTTCAACCGCGGTCAGCTTGCGAATAATGGCGCTGCGACGTGACATGTTGGTAACGCCGATGGAAAGCACGATGGTAACGACGGTCGCAAGTCCCTCGGGGATAGCCGCAACTGCCAGCGAGATAGCCAGCATGAAGGAGGAGAGAACAGCATTAAAGCCTACGCCGTGGCGAATGAGCTGTACGCCGAAAATAACAACACAAATGCCGATAACCAGATAGGTGAGTACCTTGGAAAGGCCTGCAAGCTTAATCTGCAGGGGAGTTTTGCCCTCCTCGGCCTGAGTGAGCGCGTCTGCGATCTTGCCCATTTCGGTGTCCATGCCGGTGCCGGTGACAACGGCCTTGCCGCGTCCGTAAACGACGGTAGAGCCCATATACACCATGTTTTTGCGGTCGCCCAGCGGAACGTCGCCCTGCTCGCCTGCGGTGAGTGCGTCGACCTTTTTCTCAACCGGAACGGATTCACCCGTCAGTGCGGCTTCCTCTATTTTCATGGAAGCACATTCGATGATGCGCGCGTCGGCGGGGACTGCGTCACCTGCCTCGAGAACGATGATATCGCCGATAACGAGATCCTCGCTGTGTATCGAGATCTGCTTGCCGTCGCGAATGACCTTGCTGGTCGCCGCGGCGATCTCCTGCAGAGCCTCGATGGCTTTTTCGGCCTTGCTTTCCTGGAAAACGCCAAGAATGGCGTTGATGAGAACGACCGCCAGAATGATCACAACGTCGGCGGGAAATTCCCAGTGACCTGCCGAGATGCCGTTATAGATCTCCACACCTGCGGAGATTGCGGCGGCGACTATCAGAATGATGGTCATAGGCTCGACGAGCTGCTTGAAAAAGCGATGGATGAGCGACTCTTTTTTGCCCTCGGCAAGCTTGTTTTTGCCGTTTTTTTCAAGCCGCGCAGCGGCTTCTGCCGCACCGAGACCGTTATCGGTCGTTTCGGTAGCCTTCAGAACTTCTTCTGTGGTTTGAAAGTAAGGTTTCAATTACTTTCCCTCCTGAAATAAAAAATATTATTTTGTTTGCCGAAAAAAATAACGGGACAAAGCGCACGGCAAACCATGCACAAGTCTCGTTCATTGACCATTGGGATGGCATATCCGAGCCAGGCGAGGTACGTTTGCTACTCGCCATGATGTTGACCCGGCGCGCGTTGTTGACGCGAACTACTCCCTTGTGTATATATTATTCTACCATGAAAAATTTTTATTGTCAATTCGTGAAAATGAATTTTTACATATTGTTCATAATTTTGGAACGGAGGTGCACCGCATCATGTTACCAAGGCAAAATATATGGTTGCCTTTTGTGCATATTGCCAAAATGAGGCACCCAAAATCTTGCAAAACGTGCATTGACAAGAAGAACTTTTACTGATATAATAAAAATTAACGAAAGATTTTATATCAAAGCATAATTAATATTTGAAGGAGGAAATCAGCCGAAAGGCTGAAAAGCAAGTATGAAATCATTTGTAAGATTCATCACATTTATGCTGGCGCTTGTCATGCTGGCGGGCATAGCTGTTGCTTGTGCACAACCCGGCGACGATACGGTAGACACCACCACCGCAGGCAACGCAGATAATCCTGTCGATCCCAACGGCGGCGGCGATACTGTTGAGACTACCGTTGATGACGGCCTCGACGAAAACGGCTTTGAAGAGGACCGTTTGCCCGAAGACCTTAACTACAACAATGCAGAGGTATTCGTGCTTCACTGGGAAGCCGAGCGGGATGAGTTCCAGAGTGAAGGCATCACCGGCGACAACATTCTCGACAACATTTACCAGCGTAACCTTAACATCGAGGAAAGACTCGGCGTAACGCTTGCGTTCGAGGAATCCCCCGGTAATAACAAAAACCTTTCCAAATTCAAGCAGAAGGTTGAAAACAGCTATCAGGCGGGCGAGAAGATATACGATATCATTGCTACATACAGCCGTACCGCCGCTCAGTTGGCTATCAACGGCTACTATGCCGACCTCAATGAGATTGATGATACTTACATAGATCTGGATATGCCTTGGTGGCCCGAGTCCATCATCGATACCATGGGTGTCGGCGACGCTCTGTACTATGTTTCGGGCGACGCCTCCACCAACACCCTGCACTTCATGTACACTATCTATTATAATAAGGATCTTTTGAACAACTACGGCTTGACCGATCCTACCGAATATGTTCTCAATAAGACCTGGACCATCGATAAGCTCATCGAGATGACTACCAATACCTATCAGGATCTCGATACCGACGGCAAGGTCTCCGAGGGTGACTTCTACGGCTTCGGTACTATTTACTACGGCGCAGACGCATTCTACACCGGTTCGGGTCTGAGACTTATCGAGCACAGCGGCGACGAAGATCTTATCAAAATTTCGGACGACTACTTCTCTCAGAAGACTGTTGACCTGATTGATAAACTGGGCGATTGGATGACCACCAGCGACTGCTACATCAGCCGTAACGGTGATGCAGTTGACTTCGACCTGCCCTTCGTAAACGGCAATATGCTGTTCTGCCAGAACCGTGTCTATATGGCAGACAACCAGCACTCCAGCGGACTCAACAATGTTGAGTGGAAGTACGGCCTTGTGCCCACACCTCTTTATGACGAGGCACAGGAAGAGTATGTAACCGTTATCGGTAACCCCTTCACACTGTACGGCATTATGACCGACTGCGAGGAGCCCACCATGATGACCGCTGTTATCGAATGCTGGGGCAGCGAGGCTTACCGCCTTACTACTCCCGCTCTGTTCGAGACCAACATGAAGTATAAGTACACCGACCTCGACGTTTCCGCTCAGATGTTCGACATCCTGCGTGAGACAATGTCGTTTGACCAGGGCCGTATTTATGCTAACACCCTCGGCCCGTACATGTCCGAGATTCCCTCCAAGGTAGCAACCACCGGCGCTTCTTGGGCAACCGTTAGGAAGACCTACGAGAGAATGCTTAGCAGACAGCTCAATCAGATCATTGAAGCATTCCAGGATATTCAGGGTTGATATTAAATTTAAGGATCACCTTCGGGTGATCCTTTTTTTGCAATTTTGTGATTATTTCACAAAATTATTCATGTAAAATGGTGCGCGGGTATTTACTTTTGAGAGACGATGCGGTATAATTATAATGATAAAATATACACGGTGCAAAATGCGAGGTAATACTATGTCAATTAAAATACCGCGTCCGGAGCATCCGCGGCCGCAGATGCGGCGGACAGCGTGGATGAATTTAAACGGCGAGTGGCAGTATGCGACGGACAGAGGTGTGTCGGGGCGCGCGAGAGGGCTTGCAAAGGCCGACAGCCTGCCCGAAAAAATAACAGTTCCGTTTTGCCGAGAAAGCAAGCTTTCGGGAATAGGAGATACCGACTTTTGCGAGGCGGTGTGGTATCGTCGCGAAGTTGAGATCCCCGACGACTGGCGTGAGAGCGGTAAGCGGGTGATACTTCACATCGATGCCTGCGATTACAGAACAGAGGTGTGGGTAAACGGCGAGAGCGTCGGCAAGCATGTCGGCGGCTATGTTTCGTTTTGCTTTGATATAACAGATAAACTGAAGGACGGTGCGCAGACAATTACCGTTTGCGCCGAGGACCACGTCCGCGCACATACACAGCCTGCGGGCAAGCAATCGGCGAGATATGAGTCGTACGGCTGCTTTTATACCCGCACAACGGGCATCTGGCAGACGGTGTGGCTGGAGAGTGTGCCCCGAGATTACATAAGATCGGTAAAATATTATCCCGATATAGTCGGTAAACGGCTGACTGTAGAGGCAAAATGCACCGCCGAGGACGGTATGACGGTCCGCGGCGAGGCAAGCTTTGAGGGCAAAAGCATGGGCGTCGGTGAGGCAACGGTTGTCGGCGGACACGCGGTGTTCGAGATAAAGCTTGATGAGCTGTACCTCTGGGAGCTCGGCGACGGCAGACTTTATGACTTGAAGCTGACGCTGGGCGATGACAAGGTCGAGAGCTATTTCGGTATGCGAAGCGTTTCGATAAAGGACGGCGCGCTCCTTCTGAACGGTAAAAAGGTATTTCAGCGGCTGGTGCTGGATCAGGGATTTTATCCCGACGGAATTTATACCGCTCCCGATGATTACGAGCTTGTCTCCGACATTTTGCGCTCGATGTACTGCGGCTTTAACGGCGCGCGGTTGCATCAGAAGATATTCGAGCCGCGTTTTCTGTACCATTGCGACCGCCTTGGCTATATGGTCTGGGGCGAGCACGGCAACTGGGGGCTGGATATATCCCGCCCCGAGGCGTATGCAAATTTTATGCCCGAGTGGCTTGAGGCGCTGGAGCGCGATTTTAACCATCCTGCAATTGTTGGCTGGTGTCCGCTTAATGAAACACAGTCCAATCAAAATAACGATTTTGTCCGCGCGCTCGCCGCGCTGACGAGAGCTTATGACCCGACAAGGCTTTATATCGACGCGTCGGGCTGGCGGCACGTTGAGGGCGTGACGGATATGATGGACTGGCATGACTATGACCAAAACCCCGAAACTTTCCGCGCGCGCTATGAGGCTGTGCGGGACGGCGTGCCGATCACGGAGAACAAACGTAATTCATATTCGATACTTCCGTGCTTTATCAGTGAGTACGGAGGCATACGTTGGGCGCCTGACCAAGACGGCTGGGGTTACGGCGAGGCGCCGAAGTCGGAAGAGGAATTCATAGCCCGCTTTAAGGGGCTGGCCGACGCTCTGCTTGACAATCCCGCTATTACGGGACTGTGCTACACTCAGCTCACCGACGTGGAGCAGGAGGTCAACGGGCTTTACACCTATGACCGCCGCGCCAAATTCGATCCCGCAATATTCAAGGCGATATTGACGAGAAAAGCGGCGATTGAGCATCCGTTTGGGATGCAGTGAAATGTGTGCTGAGGGCACACGTTAAGGAAGTTTTTCGCAAGCGAAAATTAAATTTTTAGCTGTTCCGAATGGGCACCGCACGCGGATGCAGGGCGGTGCTGAGCTATAGAGGGCAATATAAACCATTTATATCAACCTCTTGTCTGAAAGTTTTTTGAAGGGTTTGGGAAACTTTTTTCAAAAAAGTTTCCCAAAGAAAAAATATAATAAAAACTAAGAAAAGAGAATATTATCATGAATAATAAGACTATGAATGCCGCGGTGCTTCATGCTGTCGGCGACCTGCGCTATGAGCAGGTGGCAATGCCCGAGAGAAAAACGGGCGAGGTGCTGATGAAAGTTATGGCGTGCGGCGTTTGCGGCTCAGACCTGCCTCGCGTGTTTGAAAAGGGAACATACCATTTTCCCACCATCCCCGGCCATGAGTTTGCGGGACTTATCATTGAATCCGACAAGCCGGAGCTGGTCGGCCGCCGTGCCGCAGTATTTCCGCTGCTGCCCTGCCGCAAATGCGCGGCTTGCGAGGTCGGCGAGTATGTAAACTGCGAGAATTATGACTATTACGGCTCACGCCGTGATGGTGGCTTTGCCGAATATATCGCCGTTGACGAGCGTAACCTCATTCTCACCCCCGACTCACTGTCCTATGCCTGCGCGTCAATGTGCGAGCCCGGTTCGGTGGCGCGCGCCGCTATCCGCCGCATGGATGTTCAGCTTGGCGATACCGTTGTTGTTTTCGGCGCGGGTCCCATCGGACTTATCGCCGCGCAGTGGGCGAGAGTTTCGGGCGCGGGTAAGGTAAGAGTTGTCGATATAAGCGACGAAAAGCTGGCGTTTGCGGCTAAATTCGGCTTTGAGGCTTACGACGAAAAACGCGACGGTAAAGCAGACTGCGCGCTGGAGGGAACAGGCGTTTCTCCCGCACTCAATAACGCCATTTTAGCGCTTAAATCACACGGCAGACTGGTGCTGATGGGCAACCCCGCCCGCGATATGACCATAAATCAGTCCACTTATTCGCAGGTGCTCCGCAAGGAGATAGTCATGAGAGGTACATGGAACTCGTCCTACAATCAGGTCATTAACGACTGGAGCGCAACGGTTGAGGCTATGGCATCCGGCCTTGTCAAATACGAGGAGCTTATCACTCATCGTTACCCCATCTCCCGCACACTCGAGGCACTCGAGATGATGAGAGACAAAAAAGAGTTCTATACCAAGGTCACCATCGTCAACGAAAACTGAAAATAAAAACAAACATATAAACAGGTGTCAAAGCTACACCAAAAGGAGAAATTATGATAATCAGAACAGAAGGACAGGCGCACAAAGAATTGCACGCCGACCTTTGCGTTGTTGGCGGCGGCCTTTCGGGTATGTTTGCCGCCATCGCCGCAGCAAGAGGCGGCGCTCGCGTCGTGCTCATGCAGGACAGACCCGTGCTCGGCGGAAACTGCTCCAGCGAGATCCGCATGTGGATACGCGGCGCAATGGGGTCCAAGGACCACAAAACTCATATGGAAAACCGCGAGACAGGTCTCATTTCGGAGCTTGAAGAAGAAAACATTTATTTCAATCCCAATCTGAATTATTCGGTCTGGGACGGCGTGATGTGGAACATGGTCAAGTCCGAACCAAACATTACACTGTTGCTCAACTGCTCCTGCGCGGGCGCAGATATGGACGGCGAGAACATCAAGTGCGTCCACGGCTGGCAGTTGACCACGTACACCTGGTTTACTGTCTACGCAAAATACTTCTCCGACTGCTCTGGCGACTCTATTCTCGCACCTCTGACGGGCGCTCGCTACAGAGTCGGCCGCGAAGGCAACGACGAGTACGGCGAGACTATCGGCCCCAAGGTATCCGACCGCAAGACTATGGGCATGTCCTGCCTGCTTCAGGCGAGAGAGACCGACCACAAGGTGGAGTTCAAGGCGCCCCCGTGGGCTAACGTCTATCTCGAAGACTCGGATTTCGACTATGTGCCCGCACTCGCAAAGGATGATTTCGAGCATTGCTCCAAAGAGGCTAAAAAGCAGGCAAGCGCGCTGAAACGCGCCCACAAGCTGGGCACCAACGGCACTAATTTTTGGTGGATAGAACTGGGCGGCGAGGACGATAGCATTCACGATACCGAGAGACTGCGTGACGAGCTGCTCAAGATCGCTTACGGTATCTGGGATCACATCAAAAACCGTGGCGACCACGGCGCGGACAACTGGGAGCTGGAATGGGTAGGATTTTTGCCCGGCAAGCGCGAGTCCCGCAGATATGTAGGCCGTTACGTGCTGACGCAAAATGACGTTCAGGCAGAGGGAAGATTTGACGATATGGTCGCTTACGGCGGCTGGCCGATGGACGACCACAACCCCGCAGGCTTCAAAGCCATCACGGCAGAGCCTCCGTCCCTGCTTCACCCCACCCCCTCACCCTACGGCATCCCGCTCCGCTCGCTTTATTCGGGCGATATTCCCAATTTGTTCTTTGCGGGACGTAACCTCAGCGCGACGCACGCCGCAATGTCATCAACCCGCGTTATGGCGACCTGCGCACTGCTTGGTCAGGCGGTCGGCTCGGCTGTGGCTATGTGCGTAGCCGAAAATATCACGCCCGACGAGCTGGTGGAAAAGCGCATCACCGCGCTTCAGAAGAGACTGCGCGATGACGGCTGCTGGCTGCCTTTCTCGGTCAGAGAGATTCCCGAGCTGTCGAAAAACGCAACGCTCAGCCTGAGCGATGAGGACAAGGCGTTGCTGTTCAACGGTCAGGAGCGTCCCGACGCGGATTGGACGATCAATTACATTACACTTCCCGTCGGCGGCGAGATCACATATACGTTTGACAAGCCCGAGCGCGTCAATGTTCTGCGTATGGTGTTCGATCCCGACTTCAAGCATGAGACAGTCACGCCCAATAAAAAGATACGCGTGTTCGCTCAAAAGAGCAGTACGGGTCTTGACTTCGTGCCCGTTAAGGTCGCGGCAACGCTGGTAAAGAATTTCGATGTCTATGCCGACGGCGAAAAGATATATTCCGCCGACGAATGCCACCGCTCGCTCGTCAAGGTTAATATCGGCCAAGAGGTCAAGCAGCTGCGCGTCGTGTTCAATGAAACATGGGGCGCGGACGAGGTCAGAGTGTTCTCCTGCGACGTTGAATAAGTAAATTTCGAAAGGTAACAAAAATCATGAGACTTTCGACGATGACCAATCTGTTTTACGAGGACAGAGAGGATCAAAAAAACTTTTTGAATTCGGTTCGCCGTACTGCCGCAGTGGGCTTTAAGGTAATGGACTTTTGTATGTGCCCCTTTCAGAGACACGAGACTGAACTGCTCGGTGACGATTGGGAGGCAAAAACATACGAGATCGCAAACGAGGCGGCACGCCTCGGCGTTGAGTTTTCTCAGTCGCACCTGCCGTACCCCAAGCCGCTGACCCGCCGTAAGACCGCGGCGGACGAGGGCTGTGAGAAAAACGAATTTTTCATGTGGGCTACCGAGCGCGCAATTCGCGTCAGCGGCATACTCGGAGTTAAGTGGGCGATCGTTCACCCCGTCCAAAAGTCGGCGGATGTGGATACCGAGCGCGATGTCGCTTATAACCACGTCATTTACGACAAATATCTCACTCTTGCCTCCTCGCTGGGCGTGGGGCTTGCCTTTGAGAATATGGCGGATGTGGACAATAAGCGCCGCTTCGCCGCGACGGCTCCCGATCTTTGTGCCATCGTCGATTCGTATAACAGTGAATATGTCGGCGCTTGCTGGGATTTCGGTCACGGCAACCGCGTGTTTGCCGATCAGTGCGCGCAGGTCAGAATGCTGGGCGACCGACTCAAGGCTACCCATGTTGACGACAATGTCGGCAAAGACGACCTGCACATCATTCCGTTTATGGGTACTGCAAAATGGCCCGAGATCATGAAGACTTTGCGTGAGATTAACTACGGCGGGGATTTCAATTTCGAGCTTGCCAGCTGTAAGCGTATGCCACCCGAGCTCAAACAGGCAACTGTTGAGTATATATACAAGGTCGGACAATATCTGATGAGCTTATAATTACGGAAAGGAATACGAGCATGACAAAAAAGATCATTATTATCGCTGTCGTAGCAGTGCTTCTTGTGGCGATTCTTGCTTTCTTTGCAATACTCGCTCCTGGCAGCCGCAATGATGACGGCAACACAACAAATGACACCACCACCGCTTCCTCCGAAGGCGACCAAGATCCTGTGGGTGACGGAGCGCAGGACACCACCACGGCATTTGTGGAATCGGATCTGCCCGATGATCTTGATTTCGCCGATCAGGAGATCAGCTTTCTTATCTGGAGCGATCATACCATGAATGAATTCTATGTTGACGGTATGTCGGGCGATATTATCGGCGACGAGATATACGAGCGCAATCTTGCGGTCGAGGACGCGCTGAATATCAAGCTTACATATACCGAAGAGCCGGGCAGCGCCGATCATATGGGCACTTTCAAGGAGAAAATGCAGATCGACGTCAACAGTGGCGCCTGCGAATACGATATCGTAGCCGGCTACAGCCGCACAGCTCCCTCCATGGCGCTTGACGGCTCGCTGCTTGAACTTACCGGTATGAACTACCTTGACTTTTCCAAGCCCTGGTGGCCCGAGGCGCTCATTACCGACTGTACTGTTAACGATAAGCTTTATTTCTGCTCGGGAGATATTTCCACCAACCTGCTCTGGATGATGACGGCTACATTTTTTAACAAGGATCTCATCGCTCAGTACGGTCTTGAAAATCCCTATGATCTGGTCAAAAACAATCAGTGGACTCTCGATAAAATGATAGAGATGACATCTGATAAATATAACGACCTTGACGGCGCGGGCGAAAAGGACGCAGGCGACGTTTACGGAAATGTTATTTACAATATCAACGTTGACGGCTTCTTGACTGCCTCCGGCTTTGTCGCCCTTGAAAAGAACAGTGACGGCGAGATAATCATATCTCCCACCGTCAGCACCGAAAAGACATACGACCTGCTCGATAAGCTGGGCGAATATCTCAACGGCGCCGACGTGTTTTTCAAAAACTCCACCTCGGTTCGCGATATTTTCTTTGAGGAGCGTGCCATCTTCACCTCTGACCGTGTGTTTATCGTCGCGGGTAAGGACAACGGCAAGCAGGGCAAGATCGAGTTTGAGTACGGAATCGTTCCGTTGCCCAAATACGACAGCGCACAGGATAAGTTCTACACCAGCGTAGGTCACCCCTACACCATGTATGCCGTCTCCATCGGCGTTGACGAGAAAAATATTGACGGCATTGCTGCAACCATTGAGATGATGGCATCCGAAAGCTACAGACGTGTTACTCCCGCCGTATTTGAGTCTGCAATGAAGTATAAGTACGCGAGCGATGATACAGCATCCGAAATGTACGATATCCTTCGCGAAAACGTTCGCTTCGACCTCGGCAGACTTTACTCCACCGAGATTGGCGACCTTTATAAGACCATGCGTACCGTTGTGTTCAATAATGCAAAGACATTTGCTTCGCAGTACAAGGGTATTTCCAAGCTTATGAATGCAGGAATCGAGAAAATATCCTCCGGATTTGCAGATCAATAAAAAAGAGAGTATAATAGGAGAGTATAATAATGAAGAAAATAATATCGCTTGTTATTACACTTACAATGGCGCTCAGCCTGCTCGCTCTCGTTCCCATGAATGTTTCGGCGGCTTGGGGCGGCGGCATCGCTACCGCCTACAGCGGCGGCACCGGCACTGAGGCCGATCCTTATCTTATAGGCTCTGCTAACGAGCTTGCTCTGCTTGCAAATACTGTCAACAGCAACGATACCTGCGAGGGCAAATATTTCAAGTTGACCAATGACATAGATCTGGGTGGCGTGGCATGGGATCCTATCGGCAACTATGCCAACAAGACCGAGATATTCAAGGGACACCTTGACGGTGACGGATATACCGTGTCGGGCCTTAATGTAAATTCCGGCAGTACCTATGCGGGACTGTTTGGACGTATCGTTTCGGCTACGGTCAAAAATCTTAATGTCAAGGGTGTGCTGGTCACTTCCGTCGTGCTCGATAAAACCACCTATGTGGGCGGCATCGTTGCTTACGGTATCGACGGCACTCAAGTGATCAATTGCACCGCTGAGATCGAGCTTGTAAAGGGAACTACCGTCGGCGGTGTTATCGGACGTATGCAGAACACCTCCGCCAATGCCGAATGGAACAAGGTGACCGGCTGCTTCTTCTCAGGCAACGTTGAAGGCGTCAGCATTAAAAACTCCTTTGCGGGCGGTATCATAGGCGTTGCAGGAGCTGCTGTCGTTTCTTACTGTGGCAACAGCGGCGATGTAACCTCTCCTGGTGCTACCACGCTTGGTCTTGCCGGTGGTGTAGTGGCATGTCAGGGTGCTGAGAGCGTGACTGCTCATATCCGCAATTGCTTTAACACGGGTAATATCAGCATAACCTCCACCTGTTCCTCCACGTTTGCAGGCGGTATCGTAGGCCGTGCGGCTCACGTTCAGGACTTTATAGATATGGCAGATGTTGCAAATTGTTTTTCTGTCGGAAGCGTTACGGTCAAGGATGAAAACGGACAGGACGTTGACGGCGCCGCAGGCAGCCTTATAGGTCATATTCGTTATCTGGCCACCGTCTCCAACTGCTACACCAATATCCCGCTTACCGAGATGTCAGAGGTTGGCACGGATGCAACCGCTTCTCTTGAAGCAAACAGTGTTACTGTTCTTACCGACGCGCAAATGAAAGGTGCCGCCGCGGTTACTGCTATGAAGCTCAATGAGGCTTGGGTGGCAGGCGACAGCTATCCTACTATTGATGTGGCCAAAGCGTTGACTGTAGTCGACGAGCCCGCTGTCGAGGGCACCACCACGGCTGAGCTGGAGCAGACCACTGAGCCGACTCCCGAGGAGACCACCACAGCCGAGCCCGAGGTCACGACTCCCGAGCCGACACCCCAGGTCACTACCGGCGAGCAGACAACGCCCGCTCCCGATGACGAGCCTGTAAGCACCGACAAGCCCAACGGTCCGAATATCTTTGTGATACTCATTGTCGCTGTTATTGCCGTAGCTGTCGTACTCATCGTAGTGGTCGTCGTGACGGAAAAGAAAAAAGCAAATAAATAATTAAACACAAAACAACAATCGCCCGCCGAATGATAATTCGGCGGGCGAAATTTATGTTGACAGGAATATATAAAAAGTGATATAAATGCCGTGGACAGTCTTTGGACTTGAAGCCGTAAGGAGCGTCAAAACGGTGCGGCGGTTGCATCCCGAAATTTTCGGGAAAGCATATCTTTTTTGCTCCCCGAGAGGGGAGGTGATGCCGATGTATATAACATTAGAGCAGTTGTTCCTGATAGCAGGATTCATACTAGCGCTTTTGGTTTACATAGACAACAAAAAAAGATAACCGCCTCACACTTCCAATGTAGACGGTTATCTTTTTAGATAATCAACTTGGGAAGCAACCGTCGCAGGTGCTCCTTACGTTATTATAATAACATGAATAATTAAAATTGTCAATAGTTTTTATAAAAATTTCAATGACAGCCAAACCTCCCGACGATTTTCACTGATAATACACCGAAAATTCATTTGACAAGCGTGCGCAACTGTATTATAATATATAGTGTAGAAAAATACAGGGAGGCGATGGTTACGGCAGATAATATCATGAGTCCCGACGATATTGTCGGGCTGCTTCGCGAGAACAACTTGGACAAATACGTGTCCTATTTTGCAGAGCAAATGCTGCTCTATCGCGCGGCAATAACAAAGGTACGCACCACGCTTGAGACACTTGACGATGAATTTCACGTCAAAAACGACTATAACCCCATCCACCACATAGAAACAAGACTCAAGACCCCACGCAGTATTTTCGGTAAGCTGCAAAATCGGGGGTATCCTGTAACTATGCAATCCATACACGACAATCTGACCGATATCGCGGGCATTCGCGTCATCTGCAACTATATTGATGACGCTTATCGCATTGCCGACCTGCTCATCGCTCACGACGGTATAACTCTGCTTGAAAAAAAGGACTATATCGCAAAGCCCAAGCCCAGCGGATACCGAAGTTTGCATCTTATTGTTGACGTTTCGGTGTATATGTCGGAGGGCTCGGTCTCCGTCCCCGCCGAAATACAGATACGCACCATTGCTATGGACTATTGGGCAACACTTGAGCACCGTCTCAAATACAAAAACGAGGGCAAGGTGCCCCCGGATCTATACGGAAAAATGAAAACGTACTCTGAATCTCTCGCCGATATGGAGGAAAAGATGCAGGAGCTGCAAAGAGAGACGGAGAATTATAAATAGTAACGGACCGGCGTCCTCGATGGTCCGTAAAATCGCGCAAAGCCTTCTCCTCAAGGAGAAGGCTTTTTTACTGTTTACAAAAGAAATTTCAATATTTCAGGTGTGGTGCGGTAGTCATCGATGGCGACGGCGGGAAAATCGGATTCGAACACCGCCTCGTCATTGCCTCCGTTGCCGTAATCGTCGCCGACATATAGCACGTTTTCGTGCTTCAGGCCGTTTTCACGGCAGTAGGAATCCAGCGCGTAATATTTGTCATAAGGCGCGGGCACCATGTCAAATGAGGACGAGCCGCCGACAAACACAGTGTATTCGGGAAAAAGAGCTTTTACCTCCTCGTAAATGGCGCGGCGCTTTGAGCGGTCGGGGTCGTAGGCGAGCTTTTCGTCGATGGGAGCTTTGGTTCCTATGCAGGGAATGGTAACAGCGCCCGACGCGTGAAATTCGACGCTGTCGCCCCAATATTTTGTCATGCCGTATTTTTGGCGCAATTGCTCGACGCGGGCGGTGACGCTTTCGCGGTCACAAGGCTTTGTGTGCTCGGCGGTAATGACAATATCCCGCTTCTCGGCATCGTAAACCGCGCACTGAAGCCCGTAATTTCCGATAATGTCGATGGGATAGCTCTCCATCTGGTTGAAAATGCGGCGGCAGGCACCCGCCCCCACCATTAGCAGCTTGTATTTTGCGGAAAGCTCGTCAAGAAGACGGCGGGCGGACGGCTCCAGCGGCGATTTGTGCTGAGTCAGCGTACCGTCGAGATCGAAAGCGATCAGCTTTATGTTTCTGGGGGCGATGGCAGTAACGGTCATATCGGTAGTCCTCGGTTTTTATTTTCACTTTATTATATAATGTTTTTCGTCAAATTGCAAGAGCTTTTTACAAATGAAATCTTTGGTTGAAATAAAAAAGCTGTGACCGCGGTCACAGCTTTTTTGTTTATGTAATTTACGCGCCAAAATAGCCCTTGGTGCAGATACCTACGATCCACGCGAGAAGTCCCGCGACGGTAGGCGAGGATACCCAGGCGATAGCGACATTTTTGAGAACTCCGAAGTGCACCTTTTTGACACCGCTGACAAGTCCTGCGCCGATAACTGCACCGACGACAGACTGCGAGGTGGAAACGGGAATAGCCATAAGGTTGCCCATGAGCACAACGGTCAGCGCGGATGCGATGATAACGACAAATCCGTCAACCTGGCTGATCTCGGCAATGGAGGAGCCGACCGTCATCATAACTCTCTTGGAGAAGGTAAGAACGCCGACGGCGATTGCCAAGCCACCGATGATAGCGGCGATGCGAGCGCCGGTGAAAAAGCCTTCGTTACCATAGATGAGGTTGGCGCCCTTGCCGGTTGCGTCATAGTAGAAAGCAGTAACGGATGCCGAGCTGTTCTGACCGATACTGTAAGCCGAGAAGCCGCCTGCGATTATATAACCGATTTTGATTATTATATCGTAGTACTTCATAGAGGTCAGCCATTTTTCAATGAACTTTTTGACCAAAAACACAAGAACAAATGAGATCAAAGCCGCTCCCAGCGGGTTGATGAGCCATGTTGACATGAACTCGAGTATCTCTGCGAGGTTCTGGCCTCGAATCTCGGCGTTGCTGTAGTCTGCATAGCACAGACCCCAACCGATAACGGCGCCCGTGACCGACTGGTTTGCCGAAACGGGAAATTTAAGATAGCTCATGATAAAGACTGTCAGACCTGCGCAGGCGAAAATGATGGCCGCCTTGAGCGCGGATTTGAGCTTCAATGTGTTGAGCGTACCTGCGGCGATCGCCGCGTCTACCTGCTCGGCAGATGCGGAGACCTCGTTGTTGGTTGCAATGCTGGCAAGCTTATTGATGTTTTGATGTCCCATCAGCACAGCGCCGAACATGACCATGATTGCGATTATGATTATCGCTGTACGGTATTTAACAACGCGGGTCGCAACGGCGGTGCCGAATGCGTTGGCGGCGTCGTTAGTACCGAGGGACCAGCCCATGAAAAGACCGGCCGCGAGCAGTAAATACATCCACATTTCCGGTCGCCTTATGCCTTTCTGGCGATTACCATGATCTGGATCTTATCTGCGATATCCTCGATGATGTCGGAGAGGTCGCAGAGCATTTCTATGACATGAGAGAACTGCATTTTTGCGGCAAGCTCGATGTTGGAGGCATAGATGGTCTCATACAGACCGTCCTCAATGCGGTCAACCTGAGACTCAAGCGCGCGAATGCTGTCAAGCTTGGCAGGATCCTGCTGAAGCACGTTCAGCTTGGAGAACAGCATGCTTATGCACTCCTCAAGAATCTCGAACTGCTGCTTTGTGATGTTGAAGATCTCGTTGAGAGATTCCGCATATTCTGCAGGGCAGACCAGACGCTGTTGAACGATGATCTTTGCAACAGTCTCGCACTTGTTTGCGATCTTGTCACAGCTTGCGGCGATGGAGATGAGATCCTCGCGTGTGGAGGGCAGGTAAGAACCGGCGCTGAGCGAGTCAATCATGGCACGCAGAGAGACATCTGCGGCGTTTTCGGCGTCCATAACACCCTCGCAAAGTGCGCGGAGAGTCTCCGGTACGGTTTCGGGTGTGGTAGCGGCACGCATGAAGTTTTCAAAGTTGATGAGACACTTTTCCACATCCTTGATCTGTTCCACGATTGTGGCGTGGACATCGCTGTGCTTCCTGAGCATATGGATAAACCTCCGTTAATGAATAATAATAAAGTTTTTCGACATTTGCCGAAGATGGATATCACATTATATCATCAAATTGTCACTTTGTCAACACGCGTTTACATGGTTTGCGCGCAAAATTGACACGACAAGTTGACGAAAACACGTTTAAATATACAGCAGAGGTGCTTTTTCCGAGCGTAAAGACCGATTTGTAAAGTGTGGCGGACAAATGTGCCGAGTAGCATGATGAATTTTTATGAGTTCATTGGTTTTGCAGATATACGGATATATATATTTAATGACGTTTTTTTAAAATCATATTGACATAATGAGGTTTTTATGGTATTCTTAAAAAGAGGAAAAATATCTTTTGCACAACATAATGTAAATTATGTGGTTATTTAAATTTAATTGGAGGTAAATCTCTCATGGCTACAAAAAAGAATTATAGCGCACCGGAATTCAAGCTGATTGTTCTGGTGAGCGAGGATATTATTACTGACTCTCCCGGAGGCGGCGAATATCTCGAGCCCGATATGGAATAATTGAGTCTTTAAACAAAGCAAAGATCCCGTTTCCCCGGTATAGCGGGAAACGGGGTTTTTATATGATTATAAAAATATTAGATTTATAAAAAGAGGTAGTATAAATGAAAAAGAGCGTTGCGTTTATTCTTTCTGTGGCAATTTTGATATCCGGCCTTTTTTGTATTTACATTAATGCAGAAACCGAAGCACCCACGGTAAAGGTCAGCGGACACAATCTGGCGCTGCAAAGTAACATTTGCGTGGTGTATTATGTCAAAGCCGATAATGTACCCGCAGGAGCGGAGAGCGGATTGCTTATCTGGTCGTCGGCGCAGACCGAGTATACATATGCAAATGCCACCTATCGTCTCACCGAGCACGGCACACAAACTATCGGAGGCGTGGTTTACGACGCATATGAGTTCAAGGACGTGGCGGCAAGACAGATGACGGATGATTTCTATGCCAAAGCCTATATAAAGAGCGGCGACGAGATCATATACAGTAATCTTGATAAATACAGCATACTTAAATATGCGTATTCCAAGAAAAGCAGCACAAATACAAACTTGAAAAACCTTGTAAACAGTGTTCTGGAATACGGTGCTATGGCGCAGATATATTTTGGTTACAAAACCGACCGTCTTGCCAATGCCGAGTACAGCCAGATAACTGTAACGAACGGCACGCTGCCCGACGGCACGACAAGCGGACTTTACAAGGTCGGCGACGTGATCAAGCTCAGCGCCTCAATGCCCGACGGCGAGACGTTTGACCACTGGGAAAACGCCGCAGGCGAGCTGGTCGGCATCAAAGAGACGCTGACTGTCGCCGTCACCGAGAGCGCGCAGACCTATACCGCGTCCTCCGCCGCCGCCGACACAAGCAACCTCGTGCAATTTGACTGCGCCGACAACGGCGACGGCACAACGACCGCCAAAATATCCGTCAGCGGCGACGTGGATATGTACGGATTTGAATTCAAGCTCAAATTCACGCTGAACGGACTCGAATATGCGAGCAACAGCGTTTTAGCGTCGGGTGCCGCCGCAAACTATATGAACGATGAATATATTATATTCTCGTATACCTCGCCGACGGGCGCGGATATATCGGCGCAGACCGAGCTGCTAAGCCTTACCTTTAACAACACCGCCGATGTAAGGAGCGCGGTGATAACCGTTTACGACATCGATATGTTTGACGAAAGCTATAACGACTCAAGCTATAGCGTGATACACAACGTCTATACCAATCAATAAAATGAGACCGAATAAAATTATTTTGCTCGGCGCGTCGGTTCTGGCGGCTTTTGCCGTTGCGGGATGCGGAATAACAGACAACGACCTCCCCGACACGCTGATAAATACCACCATTGCAGACACATCCACAGCGGAAATAACCGCCGCGGAAATAACCGCCGCGGAAATAACCGCCGCGGAAATAACCACCGCGGACACATCTGCCCCGGACACAACCGCGGCGGACGTAACCGCTACGACCACGCCTGCCGAAACGACGACCGAACCTGTCGACACCACCGCCGTGACCGCAACAACGCCTGTCACAACAACCACATCGGCACCCGTCACGACCGCTACACCCGTCACGACCGCGCCGACTCCCGACACCACTACCCCCACCGCTCAGTATACAGTCGCGTTTTTCGACCGCGACGGCAATCTGCTGTCGACGCAGCGCGTGGAGCAAGGCGGCGACGCCACCGCGCCCTCCACACCTATATACGAGGGCTACGAATTCAGCGGCTGGGACAAGTCGCTGAAAAATGTGGCGCAGGATATGACCGTCACGGCGCAGTACCGCGCGGTGCGCAACCAGATATTCATACAGTGCACCTCAAACTCCGACGGCAGCCTGACATATACGCTGACAGTGACCGGCTACGTTAATTTTTACGGCTTGGAGCTAAAGCTCGACTTTGAGCCCGACGTGACGTACATAAATTCCGCCGTCTCGGCGGACGGCGGCGCGGCAAACTATACCGCCGCCAACTATCTGATATTTTCCTACACAGCTCCCTCGGGCGGCAACGTGACGCAAAGAACCGAGCTGTTCTCGGTCACCGTGCGCGGCACCGGACAGCCAACCGACACGGCCGTGAGGGTATATGACGTCGATATTTTCGACGAAAACTTCGCCAACGAGAGATACGGAGTATCTCAAATAAAATATAATTAACCCACCGGTATTTTACAAGTGAGGAGACAGAAAATGCAAACGCAAAAATTCAAAATGTGCGCAAAACAGATTATAGCACTGCTGCTGACGCTGTGCACACTGGTCGGCGTACTGCCGCTCAATGTTATCGCGGCGGAGCTTGCCGAGATCGGCACGAATGCTGACGCGATCGCGGAGGATCAGACCGCCGCCGTGTCGGACGAGGATATACAGCAGGCTTCGGACGCTATAAGTGACGCGATACAGTCAATATCGGAGGCCATTGATCCGCCCGAGAGTGAAAATATCGCAACGGGCGATGTCGAGGTGTCGGAGGATATGCTTCGATTCCGCCTCAACGCCGACGGGGCGTCGTATACCGTTATAGGGTATCTTTCCTCGAGTGATACTATGGAGATTCCCGCCACCTATAACGGCGAGCAGGGCAATTTCCCCGTAACGAGAATAGAGGAATTCGCATTTCAGAATAAAACCAAGCTGAAATATGTCTCGATCCCCGACAGCATTGAATATATCGGAACCGAGGCCTTTTCGGGCTGTGAAAATCTGGAGTTTGAGATATACGGCAACGCGCGCTATCTTGGTAATGCAGGGAACCCCTATCTTTATCTGCATTCGGCAGTGAGCACGGATATCGAGAGCGTTGAGATACATGAGAATACCAAATTTATCGGCTCGTATGCATTTTTGAACTGCACCAAGCTGACCGAGATCGCCGTCCCCGCGACGGTGGTGCAGGTGGGCTTCAAGGCATTCAGACATACGGATGCTCTGCAAAAAATAACACTGCCCTTTGTAGGCGAGATGGCAAGCGGGACTCAAAACGCGCACCTCGGCTATGTTTTCGGCGCGCAGACCTACGGCGGCAATATCTCCTATGTGCCCGAGAGCCTGCGCGAGGTGGTGATACTGGGCGGCGAGCGGCTGGCGAAAAACAGCTTTTACGGCGTTGATATGATCACATCGCTGACATTGCCCTTTGTCGGCGCGACACGAGAGGGCACCGCAGGCACAAATATCAGCTATATCTACGGCTACGACGATTATACCGGCAACGCATATCTGCCCTCCTCACTTGTAAATATTACCGTCCTGGGCGGAGAGATCGGCTCCGGCGCGTTCAGAGGGTGTACCGGGATTGAGAGTGTAACTCTGCCGGAGGACCTTAAGGCAATAAAAGATAATACATTCTACGGTTGTAGTAAACTTAAAAGTATAGTTATCCCCGATAGCGTAGAGAGCATAGGGGCTTCTGCGTTCTATGGATGCAAAAATTTGACAAACGCAACCATAGGTAGCGGCGTAACAAACATTGGAGAGAGTGCGTTCTCCGGGTGTAGTAGTTTGGCAAGCATGAATATTCCGACCGGTGTAACAAGCATTGGCTCGGCCGCATTTTCCGGCTGTAGTAGCTTAACGAGCATAAACATACCGGATGGCGTAACGAGCATTGCTTCTTCTACATTCTACAATTGTAGCAGCTTAACAAGCCTAACTATTCCGAACAGTGTAACGAGTATTGGTTATTCGGCGTTTTACATATGTAGCGACTTGACAAGCATAAACATACCGGACGGCATAACGAAGATCGATTCTTATGTATTTTCAGGATGCAGTAGCTTGAAAAGTATAAATATCCCTGATAGTGTAACGAGCATTGGTTCTTATGCGTTCACCGCATGTAGAAGTTTGACAAGCATAAAGATTCCTGATAGCGTAACGAGCATTGGAGATTATGCCTTTAATGAATGTATCGGCCTGATAAGCGTAACTATTCCGGACGGTGTTAAGAGCATTGGTACATCTGTATTTCAATTGTGCAGCGGTCTGACAAGCGTAACAGTAGGAAAAGGTGTAACGAGTATCAGTTCTTTTGCATTTCACCAATGTAGTAGCTTGACAAGCGTCAACATTTCTGAGGGGGTAAAGAGTATTGCTAACGCAGCATTCAGAGATTGCAGCAACCTGACAAGCGTCAATATTCCCGATAGCGTAACGAGCATTGGCGCTGGTGCGTTTCTCAGATGTAGCAATTTGACAAACATATATATTCCGGATAGCGTAACAAGTATCGGAGATAGTGCATTTTACAATTGTATTAGTCTGACAATTTATTGCGAAGCAGCATCACAGCCAAGTGGTTGGAGTTCAGCTTGGAACGATAGCAATTGCCCTGTGGTTTGGGGACGCACCGGAGACGGTGCTCAAATGGCAAATGCGGCAAGTTATGAATCTGAGAAAATATCGGTCGTGTCTGAAATTGAAGATGAGATAACTTCATATAATAATGTAGAATTATTATCAGCCTCAGTTGCCGGGACAGAGAATGAGGGGTCTACAAACAGTGATGTTAAACTTTTATCATCCTCAACCTCCGAAACAGCCTCTGTAGGATTAGCGTATACACTGTCTTCCGACGGTAAATCGTATACGGTTAAGATTGGCACCTGTACCGACACCGATATTGTTATTCCGTCAACATATAACGGCTTGCCTGTAACGGGTATTGGCGATTATGCATTTTACCAAAAGACTTTCATTACAAGCATAAATATTCCCGACAGCGTAACGAGCATCGGACAAGTAGCTTTTGCCGGGTGTAGTAGCTTGACAAGCATAAATATTCCGGACAGTATAACGAGCATCAGCGTA
Source organism: Clostridia bacterium (assembly GCA_017462385.1). GTDB lineage: Bacteria > Bacillota > Clostridia > Oscillospirales > CAG-272 > UMGS1002. The sequence continues at coordinate 74,314 of JAFTRE010000032.1, read as the reverse complement.
GGCGCCAGCGGATGGAATGTGTTTTCCGGATGCAGCAATTTAAAATATAACGAATATGATAATGCATATTATCTTGGAAACGAAACAAATCCGTATGTTATATTGGTAAATGTTGAGTCTACAAGTATAACCTCCTGCGAAATTAACCCCAACACCAAATTTTTATATCACTATGTGTTTTCCGGCTGCAGCAGCCTGACAAGCATAAATATTCCCGATAGCGTAGTGAGCATCGGCTATTATGCGTTTCAAAACTGTACGGGACTTTTAAATATGACGCTTGGCAGTGGCGTAAACATTATCGGTATTGGGGCATTTTATGGTTGTACCGGCCTTACAAGCGTAGTGATGGGCAACGGTGTGACCAGTATTGAAAGCTATGCTTTTTATGGTTGTACTGGTCTTACAAATATAAAGGTATCGAATGCCGTAAAGAATTTAGGAACAAGGGTGTTTTACGGTTGTAGCAAGCTTGTTTATAACGAGTATGATAATGCATACTATCTCGGAAATGACAAAACACCGTGTGTTATATTAATTAAAGCTAAATCAACGAGTATAACGTCTTGCGATATTAATACTACTACAAAATGTATATATGATGAGGCGTTTAGAGTCTGTAGCCTGACGAGCATCACGCTTCCTGTCGGAGTAACGTGTATTGGCAAGGATGCATTCTATGGATGCGTGAGCTTGAAGTCGGTATATATAACTGACCTTACGGCGTGGTGTAATATAAATTTTTATAACAATTATTCCAATCCGCTGTGTTTTGCCAAAAATCTTTATTTAAACAATGAACTTTTAACCGACTTGGCCATTCCTGATGGCTCAACGATTATTAATCAATATGCATTTTACAATTGTCGTAGCCTGACAAGCATAAATATTCCGAACAGTGTTACAAGCATCAGTTGGTATGCGTTCGACGAATGTAGTAATCTGACAAGCATAAATATCCCGAACAGTGTAATAAGTGTAGGCCAATCTGCGTTTGCCCATTGCACAAGCGCTACGAGCTTAACTATCGGTAGCAGTGTGACAAGCATTGGTCAATATGCATTTTACGGCTTAACAGCACTGACCGAGATCTATTATAACGCGGTCGAGTGTGCCGATATGAACTCGTCACGTCAAGCGTTTTATAATGCAGGTACCGCCGGGGACGGCATAAAGGTTGTCATTGGTGCTAATGTAAAGAAAATTCCGGCTTATTTGTTCTATTGTTCTTCCAGTTCCTATATCCCTAAAATCGTCAGTGTTGAATTTGCGGAGGGCAGTGTATGCGAAAGCATAGGAAACTACGCTTTTTACAAAAGCGCTGACCTGAAAACCGTCACTGCGATCCCCAAAACTCTTGAGATCATTGACAAGCAAGCCTTTGCGAACTGCACTTCGCTTGAAGCGATAAGCTATGAGGGTGAATACAATGAGTGGCGGTTCATCCAAAAGGCCACCAACTGGGACGAGAATGCGGGGGCGTATGAGCTTACCTGTGCGCCCTCAAAGGGTCTGCTTTATGAAATGAGCGACGATGCCGCGGAATTCTATGTCTCCGAGTTCGATGCGTCCATTCTGCCCGAGGAGCTGCAGGCCACCACGACCAAGGTCGCTGTCCCCGAAACGTTCGGCAACCGCCCTGTTGTCGAGATACTGCGGCAGGCGTTCTACAACTGCTCGCGGCTCGTCGAGATAACTCTGCCCGAAACGGTCACCGAGATCGGCGATTATGCCTTTGCTAACTGCACAAGCCTCTCGGGCATGGTCATTCACGATGGCGTTACCGTCATGGGCAAGGGCCTGTTCTCGGGCTGCAGCAGTCTGGCGTCTCTTACCGTTCCTTATGTCGGCAACACGCCCGATGCCGCCGAAAATTCATATCTCGGCTATATGTTCGGTGCATTTGAGTACAAAGTCAACGCCGCGTATGTCCCCGCCTCGCTGACCTCTGTCACTGTCACGGGTGACACCGACATCGCCGAGGGTGCGTTTTACGACTGCGGCATGCTGACGGCCATCAATTTGACCGGCTCGCCCGATTATATCGGCGACTATGCCTTTGCAAACTGCAAAAAGTTCGCGGCGTTCGCCATTCCCGATTCCGTCAAGGCTGTGGGTATCAATATTCTCGAGGGCTGCAGCGGCATCACAAGCATACATATCGGTGCTTCGCTCGAGGACATCGCTTACAGCGACGGCGACGCGGAAAACAAGTCATTCCATGAGCTTTGGGGCATCAATAAGGCGAATTCCTCGTTGCGCGAGTATACAGTCTCGCCTGACAACCCCAAATATTCCGCCGACGAATTCGGAATTTTGTACATTGACATGGCCATCCCTTATGCTTCGGCCACCGAGCGCAAAAAGGTCACCGTGGCGGATGCTCCCGCGAATGCAAATCTTTCAAATTATACTTTCCCCGACCATATCGTCGAGATACGCCCCTATGCCTTTGCTTACAACAGCTCGCTTGTCGAGGCGGATCTCGAATATATCCGCTCGATAGGAAGCCATGCCTTTTATGAGGCGGACGGGCTGATAAACGTCTATCTCGGTGAGACTTGGTCGGTCAGCTCGGAATACTGGGACTATATCGAGATCATCGATTATAACCAATACATAGGCGACTGCGCCTTTATGGGCTGTACAGCGCTTCAGCGCATCAATATCGATACCGAGGTGCTTATCGGTATCGGCGATCAGGCGTTTTACGACTGCGAAAAGCTCAAAACCGTTATTTTGGGCAAAAAGATACAGGTCATCGGCTCGGAAGCGTTCGGCGCGTCCTATAGCGGCAAGAGCAACCTCGAGCAGTTCTCGGTCAACGCCCAGAACGAGCATTTCATGAGCATCGGCGGCGTTCTGTACTCCCGCAATGCGGACGGATCGCTGACGCTGGAATGGTATCCCGCCTGCCTGCCCGAGCTTGACATCACTGTCAATGCCGACGGCACAAAGACGCAGAGCGTCAAGATCGGCGAGAACAACAAAACCTCGTATGTGACGAAATTCTCGCTGCCAGACAAGTTGGATGGTGAGGGCGGTGCGGCCGTCACGGTCTCGGCTATCGGGGCTTACGCATTCAGAACAGCGGCAAAGCTTGAAGAAGTTGATCTGGAGTCGGCGGCGAGCCTTGCGGTCGGCGATTATGCCTTTGCCGGCAGCTCGATATACAGTGTCAATATCGGCGCGGGCGTAACTTCGCTGGGACTCAAGCGCGGAGAGGGCGAATACACGGTATTTGCCGATTGCGCATACCTCACCGAGATAAATGTTGACGCGCAAAACAGCTATTACAGCTCGATTGACGGCGTCCTGTTTGACAAAAAGCAAAATACGCTCATAAAATATCCCGCAAACAAGGGCGGGGAAACGCTCTCGCGCTATATCTTGCCTGAAAGCGTTTCGGTCATAGCGTCCATGGCGTTCAAGGGCAACGATGCGCTTGTCAGCGTCAGTGTGCCGTCGTATATAGCGTCGGTAGGTCTTGAGGCGTTTTACGACTGCTCGAATCTGCTCGTTATCTTCTTTGACGACGTTTACGCGCCTGTTTCCGTCATGGAGAATGCATTTACCACCATGAGCGACGCGGGTACCGTCATAGGCTACAGCGAGTCAAAATATTTTGACGGCGCGGCGGCGAATGAGTACGGCTGGGAGAATTATGACGATATTTACGTCACCCAAGCCATGAGCGCCATCCCCGAGATCGACATCGCAAACAGCAACGGTGCATACGCCATCGTTATTGTGAACGAAAACGGCGAGCGCATCAACGGCATTGTCGACGCCGACGGTAAGACCAACTTTATCGTCACGCTGACCGACCCGCAGGGCGTTTCCGAAACCATCCATGCCGGCAAGGACGTAAGCGGTCTGGGCGACGGCGTTGCAGTGTTCTATGACCTGTACGGCATGGTCCAGCTCGGATTTTCCATCGATTACGAGGGCGCGTACTCATTGCGCGTGTCCGACACGATGGGAGCTTATTACACATATGTCGCAGAGGAGTTTTATCTTGACAGCGACATGAGAATAACATATGTCACTCTGGTTCACAAGCCGTGTAACATTATATTCAACGCCAATGGCGGCAGCGGCAGCATTGCCGATCTGTCCGTCACAATAGGCGTGGATAACACATTGCCTGCCGGTGGCTTTGAGCGTCCCGGATATACCTTTAGAGGCTGGAGCAACACGCCCGACGGCGCGGTCGAATACCCCGCGGGAACTTTCAATGTCGAAAAGTATAAAGATCACTTTGTGCTTTACGCCGTTTGGGAGGCAAACACCAATACGGTCAAGTTTGATGCAAACGGCGGCAGCGGCAGTATGGCGGATGTCTATGTCAAGACAGATGCAAGCGTGACTTTACCGGTCAATACATTTGCAATACCTGCGGAAGGCTATGAATTCGGCGGATGGTCTGTGCAAATAGATGAAACCACGGTCGAATATATTGACGATCAGGCTGTGTTTACGTCCGGACCGAAATCAGAATATACTTTGTCCGCAATTTGGGTGGCGCAGGACAGAGAGCTTGTATTTCATGCCAATGGCGGTACCGGTTCTATGGAAAAGCAGGTATCTCCGACAGATACGACAGTAACCTTGAATTCCAATGCTTTCTCCCGCCTCGGTTATACATTCAAGGGCTGGAGTACAACGCCGAACGGAGCGGTGGAAAAGGCAGACGGCGATTCGTACACGATGACAGGTGTGGCCGTCCAAATACTTTATGCCGTCTGGGAGGCTGACACCCATGTGCTCAGCTTTAACGCCAACGGCGGCGTGGGCAGCATGCAGCAGGTGTCTGCCAAGACCGACGAGACCATAGCTCTGCCTCAAGGCGAGTTCAGCCGCTCGGGATACATTTTTGTGGGCTGGGCTGATTCCGCGACGTCGAGCCTGGCGTATGATAACGTCGGAAGCTACACGATGACGCCGACGGATACCACGCTTTACGCCGTCTGGACAAAGGGCCCGACGGTTTACGGCGTAAGCTGTAACGAGGTCGATATCAATACCCAGACGACCACCATAAATAAAAAGGAATTTGGCAAGATATACGACAGCGTTGAGCTTATCGATCCCAAGAAAGGATATGTTGAGGGCAATTTCAGTTATATCGGCGAGCGCAGTGAGGAGCTGACCGTGTCGGTTATCGCGTACTTTGACAGTAGCTATCTGTCGTTGGTCGACAGCGGATGTATGCTGTATCAGAACGGTAAGGCGATCGCGGGCTGTACGTTCGACAGCGAGAGGACAGCGCAGTATGAGGACTCCGCGGTGCTGTATTTCACAGTGCCTGTGGAATCTCTCGTTCCCGAGGTCCCCGTCGAGGTGCGCATTGGTGTGACCGATGGCTTCGATGTCTTTAAGACCTCGTCATTCCTGGCAGTTGATGTTATTGATGATACGGTAGATGAGGATGAGATAAAAATTGACGCCCACGATTTGAATGTGGATCTTGGGCAGGCTGGTAAAATTATAGTTGATTTGTTGGGGTCACCTACAGCCTCATTTCAGTTGGGAAGCGACAATCTTAATATTACTACAGAGGTTGATGGAGATAAAACCACTGTTAGCTTGAACGGAGAGCTGAGCAAGGATTTTGGAAAAGACACAAAGTATGATTCTGATTGTGAAAAGGGGTATAACAACAACGACGAAAAAACTTGGCGTATAAAGAAAATAATAGTGTATGGCTCCGAAATATACACTATGAGATTCACTTTCGCCACCGGCACAGGAAAATATGGATATTATTATTATCGCTGCAAAATAGTTGACAGCTTATCTCATACGACCGCATTGTTTTATGGCGTGGTCAATTCTAAAACAGGAAGATCGGGTTGTGTAAAAAAAGCAGAGATAATTTATTGGAGTTATTGTTTGTCGGCCAAAAAAGCAGGGGGTATAAAGGAAGGATTCCGCTATAGTGAACCGGTACTGTTTCTAAATGATTCAGGAATATCAAGCACAAAACAATCTATTTCAGCTTCTTTGTATGGAGATATTGTTTTCCAGTATCAAAAGGGCAAGGGTATGGTCCCGCTCACATCAAAGGTAAAAGGAGAAATAAAATATACTTTTACACACGGACATCAATTTTACGTTTGGGTCATTCCGGTATATGTGGAAGTTACGGTAGATGTTTCGGGTAATGTTAGTTTAAACTTCAAATACGATGATAGTTTTCAAGGAATAGCATTTGATGATATTACAGCGGGCATTGAAATGAAACTTTCACTTTCAATAGGAGCCGGTTGCAAAGTTGCTTCTGTGGGAGTGAGCGGATCGGTTGGCTTGTTGTTCGTTGTGGAATTTCTTCCGGAAAATCAAATACAAAAATTTGAAGTAAGTGGAAATGTTTCGATATATGCCAAAGCATTTTGCTTTAAAGGATCAATTCCTTTGGTTCAAGGTAGTTGGGTAGTCATTGATAGAACCCAAGAGGGCGAGCCGGCATCATGGTCGCTTAGAGGCAGCGAGACGGAGGAGCAAAAATCCGAAGCGTTGTTAATGTCGTCAATATTCCTTGTTGAAAATTATGAGCTGGAGTTGGAGGAAGCGTTGGCCGAAGAGGCGGTTATGCTTGTTGCGAACGGAGATATTTATAAGTTATATTTCATTGATCGTACTCAATTAAACACAAACTCTGAAATTGACAACGAATACGACACCTACAATTGCCGCAAGCTGGCACTGGCTCGGTGGGATTCGGCGGGCTGCACGTGGTCGGAGCCGATAATCCTCGACGATAACGGCTTGAACGATCTGGCGTTCGATCTTTATGAATCGGACGGCAATGTATCGGTAGTATACACTCAGCAGTCCTCCAAGGTCGACGAGCAAAGCGCGGAGGACACCTACGAATATGTATCGGAGCTTGTTATAAAGTATGCCGAGCTGACAGATATTTTGAAGAGCGAGACTGCAAACATAGTACCTGTGGAGGTAGCCGCGGGAGACTACTACAAATATCTTGCAGGCTTTGCCATGGTCGATGGCATGCCCACGGTGGTTTGGGCGGAAAACTCGGACAATAATATGTTCGGCGTTTCTCCCTACAACTATATCAGCGGCGACAGCGTTGAGAATGCCGAAAGCCATGTATTTGAGACAACGGCAAACTCTGTCCGGATGAGCAGATATGACGGCACATCCTGGTCGGTTGCCGAGGTTGTTGCCGACGGCTTGTCCGCAATTACGGATATGACAGTGTCCGACAGCGGAGTTATCGCCTACATAGTGGACGGCAACGGCAACCTTGCCGATGCCGAGGACAGAGCTCTGTACCTTTACGACATCTCCTCCGAAAAGACCGAGCTTGCCGCAACAGAGCAGGGCAAGAGCGTTCTGAATGTTGATGCCGAGAGCGGCGGAATTATTCTTTACTGTAATACCGACGGAGCAAACAGCATCGAGTATCTGAGCCTTGACGGCCCCGAGGGCGAGCTTGGCCTGCCCGAGGACACCTCCATGCTGTCCGATGAATATCGCATACTTTATGACAGCACGGGGCGCCCCGAGGCTATCCTGTATGTTCAAAATAAGACATGGGAGGAGCTGGGCGAAAGCCGTGACGGCGCCGCAGTATACGGTATCTTCCGCGACGGAGAGACATGGGGCTCGCCGATAGAGATAGAGACCGACCTTATCGCGTGCGTCGAGAGCTGTTACATTTCCTCATTTGATGCCGCATGGGCGGACGAAACGCGCGAATCCATAGTGATCTCAGCGGAATATGTGAACGGTTCGGGTGCTCTGCTGGCATGCTTTACCGACGAATATGAGCTGAGCTCTTGTGTCAGCTTCGGCGAGCATACCGTCAATTATACCGACAGCACGCTGACACTGACGCTTACCAACAACGGCGCGCGCCCGTCTGAGGTCTATGCGCTTATTGACGGAGTCCGTATAGATGTTTGCGAGAGCATAATGTCGGGCGAGAGCGTCGAATGTACGCTTGACATTTCGGACTGCGGCAACGTGCCGGTGATTGAGTTATATGAGGTCGGCTCGGATGAGGCGCTTTATTCGATAACGGATATCGATCTTAACCACTCCGACCTGCGTCCGTATGTAAAGCAGCTGCTTCTGGGTACTCAGAATAAGCTGCTGGTGGCTGTCAGAAACTACGGAAATGTTGCCGCGAGCGGAAAACTGTATGTTTCGATAGGTAATTATACTGCCGAGACTGTCAAGACGGCGGCAACCGCTGTGACAGTCGACAGCGTATCTCCCAGCAATATAGCTTATTTTGAGATCCCGCTCACCGATGCACTTGCCGTTGACGAAAACACCGTTGCGACGATATATGTCGAGGCGGACGGCGATATGGAAAAGGGCGAGTGCGTTGAAAACGACCTTATATACGACACCCTGAAAGCATATGAGAAAGCAGTAGCCGATGACGGCTCCTCGTATGTTCCCGAGGTGCACAACACGGCACTCACATTTGACCCGCAGGCACCGCTGGATGTGGAGATCGAATATTCATGCGCCGCGACCGATGCGATAGTCTCTGTTTCGCTCGGAACGACCGCGCTGAGCGAGGATAGCTTTGATATCTCAAGCGAGGGTATTGTCACGCTGAAGCAGGCGTACCTTTCCACGCTTCCGGCAGGTAAATACAATATTATTCTGTTGTTTGCGAGCGGGGAGAATGTCACGGTTGAACTCAAGGTCATCGCGTACTACACCGTAAAATGGGTGAATGATAGCGGAGCTTCTTTGGCAGAATCGAAAGAAATTGCCGAAGGAAGCATGGCCCGCTTTGAGGGCACCCCGACAAAGGACAGCACTGTGGAGCACACCTATGTGTTCGAGGGCTGGGATGCCGACGGCGACGGAGAGGTCGACGGCTTGTCTGCGATTACGTCCGACATGACATATACCGCCGTCTGGAGAACCGAGGCGCGTGAGTACACCGTCACATGGCGGCTTTATAACGACAACGGCGCTATCGATATCCCCGAGACATATGCATACGGCAAAGCACCCTCATACGTGGGAACTTATATCGCGCCTTTCGGCATGGTGTTCTCGGCGTGGGATAAGACGCTCGAGAGCGTAAGTGAGGACGTTGTTTACACCGCTGTATATGAAAAGGCGTCCAAGGGCACGGCAAAGCTTATCACGTCCGACTTTACCGCCGCTCCCGGCGTTGGATTTACAACAACGCTGTCGATGACAGATATTGCAAACATGAGCAGCACCGAGATCACCGTTTATTATGATAAGCAGGTGGCTTCGTTGATGTCCGTGTCGGTGTACGACAACGTAACATGCAAGGAACAGGGAGACGGATATATAGTTCTTTCGGTTGAGGCTCAGGGTACACAAATGCCGCTGGTCGACCTCACATTTACCGCGTCGGCAGGTCTTGCCGAGGGCAGCTATGAGCTCATGACTGCTTGGTCTACTGATTTTGTTGAGAACGGCATAGACGAAGTCGTTATCTTCAAGACAGGTGACGTGAACGGCGACGGAGAGGTCAACACCCGCGATGTTGCCATGGTTCGTCAATATGTTGTAGGCAAGCTGGAGCTGAATTCCGCACAGCTTTATTATGCCAATGCATACGCCGACACAAATGCCGACGGCAGCGTTAAGATAAACACTCGCGACGTTGCCATGCTGCAGCAGTATGTTGTCGGAAGCATAGAAATTATAGGTTAAATAAAGTAAAATTCAAACGATTCCGTATCGTGCGAGTTGACCCAAGAGAGGGGACATGCCTAATTTTTCGGCATGTCCCCTAAACATATACGAGGGGGATAATGAAAATAAGTGCAGATAATATAAAAATCTTAATATCACGCCGACGTCTGATGAAAAGCTTGATTTATTCATGATTTTATGATATAATTCAATAATAAATATACAGACAATTCGGGTTTGAGAAAGGGGGATTGCTTTATGAATATATTGCATATTAAGTATGCGGTTGAAGTTGCGCGCCTCGGCTCGCTTAACAAGGCGGCAGAGACCTTGCTCATTGCACAGCCTAATATCAGCCGTTCCATTAAGGAGCTTGAAGCCGATCTCGATATAACCATTTTCAACAGAAGCGCCAAGGGAATGGTATTGACGCCCGAAGGTGAGGAGTTTATAAGCTATGCTCAAAGCATCCTCAAGCAGATAGACGAGGTAGAGATGCTCTATAAGCAAGGCGCTCCCAAAAAACAGAAGTTTTCGATCTCTGTTCCTCGCGCTTGCTATATTTCTGAGGCATTTGCCGAATTTTCCAAAAGCATAAGCGATGATCCCGCCGAAATATTCTATAAGGAAACAAACTCTCAGCGTACCATTAACAACGTATTGAACAACGATTATAAATTGGGAATCATTCGTTATGCGGAGAATTATGATAAATTTTTCAAGGAAATGCTTGAGGAAAAAGGGCTTTCATATGAGATGATCGCCGAATTTACGTATGTTTTGATTATGAGTAAGGACAACCCTCTTGCAAGCAAGCAAGTTATCACGTTTGACGACCTGCTTCCGTACATAGAGATTGCACATGCCGATCCTTATGTCCCCTCCTTGCCGCTTTCAAAGGTGGTAAAGGACGAGCTTCCCGATAATATAGACCGTCGTATCTTCATTTTCGAGAGAGCAAGCCAATTTGATCTTCTGTCGGAAAACTCCAAAACCTTCATGTGGGTTTCTCCCGCATCGCAAAAAATTTTGGACAGATACGGTCTTGTTCAGAAAAAGTGCGCTGATAACAAAAAAATATATAAGGATGTTTTGATATACAGAGAAGGATATAAATTGTCGCCGCTCGACAAGCAGTTCATTACAGCGTTGTGCGAATCAAGAAGAAAATACTTAAAATAAAGATGCTGACCTTAAAAAATACAGAGCTGCTTTTATTGATATGGCCTATATCGATATTGATAATACCGATATAACAATTTAATTATTCCCACACGCAAAAAACCGTGTTATAATAATACCGTAAAAAATTAACCTCACACAAAGGAGAAAAATTATGGCACGTTTTACATTACCCCGCGATATTTATCACGGCAAGGGCGCTCTTGAAGCATTGAAGACTCTTAAGGGAACTCGCGCAATGGTTTGCGTCGGAGGCGGTTCTATGAAGCGCTTCGGTTTCCTCGACAAGGTTGTTTCCTACCTCAAAGAAGCAGGCATGGAGGTTGAGCTCTTTGAAGGTATCGAGCCCGATCCTTCCGTCGACACCGTTATGAAGGGTGCCGAGGCTATGGCAAAGTTCCAGCCTGACTGGATCGTTGCAATCGGCGGCGGTTCTCCTATTGATGCTGCAAAAGCAATGTGGATCAAGTACGAATATCCCGAAATCACATTTGAAGAGATGTGCGTAGTATTCGGTATTCCCGAGCTTCGTAAGAAGGCACACTTCTGCGCAATTCCTTCCACCTCCGGTACTGCAACCGAGGTTACCGCTTTCTCCGTTATTACCGACTACAAGAAGGGTATCAAGTATCCTCTTGCAGATTTCGAAATCACTCCCGATGTTGCAATCGTTGACCCCGAGCTTGCAGAGACCATGCCGGGGAAGCTGACCGCTCACACCGGTATGGACGCTATGACTCACGCAATCGAGGCATATGTTTCCACCGCTAACTGCGAATTCACCGATCCTCTCGCAATCTTCGCTATCAAGATGATTCAGAGCGACCTCGTAGGCTCCTATAACGGCGATATGACCAAGCGTGCTTCCATGCACAACGCTCAGTGCCTTGCAGGTATGGCGTTCTCCAACGCACTTCTCGGTATCGTTCACTCGATGGCTCACAAGACCGGTGCTGTATTTGAGGATCTCGGCGCGCACATCATCCACGGAGCTGCAAATGCTATGTATCTTCCCAAGGTCATCGCCTTCAACGCAAAGGACGAGACAGCGAAAAAGCGTTACGGTGTAATCGCCGACTACATGGGTCTTGGCGGCGCCAATGATGACGAGAAGGTTGCAAATCTTATTACATATCTTCGCGGTATGAACGATGCTCTTAACATTCCTCAGTGCATCAAGAACTACGGACTTGACAGCCTTCCCACCGAGAACGGCTTCGTTCCCGAGAATGTTTTCCTTGAAAGACTTCCCGAAATCGCAAAGAACGCAGTTGCAGATGCTTGCACGGGCTCTAACCCCCGTAAGATCTCCGTCGAAGAGATGGAAAAGCTGCTCAAGTGTTGCTACTACGACACCGAAGTTGATTTCTGATAACGGTTAAACCGTAAATATTTGGAGTGGCGGTTACCGATTTTTTTCGGTGACCGCCTTTTCATCAAACAGAGGAGTAAAATGTATAAAATAGTTGAAAAAAAGATACTGAACCCCACGGTAGTTCAGCTTTGGATTGAGGCGCCGCTTGTGGCAAATAAAGCAAAGCCCGGACAGTTCATTATTCTTCGTGTGGACGAGGACGGTGAGAGAATTCCTCTGACCGTTGCAGGCGTCAACAAGGAAAACGGAACGGTTAAGATCATTTTCCAAACGGTAGGCGGTACGACTAAAAAGCTTTCCTGCAAGGAAACGGGCGAATATATTCAGGATTTTGTAGGTCCTCTTGGCGTGGCAACACACCTTGACGGACTGAAAAAGGTCTGTATTGTCGGCGGCGGCGTGGGGTGCGCTATTGCTATGCCTATTGCAGAGGCACTTCACGAGATGGGCGCTCGCGTAACAAGTATAATCGGCTTCAGAAACAAGGACCTGCTCATTCTTGAAGATGAGTTCAAGGCTTGCTCCGATACCTTGCGCGTAATGACCGACGATGGCTCGTACGGTGAGCACGGAAATGTAACCGTTCCTCTGGGGGAGATGCTTGAAAACGGCGAACACTTCGATATGATCATCACCATAGGTCCTCTTATTATGATGAAATTTGTAGTGGCAACCGCAAAGCCCTTTGGTGTTCCCGTAACCGCTTCCATGAATCCCATCATGATCGATGGAACGGGTATGTGCGGCGGCTGCCGCCTGACTCTCAATGTGGACGGCAAGAAGGTAACCAAATTTGCCTGTGTTGACGGCCCCGATTTCAACGGCTATGAGATCGATTTTGACGAGGCTATGTCAAGAGGCAGAATGTACTCCGATTTTGAGCGTCACGCATACGAGTCGAGCTGTAATCTTTTGAACAGGGAGGTTCGCTGAAATGGCAAAAGCAAATATGTCACTTACAAGAAACGCAATGCCCACGCAGGACGCCAAGGTACGCGCACACAACTTTGACGAAGTTGCTCTCGGATATACCGAAGAAATGGCTGTTGACGAGGCAATGCGTTGCCTTAACTGCAAGAATATGCCCTGTGTCAACGGTTGTCCCGTAAAAATTCATATTCCCGAATTTATTTCCAAGATCAAGGAAGGCGATTTTGAGGGGGCCTATCAGGTCATCACCAAGTCATCCTCCTTGCCCGCTGTTTGCGGCAGAGTGTGTCCGCAGGAAACACAGTGCGAGTCCAAGTGCGTTCGCGGTATTAAGGGGGAATCTGTCGGAATCGGCAGACTTGAACGCTTCGTTGCCGATTGGCATAATACTTTCTGCACGGAAGAGCCTGTCCGTCCCGAAGCAAACGGACATAAGGTGGCGGTCGTCGGCTCGGGCCCCTCGGGCTTGACGTGCGCGGGTGATCTTGCAAAGAAGGGCTATGAGGTTACCGTTTTCGAAGCGCTTCACACCGCCGGCGGTGTGCTCGTTTACGGTATTCCCGAATTCCGTCTGCCCAAAGCGATCGTCGCAAAAGAGGTCGACACGCTGAAAAAGCTGGGCGTTAAGATTGAGACAAATGTCGTTGTCGGTAAGACTCTGACCGTTGACGAGCTCTTTGACATGGGCTATGAGGCAGTATTCATTGGCTCGGGTGCGGGACTTCCCAACTTTATGGGTATCCCCGGCGAATCTCTCAAGGGTGTGTATTCCGCAAATGAATTTTTAACTCGAAGCAATCTCATGAAGGCGTACTTGCAAGACCCCGAAACGCCTATTATGAAGGGCGGTAAGGTTGCTGTCGTTGGAGGCGGTAATGTTGCTATGGATGCCGCGAGAACCGCGCTTCGGCTCGGAGCGGAAAAGGTGTATATCGTTTACCGCCGTTCTATGGAAGAGCTTCCCGCAAGACGCGAGGAAGTCGAGCACGCAGAGGAGGAGGGAATCGAATTCCGTCTGCTTTGCAATCCTACCGAGATACTTGGATACAACAATCCCGATGATGCAAGAGATCCTAAAAACGGCTTTGTTACGGGTATAAAATGTATCAGGATGGAGCTTGGCGAACCCGATGCGAACGGCAGAAGACGTCCTGTTGAAATATCGGGCAGCGAATTTGAGATTGAAGTGGACACAGTTGTTATGTCTATCGGAACCTCACCCAATCCTCTTATTAAGTCCACGACCGAAGGGCTTGAGGTAAATAAACGGGGCGGTATCATTGTCAATGAGGATGGTCTGACCTCTCGGAATTCCGTATATGCAGGCGGTGACGCGGTCACGGGCGCCGCAACGGTTATTTCCGCTATGGGCGCAGGCAAAACCGCGGCAAAAGCAATCGATGAGGCTTTGAGCAAATAATCAAATATATCAAAAAGTGTAATACAGTTATGGCATTTTGATTATTTCCATGTATACAAAACATGGTATGATAGCGGTGTCAACCGTATAGTTGTCTTCATCCGTAACGATGAGTACGCCAGGGCCCGGCACCAAACGCAACTCATAAGGCAGAACAGCCGGAGAAAGGTCGCTTCAGGAAGAGGCGGTCTTTCTTTTTGATAATGCAATTATCGATTATTGTTATATCGATACATATAATACCGATATAACATTTTAATAATTCTCAAAAAAACAAAAGTGTGATAAAATATAAAAGAAGTAAATAAGGAGGCGGCAAATGAACGGATATTCGATTCCCAAAGCAACGCTTGGCAGACTCCCGCAATATCTGCAATATTTAAGGGGCTTGCCTCAATCTGACGGCAGCACGATTTCGGCAACAGCTATTGCAAAGGGATTATCTCTGGGCGAGGTTCAAGTTCGCAAGGACCTGGCGGCGGTTTCCGGTGCGGGCAAGCCCAAAATCGGATATGTAACAGATGACTTGATAAAAAATCTTGAAAACCGCCTCGGTTGCAATCAACTTACATCGGCGGTTTTGGTGGGCGCCGGAAAGCTTGGACGCGCGCTGCTAGATTATGACGGCTTCGAAGAATACGGAGTTAAGATTATTGCCGCATTTGACTGTAATGAGCAGGTGCTTCAAATGGGCAGAACATCGAAAGAGATTCTGCCTATCAATACTCTTGACACCTTTTGTACCGAACACGATGTAAGACTCGGAATTATAACCGTAGGTCAGGGCTCGGCGCAGCAAGTATGCGATCAGATGCTTGAGTGCGGGATAACCGCAATATGGAATTTTGCGCCTTGCGGATTAAAAGTACCGAACGGAATACTGCTGAAGCAGGAAAATTTAGCGTTGTCTTTGGCATATCTCAAAAATCAATTATGTAACTAATTTTTAGGAGGATACATAGAAATGGAACCCAACACCTACGAAATTGTAGATAGCGTGGAAAAATTGCAGAATGCGATCGCGCGCACGAGAGCGGCACAGCACACATTTGCGACATATACGCAGGAGCAGGTAGACAAAATCTTCCTTGCCGCTGCATCTGCCGCCGACAAGGCAAGAATTTCTCTTGCAAAGATCGCGGTTGAGGAGACCGGCATGGGAATTGTGGAGGACAAAGTGATCAAGAATCACTATGCCGCAGAGTACATCTACAATGCTTACAAGAACACCAAAACCTGTGGGGTCATTGAGGAGGATACCGCTTACGGTATCAAAAAGATTGCAGAGCCTATCGGTATTATCGCCGCGGTTATTCCCACGACCAATCCCACATCTACAGCCATTTTCAAGTGTCTTCTTGCACTCAAAACTCGCAATGCTATTATCATCAGCCCTCATCCCAGAGCAAAGAACGCTACCATTGCGGCGGCAAAGCTTGTCCTTGAGGCGGCAGTAGCCGCAGGCGCTCCCGAAGGTATCATCGACTGGATCGATGTTCCTTCTCTTGAAATGACCAACACGGTTATGAAAGAAGCTGACATTATTCTCGCAACCGGTGGCCCCGGAATGGTTAAAGCGGCTTATTCGAGCGGAAAGCCCGCTCTCGGTGTCGGCGCAGGTAACACTCCGGCAATCATCGATGACACTGCGGACATCCTTCTCGCAGTTAACTCCATAATTCATTCCAAAACCTTTGATAACGGTATGATATGCGCATCCGAGCAGTCTGTAATCGTTCTTGAAAATATTTATGACACTGTAAAGGCGGAGTTCGCCGCAAGAGGCTGTTATTTCCTGAATCCTATGGAAATCGAAAAGGTACGTAAGACCATTATCATAAACGGCGCTCTTAACGCTAAGATCGTTGGTCAGAGAGCGGCAAAGATTGCCGAGCTGGCCGGCGTAACCGTTCCCGCAGGTACAAAGATTCTCATTGGTGAGGTCGAGAGCGTTGAGCTTTCCGAGGAATTCGCTCACGAGAAGCTTTCTCCCGTGCTTGCTATGTATCGTGCAAAAGACTTCGGCGATGCCCTTGACAAAGCTGAGCATCTTGTTGCTGATGGCGGCTACGGTCATACTTCCTCCGTATATCTTAATGAAGTGACCGAAAAGCAAAAGCTGAATGACTTTTCTGCTCGCATGAAGACCTGCCGTATCCTTGTAAATACTCCTTCCTCTCACGGTGGTATAGGTGATCTTTACAATTTCAAGCTCGCTCCCTCGCTCACGCTTGGATGTGGATCCTGGGGCGGAAACTCGGTTTCCGAGAATGTAGGTGTAAAGCACCTGCTCAATATCAAAACGGTTGCAGAAAGAAGAGAGAATATGCTTTGGTTCAGAACACCGGAAAAGGTATATATAAAGAAGGGGTGCCTCCCCGTAGCACTTGACGAGCTCAAGACAGTAAGAGGTGCGAAAAAGGCATTTATCGTAACAGATACTTTCCTTTATCAAAACGGATATACAAAGCCGATCACCGATAAGCTGGACGAGATGGGTATTCAGCACGCCACATTCTTTAATGTTCAGCCCGACCCCACACTTGCAAACGCAACCGAGGGCGCAGCTCAGATGAGCGCCTTCCAGCCCGACACTATCATCGCACTTGGCGGCGGCTCGGCAATGGACGCCGCAAAGATCATGTGGGTACTTTACGAGCATCCCGAGGCCGACTTTATGGATATGGCGATGAGATTTATAGATATTCGCAAGAGAGTTTACACTTTCCCCAAGATGGGTGAGAAGGCATACTTCATCGCAATTCCCACCTCTGCAGGTACCGGTTCTGAGGTAACTCCCTTCGCGGTCATCACCGACGAGAAGACCGGCGTTAAGTATCCTCTTGCCGACTACGAGCTTCTTCCTAATATGGCGATCATCGACACCGACTTTCATATGTCCGCCCCCAAGGGTCTTACTGCAGCTTCGGGTATCGACGCGGTAACCCACGCGGTTGAAGCTTACGCTGCTATGCTCGCAACCGACTACACCGACGGTCTCGCGCTCAGAGCACTCAAGGTGATCTTTGAGTATCTGCCCAGAGCTTACGACAACGGTCAGACCGACGTGATTGCCCGCGAAAAAATGGCCAATGCGGCCACCATGGCAGGTATGGCATTTGCAAATGCATTCCTCGGTGTATGCCACTCCATGGCGCATAAGCTCGGCGCATTCCATCACCTCCCTCACGGCGTTGCAAACGCGCTTATGATCGAAGAGGTTCTTCGTTTCAATGCCGCAGAGGCTCCCGCGAAGATGGGAACCTTCTCACAGTATGATCATCCTCATACTCTTGCAAGATATGCGGAGATCGCCGATTATCTCGGAATCAAGGGCGCAAACGACGCCGAGAAGCTTGAGGGGCTTATCAAGGCGATCAATGACCTCAAGGCTCGCGTAGGTATCAAGGCTACCATTAAGGACTACGGCATCGATGAACAGGATTTCCTTGCACGTCTTGACGACATGGTTGAGCAGGCATTTGACGATCAGTGCACCGGTGCGAACCCCAGATATCCTCTGATGAGCGAGATCAAGCAGATGTATCTCAACGCTTACTACGGTAAGCACTTCGTTGAGGAGCCGATGCCCGCAACCAATCTTGACGAGATAAAGCCGGATGCAATCAAAGCTCCTTACCGCAAGGGTAAGAAGGCGTAATTAAAGGAGAAAAAACAAATGAAACTTGATAGAGTAATCGCAGTGAGAAATAACAAGACAATATATCGTGACGGTGAAAAGTGTGTTAAGGTCTTCAATGCGGAATATTCCAAAGCGGACGTTTTGAATGAAGCGTTGAATCAGGCGAGAATCGAAGAGACGGGATTGAACATCCCCAAGGTGCTCGAGGTCACGATGATCGACGGCAAGTGGGCAATCGTTTCCGAGTATATCAAGGGAAAGACCTTGGCTCAGCTTATGGAGGAAAATCCCGACAAAAAGGACGAATATATCGAGCTTCTTGTTGATCTTCAAATGGGTGTTCACTCAAAAACCTGTCCTCTTCTGAATAAGCTCAAGGACAAAATGAATCGCAAGATCAGTATGACCGAGCTTGACGCTACCACCCGTTATGATCTTCACACCCGCCTCGAAGGAATGCCCAAGCATACTAAGGTTTGTCACGGAGATTTTAATGCCTCCAACATTATTGTTACCGATAGCGGAGCTTGTTACATTCTTGACTGGTCTCACGCAACGCAGGGCAACGCATCCGCAGACGTGGCACGTACCTATCTTCTGTTTTGGCTGAACGGTGATATTTCGGGTGCAAACAAATATCTTGATCTCTTTTGCGAGAAGAGCAATACCGCAAAGCAGTACGTTCAGAAGTGGATGCCCATCGTAGCGGCGTCTCAGTCGGTCAAGGGAAACGAAAAAGAGCGCGAGTTCCTTATGTCTTGGGTAAACGTTGTAGATTACGAATAAGGCATTTCGCAAAACCAAATGCGGTTTGAAAGAACCGCACTGTTATCTGAAATAAAATTATGAATATCGAGAGGGTAAAATCATGCTAAAAATAACAGTTTGTATTGGAAGCTCTTGCCATATCAAGGGCTCGCGTCAGGTCGTAGAGCAGCTTCAGTATTTAATTGCCGAAAATAACCTCGGTGAAAAGGTAGATCTCGGCGGCACCTTCTGCATGGGCAAATGTCAGCAGGGCGTATGTGTAACGGTAAATGATTCCTTCCATTCCGTTACTCCCGAAAATGTAGGAGAGTTCTTTACTAAAGAAGTTCTTGCAAGGGTGTAAGATTATGCTATTTGTTCAAGTTTGTGTTGGCTCGTCATGTCATTTGAAGGGCTCGCAGGATATCGTGGAGCTTTTGCAAAAAGCCGTAGAGGAATATAATATAGACGATGAGGTGGTGCTTTCCGGCAGCTTTTGTATCGGAAAGTGCAATCGCGTCGGTGTTACTGTTCAGGTTAATGATGATATTCACATCGGCGTTACACGTGAAAATTTCAGAGAATTTTTCAAGAAAAATATACTTGATGTACTCGAAAACGAAAGGAAGTGACGAATATGGCAAATTGCTTGACGCTTAAAAAATCTAACTGCAAAAACTGTTATAAATGTATCCGTCACTGCCCCGTGAAGGCAATACGCTTCTCGGGTAACCAGGCTCATATTATTGACAATGAGTGCATTTTGTGTGGCCATTGCTTTGTTGTCTGTCCCCAAAATGCCAAGGAGATTGTTGACAGCACCGAAAAAGCTAGAGTTCTTCTCCAAAGCGGCGATCCCGTCGTTGTCAGCCTCGCCCCCTCCTTTATTGCCAATTACGACGGTGTAGGCATTGAATCTATGCGCCGTGCGCTGAAAAAGCTCGGATTTTATGATGTGGAAGAAACCGCAATCGGCGCAACGATTGTCAAGACCGAGTATGAGCGTATGCTACGCGAGGAGGAAAGAGATATTATTATCACTTCCTGCTGCCATTCGGTCAATTTGCTAATCCAAAAATATTTTCCCGCGTCTCTTGAATATTTGGCAGACGTTATGTCTCCAATGCAGGCGCATTGTATGGATATCAAAAAACGCATACCCAATGCAAAGACCGTATTTATCGGTCCCTGCGTTGCAAAAAAAGATGAAGCTGAATATTATGAGGGCATCGTGGATGCCGTACTTACCTTTGAAGAGCTTACCAATTGGTTGAAGGCGGAGCGCATTGAGCTTGACAGTGAGATGGATGCGAATCCGGATAGCCGAGCCCGTTTCTTCCCGACGACCGGCGGAATACTTAAAACGATGGTGCAGAATGCTCCCGGATATACTTATCTCGCACTCGACGGCGTTGAAAACTGTATTTCCGCGCTTAAGGATATTGAAAACGGAAAAATTCATAAATGCTTTATTGAAATGTCTGCCTGCATCGGGAGCTGTATCAGCGGCCCCGTTATGGAAAAATATCATCGTTCTCCCGTTCATGATTATATGGCGGTGGCAAATTTTGCGGGAATCCGTGATTTTGACGTGGCACAGCCCTCTCCGATGGAGCTCAAAAAGGGTTTTACTTTTATCGAACATAAGCTGGCTCAGCCGACAGAAAGCGAGATTATGGCGGCTCTTCGTCAGATGGGCAAATTCAAGCCTTCCGATGAACTTAATTGCGGTTCCTGCGGATATAACTCCTGCCGCGAAAAAGCGATTGCCATATGTCAGGGCAAGGCGGAAAGCTCAATGTGCTTGCCCTTTTTGAAGGACAAAGCCGAGAGCTTCTCGGATACCATCGTTAAGAATACTCCCAACGGACTTATTGTTCTCAACGAAAATCTTGAGGTTCAGCAGGTTAATGCGGCGGCTCGAAAAATCATGAATATTCGCGCGGCATCCGATGTGCTCGGCGAGCCTGTTGTCCGCATTCTCGATCCGAGCGTATTCATTCAGGTGAAAAACAGCGGCAGAACCGTTCGCGATCAGCGTGTATATCTTGCGGAGTACAAAAAATACGTTGAGCAAACGGTTGTGTACGATCATGACTCCCGACTTCTCGTGGGTATTATGCGTGATATCACCGATGAAGAAGCGGAGCGCGAGAAAAAGGCAAGAATCAATCAGCAGACCGTGGAGGTCGCCGACAGCGTTGTTGAAAAGCAAATGAGAATAGTTCAGGAAATTGCGTCCCTGCTCGGTGAGACTGCGGCGGAGACCAAGATTGCTTTGACCAAGCTAAAGGAGTCTATCGACGATGAATGATTTGTGTGCGGATATCGGATATAAAAGCATCAATCATTTCGGAGAAGAGCTTTGCGGTGACCACGTAGACATCGTAGAGGAGAACGATAATTCCACCGTTATCGTGCTTGCGGACGGTCTTGGAAGCGGTGTAAAGGCGAGCATCCTTTCCACGCTGACCTCCAAGATTATATCAACAATGATGGCGGCAGGACTTCCCATCGAGGAATGCGTGTCTACCATTGCCGCAACGCTTCCGGTTTGCTCGGTGCGCGGCGTGGCATATTCCACGTTTACGATTATACATCTTTTGAATAATGAGGTGGCCGAGATCATTCAGTACGATAATCCGCATGTGATTGTGATTAGAAATTACGAGCAATATGATTATCCCAAAACCGAAATGAATATCGGCGGCAAAAAAATATATAAGTCTACCATTAAATTGCAGGAGGATGACGTGTTCATTGCCATGAGTGACGGCTGTCCTCATGCAGGCATGGGCGGCAAATACAATTTTGGGTGGAAAAGAGAGGATATAGCCGATTATATGCAGGCGCTGGTCGCAGGCGGATATACGGCAAAAAACCTTTCCACAATGCTTGTGGATGAATGCGATAAGCTTTACGGGAACAAGCCGGGTGATGACACGACCGCATGCGTTGTAAAGATTCGCAAAAGAGAGCCTATGAACATTCTCTTCGGTCCTCCGTCAAACAGGGACGACGCGAACCGTATGATGGCGCTCTTCTTCTCCAAGGAAGGTAAGCATATCGTTTGCGGAGGCACGACCTCCTCAATCGCCGCCAAGTATCTCGGGAAGCCCGTAAAGACGAGCTTGAACTTTGAGCGAAGTGACGTTCCGCCGACTGCTTCTATTGAAGGGGTCGATCTTGTAACCGAAGGCGTTATTACAATGAATAAGGTTATTCAGTATGCCAAGGATTATCTCGGAGAAAACGAGCTTTACGAGCAATGGAACTTTAAAAAAGACGGTGCGTCTCTTATCAGCCGACTCTTGTTTGAAGAAGCAACGGATATTAATTTCTATGTGGGAAGAGCGGTAAACCCCGCTCATCAGAATCCCGATCTTCCTATCAACTTTAACATTAAGATGAACTTGGTAGAGGAATTGTCTGCTTGCCTCAAAAAAATGGGTAAACGGATCAAAGTAAGTTATTTTTAAAATTTATATTTTATAATCTAAGAGGGTAATATGCAGACAAAAGTGACTATTATAGGAGCGGGAGCAGTAGGTTCGGCAACAGCTTATTCGTTGCTTGCCCGAGACGCCGCATCCGAAATCGTTCTTATTGATATCAATACTGAAAAGGCACTCGGCGAAGCGCTTGACATTAAGCAAGCAACTCCTTTTTTGGATAACTGTGATATCTATGCGGGAGATTACAGAGATGCCGTTGGATCTCAAGTGGTAATTATCACCTCGGGCATTGGCAGAAAGCCGGGACAAACACGATTGGAGCTTGTTCAAACCAACGTGGGCATTATCAAAAGCATTTCTGCGGAGATAGTTAAGTATGCTCCCGATGCTATTTATATCATCGTAGCAAATCCCGTTGATATATTGACTTACGCTTTTTTGAAGTACACGGGACTTCCCAAGAGTCAGGTGTTCGGAACGGGAACCATTTTGGATACCATAAGACTTCGCACCCGCCTTGCCGAAATTTACAATGTTAATAAAAAGCAGGTACATGCGAATGTTTTGGGAGAGCACGGAGACAGCTCGTTTGTTGCTTGGTCAACGGCAACCATAGCAGGTGTTCCTTTGACGGAATATTCCCAATCCATCGCCAATTCCTGTCATCTTACCAACGAGTATCGGCGCGAAGATGTGGAAACCTATGTCAAAAAATCAGGAAGCAAGATTATTTCCAGAAAAGGATGCACGGTTTACGGAATCGCCACTTCGGCAATGCATATCGTAAAAACGATCGGAGGGAGCGCGGCAAGTGTTATGACGCTTTCATCTTTGCACGAGGGTGAATACGGACTGAACGATGTATGCTTGAGCTCGCTTGCTTTGGTGGGTGCCGGCGGCATAAGATCCATCGTCACTCCCAAATTATCCGATGAAGAAATGCAAAAGCTTTATCTGTCAGCGGAGGCGCTGAAAGCCGTAATTAAAAGTGTAGACTTTTAAGGAGTATATTCATGAGAAAATTCGATACCAAAGTGCAGCATTTGAAATATAAGGTATTACGCGAGGTAGCGCGCCTGGAGTGGAACGATGCTCTGCTTGAGAATATTATGGATATTCCCAAAACACTCGTTCCCGGCAATGAACCCACAATGCGATGCTGTGTATATAAAGAACGGGCCATTCTCGGTGAGCGTGTGAAGCTCGCAATGGGAGGCGATAAAAGCAATCCCAATGTGATCGAAGTCATTGATATCGCTTGTGATGAATGCCCTGTTGGCGGATATGAGGTAACAAACGCTTGTCGCGGATGCCTTGCCCACCGTTGCGAGGACGTATGTAAGAAGGACGCCATTTCCTTCGACCACAATCATGTGGCGCATATAGACAAATCCAAATGCGTGGAATGCGGTGCTTGTGCCAAGGTTTGCCCCTACACCGCTATCGTCAGCCGTAAGCGTCCTTGTCAGAACGCTTGCAAGGTTAAGGCCATTTCCATGAATGAACAGAAAGCCGCGACCATCGATAATCATAAGTGTATTCAGTGCGGCGCGTGCGTATATCAGTGCCCATTCGGTGCCATTATGGACAAGTCCTTTATGGTCAACGCCATCGACATTCTCAAAAAGAGCGAGCTTAACACAAGAGGCGGTAACTACAAGGTTTACGCTATCGTTGCTCCTTCCATATCCAGCCAGTTCGCGTATGCAAAGCTCGGACAGGTTGTTACGGGGCTTAAGAAGCTCGGTTTCCACGACGTTGTCGAAGCGGCTCTCGGCGCGGATATGGTAGCGCTTGCAGAGTCTCGCGAGCTTGCGGAGAAGGGATTACTTACAAGTTCATGTTGCCCTGCGTTCGTGCAGTACATTAAATCCACATTCCCGAATCTCAGGGAGCATATTTCTCACAATATGTCTCCTATGGCGGTGCTGGCAAAGTATATAAAGGAGACCACTCCGAATTCCAAGGTCATCTTTATCGGTCCTTGTACGGCGAAAAAGGCAGAGGTACAGCTTGAAGAGGTCAGACCTTACGTTGATACGGTACTGACATTTGAGGAGCTACAAGCACTCTTTGACAGCCGTGATATTGATATCGCCTCCCTTGAGGAGGGCGTGCTTAACAATGCCTCTTGCTTCGGCCGTATCTTTGCTCGCTCCGGAGGTCTTACCGACGCGACTGCTCAGGCAATGAAGGAACAGGGTATCGATTTTGAGATCAAGCCTGTGGTTTGTGACGGCATTGAGGCTTGCCGTATGGCACTTCTCAAGCTGAGCAAAGGCGTGCTTGACGGTAACTTTATCGAGGGTATGGCTTGTATCGGCGGTTGTATCGGCGGCGCAGGTTGCCTGACACATGGAGAGAAAAACAAATCGGAGGTCGATAAATACGGTCGAGAAGCCTTTGAAAAAACCATTGGCGATGCGGTTTCCGTATTGACCCGTCGTGAATAATAACCGACGAGCAATCAGAACGGTATGGGCGCAGATTCGAATCTGCGCCTGTATTTTTTGACCGAAAAACATCTGTTTGAAAAAAATTTTAAAGCCTATTGACGAGGTGGGCTTGTGGTAGTATAATACGACATCGTAACGCCTATTGAGGCGATGAAGATTTGGAAAAATGTATCGACTCACTGTTATATGCTGGAGTCGGTAGCGGAACGAGAAAAGTGGGGACGTTAAGGCGTCGCTCGAGAGCGACGCCTTTTGGCATATTTATGGATTTTTCTGCATTTCCTTGCGCTTGTTTCGTCTGACGCGGTTGATATGCCGCTCAAAATCACCGTTTGATATGAGCTGTGCCAATACGAACTGTATATATGTAGGTACAGTGCAAGAATAAAAGCCGAGCTTTTTTTCAAAGTCGGAAACGAGACTCTTCGGAAGTACCATGTATCCGACACGCAACGCGGGAGAGAGGGTTTTTGAAAAGGTATTCATATAGATGACATTCGCATTTGGAGAACTGCCGAATAAGGTTTCTTCCGGTTTCTTGGAAATTGAAAACTCCGACTCAAAATCGTCTTCTACAATATAACGGTTATCGGTACTTGCCCAGCGAAGATATTCGTGACGCTTTGAGGCGGTAGCCGTGATGCCGCTGGGGAAGCTTCGGTATGGAGTAATGTGAAGAATATCCGCATTTGACTCCCATAAAGAATTGCTTTCAATTCCGTCATGCCCGAGCGGGAGCGATTCATATGTAACGTCTGCGGCGCGATAGACCTGCTCGATCTTTTTATACGATGGTGATTCTATGCCGTAGATCCGATCTCTGCCAAGTAGCTCGACGATGAGTGTGTAGAGATATTCCGATCCCGAGCCTATGATGATTTGGTCGGTATCAGCAAAAATCCCGCGGCTTCTTGCAAGATACTGTCTGATCGACTCACGAAGCTCGGTGCATCCGGAATTCGGAGACCTGTCAAGGATTGATTCGCCAAGGTCGGTCATAACCTTGCGCATAGTTTTGGTAAGAACGGAAAAGGGAAACTCCGCAGATGCTTCTGGGTGATGACCGCCTAAAGTGATATGCGGCGCTTCGTATTTTGAACAAGAAGCAAATCCGTCATCTGAGCGAAAGATAACAAAGTAACCGCTGCGCTCCTTGGCCTCAATATATCCCTCATCACAAAGGAGCGCGTATGCGTGCTCGACCGTTATTGTGCTGACACCCACCTCATCGGCAATCATTCTTTTGGAGGGAAGCTTGCTGTTGTACGGATATATTCCCTCAACAATATCGTCACGAACCTGCCTGTACAGTTGAATATACGCAGGCGTTTGATCGTTTTCTTGAATAATGTATTTCATCTGATAATATAAAATTCTCCGATTCTGGCTATTTTCACATGCCAAAGAATATTATATACTATTTTCATCAAAAAATCAAGGAGGATTTTTCAAATGTCAGAAAAAAACAAAACGATAAGAACTACGGTATGGCTATGTACGACAGCTATGTTTATGGCATTAAATGTGGCGATGAGCTCCTTTGGTGTGCCTGTTCCGGGTGGGCATTTATACATGAATGATATTATAATATGCCTTGCAGCTATCATACTGGATCCTTTTGCGGCGTTTATGGTCGGAGGAGTGGGTGCATTTCTCGGGGATTTATTCTTTTATCCGCTCCCGATGTTCGTGTCCCTTGTAACACATGGCTTGCAGGCTGTGGTTATCTCGGTATTCTCGCATTATGTAATGAAAAAGCACCCTATTATTTCCTCCGGAATCGGTGTGACAATCGGAGCGGTAATTATGGTTGTAGGTTACTCGCTTGGCAGAGCGTTCATTTACAGTACGCCGGAATATGCGATACTCAAGCTGCCATATCAGATATTGCAGGCTGTTGTAGGTGCCGTTCTCGGTATGGTGTTGTGCTGGAGATGCGGAATTTATAAGCTTTACAATAAAATGATGTCTCGCAAATAAATTGAGACATGGTAAAAACAAACGGACGTAGCGGCTTATTTCAGCCGCTACGTTTTTTCAAACGGTTGAAAAATTCACAAAATAATTTTTTAGAAAATTTTTAAAAACCCATTGACAAGGTAGGTTTTGTATGCTATAATAACACCAACCTAAGAGGTGGGTAATATGGCCGGAGTGAGTATGAACATTGCCAATCTGTTCTCCGTATCGGATAAAAGCATTGCTTCATATACTTGTGCGTACCATTGTTTGCTTTTGTGTGGGGGGATACATTCGAAATCTCCCGATTTATTATTTATAGGCAGGTGTCTTGCATGAAAAACTACTTTGAAAAGCTCGTCAGAGCTAATTTCCGATTCGGACGAATGTGTCGATGTTGAAAAATAATCCGTTTTCACACCAGAATGAACAAAAATAACAACATCACATATTCTTAATAACGAAAGGAAATTTTATCATGTCTAACAATTATAAATTCGAAACACTTCAGCTCCACGTAGGACAGGAGCAGCCCGATCCCGCCACCGATGCACGTGCAGTGCCGATTTACGCAACCACTTCCTATGTATTCCGCGATTCGGCTCATGCCGCTGCTCGCTTCGGCCTTGCAGACGCAGGCAACATTTACGGTAGACTTACAAACTCCACACAGGACGTTTTTGAAAAGAGAATTGCCGCGCTTGAGGGTGGCGTCGCGGGCCTGGCTCTCGCTTCGGGCGCCGCTGCGATTACATATACCTTGCAGGCGCTGGGTCAGAACGGCGGTCATTTCGTAGCACAGAAAACCATCTACGGCGGAAGTTACAATCTTCTCGCCCATACACTTCCCAATTTCGGCATTACCGCAAGCTTTGTAAACATTCACGACCTTGCAGAAGTCGAGGCGGCTATTCAGGAGAATACCAGAGCAATCTACATTGAAACCCTCGGCAACCCCAACAGCGATATTCCCGATATCGACGCGCTGGCGGCTCTTGCCCACAAGCACGGCTTGCCGCTTGTTGTGGACAATACCTTCGGTACTCCCTATCTCATCCGTCCTATCGAGCACGGTGCGGATATTGTAGTGCACTCGGCTACCAAGTTCATCGGCGGTCACGGAACGACCCTCGGCGGCGTGATCGTTGACTCGGGTAAGTTCGATTGGGCGGCCTCGGGCAAGTATCCCGCAATTGCCGATCCCAACCCCTCCTATCACGGCGTATCCTTCGTAAAGGCGGTAGGCCCCGCGGCGTTCGTAACCTACATTCGCGCTATCCTGCTCCGCGACACGGGTGCAACCATTTCTCCCTTTGCAGCGTTCCTGCTCCTGCAGGGAACAGAGACATTGTCTCTCCGCCTCGAGCGTCATGCCGAGAACACTAAGAAGGTCGTTGAGTTCCTCACAAAGCATCCGCAGGTGGAAAAGGTCAACCATCCGTCTCTCGCCGATCATCCCGACCATGCGCTGTATCAGAAGTATTTCCCCAACGGCGGCGCGTCCATCTTCACGTTTGAGATCAAGGGCGGCGTAAAGGAAGCGCATAAGTTTATCGATAACTTGCAGATCTTCTCGCTCCTTGCTAACGTAGCCGACGTGAAGAGCCTTGTTATCCACCCCGCAACCACCACACACAGCCAGCTGACCGAGGAAGAACTGATCGATCAAGGCATCAAGTCCAACACTATTCGTCTTTCCATCGGTACAGAACACATTGATGATATCATTGCCGACCTTCAGCGCGGCTTTGATGCAGTAAAGTAATTTATTGGAGGAAAGTTGCCATGTCTAATATATATACGTCCGCAGATCAGCTTATAGGAAAAACACCGCTTTTGGAACTGACACATATTGAAAAAGAATATGGGCTTAAAGCAAAGATTATTGCAAAGCTTGAATATTTCAACCCTGCGGGATCTGTCAAGGACAGAATCGCCAAGGCGATGATCGACGAGGCTGAGGCCTCGGGTAAGCTTGTGCCCGGTTCGGTTATTATCGAGCCTACCTCCGGTAACACGGGTATTGGTCTTGCGTCGGTTGCGGCTGCAAGAGGCTATAAGATCATTATTGTCATGCCCGAGACTATGTCGGTCGAGCGCAGACAGCTGATGAAAGCTTACGGAGCTGAATTGGTTCTCACCGAGGGCGCAAAGGGCATGAAAGGCGCTATTGCTAAGGCTGAGGAACTGGCAGCACAAACTCCGAACAGCTTTATTCCCGGCCAGTTTGTTAATCCTGCAAATCCGCAGGCACACAGATTGACCACGGGTCCCGAGATTTATGAGGATACCGATGGAAAGGTGGATATCTTCGTCGCGGGCGTCGGCACGGGTGGAACGGTTACCGGTGTCGGTGAGTATCTCAAATCCAAGAATCCGAATGTCAAGGTTGTAGCGGTGGAGCCCGCATCCTCCGCGGTGCTTTCCACAGGTGTTGCGGGACCTCACAAGATCCAAGGTATCGGTGCGGGCTTCGTTCCCGATGTCCTCAATACCAAGGTGTATGACGAGATTATTCCGGTTTCCAACGATGATGCTTTTGCAACCGGAAAGCTTATCGGCAAAAGCGAGGGTGTGCTTGTAGGCATTTCCTCCGGCGCGGCAACATATGCGGCAATTGAGCTTGCAAAGCGCCCCGAAAACGCAGGAAAGACCATCGTAGTCCTTCTCCCTGACACGGGCGACAGATATCTTTCCACACCGCTTTTTGCAGAGTAAATTAAAAATAGTCACCGGTACCTGTGCGAAGTGGGTGCCGGTGCTTTTGCGGGAAGCTATAGATGTATTAAATTAGGAGGAAACAAATGATACCGACACCAAAGCAAGCATTTGAACTATTAAAACAATATAATACGGGTGAATTTCACCTAAAGCACGCAAAAACAGTCGGCGGCGTCATGCGCTGGTTTGCCGATACGCTCGGATACGGAGATGAAGCTGATTTTTGGGAGACGGTCGGTATTTTGCATGACCTTGACTTTGAGAAGTATCCCGATCAGCACTGTATCAAAGAACAAGAGCTTTTGCGAGAGCACGGAGTGGATGAAAGCATCATCCACGCTACCGCCAGCCACGGTTACGCTTTGACTGTGGATATTAAGCCCGAACATGAAATGGAAAAGGTGCTTTATGCCGTGGACGAGCTGACAGGGCTGATCGGAGCGGTCGCGATCATGCGACCTTCCAAGAGCGTTTCGGATCTGGAAGTCAAATCAGTAAAGAAAAAATATAAAAATTTGAATTTTGCCGCAGGATGCTCAAGAGAGGTAATTGAACGCGGCGCGGATATGCTCGGTTGGACGCTTGATGATTTGATTACAAAGACTATTCTTGCTATGCGTTCTATTGAAAAGGAGTCTTGAAATGAACTGTACTGACGAATGTAGAAAAATATATGTAGATAATGCCGCAACAACAAAAATGAGCAAAACGGCGATAAACGCCATGTTACCGTATATGGACGGTGTTTACGGCAATCCGTCGAGCCTTCACAGTGTGGGTCAGAAAGCAAATGAAGCGCTTGTAAGTGCAAGAGAACGCATTGCAAAATGCCTCGGATGCACGGCAAGAGAAATTACATTTACCTCGGGCGGAAGCGAGGCAGATAACCAAGCGATCATATCTGCAGCAAAGCTCGGCGAGAAAAAAGGAAAAAAGCACATTGTTTCCACGGCTTTTGAGCATCACGCGGTGCTTCACACACTTGAAAAGCTGAAAAAAGAGGGCTTTGAGATAACCTTGCTTGACGTTCATGAGAACGGTCTTGTAAATGCCGAGCAGGTCAAGGCGGCAATTCGCCCGGATACCTGTCTTGTGACGGTGATGTATGCTAATAACGAAATCGGAACGGTTCAGCCCATCAAGGAGATTGGTGCGGTATGCCGCGAGAAGGGCGTTGTTTTTCATACTGACGCGGTACAGGCGGCGGGACATTTGCATATCGATGTACAGGATCAGAATATAGATATGCTTTCACTTTCGGCGCATAAGTTTCACGGTCCCAAAGGCATTGGCGTGTTGTACGCGAAAAAGGGTATTGTGCTTGCCAATTTAATTGACGGCGGTGCGCAGGAGCGCGGAAAGCGCGCGGGAACAGAGAATATTCCCGCTATTATGGGTATGGCGGCGGCCTTGGAAGAAGCCTGTGAGAACATCGACCAAAATGCAAAAAAGCTGACTGCGCTACGAGACAAGCTCATTGCAGGTCTTTCGGAAATTCCGCATTCGATTCTTAATGGTGACGCCAAGCAAAGACTTCCGGGTAACGTTAATTTTTGCTTCGAGGGAATCGAGGGGGAATCCTTGCTACTGCTTCTTGACGACAAGGGTGTGTATGCGTCTTCGGGTTCTGCATGTACTTCCGGTTCGCTTGATCCGAGCCATGTGCTTCTCGCCATCGGCAGAGTGCACGACATCGCTCACGGTTCATTGCGCTTGACGCTGTCGGAGGAGAACACCGATGAGGAGATCGAATATACTATCAGGGCGGTTAAGGATGTGGTAGAATATTTACGCGGTATTTCACCTATCTGGCGTGATCTGACAGAAGGCAAGAAAGAATTTATTATAAAATGAGGTTATAAAAATGGCATTATACAGTGAAAAGGTGATGGATCATTTCCGCAATCCGAGACATGTGGGTGTTATTGAGGACGCCGACGGCGTGGGCGAGGTTGGCAACGCCAAGTGCGGAGATATTATGAAGATATATCTCAAAATCAAAGATAACATTATCGAGGATGTAAAGTTCGAGACCTTTGGTTGCGGCTCGGCAATTGCTTCAAGCTCGATGGCAACTGAGCTCATCAAAGGTAAGCCTGTTTCAGAGGCTCTTGAACTTACCAACAAAGCCGTTGTTGAGGCGCTGGACGGTCTGCCTGCGCACAAGCTTCATTGTTCGGTGCTTGCCGAGGAAGCTATCAAGGCGGCACTCAAGGATTACTACGATAAAAACGGCATCGAATACGATCACACGCTGTTTCCGGATTGCGCATCTTGCGGGCATTGTTGCGATACCAAATGAAAGCATTGATTGCTATGAGCGGAGGCGTGGATTCCTCCTTGGCCGCAAAGCGTATGATAGACAATGGCTACGACTGCATCGGGTGCACGATGAAGCTTTATGACAACGAGGATGCCGGCATCGAACGCTCGCGTACTTGTTGCTCTCTTGACGATGTGGAGGACGCAAGAAGCGTTGCCTACAAACTGGGTATGCCGTTCTATGTGTTTAATTTCACGCAGGATTTTCGTGATATCGTAATTCGCAAATTTATCGAAAGCTACGAGAACGGTACCACGCCGAATCCTTGCATTGATTGTAACCGTTATATGAAATTCGACAAGTTGTATGAGCGCGCTAAAGCATTGGGCTGCGATTATATCGTAACGGGTCATTACGCGAGAATTGAAAGCAAAACGGCAAGTATGTACTGAAAAAAGCGCTTGATGAGACAAAGGATCAAAGTTATGTGTTGTATTCTTTAACTCAGGAGCTGCTTGCACATGCTCAGTTCCCACTCGGTACACTGAAAAAAAGCGAGGTTCGTTCTATTGCCGAAGAGAGCGGTTTTGTCAATTTTGACAAGCCCGACAGTCAGGATATCTGCTTTGTCCCCGACGGTGATTATGCTCGCGTGATCGAATTGCAGACGGGCAAGCAGTCGAAAAAAGGCAACTTTGTTGACACGAACGGCAATGTTCTCGGCAAGCATAAAGGTATTATTCATTATACTTTGGGGCAAAGAAAAGGACTCGGCGTATCTTATACGGAACCGTTGTATGTCTGCAAAATCTGCCCCGAAAGCGGGGATATTGTTCTCGGAAGCAACGAGGACTTGTTCGGCAGAGATACGGATGTTGCCGACTTTAACTGGATCAGCGGTACGCCACCGCAAAATTCATTTCGCTGTAAAGTGAAAGTACGCTATCGCCAAAGAGAACAATGGGCAAACGTTACGCCTACCGGGCAAGATAAAGTACACATCACCTTTGACGAGCCGCAACGGGCAATTACGCCCGGACAGGCGGCGGTTCTTTATGATGACGACATCGTCCTCGGGGGCGGAACGATTCGATAATGAAATCTTATAGGGTGAGTTGGTATGGTAACCAAACGTTTCTATATTGGCGGTATGACCTATATAAACTGCCAGAATAAAATAGAAAATAAATTAAGAGCTTTAACGGTATGAAGGATGTTCATTTCAGATATTGGCACTTGCCTTCGCAAATCCAATTGTTGGTGCGCTGTCGATGCTTTTGTTCAGCTTGGGAACTGTTCCGCTTATGCTTGTGTTCGGTTCTCTCGTTTCGGCGCTCGGTAAATGCTTTACTCGTATGGTTATGAACATCGGAGCCGTATTGGTTACCGTTCTGTGCTTTGCTATGCTGACTCAAGGCGGCACATCGGATAGTAGGTGTTATCACAGCGTTTGCCATTATTATTACATCGGGTATTATTGGCAATGCCCGAAGCGAGAGAAAACACCTGCGAGACCGGAATACAAATTGCTGACGGCGTTCAGACTGTAAACAGCACGCTTCTTCGGGAAAATATCCTACGATAACGGTAGAAAAGGATATTCCCGTTAATCAGACCTGCTTTCAATACCTGTCAGATGTGTTACCCATCCGGAAACAGGTATTATATTTAAAGAAGAGAGGATTTATATGAAACAGTACAATGTTACGGGAATGAGCTGTGCGGCTTGCAGCACAAGAGTTGAAAAGGCTGTGTCAAAGGTTCCCGGTGTAACTTCTTGCTCAGTTAATTTACTTACAAATTCAATGGGAGTTGAGGGAACTGCTACCACAGAAGAGATCATTGTTGCTGTGGAACAGGCAGGATACGGTGCGTCCCCGAAGGATGCGGGATCTTTGGCGCACAATGAATCCGTATCGGAGGACGCTTTGGTAGACAGGGAAACCCCATTGCTCAGAAAGAGATTGATTGCATCGGTGGCACTTCTTGTTCCCTTGATGTATCTTTCTATGGGACATATGATGTGGGGGTGGCCGTTGCCGTCGTGGTTTGTTGATAATCATGTGGCGATGGGGCTTGTACAGTTATTGCTTTCGGGACTGATTATGGTCATTAACCAAAAATTTTTCATCAGTGGATTTAAGAGCCTGTGGCACAGAGCACCCAATATGGATACTTTGGTGGCCATGGGTTCCATGGTATCATTCCTTTGGAGCGTTTATGTGCTGTTTGCGATGACAAGGGCACAGGTTGACGGCAATTCAGAAGCGGTCATGTCTTACATGATGGACTTTTATTTTGAAACGGCGGCAATGATATTGACGCTTATCACCGTAGGAAAAATGCTGGAGGCTCGTTCCAAGGGAAAAACTACGGATGCGTTGAAGAGCCTTATGAAGCTGTCACCTAAAACTGCCGTTGTTTTGAGAGACGGGGGAGAAGTGACGGTTTCAATCGACCAGGTTCACAAGGGAGATGTTTTTGTCGTTCGCCCGGGTGAAAATATTCCGGTTGACGGTATCATCATCGAAGGAAGTAGCGCGGTCAATGAATCGGCTTTGACAGGAGAAAGCATTCCCGTTGATAAATCGGTCGGGGACAACGTTTCTGCCGCTACTGTCAATCAGGCGGGATTCATCAAGTGTGAAGCGACAAGAGTTGGTGAAGATACAACGCTTTCTCAGATCATTCAAATGGTCAGTGATGCCGCGGCAACAAAGGCGAAAATATCCAAGGTCGCCGATAAGGTCTCGGGCGTGTTTGTTCCGGTGGTAATCGGAATAGCAGCAGTTACGGCGATCGTGTGGCTTATTTTGGGGCAGAATATTGGTTTTGCACTTGCACGCGCCATTTCCGTGCTCGTTATCAGCTGTCCCTGTGCCTTGGGACTTGCTACACCTGTAGCAATTATGGTCGGCAACGGAAAAGGTGCTAAAAACGGCATTCTTTTCAAAACTGCTGTTTCTCTTGAGGAAACAGGAAAAATACAAATTGTAGCATTAGATAAGACGGGCACGATTACAAGCGGTTCTCCCAAGGTGACGGATATTTATCCTACCGAGGGAGTAACGGATACTGCACTTCTTGAAGCGGCTGTATCGCTGGAGCAAAAGAGCGAGCATCCCTTGGCGAAGGCGATATTGGAGGAGTCGGAAAAACGCTCTGTTCAATCGATAGAGGTATCGGATTTCAAAGCGTTGCCCGGAAATGGACTTACCGCTGTACGAAATGGTAAGAAACTGCTTGGCGGCAGTATGAAATTTATTGGAAGTCAGATTACCGTGCCTCAGTCATTCCTTGAAAAAGCAAGTAGCTTTGCCGAAAACGGCAAAACGCCGCTTTTGTTTGCGGAGGATGAGCAGTTGCTCGGCATGATCGCTGTTGCGGACGTAATCAAGGAGGATAGCCCGCAGGCAGTGAGAGAACTGCAAAATATGGGTATCCGCGTGGTGATGTTGACGGGAGATAACGAACAAACCGCCAATGCTATCGGAAAAGAAGCGGGCGTGGACGAAGTTATTGCGGGGGTTTTGCCCGATGGCAAGGAGCGTGTGATTCGCAATCTGCAAAAGCAGGGTAAGGTTGCCATGGTAGGTGACGGTATCAACGATGCCCCTGCTTTGACAAGAGCGGATATCGGTATAGCTATCGGTGCAGGGACGGATATTGCCATTGATGCCGCCGACATAGTTTTAATGAAAAGTAAGCTCAGCGACGTTCCTGCGGCGATTCGTTTAAGCAGGGCAACGCTCCGAAACATCCACGAAAATCTTTTCTGGGCATTTATTTATAATATTATAGGAATTCCGCTTGCGGCAGGCGTGTTCATTCCGCTGGGATTGACACTTAACCCCATGTTCGGGGCCGCTGCAATGAGCTTGTCCAGCTTTTGCGTGGTGACCAATGCATTGCGTCTCAACCTGTTTAAAATAAACAGTGCAAAAAGAGACAGAAAAATTAAATCTGTTATTTGTGAGGCGGCTTCAGGAGAGGTAAAGAGTCAAAAGATATTGCACATTGAAGACATGATGTGCGAGCATTGTGAAAAAAGTGTAAAAAATGCACTCGAAGCACTGCCGCAGGTTGATCTTGCAATTGTCAGCCATGAGAAAGGAACCGCCGAAGTAACGCTGAATGCTCAAATTGATAACAGTACACTTGCGAGCGTTGTTGAAAAAGAAGGATATACGGTAAAATCTGTTCAATAAATCATTACGGCAAACAATTTACAAAGGACCATACTATGAAACTAACGGAAATCTTTAATAAAAAACAATTGTCGCTTTCTTTTGAAGTGTTTCCGCCAAAGACCGATACGGTGTTTGACAGCGTGAAAAACGCTACAGAGGAGATCGCCGCACTTCATCCGTCGTTTATGAGCGTTACATACGGTGCAGGCGGTGGAACAAGTAAATATACATTGGACATTGCTAAAAATATTAAGCAACGTTACGGTGTTCCGACACTGGCTCACCTCACGTGTGTTTCTTCTACCCGAGAAACGGTACGGGAAAAAATCAGCGAAATAAAAAAGGCGGGTATTCAAAATGTAATGGCGCTTCGAGGCGATATTCCCGCAGGGCTTGAGAATGCCGACCGCAGCACATGGGAATATCAGCACGCCATACAGCTTGTCAGAGAATTGAAGGCGTCAGGTGCGGATTTCTGTATCGGCGGCGCATGTTATCCCGAGGTACATCCAGAGAGCATCAATCAAAGCGAGGATATTCGGTATCTGAAGGAAAAGGTCGATGCTGGCTGTGAATTTCTGACGACGCAAATGATATTCGACAATAATCTGTTTTATAATTTTATGTATAAGATTCGCGAGGCGGGAATTACCGTTCCGATCCTTCCCGGTATTATGCCGATCACCAATGCAAATCAGGTAGATAGAGCCATCAAGCTCTCGGGCTCATTTATGCCGCAACGCTTCAAGAGCCTAGTGGATAAGTTTGGCTCTTCTCCCGCTGCAATGAAGCAAGCAGGAATCGCATATGCCACCGATCAAATCATTGACTTGTTTGCAAACGGTATTACAAATGTTCACGTTTATTCAATG
Organism: Clostridia bacterium; assembly: GCA_017462385.1. Classification (GTDB taxonomy): domain Bacteria; phylum Bacillota; class Clostridia; order Oscillospirales; family CAG-272; genus UMGS1002. Next base: position 37,432 of record JAFTRE010000032.1, on the reverse strand, counting down.
AATAAGCCCGACGTGGCGGCAAAAATACAAGCCAATCTTTCGGATATACTCGGACAATTTTAAAAGTAATGTTTGATAATTTATTTTGAAGCAGAAAGAAGGGGATTCCAAAATGACAATATCGACGAAAGGCAGATATGCGCTGAAGATTATGATCGATCTTGCCGAAAACGGTGACGGTTCGTATATTCCCATGAAAAAGGTTGCGGAACGTCAAGGGCTTCCGCATAAATATCTGGAGCATATTTTACCCGTGCTGACGCAAAATCATCTTGTCGAGGGACAGCAGGGCAAGAAGGGAGGATATCGTCTGACGAGAAAGCCGGAGGAATATACCGTCGGCGAAATTCTGCGGTTAGCAGAGGGCGATCTTGCCCCCGTTGCCTGCCTTGAATGCGGGGCGGAGCCTTGCGGGAAGGCCGATGAGTGCCGTACTATCTCCATGTGGAAAAAGCTGCAGACCTTGATTGATGGATATTTTGACGGCATCACCATCAAGGATCTTATGCGCAACGCAGATAATAATAGCGGAATTGATATTTCATTTTTGGATGCATCACTATGACAATTCAACAGCTGCACTATGTTATTACCATATACTTGATGAAATGAAAGAGGTGTAATTATGCAAAATACAGAAATTGATAAAGCGATACCGTGGAATCCTTGGCACGGTTGTAAAAAAGTAAGTCCCGGGTGTAAGAACTGTTTTGTTTACAAGATGGACAGAAGATACGGACGCGATACCACGGTCATAACAAAGGGAAAAACGACCTATGAGCTGAAGGATAAGGATTGCCCTCCCGGCTCGCTCGTCAAGCTTTGCTTTTCCTCCGATTTTTCCTTGAAGAGGCTGACGAGTGGAGAGACGGCTGTTGGGATTTTATCAGACGCAGACGGGATTGCATTTTTGTAACGACCACCAAGCGTCCCGAACGGATCAAGGATTGCGTTCCTCCCGATTGGGGCGACGGCTGGGAGCACGTGCATATCAGTATCTCGATTGAGAATCAGGAAATGGCAGACAAACGCCTCGGGGAATTTCTCATAGCGCCCGTAAAGCACAGAGAGGTGTTCTGTTCGCCGCTTATAGCACCCATTTCACTCGGTAAATATCTCGATACGGGGCTGATCAAATGCGTCAATGTCGGCGGCGAAATGTCGCCCAAAAACGAGGTCAGACCGATCATGTGGGAATGGGTGCGAGATCTGTTCCTCGAAGCCAAGGAGCGCGATATTGAGTTCTACTTCCATCAGTGCGGCTCGATGTTCCTGCGTGACGGAGTCAATATCGGAAAATGGAATCTGAACGACCAGATCGCGCGCGCCGAGGAAATTCAGCACGAGCTGGAAGAAATATACGGTGAAACGCCGAAAAGTTGTCGTTCATCTTGTTAAAATACGAATTATGGCATACATATCAAAACAATGTGTCGAGTGCACCGATCCCACCAAGCGAGAATACGGAAAGTATTACGGCACAGACGAAAAAGGAAAATACAGCGGTACGCTTTACGAATGCAATAACGTGTGTTGTAAAATATATTATAGCCGCGTAAAGCCAAAGACATCGCCTTCGATTACCGAAGAACCGACGAGAATGAGCGAAAGCACTCGCCCAAAGCCTTCGGGCTATCATGATAGAACGGTGAAATATAATAACCGTTAGTATTTTCAAACATCAAAAATTGCGTCGCAGTAAACAAAGAAAAGTGATTTTCAAAAAACACCTCCAAAACGCTTGAACAAGCACACAAAACCGGTGTCCTATGCCGAAAGAAAGCGTTTTGCTAAAAAACTGTGGTCTTTGGGTGAAAGAGCGAATTGGAGATAATAAACAAAAAATCAGTCCTAATCTTACGAAAAGGACTGATTTTTAGTGCACAAAGCATAAATTTTGGTCGGAGTGACACGACTCGAACGTGCGATCCCCGCATCCCAAATGCGGTGCGATACCAGCTTCGCTACACCCCGAGATAAATGCAAAATGCAGAATGCAGAATGCAAAATTGTTATTGAGTTTTCTACAAGCGGTCAAGCTTTAGTCAAGTTACTTTAGTATTATAACAAAAAGGATTTCGTTTGTCAACCAAAAAATGAACTAAATATTTTTAACTAAATATTTAAGATTAGGCAGAGCTTCGCAAAGGAAGCCCTGCCCTTTTTATTTTTTTGATTATTCCTCGCCTGACGAGCTTCTCTCCCAAATTGCGGGAAGGTCGCCGTCGTATCTCCAATACTCGCCGCTTCCGGGGTCATTGGTGGAATAATAGTACACCGTTATACCGTCACCGGTGGGCACGTTCTCGATGTTCTTCCACTCGTTGTACGAGCCTGCATAGTAGACCTTTTCAAGATTGGTAAGTCCTACGAGAGCGGTACTGTAAATACCCTTGAGAGTTTTGGTGATAAGAATCTCTTTTATATTGCTGCATCCCTCAAACGCGTTCTCTGCAATCGATACCGTTCCGGTATAGCCGTCCTTCGTTCCTGCGAGGATGAAGAGCGAGCCTGTAAATACCGCCGGGTCAACCTTGATAAGATGGTTGGATATATAAAGAGCGCCGTTCGTCCAATTGCTTGCAGTTCTGTAATAGAGTGTATTCTTGAATGCCATTTCGGAAATTCTCGTTACGGTGTTGGGGAGGGTTGCGCTCGTGAGCGCGCTCATACCGTCAAAGGTATAGTGTCCGACAACGGATATTCCCTCTCGAACTGTAACGCCTGTTACCGACTCGCGATAGCTATACCAAGGAGCTACGTCAAGTGTGTCAGCCGTGTAGTTAATCATCGTGGGGTCGCTGCCGCCGACGGTAAGATGACCGTCACGGTACTCCCAAGCGGTGACCTTCGTCATAGAGCCGACGGTCAGGGTGCGCCAATACTTACCCTCGCCGGTCACGCCGGACTCCGAGTATGCATAGGTAACTATCTTTCTGGGCTCGTAGAGCGAATTAAGACCCGCCGCGTCAAGAGCTGCCTCGTCGCCACCGTAGAGAACGTACTTGAGTTCTCCACAGCCGTTGAAGGCTCTCGGCGATACGTTCGTTACGTTCGCGGGGATGGTAATGGAAATAATGTTGTTATTATTACAGAAGGTGTGATTTCCGATAGAGGTAACGAGCGTGTCCTGGAAGACGACCTTAGAATAACCGTAGCCTGCCCAAGGCGCATCGTCCGACTCAAAGTACTCGTACATTTTACCCGTACCCTCGCCCTCGCACTTGATGGTAAGCACGCCGCTTCTGTATTTTACCCAGACGTTATCGCCCGCAAGCCACCAGCCGTTTTCGCTTCTCGATCCTACAATCTGAATATCGCCTCTTATGGAATCGCCAACAACGGGAGCAAAGTCATCGCCCGTGCCCCTGTAATGCCAGGAACAGAAATTGTAGCCGTGGTAGCCGATGCTGTTAAGGAAGGTGACGTTACCCTCTCTTACAATTGCGGTTTCAGCATCAATGTAGTCAAAGGTAAAGGGAACTTTAGCATTATCTGCGTAGTAGTAGGATATGGTGTAATACCACTGCTCTATCTCGCCCTCACTGTCGTAGTGCCAATAAGCACCGCGGTTATCAAATGTAGGCTTTTGCTCGGAATAGAAATAGGTATTCGTAAGCTCCTTGATCCAGAAATTATCAAGAAGAATGTTTATAGCGTTGTACTCCTCTTCTGTTCCCTTATAGTACGCAGCGTAGATATTGTCGCACTCGTAGAACGCACTCGTTCCAAAGCGCATTATCTCGTTGGTAAGGAAAACAAGCTCGAGGTTCTTGCATCTGTAAAACGCCGCAGATCCGATATTGCTAAGTCCCTCGTTGAAATAAAGCGAGGAGAGGTTCTGGCACTCTTGGAATGCGGTTTCGCCTATCTCAAGGAGTCCGTCGGGAAAATTGATAACGCTGACGGACGAGGTCTTGAACGCGCCCTTTCCGATAGTGACTATCGTGGAGGGAAGATTTATCACGCTGATTTCGGTAAAATCGTTGAACGACCAATCGCCGACGGTGGTTATGCCCTCTGCGATTTCAATGTTCTTGACCGTCTTGGAGTATATTCTCCAAGGCGCATCGCTGTTGTAAAGGTAGTTATACATCTCGCCCTCGCCGAGAATTTTGAGGGTGCAGGTTGCAGAATCGTACGTCCAAGTAGCGCTGTCTCCCGCAAGATTCGAGCGGTCACCGTATACTATCGTATCGGTGGTGGGAGCCTTGGTGAAATCAAACTTCGTGTTGTCCGCGAATATGTACTGATTCTTATACCAATCGGCAAAGCCGAAGCCGTGATAACGGCAGGCCGCTATCTCGGCAAGATGCTCCTCAGTGAAGCCGGTTTCAACGCCGACCTCTTGCGTGAAGAGCACGTTATTTTCGAATTTATAGGTTATGGTGCAGGTTTCCTCGACGTCCGGAGCGGGTCCGCCGCCGTTATCACCACCGTTATTATTATTGTTATTGTTGTTATTGCCGCCGTTATTGTTGCCGCCACCGCTTGAGAGATTAATCTGGCAGGAGGAAATGGCGAAGGCAAGACACACCGCAAGAAGTGCTGTTAAAAGCAGCTTTCCGATTCTTTTCATACTGACTCCTTTGCTCACCGAGACGTGATAAATTCCGCGAAGCAAGATTTTGCACGGATTTCGATTGCTCACATCTCTGCATAGTACCGCATTTTGAGGTATATACATTTTAACACATAGAAAACCACATTTCAACCAAAAAAGTATTAATATACTAAATTTTATCTATTTTTACCATAATCGTAGAGGTCGCTTTATGCAAAATAACAATTTTACCCTCCACCTCGTGCACGCGCTCAAGGTTTTAGAGTGGATACTACCGACTCTTTTTTGGCTTCTTCTGCTCTTCGGCTTCGACTCGCCGCACTTTGCCATATGTACGCTGATAGCGGCGGGGATACACGAGTTAGGGCACGCTGTATATCTCTTATTCCGCCATAGCGGAGTGCATCGCTTTTCTACTAGAGCAAACGGATTCCGTATGTTTGCAAGGGGAAACCTTTCCTACCGAGAAGAGATGGCGCTTGCCGCCGCAGGTCCTTTATTCAATCTTATCTTTGCCGCCCTGTTTTTCATTCTTTCAAAATTTCTCGGAGAATATTTCCTCACTCTTGCACTCTTCAATCTGATGACTATGTTTTCAAATCTTGCGCCTATTGAGGGGCAGGACGGATACAAAATAATTCTCGCGCTTATGAGCGAGAGGTCGGTGGCGGCGGAGAGATTCCTTTCAAGAGCATCCTTTTTCACGGCGGCGCTCTTAAGCTTCATAGCCCTTTACCTTATCGAAAGGCTGGACTCGGGATACTGGATTTTCGCACTTTTTTCCATATACGGATATTCGTTCGTGCAAAAAAGTCAAAAATTGGCTTTTTCAAAGAATTCGGGAGAAAACAAGAGATTTTGAGAGATTTTGTGAGCATTTTCAACTTTTTCGCCCAAAAAAATGCGTCTAAATTCGGCTCACGGCGGCTAATCATAAAAAAAACCGATTTTTTTGACGAAAAACTATTGCAAACAGCATTGCTTTTTGCTATAATACATTCGTTGTATTATATTCATTTCGCAAAGAAAGGATATCGAGTAAAAATGGCAAAGCTTATCGAGCTTAAGGGAATATCAAAGTCTTTTGACGGCGAAAAGGTCCTTAATTCAATAAATCTATATATACGCGACGGAGAGTTCGTAACGCTTCTCGGCCCGTCCGGCTGCGGAAAGACCACGATGCTTCGTATAATAGGCGGCTTCGAGGTTGCCGACGAGGGTCAGCTCTGCTTCGACGGAGTTGAGATAAGCGACGTTCCCGCTTATAAAAGACAGGTCAACACCGTCTTCCAGAAATACGCGCTCTTCCCTCACCTTAACGTATACGAGAATATAGCCTTCCCTCTTCGAATCAAGAAGGTCGCCGAGGAGCAGATAAAGACCAAGGTTACCGAAATGCTTAAGATGGTTGCGCTTTCCGGATTTGAAAACAAGAGCGTCAGCACCCTTTCCGGCGGTCAGCAGCAAAGAGTTGCGATAGCACGCGCGCTCATCTCTCACCCGAAGGTGCTTCTTCTTGACGAGCCGCTCGGCGCGCTCGACCTTAAGCTCCGCAAGGATATGCAGAACGAGCTTAAGACCATTCAGCAGGCGATAGGTATCACCTTCGTTTACGTTACTCACGATCAGGAGGAGGCGCTCTCGATGTCCGACACCGTGGTGGTAATCTCGGACGGAGAGATTCAGCAGATAGGAACGCCGACGGACATATACAACGAGCCGACGAACGCATTTGTTGCGGATTTCATCGGCGAAAGTAACATAATTGACGGCGTTATGCTTGAGGACCGTCGCGTTCGTATGGCGGGTCACACCTTTGATTGCGTTGATGGCGGCTTTGATAAGAACGAGCTGGTTGACGTCGTCGTAAGACCTGAGGACATTGACGTCGTTTCACCCGAGAAGGGTATGCTCACAGGAATCGTTACGGCTGTCACCTTCAAGGGCGTGCACTACGAGATAATCGTTGATATCAAGGGCTTCAAATGGATGATTCAGTCGACCGATTACGTTGCTCCCGAGGAGAATATCGGTATTTACATAGAGCCCGACGCTATTCACGTTATGAAGAAGTCGAAGTACTCCGGAATGTTCGGCGATTACTCGACATTCTCCGACGAGATAGAGCAGCTCTCCGACGTTGACAGCGCGGAAGAGTTCTGATTTTTACAAAGTAAAAAGGTGGTTGCGGTGCACTTTGCGCCGCGGTGCTAAAGGAAATGAAAAAGAAATCTTCACTTATGAATTCGATTGCAGCGGCACCGCACGTTTTCTGGGCGATACTCTTTATCGTTCTGCCGCTGTTTATCGTGGTTTATTATGCGTTCGTTGATTCGAGCGGCAACTTCTCTTTTGAGAACATTACCGCCCTGAAGGACTATGCGCCTATATTCGGGCTTTCGGTTGAGTTATCAGTGATAGCGACTGCGGTCTGCCTCATTATCGGATATCCGCTCGCTTACATTATGGCAAGAGCAAAGCCGAAAAATCAAAAGCTCTTCGTTATGCTTCTTATGCTCCCGATGTGGACTAACCTTCTCATCAGGACCTACTCTATAATGGCAATCCTCGACGACGGCGGATTCCTCAACACCCTTCTTAACACCTCATTCCACATCGTTGGAACGAAGGGGGCTGTTATTTTCGGTATGGTATACGATTTTCTACCCTATATGGTGCTCCCGATCTATACCTGCATATCCAAGATAGACAAGCATATGTGGGAGGCGGCGCAGGACCTCGGCTGCAACACAGTCACGACACTTACCAAGGTCATCCTTCCACTCTCAATGTCCGGCATTATATCAGGCGTTACTATGGTGCTCGTTCCGTCGATAAGCACCTTCTATATCTCCCAAAAGCTCGGCGGCGGTACGTTTGAGCTGATAGGTGATACTATCGAGAGGCAGTTCGTTACCGGTGCGCTCAACGTCGGTGCGGCTATCTCGCTCGTTATGATGATACTCATTCTTATATCCCTTACCGTAATGAACAGGTTTGGAAACGGCGACGAGGGAGGTATCATTGTATGAAATACGCATCGAGAATTTATCTTTGCCTCATTTTCGGAATACTCTATATTCCGATTGTCACTCTGATTCTCTTCTCCTTCAACGCTACTAATAGCACGGCGGAGTTTACGGGATTCAGCCTTCAGTGGTATATTGAGCTCTTTCGCTCGGAAGAAACCTGGCATGCGCTTCGCAACACCCTCCTTCTTGCAGTTCTCTCCTCGCTTCTTGCAACCGTTATCGGCACTGCGGCGGCAGAGGGGATATACAAGATGAAGAATAAGCTTCTCAAGTCGGCAATCAATGCGGTCACCAACATTCCGATGATGAACCCCGATATCGTTACGGGTATGTCGATGATGCTCTTCTTTGCCGCGGTTATGGGAATTTTCAAGATAGCCGACTATAACACCATCGGCTTCCCCGCAATGCTCATAGCGCACACGACCTTCTGCCTTCCCTACGTTATTCTCTCGGTGCTTCCGAGAATAAACGAGCTCGGAAATTCGCTCTCCGAGGCGGCGCTCGACCTCGGCTGCACTCCTTTTCAGGCGTTCTTCAAGGTCAAGCTCCCGAACATTATGCCCGGCGTTCTTTCCGGACTCGTAATGGCGTTTACCCTCTCGCTCGACGATTTCGTTATTTCCTACTTCGTCGGACCTACCAATTTCCAGACTCTGCCCCTTCTCATCTACTCTATGACCAAGAAGAAGGTTACACCCGATATGTACGCGCTTTCCACCATCATTATAGTGACGGTATTCCTGCTTCTTATCATATCGAACCTTCGCAGCAGTAAGGAAGAGCGCAGTCAGCGAAGAAAAAGAAAGGGGGGCGGCGCAAAATGAAAAGACTTTTGCTTCTCTTATCGGTTTTGGCGGCGCTTATCCTCACCCTTGGCTCCTGTGGAAATGCCGACGACGAGCCTTTAGATACCGACGCTCAGACTCAACAGATTCAGAACGGAACGGTTACGCTGAACGTTTACAACTGGGGAGAATATATCTCCGACGGCTCGTTTGATTCGCTCAATACGAACAAGGCGTTCGAGGAGTATTTCTATGAAAAATACGGCTATAAGGTGACCGTCAACTACACGACCTACGCAACTAACGAGGATATGTACTCCAAGCTCAAAAACAGCTCGGTGGTGTACGACATCGTCATTCCCTCCGACTATATGATCCAAAAGATGATAGAGGAGGATATGCTCCTTTCGTTCGACGTTGAAAAGGATATACCGAACTATACCTATATCGATTCGGAATTCAAGAATACCTACTACGACCCAAATAACGCCTACTCAGTTCCCTATACCTACTGTATGATGGGTGTGATATACAATACCGCGCTCGTTGACGAGGCTGACGTAAAGGACAAGAGCTGGGGGCTTCTTTGGAACGAAAAGTACAAGGGCAACATCCTGCAGTTCAACAACCCGCGCGACGCGTTTGCGACCGCGATGTACTGGAAGGGGCTTGACGTCAATTCGACCGAAAACGAGGACTGGGATAAGGCACTTGAGCTGCTCGTAGAACAGAAGCCTATTCTTCAAGGCTACGTAAACGACGAGATATTCAATAAGATGACCTCGGAGTCCGCGGCTATTGCGCCCTATTTCGTCGGTGACTTTCTGATTATGGCGGAGGAAGAGGAAAACCTCGCCTTCTACTACCCCACCGAGGGCGTTAACTACTTCGTTGACGCTATGTGCATCCCGAAGAATGCGGCTCAACCCGAAATAGCCAAGGAATACATCAACTTTATGCTTTCCGAGGAGGCGGCGATTGCAAACGCTATCTACATCGGCTACGCATCCCCCAACACGCTCGTGTCGCAGAACGAGGAATATATTGCGGTAATGAACGAGTATTCCTACGAGGGCGAGGACGGTGAGACGGCGTACGAGCTGCTCTACAACCGCAAGCCGAGCGAGGTCAACGCAAAATACAACGCGCTCATAGGTAACGATAACGCATCCTGCTACCAAAGCTTTAACCCCGATATTCAGTCGAGAGTTAACACCCTATGGGAAAACCTCAAGATAGCCGACTCGACAGAGCCGTGGATTCACGTTACATGTGTGGTTATTGTCGGCTCGGTTATCGCTCTTGCGATTTATTCGACCTATATCAAGAAAAAGCGCTCGCGAGATTACAGGCTTCGCGACAGAGCGAAAAAGCAACGAGGCTGTCGCATTTAGGCAGAATCGAAAACAAAATAGCGAAGTATAGATTTGCTCTGTACTTCGCTATTTCTTTTTTGAGTATTTGATAAGGAATTAAGGTTGAAAACCTGCGGTTTTCTTCGATTTGTTTAGTATTTTGTTTTCTATCGCCGTTTCCTCGCTCGGTGTACACTCGTACACCTCTCGGTCTCGCTGCGACTCGGTCACGCTCGGGTTCTGACAGTCATTTAGACTGTCATTCAAGACCCTCACGCCGCTTCGCTACCTCAGCCGACGATTTCTGCTCTAAATCCGTTCGCCTCGGTGGGCTTGGGCAAAACTCCCGTGCCGTCGAACTCGGGAATAAAGCTCTCGCCCACCGTGCCGCCCTCTTGGATAAAGGCGCGCCTCACGCCGAGCTCTTCGGCAAAGGATACGAGCGAGCGGTATTCGTCCTCTCTCACGGCTCTGTCAAGCGGTGCGGGCAGTTTGCCCGTTGGGGTGTACTGATTCATAAGACTGATATAGACTCGGTCACCGTAGGTCTTGTATATATATTTCAGCGCAAGCTTTGCCTCAATCAAGTGCGAGGGCAAAAGCAGAAGACGGACTATAACACCGTGCGTCATCATACCACCCGTGTCAAATTTCGGCTCTCCGACGAGCGACACCATCTCGGCTATTGCGCGCTTTGCGACCTCGGGATAATCGGATGCCGCCGAGTAGCGATAAGCGCTTTCGGCTCGCGCATACTTGAAGTCGGCAAGGAAGATATCAACCGTCCCCGCCAGCGAGCGCACCGTTTCCACCGTGTCGTAGGATGAGGTATTATAGACTATCGGAATGCGGAGTCCGCGCTCCTTTGCGGTAGCGACTGCACGGCGTATCGAGGGTACGAAATGCGTCGGCGTTACGAGATTTATATTATGTGCGTCCATCGCCTCGAGCTCAAGCATTATATCGGCAAGCCTACCCTCGCTCACGCGCTCGCCACGCCCCGTCGATATCTCGCGGTTCTGGCAATAGATACAGCCGAGTGAGCAGCCGGAGAAGAATACCGTTCCCGAGCCGCGCTCGCCGGATATCGGCGGCTCTTCCCACATATGAATGGCGGCTCTCGCTATGACAGGATCGCTCGGCATACGGCAAAAGCCTATCTCGCCGGCGGCTCTGTTTACTTTGCAGTTGCGGGCACACAGGGTGCATTTTTCATATGACATAAAAGCTTCCATTCTGCCGCCACACTGCGCGGCCGGCTATTGACAACTCTGTCGAATAATGTTATAATTTATAAAATGCGTTTTTTGGGAGGATAAATTATGTCGAACAAGAGATGTGACTACATTTCCTGGGATGAATATTTTATGGGGGTTGCGCTCCTCGCCGCACAGCGCTCGAAGGATCCTAACACGCAGGTTGGTGCTTGCATAGTTGATAGCCAAAACAGAATTCTTTCAACCGGCTATAACGGCTTTCCTCACGGTTGCTCGGATGATGATTTTCCTTGGAATCGCGACGAAGCGCTTGGAGAAACCAAGTATCAGTTCGTGGTCCACGCAGAGCTTAACGCAATACTGAACTCGCGCGGTAAGACGCTTGAGGGCGCGAGGATATACGTGGGACTCTTCCCCTGCAACGAATGCGCCAAGTCGATAATTCAGGCAGGTGTTTCGGAGGTGGTATATCTTTCGGATAAATACCACAACACCCCCTCGACTATTGCCTCGAGGCGAATGCTTGAGGCGGCGGGCGTAAAGCTCACCCAGCTCAAGCCGAGAACGAAGAGCCTTTTGCTTGATTTCAATGCTTAAAGCTTTTCAAAAAAGTCCTTGATTTCGAACAGCTTTGACGAAAAGCTACCCTGGAGCATCTCTCCCCTGCCGCCGCCCTTACCGTTAAGGGCGGCGTTGATTTTCCCCGAAAGCTCGGAAAGGTTTCTGTTCTTTGAGTAAATTACGTACTTGTAATCCCCTTCGCTGCCCGTAAGTGCTACGAGTATACCGCCCGTTTTTGCAGCTGCAAAATTCGAAAACTCGCGGAGCGAGGCTAGGGTGAGCATCGGAAGATACTCAACGCGGTTTTCGGCGGTATAGGTGAGTGCCTCGGCAAGCGCGCGGGCAAATATGAGCTCCTGCTCCTTAAGCTTATATTCGGCATCGGAAAGCCTCTTTACCGTCTGACAAACAGCCTCTGCCACCTCACATTGCGGTGCGGAAAGAGAGGCGGATATTGCCGCGACGGCGGTGTACCTTTTTCTGTAATCGGCGAGCGCGCGACTGCCTGCCGCCATATGAATTCTCACGCCGCCCTTGTAGCTGCAAAAATCGAGCAGCTTGATAATTCCTATCTCGCCACTGTGAGAAACGTGAGGCGCACAGCAGGCGCAGGCATCGTAACCCGGGACGGTGACAACCCTGACGCTGTCCGCATCCGAAAAGTCGAGCTTTGAGCGATAAGCTCTCGTCTTTACCGCATCACCGAACAGCTCCTCGGTCACGACGTGGATATTCTCGAAGACCGCGCGGTTTGCAAGCTCCTCGATAAAATCAAGCTCCTTGCGGTCAAGGGGCGCGCTGATATCGAGAGTTACGTCCTCGCCGCCGAGATGGAAGCCGACGTTATCATAGCCGAAATGGGTATGTATCAGCCCCGATATTATATGCTCTGCCGTGTGGCACTGCATTTTCGCAAACCGCTCTTCAAAATCAAGCGAGCAGTCGCACACCTCACCGACGGTGACGGGCGAATCGGTGATATGATAGACCACGCCGTCCTTGATTTTGGCGTCCGTAACGCGCGAGGTGGCTATCATTCCCGTGTCGGCAGACTGACCGCCCGACTCCGGAAAGAAAGCGGTTTTATCGAGCACCACGCGCCAAGCGTTCCCCGCGCTCTCGCAGGAGAGAACGGTCGCCGTGAAGCGCGATATATATGCGTCGGTATAATAAAGAAGCTCGGTCATATGAGTTCTTCCCTCCCTTCAAATTTTTCGGCAAAGAGCGACCAAGGATAAGCCGTAAGGTCGGGAAGTGCGCTGACGCACCTCACGTCGCCCCGCTCCGAGAATGTCATACTGTGGCAAAACAGTGCGCACCTCGTGCGCTTATCGCGGCTACCGTATTTGCCGTCGCCGACTATTGAAAGACCGCGAGAGGATAGCTGGGCGCGTATCTGATGAAATCTGCCGCTCATCAGGGTGACGAGAAGAAGGCTTAAAGTGCCGCGCTCTGTTTCCACCGCGCCCACTCGTTCGTAAGACAGGGTTGCTTCCTTGACACCCGCGCGAGCTCTGTCAACGACGAACGCCTTGCCCTTTGCGGAGTCCTTATAAAGATAGTCCTTAAGATATGCTTTCTCTTCCGCAAGACCTTCCACTACTGCGTAGTATTTTTTCGTGAGCGTATGCTCTGCCGCCTGCCCCGAAAGGCTCGCGGCGCTTTTTTTATTTCGCGCAAATATCATAACTCCGCCGACCGCGCGGTCAAGGCGGTGGACGAGGTATAGCTCGCGGTGCTCGCCAAGAGCTCTCATATGCTCCGAAAGAAGAGTGAGCATATCACCGTCACCCGTAGGGTCGGGCTGACTCGGCACGCCGGGCGGCTTCAGCGCCGCAATTGTATCTCGGCTTTTATAAAGTATTTTCATAATCGACTCCAAGAGAAAACAGAAGCACAAGAGTTCATCTCGTGCTTCTGACGTTTTAACCTTTTTTGATATTTATAATTCTGTAAACGGTCGGAACGAGTACCATATTCAAGACCAGCTCTATGAGGAAATTAACGCTCACGAAAATGCTGATGACCGTAGCAATATCGGATTCAAAAAAGATAAGCGAACCGATAATGAATACGAGGGTATTAACAAAGGTGGCAACGACTGCCGCAACAACGACTGCGATATAGCGGTTTTTCCACTCAAGCAGCTTGTAAACGACACCGGCAAGAGTGCCCGCAAACGCACCCTTAAGAATAACCGTAAGGATAGTTCCGACAAGGTTGAAGCTCAAAAATGCAGACGTTCCGGGAAGGAAAAGGACGACGAAGCCGAAAACGAAGCCGAGCCAAGCACCCGCACCTATACCGCATACCGCCGCACCGACGACTATCACGGGAACGGAAAGGGCAAGCTCAAACGTGCCGAATCTTATAGGAATAAACTGCAAAACGACAACAAGCGCCGTGAAAAGCGCAAGATAGACCATTCTCTTAACGTCAAATTTACTGTTTCTCATACTGTATCTCCTAACCGAAACGCAGGCGACCTTTGCGCGCGGAACTTTTTTAGAGATTATAGCACCAAACGAAAAATTTGTCAAGAGTTTTGCGGCTTTTCTCTTTCGCCTCTGCGCGCCGTGACGCACCTGACGGCTTCTCCGCCCGTCAAGGCTATCATTTTAACGGCGCTTAAGCTGAAATCGTTTGCATATATGCGAAGCGGCTTATCTATCACTCCCCTTGCAAGCACCTTGATGTAACCCGTATCGTAGGGTACGAGGGATTTCCTCTTCAAGAGATTAACATCGACTCTCTCGCCCGAGGAAAAGCTCGTGCTCAGGGTATCAACGTTTATAATGCTTTTTCGCTTACCGTAGGTTTCGATCACGGTGTCGTCCTTGCGGAGAAGATTTTTTGCAAGCGCGTCGCTTATCAGCTCGTCTGCGCGCGACTCATCCATAGCCAAAATGCTCTCTTCTATGCTGCTCTCTATACTGTTCTCCACTCTGCTCTCTTCCGTCATATCACTCTGCTCTTCGGGTACTTTTTGTGACACGGGGGTGGGGATATCGCAATCTTCCGCATCGTCAGCTGCGACACTCAAGCGGACGGGAGCAGTTCTTTTTCTTCTTATGCGAAGGAGGACTCGTCTGCCGTATTTTTTAATGACAAAGATAAGAAGGGCGAGTATTAAAAGGAGCAAGAGCACGAGGAGCACAAGCTTTGTGGCGGTGGGAGAGAGCGAAGCCTTGCGCACGACCTCACCGCCTATCACCCTTACGCAAAAGTTTCTGTCGGAGCTTATGCCCACGACGCCGCCCTCAAGGGTGCGAAGAGTGATTTCTACAAGAGTGCCGTCGATGCCGCTCTCGACATACCGCACCTCGTCGGTAGGCAGGCCTTCAAAGAGATATACCGTGACGGGTGGAATATGGAGCGAAATCTCACGCGCCACAATCTCGAACCTCGCGGTGCACACCGCGCCCTCATTGTCTATCCACTCGTAATTTTGAGGGTCGGCAAGGGTGAAGCTTACTGTGTACACTCCTGCGTCCTTCACCGAAATATTTTCGACGGAATATAAGGGACTGTCCTTTATCGGCGCGGATTGATAAGCGGCACTGTATTCGCTATTCTGTATGGTTGGTATCGCCACGCCGCACTTTTTGATAACGAGGCGGCAGGTGGGAAGAGTGGGAGGATTGTAATTATCTTCGTCGTAGGAGAGGTGAGCTATTATTTCGTATTCGCCTGCGCCTCGCTTGCCGTTGTTTTCATAGTAGGTGACAAAAACTCCTTCGGGAAGTCCCGTGAGAGTCAGGCGCTTTTCCTCGCCGTCGTAAACGAAGCTGTTTTTCGACCAAACCACGCCCGAAAGGTCGTAGTCCGCGCGCAGAATATTGACAGGGAGGCTTGCTTCGAAGCCGGAATATCCGACTGTTACGCTCGCGTCACCGAAACGAAAGGAGTCTGCACGCTCATAGCTAAAAGTCAGATCAGAGTGCGGAATTATCGCTCTGCCTCCGTCGTTGTAGCATAGATAAACCACCACGTCACCTGCCGAAACTACCTCGTATGCGAGGTAGCTTTGACGGAAATTCTCAAGAGCTATGCCGACGGGTAAAACGGGGGTTACGGTGAAGGCTACCGCGGCACTTTCAAAGGCAAGATAATTCTCGCTCTCATCGCAATACGCCTTAACGAACACCTCGCCCGCAGGGAGAGGAAGTGAGAGCTCCACGGTGCACGCCTCGTCGGCGAAATAACGGAATAGTGCCACTCCGTGTAAAAGATTTGCCACGGGCGAGGGTGTTCCGCTCTCGTATATATCGACGACGGCCAGAGGTGAGGTCAGGGCATTTTCAGCCTTTTTTATACGGTAGGCGCACTCGCCGTTTTCAATTAAAAAGTCGGTGGAATCAGCCACGGCAACGGCGATATACTCGCCCGCGTCGGTAGCCTCACCGCTTACGGTTAAGCCGCAATAAGGGGAGTAGGCTTGCGGCACTTGCGCTTCCCCGCTGAAAACGAGCTCCGTGCCGCTCCAATCTATCGTTATCTTCCTTGGAGTTATTCTGACGGTGGCGCAGAGCGGGCTTGGCGCAATGTAATTTTTACTGACTGAGGCGAACGTAAGCACAACTCTTACGCACCCGTCCGACACGTGCGTTGCGCCCTTCGTGAGCGTATAGCTCGGCGAGCTTCCGTCAGCACCGACGGGAAAGCTACCGCTCAAGAGCGGAAAATGCATCTTCCCGTCGTAGACGAACTCTGAGTCCGAAAAAACTATTCCCGAAATGTCATATTCCGCCGGAAGAATTTGCCACCGACACGGCGAAACGGACGGCTCGTTATAGTTTACGGCGTCGTACGAAAACCTTGCTTGCGCGACGTAGTTGCCACAGTCGCTTGCAAAGGCGTTAATGTAAGCGGTAACGCTAACTCCCTCGGGCAAATTAATAAGCGTCACCGATTTTTCTTTACCGTCGTACGTGTAATCGGAGTACTCCCAGCTAACGTGCGACATATCGTAGTCTGCCTTTAATATTCGATAGGTATAGCTCGGGTTTTTGGGCGCGTAGTTATCCGAATGCAGAATTGCCGTTGCGGTATACCCTTCCCCCGCCGCTATCTTGCCGCCGAGAACGGTAAGCTCAAGCGCCTCACCGCGCTCGTCGAAGGCTTTTGCGTGCGGGAGCTTTTGAGTTCCGTCGTAGACGAGCGGCTCGTCCGACCACACTATTTCAACCTCAAGCGGCAAAATGCGGAGTGTTGCGCTGATCGGCTCGGGTGTGTTATACTGCTCGCTTTCCGTCGAAAAAATCATCGTTACGGTATATACCCCGACGTCGCACTTGCCGGAATATACCGTGTATTCAAGCGGTATGCCGTCGAGTCCGGTCGGTAACTCACCTGTTGGCGTTATCGTTTGGTATTCACCGTTATATACGACGTCGCATGACTCGAAAATTATCGACGAGATGTCATAATCCGCGCGTTCAACGCTGATGGGAACGGCGACCGAGCACCCCATAAATGAAGCAAAAACCGCAGTGTCAGGCCAAAGTATATGAGCGGCGCGCTGATAGGATATACTGATATTCTCCGATTCGACAGTTTCGGTTCTGCCGCTATTATAGGTCGCAAGCAAGGAAAGACCGCGAGAATCGAAGGCGTCAAAGGCTATATAATCGGTTTTCTCGGGAGGGGTTAGGATTGACACGCCGACGATAGACTCCTCGAGCACCGAAAAGGAAATCGGCTCGGATTCAAGAGCTGTATAGCTCTCGCTTGCAAAAACCACAGCCTTCATATACCAAATGCCAAGCTCGCCTGTGAAGTTCTCGCTGTACGAGCCGCCTATCGCCCTTGAATAAAGGAAGACTACCTCTCCAAACTGCGCTGATGCGACAGGAGATGGCAACTCGTTTGCATAGACGTCACTGATTCTGGGCGAATATGTCCAATAGTTCTCTGCCGGCAGGATAGTTGAAATCTCTGACGCCTCTGCCGATTCATTCTCACATGTCACCTCACGTGGCAAGCTGCCCTCGGCGCTCACGGAGCTTCCTATAAAAACGAACGCCAAAAGGGTTACTATCACCACTGTCGCCTTTTTCAGAAATTGCATTTTTTACATCCTTTCGAACTCTACCAATATTTACCATTTAATTATATCAGTTAATTATTCGAGTATCAATAAGATATGCCGTTAACATTTCCAAAAATTACGACTAAAGTAGGCTCTTTCGACGGTTTTTCTATGAAAATTACCATTATACGCAAAAAGAAGACCGAGATAACGAAATCTCGGTCTTCTTTTTTGCGGTCGGCTCTTCGGATAATTATTTTGATTTGTAATAAAGCATACAGTGGCAATAGCCCTCGAAGTTCTCATCCGCTATCTGCTCGCGAAACTCGCGGCAGATGCACTTGTTATCCTCGGTTCGCTCAAGGCGGCAGGGGCAGTATCCGCCCGTACGCTTCAAGCCTTCCTTTATTGACGCGACTATCTCTGGGTCTTCGTTAAAGCGTATTTTCTTCATCACTCGTTTTCCTTATACTTTTCTATAAGCGAGGAAAGCGACGCCTTCGGAACGAAGCCTACCGACATATCAAGAAATACGTCGTCCTTCACGAAGGCTACCATGGGTATACTCTCCACCTTGAACTGCATTGCGAGCTCGCGCTCGTCGTCCACGTTTATTTTACAGAACTTAACCTCGGGGTACTCTGCCTCAAGCTCCTCGAGGACGGGTGCGAGCATACGGCAAGGGCCGCACCAGGTTGCAAAGAGGTCGATAACAACGAGACCTTTGTGTTTTGCTACCTCCTTATCAAAATTATCTTTAGTTAAATTTATCATTTTCAAAACTCCTTTTCAAGTTTTTCTTTTAAGAGCGGGTTTGGATTATTCACACTTAACCAATACCAACCTAATGGTAACATATTTGTCCGACTTTGTCTACCGTTATGCGAAAAAATTAAAAAAATGTTCTTGATTTAGAGAAATTTTTGGTGTAATATTGTTTCAAAAGTTATTTTTGGAGATATAAAAATGAACGGATTTACAAAAGATATATGCGTTGACGTGCACGACGTTGATTTCAACGGAGTTTGCCGCGCGTCAGCACTTCTTCGATACATTCAGAGCGCCGCTCAACAGCAGCTTACCGACAACGGAATGTCCTACGACGAGCTGAGGGCTATGGGCAAGGCGTTTATTATCAGCCGAATAAAGATAGAGTTTTACGACACCGTGCGCGCATACGACTGCTTGAGAGCCACGACCTTCCCCTGCGACAGCCGCGGTTACAGCTTTGTCAGGTGCTACGCGCTCACGAGGGGTGAGCAGATAATTGCCAAGGCAATATCGGTTTGGGCGCTCGTTGACGTCGAGTCGCGCTCGCTCGTCCGTGTTGACGATTTTTCGCTTCCGCTCAAGACGCTCCCGCCGATTGACCTTGATATTGGGCGCTTCAGAGTTCCCACGTCTATACGCGAGGTTGGCGAGTACAGAGTGCGCTACGGCGAGATAGACCAGAACAATCATATGAACAACACCACCTACCCCGACCTTTACGCAACCTTTCTCCCGATGGAGAATCGCCGCATAGCCTCAATCTCCATAAGTTACCCGAACGACGCACCGGCAAACGAGCTGCTCAAAGTATATCTTGCCGAGGAGGACGGATGCTATTATCTGCGCACCGTTCGTTCGGACGGACGCGTGAATACCGAGGCACAAATAACGCTTACTGATATCTGATTAAGATTGCAAATATTGCCAAGCGACTGTCAATGTGGCATAAAACAATATTTTTTAATGCTTTTTTGACGGTTTTTGAGCCAATACGGCTGATTTCCAATCATTACTTGCAATAAAACATCTATAAATTTACAAATCCCTGCGACAGATTCGCAGGGATTTTTTGATAAAAAGAGCAACTTTTGCAATTTCGACTTATTAAGATTTTTTTCGATACGGAAAGCGGCGCGCCTATCTTAACCGCAAAGCTCCTCTCAATTATGGTACAATAAATACGTTATAAAACGAAAGGAATTTCAGCTATGAGAGAGGACAAGTTGAAGGAAACGGTTATAAGAAGCGAGGCAAGATGTGCCGAGGGGATGGATTACCTCTACGAGCTTGTAATGTGCGAGAGCCGACGCTTTGCGAGCTTCAGAATTCCGCTTTATTCGGTGAGAGTCACGATGAGCGGTGAGGATATGCCAAGGAGCACGGCAAGCACGAACGAGGTCTTTTCAGATCCCGGAAAAGCTATCGACTTTTTCGAAAAGGCGGTGGATAATCTTGCAACGCCTATCGACCTTGGATATATTCTTGAGGATGAGATAGGCGTGAAATAGCAAAAACATCAGCGCGCGAGGACAATTCTCGCGCGCTGATGTTTTTTGGGATTTGCGGTTGATTTATCCCGCGCTTTGTGATAAAATGGTTGTATATCGAATTTTTTAGAAAGTTTTTTATATGGAATCATTCTTATTTTCACTGAACGCCGTAGCGCCGATTATTATAATGGTAGCTATCGGATACCTATTAAAAAAGCTCGGAATCATTCCGCAGGGTCTGGTTAAGGGACTTAATAAAATCGTCTTTAAGATTCTTCTTCCTGCATCGCTTTTCCTTAATATATACAAGGTTGAGGACGTAGCGGTGATGAATCCCGGCTTTATCCTCTACGCCGTAGTGGCAATTCTTTTGCTTTTCGCGCTCGCTCTGCCGCTCACACACCTCTTTACGAAGGAAAGAGCGCGCAAAGGTCCGCTTATTCAGAGCGTTTTCCGCTCGAACTTTGCGCTTATCGGTATCCCTCTCGTAGAGTCGGTTTGCGGCTCATCTGGCGGTGCAGTTGCCTCGCTTCTTTCGGCGGTTTCGATACCCGTGTTCAATATCCTCGCGGTATTATCGCTCTCAGTTTACAGCACGGAGGGTGAGCGCGTAAGCGTCAAAAAGACGCTTTTTGATATCGTTACAAATCCTCTCATCGTCGGAGTTGCGCTGGCACTCGGCTGCCTTGGTATTCGCGCAGGACTCACGAGCGCCGATATAGCCTTCCGCCTATCCGACATCAAGCCGCTTTATCAAACGATATCCTACCTTGCAAGCGCCGCTACCCCCTTGGCACTTCTTGCGCTTGGTGCACAGCTTGAGTTCGGCGTTATAAGGAATATGAAGCATGAGATAATCTTCGGAACTGTGATGAAGACCGTCGTTACTCCTCTTCTTGCCCTCACAGCATCCATACTCTTCTTTGATTTCGAGGTGGCGCACTACGCCTGCTTCGTTGCACTCTTTACCACGCCTGTCGCGGTGTCCACCGTGCCTATGGCGCAGGAGGCAAAAGCGGACGTTGACCTCGCGGGTCAGTTAGTTATTTGGTCGACTATCGCCTCGGCACTGTCGATGTTTGTTGCAATCTACATATTGAAGATAGTCGCTATATTCTGACAAAAACTGCCTCAAACGAGATTTGAGGCAGTTTTTGTCATTTAGAAACATCGCTTATATCATACGGCGTCGTCTGATATACGAAATAGTTAAGCCAGTTTGAGAAAAGAAGATTCGCGTGAGCGCGCCAGCTCACGATAGGCTGACGCTTCGGGTCGTCCTTCGGGAAATAGTTTTTCGGAACTGTTATCGGCTTGCCCTGCGAAAGATCACGCAGATACTCATCCTTAAGGGTGTCGGGGTCGTACTCGCTATGGCCCGTTATGAATATCTGCCGTCCTTTTTTGTTCATAACCGCATAAACTCCCGCTTCCTCGGAGGAGGCGAGAATTTTAAGCTCGGATACCTTTTCTATATCCTCGCGGTCGACTGTCGTGTGACGCGACTGCGGAACCATAAAGTCATCGTCGAAGCCTCGGAAAAGGATAGACCTCTTGTAGTCCACCTTGTGAGGAAATACACCGAAAAGCTTACCGTCGAGCATGTGCTTATTGATTCCGTAGTGATAATAAAGCCCCGCCTGCGCTCCCCAGCATATATGAAGGGTGCTGTGAACGTGGGTCTTCGACCACTCCATTATCTCGACGAGCTCATCCCAATATTCGACTTCCTCAAATTCAAGGTGCTCAACCGGTGCGCCCGTTATAATGAAGCCGTCGTAGTTTTTGTGCTTTACCTCGTCAAAGGTCTTATAGAAGGCAAGAAGATGCTCCTCGGCAACATTCTTTGATTTATGACTTTTAGTGTGTATAAGCTCAAGCTCAACCTGAAGGGGCGTGTTGCCGAGAAGACGGGAAAACTGCGTTTCGGTTTCAATCTTCTTCGGCATAAGGTTCAAAAGAAGAATCTTAAGCGGTCGGATGTCCTGCGATATCGCGCGGGTTTCGGTCATAACGAAAATGTTCTCGCCCGCAAGAGTCTTCACCGCAGGAAGATCGTTCGGTATTTTGATAGGCATTTATTTCACCAGCCTTATACTTTTTCAAGCGCCTGCGCTATATCTGCTATCAGGTCGTTGTAATTCTCTATTCCGCAGGAGAAGCGAACGAGGTCGGAGGGCACGCCTGCCGCAATAAGCTCGGACTCGGACATCTGCCTGTGGGTTGCGTTTGCGGGGTGGAGGCAGCAGGAGCGCGCGTCTGCCACGTGGGTTTCGATAGCCGCTATCTTGAGCTCCTTCATAAATCTCTCGGCCGCGGCTCTTCCGCCCTTGATGCCGAAGCTGACGACACCGCACGTGCCGCTCGGCATATACTTTTCTGTGAGCGGATAGTATTTGCTCGACTCAAGGCCGGGATAGTTAACCCAGGATATCTTATCCGACGACTCAAGGAATTCTGCAACCTTTTTAGCATTAAGGCAGTGCCTTTCCATACGAACGTGCAGACTCTCAAGTCCAAGGTTAAGAAGATATGCGCTCTGGGGCGACTGGGTGCAGCCGAAGTCGCGCATCAGCTGAGCGGTTGCTTTGGTTATATAAGCTCCGCCCTGACCGAATTTCTCGGCGTAGGTTATACCGTGATAGCTGTCGTCGGGCGTGCAAAGCCCGGGGAACTTCTCCTTGTGCGCCATCCAATCAAATTTACCCGAATCCACAATACAGCCGCCGACGGCAGATCCGTGACCGTCCATATACTTGGTGGTGGAATGGGTGACTATATCCGCGCCGAACTCGAACGGGCGGCAGTTGACGGGGGTGGCAAAGGTATTATCAACTATAAGCGGAACGCCGTGACGGTGCGCTATATCAGCAAATCTCTCGATATCGAGGACGGTCAAGGCAGGGTTGGCGATGGTTTCGCCGAAGAGCGCCTTGGTATTGGGTCTGAACGCCGCCTCGATTTCCTCGGTGGATGCGTCGGGATCGACGAAGGTGAAGTCAATGCCCATCTTCTTCATAGTTACAGCGAAGAGATTATAAGTTCCGCCGTATATGCAGGAGGAGGCTACGACGTGGTCGCCTGCGGTTGCGATATTGAAGACTGCAAAGAAGTTTGCCGCCTGACCGGACGAGAGAAGCATTGCGGCACTTCCCCCCTCAAGCTCGCATATCTTTGCCGCCACCGTATCGCAGGTGGGGTTCTGAAGCCTTGAGTAAAAATATCCCGACGCTTCAAGGTCGAAGAGCTTGCCCATATCCTCGCTCGTTGCGTACTTAAATGTGGTGCTCTGAATAATCGGCACTTGACGCGGCTCACCGTTGCCGGGCGTGTATCCGCCCTGAACACACTTCGTTTCTATCCTGTAATCCTTCATAATTTTCTCCGTTCCGCCGAAGGCTCGGCACGCCGCCCTCACGGGCGGCTATATTTTTAATATATATTTTATCACACCGCGCGGAAAATGTCAATCTAAAATATGTCTCTTGTAAATTTTTACTGTCATATAGGCTGAAAAGCCTTGCTTTTCCAAGGTATTTTGATATTTTAGTTCAATTTGAACAATTCCGCACACCAAAATTGTTCAAGTATACAAATCGATATGCTACATATTGACAAAATGCGGAAAATATGATAGAATGAAAACGTAAAAAGGGAGTAGTTCATTACCGACGGGTAATGCGCTTGCACCGTCATTACGGCACATAAGCCCGGTGCGCCGAATCAATATGATGATTAACAAGACTTTTGACGCAAATCTTTTGTGCTCTGAGTCTTTTTTTCATACCCTTTTTACACCCCACAACAAGTAATTTTATATTTCAGGAGGATTTTATTATGCCAGGATTAATCACGGCACTCGTCGTCATCGTAGCTATTGCTGCGGCACTGTTCTTCATAGGCTATTTCAAAGCGCCCCCGGACACTGCGTTTATCATTTCCGGTCTTGGAAAGCGGCGCATAAGCATCGGTAAGGCAGGCTGGAGAATGCCGTTCTTCACGCGTCTTGATAAGCTCTCACTCAGCGTTATGCAGGTGGACGTTAAGACGAGCGAGGCAGTCCCCACAAACGAGTTCATCAACGTCACGGTTGACGGCGTTGCTAACATCAAAATCTCCTCTGACCCCGCGCTCCTCGAGCGTGCCGCAGAGGCTCTTCTCGGAAAGTCAAGAGCCGAGATGGTGACTCTCGTAACACAGGTTCTTGAGGGTAATATGCGTGAGATAGTCGGCTCTGTTGGTCTTAAGGAAATGGTACAGGACCGTCAGGGCGTTGCCAAGAAGGTAACCGAAAACGTTATTCCCGATATGGAGAAGCTTGGTATTGAGGTCGTTAACTTCAACATCCAGAACTTCAAGGATGGTGCAGGCACTATCGAAAATATGGGTATCGACAACGTCGAGCAGATCAGAAAGAACGCGCAGATAGCAAAGGCAAACGCACAGCGCGATATCTCTATCGCTACCTCCAACGCACAGCAGGAGGCTAACGCCGTTAAGGTCGAGGCCGAGAAGAAGATTGCCGAGCAGAACGCAGAGCTTTCAGTTCAGCAGGCGGAGATGAAGGTGCGCGCAGATACAAAGGCCGCAGAGGCAGACGCCGCATACTCCATCCAGCAGGAAAATCAGCGTAAGGTCATCGAAATAGCGAAGACCAACGCAGATATTGCAAGACGCGAGAAGGAAGCCGAGCTCGCCGAGAAGGAGATCGCTATCAAGGAGCGCAAGCTCGATGCAGAGATCATAAAGCAGGCTGACGCTATCAAGTATAAGACCGAGAAGGAAGCCGAGGCCGACCTCATAAAGAGACAGAGAGAGGCTGAGGCTCGTACATACGAGGCGCTCAAGGCCGCCGAGGCTAAAAAGGCAGAGGCTGAAGCTCTTCGCTACGCTATGGAGCAGGAGGCCGAGGGTATCAGAGCCAAGGGTATCGCAGAGGCTGAAGCTATCGAAAAGAAGGCAGAGGCCCAGAAGAAGATGGGTGAGGCATCCGTCCTTGAGATGTACCTTTCCGCTCTTCCCGAGGTCGTTAAGAACGCCGCCGCTCCCCTTGCACAGACCGAAAAGATCGTTATGTACGGTGACGGAAACTCCACCAAGCTCGTTCGCGACGTTATGGAAAGCACCGATCAGATTATGGCAGGTGTCAAGGAGTCCACGGGCATTGACGTGACGAGCCTTATCTCCGGATTTATCGGCGGAAAGGCTGCAGGCGCTGCCGAGGCAAAGCCCGAATAATTTAACACGGGGGGCGGGTTTTGCCTCACGAAATAAGAGCGAGGACGCTTTTGTGCGACCTCGCTCGTTTTTTATTTTCAGGGCTGTGATTTTGGGATTTCATCGATTCCCGCCACCGTAGATTTGTTTGCAGTTTTTGCACTTATCATTGCATTTTTCACACACTTTGAATTTACGTATTGCTTTTTCTCTTCCGTTAATTTATAATTTACGCAAGAGTAGATAATTCTTCAAAAAAGTTGAAAGTGAGAAATATTATGAAACTCAGATCTCCCGCTGTACCGCTTATAACTCACGACCCATACTTCTCTATCTGGTCAACCGAGGAAAAGCTCAATTTTGCCCCAACGGTTCATTGGACGGGTAAGAATAATTTTCTTCTTGGAACGGTTACGGTCGATGGTGTGGAATATTCATTCCTCGGCTATATGAGGAATATTTATAAGCTTCATCAGATATCGCTTGATATCGACGCACTCACTACCACGGCAGTTTTCGAAGGAGCAGGCATTCGCCTGACCGCGCGCTTCACATCCCCCACCCTTCCCGACGACTACGAGCTTCTCACCCGTCCGGTTTCTTATATGACGCTCACCTACGAATCGACAGACGGAGACGCCCACACAGTTACTGCGACCGTTTCTGCAAGAGAGGAGATTTGCCTTAACACACCGCGTCAGAGTCCTGTCGTTATCGAAGAGGTTGCCGCCTCGGATTGCGTTCGAGGTATGAGAATGGGCAATAGCGAGCAAAAGCCGCTCAATCGCTCGGGCGACGACCACAGAATTGATTGGGGTTACTTCTATCTTATGGCGAAGAGCGAGGACACCTCATGCAATTCCAAGCGTGACTGGGGTCAATGGCACATTTCCGTTTCTGCACCTATCAAGGAAAAAGAGCCGCTTCTATATCTTTTTGCTTACGACGATATTTACAGCATAGAATACTTTGGCACGCCGCTCAAATCATACTGGAACAGAAACGGACAGACCATACTCGAGGCTATCACCTGCGCGGCGTCAGACTGCAACACCACGCTTGCGCGCTGTGACGCTTTTGCAAAAAGGCTATACGAGGAAGCAGAGCTCGCCGGTGGAGAAAAATATGCCGAGATATGCGCCCTCGCCTTCAGGCAGGTAATAGCAGCGCATAAGCTCGTGCTCGACGAAAACGGCGACATCCTCTACATATCCAAGGAGTGCTTCTCCAACGGCTGTGCCGCTACCGTCGACGTCAGCTACCCTTCTGTTCCGATGTTTTTGCTATACAACCCCGAGCTCGTTCGCGGTATGTTGCGACCAATATATAAGTTTGCTGCAAGCGACGCGTGGAAATATGATTTTGCGCCTCACGACGTGGGTCAATACCCTCTCGTCAACGGTCAAGTTTACGGACTTGACAGGGCGACGGGTGAGCTCCTCTTTGAAAAGCAGATGCCTGTTGAGGAGTGCGGAAATATGCTTATTATGGAAGCTGCCGTTGCCGTCGTTTCGGGCGATACAACCTTCGCCGAGTCGCACCTCGACGTGCTTGAGGGCTGGGTCAAGTATCTTATGAAATACGGCACAGACCCCGAAAATCAGCTCTGCACCGATGATTTTGCAGGTCACCTTGCTCACAACTGCAACCTCTCGCTCAAGGCTATTATGGGTATACGCGGTATGGCTATCATATGCGATATGCTCGGTCGCGAGCGTGACGCTGCAAAATATCGCCGTGCCGCAAACAGAATGGCGAAGGTATGGATGAATACTGCAATAGATGAAAACGGGGTGTCAAAGCTTGCATTTGATCAGCCTAACACCTATTCTATGAAATACAATATGATATGGGATAAGGTGTGGGGCACGCACGTGTTCTCGCAAAAATTTATGGACTCTGAACTCAAAGCGAACCGCACGCACTTCAACGAATACGGTATGCCGCTCGATTCAAGATGCGATTACACAAAATCCGACTGGATGGTTTGGACGGCATCACTCGCATCAACGAAACGCGCGTTTACAAGCTATATCGAGCCGCTTTGGCGCGCATATAACGACTCCCCCTCAAGAGTGCCGCTTACCGACTGGTTTGACACTATCAGCGCACGCGAGGTCGCCTTCCGACACAGGTCGGTTCAAGGCGGACTGTTTATGAAGGAACTCGTTGATAGGTGCAAAAAAAATCGCACAACCGAGGCACATCGCAAGTGAGAATATACGTTCCCAAGGCTTAAAACAATAAAAATTAACACGGGGCGGGTTTCGCCCCCAAAAAAACGAGCGAGGACGCAATTGTGCGTCCTCGCTTTTCTTTTTAACAAATTATATTTTTGCGTCCCAAAGTCCACAGAAGCTGTCAATCGGGTCAACTCCGACGAACGCCGACTTGCCTGCTATAAGCTTGTCGACCAGAGCGGACATAGTTGAGGGCTTAGAGTCGTATGCATTGATGTAGGTACGCACCTGCGGAATGTCCGCAAGCATAGTGGGGGCGTTTACGCTGATGGCAACGACGGGGAGCTCAAAGACGTACCACGGAATTTCGCCGCCGCCCTTTGAAAGACCGAATGCAGGTCTGCCGTTTGCAACGTCGCAAAGGGTTATTACGAGGTCCTGCCCAGCAACAAAATCGCTTATCGCGTTCTTGCCTGCGAAATAAAGGTTGAGATTGGGCTTTTCTCCTGCGGCTATCCGCTGCTTTATCTTATCAAGCGGACTTTCGTATAAAAAGGCGTCAAAGCCCTTTTCGATAAGCCTATCGCGAAGATCCTCTGCGGGATTTTTCTTTGCGCCCTGCGCGCCCATAGCCATCTTGACGAGAGCGTCCATAGGTCCTGCCGCACCCTTGACGTAAACTATCATTATTCTCTTGTACTTATCGGGCGAAATAGGCAGCACACCCTCGTCCTTATACTTTACGAGAGTGATAGCATCGCGGCTGATTGCCGCCTCTGCTGCTTTGTACTCATCCTTTCCGATAGCTGCCTGAAGATCGGAATTACCCGAGAGCTCTTCCCTTGCCTTTTTGTTAAGTCCCATACGCGCCTTGAGTCCGAGTATTCTCGTGAGTGCCTCGGTCATTCGCTCTTCGCTTATCTTGCCGGTTTTGTATGCGTCAAGCATAGTTTCAAAGTCTTCGTCCGGGTCGTTGAAGAACAAGAACATATCGCAGCCTGCGTTTATGCTCGCAGGGAGCATTTCACGCCTCGTCATACGGTCGGTCATAGCGACCATATGGCTCGCGTCGGTAACGACCATTCCGTTGAAGCCGAGCTTATCGCGCAGAAGTCCCGTCATTATCTCGGGGCAAAGGGTTGCGGGAAGGAGCTCCTCGTCCTTGATATCGGGGCAAACCTCGCGCATATACTCGCGCATCATTATATGTCCGCCCATTACTGCGTCAAGGTCGGAATCTATGAGGGTCTTATACACGTGACCGTAGGTCTGCATCCAACGCTCCTCGCCAAAGGAGTTAAGGTTGTTTGCTATATGAGCGTCACGAAAATCCTGACCGTTTCCGGGGAAATGCTTTGCGGCACAGGCAACGCCTGCCTCGTGCGCGCCCTCAAGATAGGCGCGGCTCATTTCGGCTACGCGCTCGTGATCGTTTCCGAAGGCGCGGGATACTACCTCAGTATTCTCCCAATTGTAATGAATGTCGCACACAGGAGCGAACGCCATATTGCAACCGATTGCAACCGCCTCCTCGTTCGAGTATTTTCCGAGCGCTCTCGCATACTCGACCTTGCCCGTCGCGCCTATTTTTATACCGCTTCCGATATAAGTGCCGTCGGAGCAAGCGCCGTTACCGCCCGTTTCGGTATTGCAGGCGATAAAGAGGGGGACTTTTGAATATTTCTGAAGGGTTGCGTTCTGCATTTTAACAGCCGCCGCAGGCATATTGTTATAGCGACAGCCGCCAAGGTGGTACTTCTCGACGAGATTTTTGAGGTATCCCTCGTCCATGCCTGCAGTGAGTTGGAAGAATAGCTGACCAACCTTTTCCTCGTCCGTCATATTCGCGATTGTTTCCTCTACCCACTTAATATCCTCGTCGGCGAGGTAATAGGGCTTTGCTTTAAGGTTTACCATAGCTTTTATCTCCGTTTCTTATTTATCAAGATTTTTAATAAATTCCCGCTTTTTTGCTTCGCCGTATTCGCCGCCGTAGGAGTCGGACAAGAGCCTGTCAAACGCTTCGCGGATAAACTCGCTCCAGCTCTCCCGCTCTTTTTTGACGAGAATCGGGAAGAAATACACGCCGTTTTTTTCTGCGGCGTCAAGGTCGCCCGGCGCATCTCCGCACATCAGAACTCTCTTTGGCTCATAGCCTCGCTTCAGAAGCTCGGATATGCAAAACGCCTTGCTTCCCGAGTTTTGCGCGAGCACTATATCGGTGTGCTGAAGAAGGCCGTGCTTTTCCCATTCCTCAAGCACCGCACCAAGATTTGCGCTCGAAACGATGGCAACATCTGCACGCTCGTGCGCAAATTCAAGCGCCTCGCGAGCAAGCGGAAATGGGCGCACGCTATCCTGTGGCAGCTCGGTTATTGCTTTGTTAACCGCCGTACTCCACGCGAGCGCTTTTTTCAGTGCTACGCTATGAGGCTTTATAGAAATTTCGCGATCAAGTGCGGCATTCGAGAGCTCCTTTGAGTTCTCTGCCCAGAAGGCAAGCTCCTCTACCCCCTCGATTTTGGTGTATTTTTCCGACACCTCGAGGAGCGCTATCGCGAGTCCGCGAAAGCGATTGATTCCGCGAGTCATAGTGTAGAGATTTATATCGTTCCAGCGAGCAAGTATCTCGTCACGCCACTCGTCAAGACCCCATTCGGCTATCATACAAGGACCAAAACAGGAAAAATGCTTGATATCCATAGTATCCATAGCGCATCCGTCACTATCTACGCATATAAGATAATCGCGTTTCTTTTTGAATTCAGCAAGAGTTTTCAAATCTGCTACCTCTTCCTTGGCAAGTTAGTTTTCTTTATATATCATTGTAGCATAAATAAGCAAAAAGCGCAATGATTTTGATTATATTCCCAACACTTTAAGCATTTTGGCCTATTATTTCACATAGCAGCCTTCACAGGCGGAGTCGGGTTCTTTGCAATGGTAATTACAGTAATCATCCAAAATGCGAGTTGCATACCTCGAAGCTTGTATTTCAAGCGAACGATCGTTTCTATTTTGATCGTCAAGAAAATACCATTGAAAATAATGCGTCAACTCGTGACATAGCGAGTGATAAACTTGATATAAAAGGTTGTTTGCAGGTATATATATTTGCGAATAAATACGTCCGCCACATTCATCGTTAGAATAAAAAATGCCGTAGCAATAGCCGCCCTTGGATGAACGAAATTTTTCTTGATTACAGAAATAAACGTTGCAACGTATTGGGAAATAAAATTCATTTCTTAGATAGCGAACGAACTTGCAAATGCTGCTTTTAGTATCAGTATCTATAAAAGATGTAAAATGAAGAGAGAGATTGGCCTTTCGCGCAGAATTTGAATAGAATTGTAGGTTTTCTTCTGTTTTTGTTATCCACAAAAAGTTTTCTTTCATCATTCCCTCCCCTTTCGTTATTGCTGTATAATTTATTATAGCATTTAATTATAAAAACCGCAATCCCTTTGTATCGGAATTGCGGAAAATTGAGAAATGGGTATTCCAAAATTCAGCGAATGCTTTTTGGACTCTACTCCTATGTGGTGTAAGGGCGCTTTGCACCCTTGGTGCTCCGCTCTCTGCGAGAGCTGCGACGCAAGTCGCAGACAAATCTCTCCCCCTCCGCCAAAAAAAGAAATATACGGGACACCCAAATGGGTATCCCGTATCTTTGGCGGAGAAGGAGAGATTTGGACTCTCGCGCCGGAAATTCCCGACCTACACCCTTAGCAGGGGCGCCTCTTCGACCACTTGAGTACTTCTCCGTACTTGCAGACCGCCGTTTCTTAATCTGCCACATTATTATAACAATCTTTTTCCCTTTTGTCAAGAGATTTTCTATTTTTATTTTAATTTATTGGTTAAATTCAAAAAACACGGCAGCGTCAGAGGTGCTACCGTGTTTTAATTGATATATCAAACGTATTTTTCAACGAGCGCCTTCATTTCGTCAAGCCGCTTTTCCATATCCGAGAGAAGCTTGAACTGATTGCGGGCACGGTCAAGGTTATGCTTTTCCCTATGAATCTTGAAATACACGTCACCGTTAAGGTAATCGGTAAGGAAGCGCATACCGCACTCAAAGGTCATCATAAGAGCGCCGATGGGCAATAGCTCAATTTCGGACTTGGTAAGTCCGCCGTTTGCCCCCTCGATAAAGCCCTTGAGGTAGAGCTCATAGAACTCGATATCAAAGTTGACCTTCGAAAGATCGGTTTCGTCCTCAAGCGCAGTAGTCGCGCCGAAGCGAATAGAATCACCAAAATCGTTTACCGAATAGCCCGGCATTATCGTATCAAGGTCGATAATGCAGATAGGCTTGCCGCTATCTTTATCAAAGAGGATATTATTGAGCTTGGTATCGTTATGAGTTACGCGAAGAGGAAGTCTTCCCTCCTTGTGAGCGCGCTCAAGCGTTTCTGCAAATTCGCGGTGAGCCTTGACGAATTCGACCTCGTCCTTCACCTCCGAAAGCCTTGAGCACTTATCCTCGGCTACTGCACGAAGGAATTGCTCGTATCTGTCGGGGGTGTTATGGAAGTTCGGTATCGTTTCGATAAGCTCCTCGGCAGGATAGTCGCGAAGGAGGTATTGGAAATTACCAAACGCCACCGCACTGTCGTAGAACTGCTCGGGCGACTCGACCTTATCGTAGCTGACGCTATCGACGACATAGTCGACCATACGCCAATACTCGCCCTCATCGTCGATGTAATAATCCTTATCGTCAATCGTCTTAACGAGATTGAGGGTTTCACGGTTGGGATCTCCGCCGTTTTCAACTATTGACCTATGAAGGAATGCGGTTACCTTTGCATAGTTCTTCATGAGCGCCTCGGGGTCGCGGAAGACCGTCTTATTAATGCGCTGAAGAACGTACCTGCGCTCGCCGCCGTTGACGCGTGCGGTCACGAGATTGGTGCGATTTATGTGTCCGTTGCCGTGAGGCTCTATTTTTTCGACTTCGCCTTCAAAATTGAAGTTAGATACTACGATTTCGCTCTTTCGCATATTAGCTCGCTCCTTTTGCTGAAGTCCGAGAAGAGATGCACCAATGATTCCCGCGTCGTTCTTAAACTGCGCGCAGACAACCTTGGTTCTGCCCTGCTTGAGTCCGAATGATATTCTGCTTACCCTATCGCAAAGAGGAACGAGCAGGTTATCGCCTTCCCGCGAAAGTCCGCCGCCTATACATATCACGGATGGCTGGAAGACGTTGATAAGGTTCGAGATTCCGACGGAGAGGTGGTCGATAAAGGAATCGAGCACGACTCTTGCGGCGTAGTCATCCGCCGCCTTGCCGAGAAAGGCTGTTTTGCCGTTTACGCGGTTTATATCACCGCCACAGAAGCGCCACATAGCACTGTCGGGATAAAGGTTCATCATTCGCTTGGTTTCCCTTACAAGCGCGGTAGCCGAGCAGTAAGCCTCAAGACAGCCGCGATTGCCACATCCGCACTCTCTGCCGCCCTCAAAGATAACCATATGGCCAATCTCTGCGGCAAAGCCGTTAAAGCCGTCCCATATCTTACCGTTGATAACGACACCGCCGCCAACGCCCGTTCCGAGCGTTATGGCAATGAGAGAGGAATAGTTCCTTCCAACACCCCACACCGCCTCGGCAAACGCCGCAGCGTTAGCGTCGTTCGCTATATGTACGGGACGGGAGGTGAGTGAGGAAAGTATTTTCCCAAAGGGAACGTCACGCCAGCCAAGGTTGTGGGCGGATATTACCGTTTCGCCCTTTACTATTCCCGGCGTTCCGACACCTATCCAATCGACGTCCGAAAGCTCGATTTTCTGCGCGCGGCAGACTGCGTGGCAAAGCTCGGCAATATCAGCCGACACGCTCTCACAGGCGCGCGGCGCGTTAGTCTTGCAGCTCTTGGTCTGCACAATGCTTTTACTATCACGGTCAACAAGACCGACGGCTATATTAGTACCGCCAAGGTCAACACCTATGCAATAATTCATATATTTCTCGCTATTCTCCATTAGTTTTTCGTCAAAAAGACAGTATATTTACCAATATATTATAGCACGGTTGCTTGACATTTGCAAGTGTTTTAAGTATAATTTAGTTATAATTGTAATATGGCGCGTTTGCGCTGTGCGAGGTAACACAGGTGAAAATAATACACACGGCTGATTTACATATAAATTCCCCTCTGACCACGACGCTTCCTGCGGCGAAGGTCGCGGAAAGAAAGCGGGAGATATTCTCAAATCTTGCAAGGCTTGCCGACGAGGCAGAACGAGCTTCGGCGTCTGCTATCATTATAGCGGGCGACCTCTTCGACAGTGACAGGCTGAGCGTAAAGGATCGCGACCGAGTTATATCGGTTATCGAACGGCACCCTTCGCTCACCTTCTTCTACGTGAGCGGCAACCACGAGGGCGACGCGCTCACGAGCTTTGCCGAGCTGCCGAAAAACCTTAAGGTTTTCGGTCGCGGTTGGGGAAGCTATGACATCGGCGACGTGCGCGTTAGCGGCAGGTGCGACACCGAAGCGGATATGTTCGCCTCGGCACATATAGCCGAGAACAAGGTCAATATTGCGGTGCTTCACGGCGAGCTGCGCGACCGCTCGGCGCCAGACGGCGTTATCGGAAGACGGGATATCGCGGGGGCGGGCTTTGACTACGTTGCGCTCGGTCACTACCACTCCTACTCGGCGGAGAATATCGGGGGATGCACTGCGGTATACTCGGGTACGCCCGAGGGCAGAGGCTTTGACGAGGCGGGTGAGATGGGATACGTGCTCGTTGAGATAAACGGTAGGAGCGTCACTCACAGCTTCGTAAAATTTGCAAAGCGGACTATTCATATTCGTGAGGTTGATATAACCGACGCTCTCACGCCGCAAGCGATAGAGGAGCGCGTGGCGTATGCCGTTCGCGCGATTCCTTCGGCGGATATTGTGCGAGTTACCCTCACGGGAAAATATACCACTAAGACGAGAAAGGACACGGTTGCCCTTGAATACGCATTCTCGCCGAGGTTTTATTACTTCGAGCTGACCGACGAGTCCCGTCTTCTGCATAATCCGCAGGAATATGCAACCGATAAGTCGCTCAAGGGTGAGTTCATTCGCCTCGTTATGTCGAAGGATGAGCTTTCCGACGAGGAAAAGGAAAGGATAATCAGCTGCGGTCTTTCGGCACTTGCCGGCGAAAGCTTTGATGAATAGGTGAGTTATGCGACTTATAGAATGTTATATAGATAATTTCGGCAAGCTTTCGGACGAGAGGATAAGCTTTACCGAGGGGCTCAACACCGTCTGCCGCGAGAACGGCTGGGGCAAGACTACCCTTTCGGCATTCATTAAGGCGATGTTCTATTCTCTTGAGGAAACAAGAAAGCAAAGCCTTGATGAAAACGATAGAAAACGCTACACGCCCTGGCACGGCGGCAGGTTCGGCGGCTCGCTGACCATTGCCGTCGGCAAGAAGCTTTACCGCATTGAGCGCTCCTTCGCGCAAAAGAGCGCTGACGACACGTTTGCCCTTTACGACCTCGAAACCGGCAGACTCACGGGCGACTATTCCGAGAGGATTGGCGAGGAGCTTTTCGGCATTGATGCCGACGGCTTTGAGCGCACGGTATTTTTGTCGGAAAAGAATATTTCGGAAAAGAACGATAACAAATCGATATCCGCAAAGCTCTCCGACCTCGTTGGTACGGACGGCGACGTTGGCGTGCTTGACGACGCGCTCGCACTGCTCGACACAAGGCGCAAGTTCTACTACAAAAAGGGCGGTGCCGGAGAGATTGGAAGAATTGAGGGCGAGATAGCGCGGCTTCATTCGGAGATATCTCTCTTTGATGGATTGAAGCTCAAGTGCCGCGAAAACGAGGCAGCTATCACCGAGCGCGAGGCGGAGCTCCGCGCGCTCTACAAGGAGCGCGAGAGGCTCGGCTTGGTGAAGGAGCGCACGGCGCAGATTTCGCACCGCGCGGATATGAAGGAGAAGCTTGACAGGAAGCTTGCAAGGCTTTCGGAGCTTGAGGGCTACTTTGGAGAAAGAATACCGAGCAGCGAGGATATATCCGCCGTTCGCCGCAAGAGCATAGAAGCACAGCAGCTGAAGGCACAAAGAGGCGCGGACAACTCGGAGTACGAGCGCCTCTCGGAGCTTTTCGGCAGCACTACCGATTACCAAGCGCTTGAGGAGATGACCCTCGTTGCAGACAGATATGAAAGCGGCAGGCGCTCGCTTGGCGGTGCACCGCACAAAAACTGCTCCGAAGAGCTTCAGAAAAAGGCTGACGAATACATCGAAAAGCTGCAAAACAGCGTCGTAAAAAGCAACACGGGGGTGGGTGTTTCCCTTCTTTTGCTTTCTGTCGTACTGTCAGCTATCGCGGTTATGCTCGGTTTTCTTGTTACGCCTTACCTATACGCGCTTCTTGTCCCCGCGGTCGTCCTTATAATAGCGGCGGTCGCCCTTCTTTCAAGGAAAAAGCCGGACTCGGCGCTCGAAGAGGAGGCGCGTGAGTTCCTCGTGGGAGCGAATGCCGACCTTTCGTACGGTAATATAATAGACGCACTCCGCGCATTCAGGTCCTCGCTTGGCACTGCGCTCCGCGAGCGCGAGGCACAGCTTACGAGAGTGCGCGAGGACGAGGCGAGGCTCGTTGAATTCCTTTCCAAATTTCCGAGCGTTGATTATCTGAATTATCAGGACGGCGTTCGTCGGATAATGGCGCTTTATTCAAAATACTACGCTCTTGAGAGCGCAAAGCGCACGCAGGACGAGGCAGGACGCGAGCGAGCCGCCGAAGCCGCGCGGCTCGAGGGTGAGGTTAACGCCTTTTTGACTGAATTTCACCTCACGAGCGTTTACGCAATCTCCGAGCTTGAGGAAAAAATCAGCGAGCACACATATCTTAAGCGCGAGGTAGCACGCGCGAAGGTTGAGCTTTCGGAGTTTGATACGAAATACGGCACGGACAAGCTTGACCCCTTGCCTACCCTGCCGCAAAACGTTGACGAGAAAATAGCAGAGCGCGAGCGCTATATCGCACTACTC
Source organism: Clostridia bacterium (assembly GCA_017462385.1). GTDB lineage: Bacteria > Bacillota > Clostridia > Oscillospirales > CAG-272 > UMGS1002. Next base: position 1,190 of record JAFTRE010000032.1, on the reverse strand, counting down.
AAGCGCCAATACGACACAGATATCGAAACGCTTGAGTCGGAGGATCAAAAGCGCGCAAGCCTTGAAGAGCTTGAGCGGCGCCTTGTTACCTACAAGACGAATCTTTCGGTAATTCAGAAGACTTCCACCCTCCTTGAGGAAGCGAAGGACGCTATGACCTCGCGCTATCTTGGCGGAACTAAAGCGGGATTTGAGAGATACGTTAAGGAGATTTCCGGTGAGTGCGGCGAATACACTGTCGACACCTCGTTTACCGTCGCGAAAAGCGAGCGCGGCTCGTCCAAAAAGGCAGAGGCTTACAGCCGCGGCACTCGCGAGCTTTATTCCCTTGCGATGCGCCTTGCTCTTATTGATTCGCTCTATGAGAATGAGTCGCCCTTCGTTATGCTCGACGACCCGTTCGTAAGCTTTGACGACGAAAAGGTCGCACGCGCACTAAAGCTGATCCGCAATATCGCGAAGCACCGTCAGGTAATATACCTTACCTGCTCCGCTCACCGCACGATGTAAAAATAGATGCAAGAGCTTTTTGCCTAATTTTTTTTGAAAATTGCAAAAAGCTCTTGCATTCAGAAAAACATTGTGATATAATATCTAGGTCAGCGCGATTATCGCGCTTGAATGGCGAGGATTTTCGGGAAGTTGGTTGACAGTTTCCTATCAAAATCCGTAATAGGTTTTCCGTGTTTGTAAGGTATTTCGCCTTTGGCGAAGATATCCGCACCCTGTGTCTGAAGAGCAAGCTCTTCGATCTTCGGGTGGGATATGCGAAGCGGATTCGCCTATTTTCGCCTTTTCACACGAATTTAATATGGTGTATTCAAATGTTCTCGCTCTTTGCTGAATGCTTCGGCGAACCGCCTCGATACTCGCATATTAAATTGTGGAACAATTTAATACGCAGAGGTATCGAAGCGGTCATAACGGGGCTGACTCGAAATTTCGTGGTCATTTTGGAACTCTCTGCCTCGAACCCCTTGATTTATAAGGGATTTTCGCAATTCAAATACAATTAAATAGCTTAGTTCTCTCCTACTGTTCTCTCCAATTTCCAAGGTTGTGTAAGAACAGTAGAGAGCTAAAATAAACACGGAGAGATATCGAAGTGGTCATAACGGGGCGCACTCGAAATGCGTTTGAGAGCAATCTCACGAGGGTTCGAATCCCTCTCTCTCCGCCACACCGAGCCT
>JAFTRE010000002.1 GCA_017462385.1 Clostridia bacterium | reverse complement strand
GTGCGATACCAGCTTCGCTACACCCCGATATTGTATTAAATTTTTCCGTAAGTGGTCAAATCTGTGGTCAAACCACTTTGTTGCGAGATTTTTGAAAAGTGAAACACCCGAAAAAGTCAGTGTTTACAAGGGATTTCGGGCTTCCCGAAAATGAAAAGACAGAAACTGCCTGCACGCTCCCAAACGTCGCGCGCTACCAACTGCGCCACACCCCGAAATAAATGTAAAATGCAAAATTTAAAAATCTCATTGCGCTCTCAACATATTCGGTGCTTTTTATTATATCAAAAAAACGCGGTGCTGTCAAGGACAAAAAAGTCAAAAAAGAGTATAAAGTCAAAAGAAATATACAAATCGATTGACAATATGCGCGCGGTGTGGTAGTATTAAATAAAAAACGAGGAGATAAAATATATGTCGGGTAAAAAAGAAAACAAATTTGACGATGTTATAGACGCGACGCGTCAGGCGAGTGAGACGGTGAGCAAAAAATCGCGTGCGTTTTGGACAGATTTCAAAAAATTCGCCGTTAAGGGCAATATCATCGACCTTGCCATTGCTGTTGTTATCGGTACTGCCTTTAACAAGATCGTCAGCAGTCTCGTTTCCTGCATCATCACGCCGCTGACTGCCATGATAATCGGCACGGGCTCGCTTTCCGATCTCAAATGGGTATTGCGCGAGGGTGTTGAAGAGGATGTCGAGGCGGGCATCGAGGCGGTGAGCGAGGTCGCGGTGACATACGGAGAATTCTTACAGGTCACCATCGATTTTCTTGTCATTGCGCTGTCGATATACGTAGTGCTTAAGGTGTTTTTAAAGGTTAAGGACGCATTCCACAAGCGCGAACGTGCCGAGGCTGCGGAACGTGCTCGTATTGCCGAGGAGAAAAAGAAGGCAGAGGCGGCGGAGGAGGCGGAGCGCCAGGCAAAGGAGCGCCGCGAATTTATCGAGGACGTGGCCATACAGGCGGACATTCTGACCGAAATGCGCGACATTATGCTGCGTTTTGAGAAAAAGCTGGACGAGCTGTCGTCAAAATAAAACAAGGGCGGGTGTCACTTCTTGCGGCACCCGCACTATATTTTATATTCTTCTCACCGCCGTATTCAGCGGTTTTTTGTTTTTATATGCCGCGATAACTCGGTCGATCTCGCTTGGTGTTTCGGTTGAGAATATAAAATGTCGGTTTATGACGCCCGCGCCCTCAAGTGCGTCAGCGCGGTCGGACATACAGGTGGGAAGGCTGTTATATATTACATTCCGATGTTCAAATTCACGCATAACGGGAAAATCGACGCCGCGGCGGTCGGTGAGTGTCATTTTGCCGGACTTGCAGACATTGCAGTCGGCAATATCCTTGCCGATACATTTTTCCAGTATCATAAGCGGAATTCTGCCGTAAACGATGACGCCGGTATCGCCGCCGATATCGCGTATTTGCGGCAGTGTCAGCTCGGGGGAGAGTATAACGTCATCGACGCCGAGCGTCTGCAGCGTGCGCACCGTCTCGAAATTTGTGACGTTGAGCCGGAAATCGCCGTGGATGTTGAGTTCCGCAGACTTAGCAAGCGAAATGTGACCTATATTGCCGATCAAGGCATCGGTCGCGCCCGCCTTTGCGGCACGGCTCAACAGCTCGGCTACGCGCCCGCGCTCGCTGTCGAAAATGACGGGCGGCAGTATGACGCCGCGCGCGCCGCTGTTCGGCTCGAAGCTTTGCAACGGGAGATATATCAAGTCAAAATATTGTTTTGCGGCGGGCGTTATTTGAGAGGGCGAGGTAAAGCGGGCGGTCGTCAGCCTTTGACGCTTACCGCGAGGGCGCTCGGGGGAGTAACAGATGTTATCGATCGGTGTGCGTTCTGACTGCATGAGCGCGGCGATAGCGCGTCGACGCAGGGCGTTGAGCTTTGAGACGGGGAGAAAAAGGCCGTCGTCAAGCGTCAGCGTGGCGTCGCCGAGTGTGTAGGGAGTCCCGCCTAGCTTTGTCAGATTTCGAAGCACCGCATCGTATTCCGAGGCGGCGTTCAGCGCGGCTTCGGGTACGTCGCCGCATACCTCTACGGCGTTCTTTCCGCCCGAGGCGCAAAGCCTCATAGGCTCGCCCGCGCGTATCGTGGCGCTCAAGGCCAGCGGCACGCGGCGGGTCAGTCCCTCAAACGGAGGCAGAGAACGCGTCGAGGACTTGTCCTGTTCGCGGCGCACGCCCAGCATGTGCGAGCCGATATCGCGGCGAAAATAACCGTCCGTAAAGCCGTCGCGTGAGAAAATGGAGGCGAGATATGCCATTTCGCTGTCCGTCGCGCCGCGGCGCTCGTCCAGCAGACGGCGAAAGACTTGCGTTACCGCCAGAACATATTCGGGTGACTTCATTCTGCCCTCGATCTTAAGCGATGCGACGCCTGCGTCGATGAGCTCGGGAATGTGGCGGGCGAGCGATAAGTCCTTTAGTGACAAGGGATATTTGTTTTTTGAGTCGGTTCGGAATGCGAGGCGGCATGGCTGTGCGCATTCGCCGCGGTTTCCGCTGCGTCCACCGACAAGAGACGAAAAAAGACATTGCCCCGAATGGCAGACGCAAAGCGCGCCGTGGACAAACACCTCGGCTTCAAGCGGCGAGTCGGCGGTGAAGGCGCGCAGGTCATCAAGTGACATTTCGCGCGCGCAGACCATGCGGCAAAAGCCCAGCTTTTGAAGCTCAAACGCAGACGCCGTCGAGTGTCCCGACGCCTGCGTGCTGGCGTGAAGCGGCAGGTCGGGCAGAGCACGGTGAATGGCGGCGGCGACGCCGAGGTCGGCGACGATGAGCGCGTCAACGCCCGCGTTGTAAGCGAGGCGAGCGTCCTCTATCAGTTCGGACAGCTCGCGGTCGGTGGCGAGTGTGTTGAGCGTCTGATACATTTTAACGCCGTGCGCATGCGCGAGCGCTATACAGCGCGGCAAGTCATCGGGCGTGAAATTGACTGCCGAGATTCGGGCGTTGTGGCGTACACCGCCGAAATAGACGGCGTCCGCGCCGCCCTCTATTGCCGCCTCGAGCGCGAGCGGAGAGCCTGCGGGGGCGAGCAGCTCCGGCAGGGGCTTGCCCGTCAAGACAAGATCCGCCGCGCCGCAAATTGCGGCGCGGCGACTTTCGCTTGCGTTACTATGTTTATCAGACATCGCCGAAGGTCAACAGCTCGAACATAGAGCCGACTTTGCTCTTGGCAGATTTCTTCTTATCGGTCTCCTCGACAGCGGGTGCTTGCTCGACGGGAGCCGTCTCTACTGCAGGCTCTTCTGCCACAGGCTGCTCAACAGCGGGGGCTTGCTCTGCGGCCGGCGTTTCCTCGGGGAACATGCTGATCTGCTGATTTGCGATTCCCGCAGCGGCTTGTGCCTTGGCCTCGTCCAGCTTCGCTTTGAGCTGTTCGATGCGGGCTTCGTATTTTACTTTCATATTTTCGATTCTGCCCTCGTACTTCTCCTTTTGAGCCAGTGCGTTGGCATCGTAACGCTCCTTGAGCGCGGCGCGCTCGGCATCTGCCTTTGCCTTTTGAGCGTCCAGCTTGGCTTCCATTTTTGCCAGAGCGGCAAACGCTTTTTTATTTTCCTCGGTGAGCTGCTCGAGCTGACCGTCGTTTGCGTCGGCGCTTTGCTCGGCGGAGTCTGCCATGGAGCAAAATTCGAGAGCGCAGAGGATGGCCGCCTCGGTCTTGGAGACATTGGTGCTCTTTGAGCAGATGGCGCGGATGCAGTCGTCAACCTTTTTGGCGGTTGCGTTGAGCTCGTCCTCGCTCAGACCGCAACGAAGCTTTAATTCATAATCGGCAATTTTAATGGTGTAGGAATTCATTTTGACCTCCGTCCTTACGTGTCGATCTATTACAATTTTACATCTTTATTATAATACAAAATGCGCCAAAATAAAAGGGTTTTTATGCAAATAGTCACAGGGACGAAACCAAGACACAATATGTAGTGCCCTGAGGGCTTTTCGTGATACAAAATACGGCGTCCTCAGACACAAAATCGGCAATGTCAACACAAAAAACGATTGACATATAAATCGCCGGATGTTATAATTAAATAATAATAAATTTCTTCCTCTCTCGGTTGAAGCTTTTGAGGGAGGTTAAAAACGGAGGCGCCCAATGGCAGACAAAAAACAGCTGGTGTTTATAATGACCGACACGCAAAGATATGACATGGTCAATTGTTACAAACAAACGGGGCTTCAGACGCCCAACATCGACGCGCTCGCCGCCGACGGCGTGCGCTACGAGCGTGCGTATACCACCCAACCCGTGTGCGGTCCTGCCCGTGCAGGACTTTTTACGGGTCTTTTTCCCGCCTGTACCGGCTCCTGGGCAAACGGTATGGCACTGGGCGACAACGTAAAGACCATAGGTCAGCGCCTGCACGATAACGGCTTCCATTGCGCATATATAGGCAAATGGCACCTCGACGGCACCGATTATTTCGGCAACGGCTTTTGCCCCGACGGTTGGGATCCCGATTATTGGTACGATATGCGCACATATCTCGAGGAGCTGACCGAGGACGAGAGGATTCAGTCCCGCGCCACGCAGACCATGAGGTTTACCGACATCGCCGAGGACTTTACATACGGCTCGCGCGTGCTGAAGCGTGCGCTGGATTTCATGGAGAAATACCGTGACGAGGACTATCTGCTGGTAGTTTCTTTCGACGAGCCGCACGGGCCTTTCCTCTGCCCGCCGAGATATTATAACATGTACAAGGATTACGAGTTTCCCAAGAACCCCTCGGTCTGGGATACGCTTGAGGGCAAGCCGTCCTATCAAAAGGTTTGGGCGGCGGAAAAGGGTCCCAATCCCGATCGAGACGGCCTCAAAATCAAGCGTCCCGCCTTTTTCGGCTGTAACTCTTATGTTGACGAGCTGATCGGCAAGGTGGTAGAAAAGGTGCCCGAGGATGCCATGATAATGTACACCTCCGACCACGGTGATCTGCTCGATTCACACTGCCTGTTTGCCAAAGGCCCCGCCGCTTACGACGAGGTCGCGCGCATCCCGTTTATCATCCGTAACCCGCGTGGCGTCCGCGGCGGCGTTTATACCAAAAACGCGGTGTCTCATATCAGCGTCTGCCCCACCATTATGGAGTATTTCGGGCTGGAAATACCCAAGGTCATGCAGGGTGAGAGTATTCTCTCCACCTCCGTCGATCTTAACGCCGAGTCGCCACGCTATACCTTTATCGAATTTACCCGCTTCGAGCAGGATCACGACCATTACGGCGGACTTCAGCCCATGCGCGCCGTCACGGACGGAAGATATAAGCTGTCCATAAATCTCATGTCCGAGGATGAGCTTTACGACCTCGAAAAAGACCCTTATGAGCTGAATAATCTTATAAATGACGAGTCGTACGCCGCCGAGCGTGACCGCCTGCATGACGCCATACTTGACAAAATGTGCGCTGACCGCGACCCGTTCAGAGGCTACTATTGGGAGTGCCGCCCGTGGAGAACGGACGCCCCCGCGCCGCATTGGCGCTGGAGAGGCTGGACGCGTCAGCGCGAGGAGGAGGAATACGAGCCGCGTCAGCTCGATTTTGCAAACGGACTTGTCATGAACAACCCCCAGCGACTTAAAATAAGCAATGACAACATCCAGTTTACAAGCCTCGAACAGCTGACAGACTGGCTGCGCAATTACGACAAATGAACCTGCTTATAAAGCCCGCCTCGGGCGCATGCAATATGCGGTGCTCATATTGCTTTTATGCCGACGAGATGGCGCATCGCGAATGCGCAAATTTCGGCATGATGAGCGTGGAGACGCTGGAAAAAATAGTTGAAAAGTCGCTTGCAAATGCAGACAGATTTTGTAATTTCATGTTTCAGGGCGGCGAGCCGACGTTGGTGGGAATAGATTTTTACCGAGCCCTGCCCGAGCTTGTAAAAAAGCATAACACCCGCGGTGTGGGGGTGGGCTATGCCATTCAGACCAACGGATATAATATCGACGACGAATGGGCGCGCCTTTTCGCCCGCGAAAAATATCTGGTGGGACTGTCGCTTGACGGCCCGCGCGAGATACACGACGCCAACCGAAAAAACGCCGCAGGGCGGGGAACATTTGATGCCGTTACCAAAACAGCCGCTTTGTTTGATAAGCATAAGGTCGAATATAATATTTTGAGCGTGGTCACGGGCGCGTCGGCTCGCGGCGCGCTTAAAATACACAATTATTTTGACGCAAAGGGCTTTGGTTATCAGCAGTACATACCTTGCCTTGACCCGCTCGACGCGCCCGGCTCGACCCCGATGGCGCTGAAAGCAGATCAGTACGCTGCCTTTCTTTGCCGCACCTTTGATGCGTGGTATGACGACCTTTGTCGGGGCAAATATGTCTACAACCGCACGTTTGAGAACTGGATGGCGGCGATGATAGGCAGAGCGCCCGAAAATTGCGGTATGGCGGGCGTTTGCTCGCCGCAGTATGTGGTCGAGGCGGACGGCGGTGTTTATCCCTGCGACTTTTTCGTGATGGATGAATATAAGCTGGGCAATTTTTTGACCGACAGCTTTGAGCAGATGGATGCAAAGCGTGCCGAGCTTGGGTTTATAGAGCGCTCGCGCCGACTGCACCCCGATTGTATGCAGTGCCGGTATTACACCCTGTGCCGCGGCGGTTGTTACCGTGACCGCGTCGAGCTTGGAGACGGAGAGCCGCCCAAAAATCGCTTTTGCGCGGCGTATCTCAAATTTTTCCCTTATGCCGTTGACCGCATGGCGGACGCGGTGAGGAGACTTTTGAATAATTGAGAATACAAAAATTTGCCCGCTGACAAATGTCAGCGGGCAAATTTTTAAATGTGTGGGACGGGGCTCTCCCGCCACACACGGAGGTCGGCACCCCGACAGTAAAGCCGCGCTTTATTTATCGTGGCTCATGACGCGCATTATATTTACAACAGCTTGCTTTTGTTCAACGGTCAGATTTACCCAACAGTCAAAAACCTCTTTCAGCTCGGGCGTTAGCTCGACCATATCTCCCTCGGCGAAAAATTGAGCAAGTGTGATACCGAAACCGTTGCAGATGCTTTCTAAGGTGTACCAATTAGGGGTGGTGTTGTTCTTAAATATATTATATATTGTGGTTTGTGCCAATCCGCTTTCCTCAGATAAACGGTATGCAGACCAGTTTCTTTCTGCCATCAAATGCTTTATTCTTTCATGTATATCCACAAAATCACCACCTTCTTGTAAATATTTTACCTCTTTTGGCGCTTGTTTTGCGCTACCTACTTGTTATAATAATACTACCATGTTATAATATATTATTAGCTCTTAATTTATAAAGGAGATCGCCACATGAAGAAAAAATATGAACAAATGCAAGAACCTATTCTGACAGAGGAGGAAGAAGCGGAGCTGAAAAAGATATTGATGGAGCAAAGTCTTAAAGATATTCCCGAGGATGACGGAGAGCCTATCGAGCTGACTGTTCATTACAGACGGGGCATAAACAGAATTATGCGAGAAAATGGGCAAATTAAGCGTATTCCGTATCCCGAGGTGGATAATATATTTGAAAGAGTGCGGAGTCGCATCATGGCCGGATCAATAAAACTCCGTCGCTTCATACGCACTAAAATCTTCCGCCGCTCTTGACATTTTACCATAAAAATTATATAATTATAAAAAGTCTGTATTTTCAAGCCGAAAGGACATAAAATATGAGTAACGACGCAAAAATTCTCGATCTTTTCAAGGACGCTCCCGCCGAGGAGCCGGTCGCTCCGCGAGCAGAACGTAAAATACGCGTCGGCTTTATAGGCACGGGCGGTATAGCCAATTCGCATATAAAGGCATATCTTCAGTTTGATGACGTTGAGATCGTCGCGGGCGCAGATCTCGTAGATGGCAAAGCAGACGCTTTCTTCGAAAAATACGAGCTTGAGGGCGTTCGCACATATACCGACTATAAACAGATGATCGCCGAGTGTGAGCTTGACGTCGTGTCCGTTTGTACATACAACCGTCAGCACGCGGGCCCCGCCATGTATGCCATGCAGCACGGGCTTGACGTGCTCTTGGAGAAGCCCATGACGGTAACGCTTGACGAGGCGGTCGAGCTGTGCCGCGTCGAAAAGCAGACGGGCCGCATTCTGTCCATCGGCTTTCAGCCTCGCTTTGACCCCAATATGCAAATGATCGGAAAAATAGTACGTTCGGGCGTTTTGGGCAAAATATATTATATCCAGACGGGCGGCGGTCGCCGACACGGCATTCCCGTGGGACGTACCGACTCATTTATCAAGGACGACACCGCGGGTGTCGGCGCAGTCGGTGACATCGGCTGTTATTCGCTTGACATGATACTCAACGCGCTGGATTATCCACGTCCGCTTACCGTTTCGGGTTACACCTCGGCGTTTTTCGGCCAGAACCCCGCTTATTATTCGGCGCATCCCGAGTATGCCGAGCGTTTTGGCGTTGATGACTTCGCGGCGGCGTTTATCCGACTTGAAAATGATATCGTTATCGACTTCCGCATCTCGTGGGCTATGCATATGGATACCGCAGGCGACACTATTGTGTTGGGCACTAAGGGCGGCTTGCGCATTCCGTCCACCGAGTGCTGGAACGGCACTGTCGGCGGCCCTATGAAGATATACACCGAGTCGGCGGGCGCGCAGGTCGAATACGAGCTGCCCATATTGCCGCTCAAGGGCCTGGGCAGAGTCGAGAGCAAGGTGCGCTCTTTCCTTGACGCGCATCTGACGCGCGGTAAGGCACCCGTTCCCACCTCGCAGATAATCATAAATCAGGCGATAATTTCGGGTATCGTCGAATCTGCAAAGCAGGGACGCGAGATCAAAATAGAAATTCCCGAGATATAAGACAATGAGTGAAAAAATGACCGCTGAACGCGGAAGATTTATAGTAATGGAGGGGCTTGACGGCTCGGGCAAGACCACCCAGTTAGTCCGCCTCGCAAAGCATTTGCGCGAGAGGGGAAGAAAGGTCTATCTGACAGCCGAGCCCACCGTGTCCACCACGGGCGGTATGCTGCGTGACGCGCTCGGAGGAGTCACGCGCAAAACACCCTGCGAGCTGGCGGCGATGTTTGTGCTGGATCGTATCTTCCACAATGTCAACCCCGTAAACGGCATCAACAAAATGCTGGGTAGCGGATATGATGTTATTTGTGACAGATATTATTATTCGTCGCTGGCGTATCAGGGAAGCGAGACCGACTTTGAGTGGGTTCGCGCCATGAATATAAACTGCCCTGAGATACGGCGTCCCGACCTTTGTATTTTTCTCGATCTTGATCCCGAGATATGCATGAAGCGCATAGGCTCCGACCGCACAACGACTGAGATATACGAAAAAAAAGAGACACTGGAACGCGTGCGTGCACGGTACATGGATATTTTCGCACAGCTTGACGATAATGTTATTGTGATAGACACAGCCCCGGATATCGACAGCGTGGCAGCCGAGGTCTGCCGTGCGGCAGACGAGATCTGCCGAGATTAATTTTGTGGAGGTTTACCATGTTTTTTGATTGCTGTTTCGCACCTAAGAAAAAGAAAAAGTCACATGTCGCCGCAAAGGTTATTGGCGTTGTTGCTGCTGTGGCGCTCACGCCTCTGGCGTTTAATTTCAATCCCAAGAAAAAGGAATGGGGCATCGCATCGCTGCTTGTCAGCGTTACAAACGGCGCGTCCAAGTCCGATAAAAATCGCCGCGAGCTGACCATAACTTTCCCCGGCATCGGCTTTATTGTAAAGAGCTGGCGCCGTACGGCAAGGCTTTGCAGCATCGGCTGTGCAACTCGCCGCGCAATGCGGCAGGATCTGCATGATTTCGACGACCTTGACATCGATTTCGATAACGTCGAGGACGATGTCGACATTATAATTTCAGAACAGGAATAAAAATTTATTTGGGCAGAGAGGCGATGCCTCTCTGCCGTGAAAGGCTTTGACCCATATGCTTATATACAATTCACTTTCCAGAACGCGCGAACCGCTCGTTCCAAACACCCCCGGCAAGATCAAAATGTATACCTGCGGACCGACGGTGTATCACTATGCCCATATCGGTAATCTTCGCAGCTATATCATGGAGGACGTGCTCGAAAAATATCTCGATTATTCGGGGCTTGAGGTTACTCGCGTCATGAATATCACCGATGTCGGACACCTGACAAGTGACGCCGACGAGGGCGAGGACAAAATGCTCAAGGGGGCCCGTCGCGAGAAAAAGAGCGTCATGGAGATCGCGAAGTTTTATACCGACGCGTTTTTCGCGGATTGCGACAAGCTCAACATAAAAAAGCCCGCTATCGTTCAGCCCGCAACGGGTTGCATAGATGAGTTTATCCATACCATCGAGGTGCTGATAGATAAGGGCTATGCGTATCTCGCGGGCGGAAATGTTTATTTTGATATTTCCAAGCTCAAGCAGTACCACGTTTTCCACGATTTTAAGGAGGAGGACTTGGAGGTCGGCGTGCGCGAGGGCGTCGGAGAGGACACAAACAAGCGCAATCCGGCGGACTTTGCGCTGTGGTTTACAAAATCCAAGTTCGACGATCAGGAGCTTAAATGGGACAGCCCCTGGGGCGTCGGTTACCCCGGTTGGCATATCGAGTGCTCTTGTATCAGTATGAAATATCTGGGTGAAGAGCTGGATATCCACTGCGGCGGCATTGATAACGCTTTTCCCCACCATACCAACGAAATTGCCCAGAGCGAGGCTTATATCGGTCATAAATGGTGCAATTATTGGTTCCATGTCCACCACCTCAATACCGAGGGCGGCAAGATGAGCAAGTCCAAGGGCGAGTTTTTGACGGTGTCATTGCTGGAGGAAAAGGGATATGACCCCATGGTCTATCGCCTGTTCTGTCTGCAATCTCACTACCGCCGCTCGCTGGTGTTCTCGTGGGATAACCTCGATAACGCCGCCGTGGCTTACAAAAAGCTGGTTGCCCGCATCGCCGCGCTTAAGGAGGCAGAGGGCGAGCAGGTTGATGTGGCAGAGTTTGACCGGCTGAAGCAAAAGTTCAGTGAAGCGCTTGACAACGACCTCAACACCTCGTTGGCTGTCACCGCTGTCTATGACGTGCTTAAATCGAGTGCGAATGCCGCTACAAAGCTGGCGCTTATCGCTGATTTCGACCGTGTTTTGTCGCTGAATCTTATCTCCGCCGCCCAAAAGGTGCGCGAGGAGCAGAACAAGAGCGCACAGCCCGCAGTCGACGCCGACGATCCCCGCGCCGCATCGATACGTGAGCGCATCGAGGCACGCGCCGCCGCCAAAAAGGCTAAAAATTACGCCGAGGCAGACAGAATTCGCGCCGAGCTTGCCGCCGAGGGTGTTACCTTGATAGACACGCCGCAGGGCACAACGTATAAGATCAACTGATTATAAGGAGCTGTCTCAAATTGCAAATTTGAGACAGTTCTCTATGAAAGGCAATTCAAATGTCCAATAAAACAAATAATGAAAACAAAAGCGGATTGGCGCGCGAGATATTCAGATATCTGCTGTTCGGCGTGCTGACGACCGTCGTGTCGATGGTGTCGAACTTTGGCATACTGTGGGGCGGCAAGGCGCTGTTAGGTGTCACTGAGGACGAGGGCGCGGCATATTTCGCTATTTTTACGGTGGCTAAAGCGGTGTCGTGGTTGTGCGCGGTGCTGTTCTCCTTTTTCACAAATAAAAAATGGGTATTTAACGATGATGTTCACGACCGTGCAGGCGTGGCGCGTCAGCTTGTGGTTTTCGCGGGCGGACGCGTGGTCACATTGGGGCTCGATTATGCGCTCAACTGGGCTATGCTGTGGTTGATGGGCGTTTTGGCGTTGAATTTCCTTGACGGATTCCTGGGTATCTCGCTGACGGCCTATAATGAGTTGATAGCGTGGTTTGTGACACAGGTTGCGGTCGTCGTGTCGAATTATTTTATCAGTAAGCTGTTTGTTTTCCGCAAAAAAACACAAAACGACATAAAAAACGGGTCCGATGAGCAAAATAAGGACTAAAAAACATAAAAATCAAGCGGTATTTTAAAAAAAGGCTTGACACCGACGAAATTTTATATTATAATAATGAATGCGCCGACGGAGATAACGGCAGTCGGCGCAAGTACATGGAGATGTACTCAAGAGGCCGAAGAGGCGCCCCTGCTAAGGGTGTAGGTCGGGTAACCGGCGCGAGAGTTCAAATCTCTCCATCTCCGCCAAAAAATAACCACCCATCCGGGTGGTTATTTTTTTGCAAAGATGTCGAGCTTTGAAGCGCGGCGGTTACGCCGCGCGAGAGGGAGCGAGCCGACCGCTCGCGGTGCGAGGGGGGAGGGAGGCGAGCGAGTGAGCAAACAAGGAGTATCCCGACCGAGGCAGGGAGGGAGACGACTATGTTTGCGAGGTGCAACGCCGCGAAGCGGCTAGAAAAATCTCTCCATCTCCGCCAAAAAATAACCACCCATCCGGGTGGTTATTTTTTTGCAAAGATGTCGCGCTTTGAAGCGCGGCGGTTACGCCGCGCGAGCGAGTGTGCTGTTTTGCGGCGAGGGGGGTTATTTCTTTTTATGGAATATTTGCGACCATTTGCGGGAGACGACAAGGCACAGCGCGATACCCGCGGCGGCGGCAATGCCCCAGACCGCGATGGTTGCACGCCAACCCGCGCTCTCGGCGATTTTGGCGATGCCCCAGATGGAGATAGCACTGCCGACATAGACAAAGCTGTTAAGCAAGCCCGAAATTGTTCCCACATTGCCGAAGCGTGAGAAGCGCTTGGGGGACAGCACGATTATAAGGAAGTTGATGCCGTGCTGTGCGGCGCAGATAAAGGCAAGCAGGAGAACGGATATGATGGGGCTGGAGGAATATGTGAAGTAAAGCAGAACGGCGCTGAGCGCGCTGAGCCCGAATATGGCCGCCGCGCAGGTCAGCTCGTTGGTGAAGAACTTGCGGTATACCTTTAAGGACAGGGGGTAGATTATAGCTGTCAGAATGGGAATAATTACCCCGGACAGAACCGAAATGCTTTCTCCCATATTAAAGGTTTCCGAAATATAGCTGGGAAGCCAGGTGGTTATGCTGTCGCGCAGGGCACCCAAAACCACGGCTGAAAGCAAGATGGGGCACAACACAAAATACAGCAGTCGTGGCATGCGCTCGACAGCTGCGTCGGACTGTTGCGCGACGTCAGCCGGATGCTGTTCCGCTTCGCTGCGCTCGGCGCGACTCATAAGCCAGGGGTAGCAGAAGGTCCACATTGCCCAGATAAGTATGGTTGTTCCTGCGCAGATGTAAAACACCATTTTCCAGCCTGCAAGCTCAATGCATACGGGGGAAATGAGATAGACCAACATAGTTCCCGCCGTGCTTCCCAATGAAACTATAACGCTGGCGCGTTGGTAGTCCTCGGTGTGACAATGCGTGGCGAGTATTTTGACTATCGGCGGCCACATCATGGACTGAGCAAAGCCGTTTACAAACCAAATTACCGTCATTTGCGGGATAGAGGTGCAGAAAGGGATACACAGATTCATGATGGCGGAGCAAAGCAATCCAATGGAGGCTATTTTGTGCGAGTCGTATTTATCGCACAGCTTACCGCTGACAAGCTGTCCTGCGCCGTAAGAGATGAACAGCGCTGTGGTGACCACCGAAATGGCGGATTTTTCCCAACCGGTACTGTTGATTATCTCCACAGTCACGGCACCGAAATTTACGCGGGTCAGGTAACTGCCCAGATATGTAAGACTGCACAGCCATGCAAGCAGGAGTGCGGTCTTTTTGTTTTCTATTTTAAAGTTCGAAGTGTTCATTTTTACAGTCCGAGTGCGTCGAGCAGGCCTTCCTTTTCTCTGTATCCTATTGATTTTGTAACAGGCTTTCCGCCTTTGACAAGAATGACTGTAGGAATACTGATTATGCCGAACTTGGTAGCAAGATCGCCTTGTTCGTCGACATTGACCTTGCCGACAACGATATCGTCGCGCTCGTCGGCTATCTCGTCGATAATGGGAGAAAGCATGCGGCAGGGGCCGCACCATTCAGCCCAGAAGTCCAGTATCACGGGCTTGTCCGAATTTTCGACCTCGGATGCATAGTTTTGAGCGGTGATTTCTTTGATCATGGTTATTTATCCTCCGTTTTATTGTATTTATAGTACAGCATGCAGTGTATTTGAAAGTTGGATTTACTTAAGGAGTCATTTGCTTTCATTATACTTATAATATAACATACAATGGCAGTACCCCTCGAAATCGGGATCTGCCATTTGCTCGCGGAATTCGCGGCAGATGCATTTTGTATCCTCGGTGGAGTCGCGTCGGCAGGGACAGTATCCGCCGCGCGCCTTAAGACCCTCGCGTACCACGCGGACGATCTCCTCATTTTCGTTGAGACGAATGGGCATCAGTTTTGCTCCTTTCCTGTTATCAGCTCCATATAAATGCGCTCGGGCTGCATACCGAGACTGCGATAAAAGGCTATTGCCGGCTCGTTGAAAGCCCAGACATTGAGGTCGATGTTATACGCTCCAAGCTCGGCGGCAAGCTGTTTTACTCGACCGAAAAGCGCCTTGCCGATACCCAGACGGCGGTATTTGTCATCAACGCACAGGTCGTCGATATAAATATTGAGATAGTCGCGCATGACGGGGTTGTGCGGCCGCTTGAGCTGACAGAAGACATAGCCCGCAACATCTTCGCCCGTATCTGCGACAAAAATCGGCTTTTCGGCGTCGCCCATCATGGCGATGATGTCGTCCTCGGTGTATTTGCCGGCGGGCTGAAATATGTCGGGGCGACCCTCTACATGAAGCAGACATATTTGCTCGAGCAGCTCGCGAAGGCGCGCGGAATCCCGTGGCTCGGCGGGACGAATGATATAGCTTATTTTTTTATCCATAGAGAATCCTTTTTATTTTATCAGTTGTGAGACTCGGTGAACACGCTCGTAAGCGAGACGTACAAAGCCTTCGCAATCGAGCTCCGAATATATGTCGTGAGTCGTGCGGTCGGGCTTGCTTTTGGTGGTCAGCTCGGCGGTGAGAATTCCGTCGTAGCCGACAGCGCCGAGGCGATCCACGACGCCTTGCCAGTCGGCAACGCCGTCAAAGGGCAAAAGGTGCGCGTCATCAAGCCAGGTGATGGACTTGCCCGTGATTCCGAGATTGTCGTTTATATGTGTGGCGATCAGCTTGCCGTTAGCACCGTATTTTGTTATCATGTCATCGCCGTAATTATAACACATTTCGTGTCCTGTGTCTATACAAAATCCTGCGGCGGGGTGTGAAAAAAGACAGTCGCGGACATATTCGAGATACTTTTCGCCCTCGGTGTTCTCAAATGCGACGCGAACGCCGCATTTCTCGGCGTGATCCAGCAGAGTGGAGAAGCGATCAATGCCGATATCGTTTGGATGTTGTTCTCCAAAGCCTATCCAGGCATGGCTGACCATGATAGGTGCGCCGTTCTGTGCACAGTCGGTAAGGCAGTCACAAAGGTCGCGCAATACCGCGTCGCCCTCCTCGCCCGCCTCCCAAAGCTTGTTGACCTTGTTGAACGGCGCGTGAACAGACTGAAAGATAATCGCATTGCTTTTTAATTCGCGGGCAATCTCGGCGAGATAGTCGCCGCGCTTCCAACCGCAAAATGCGGCGTCAAAGCCGGCGCGAGCGATATATTTTATGCGGTCGGCAAAGGACACCTCGGACATGCCGAAATCTATTCCCATTCCGAGCAGAGGGGGTTGTTTTGCCATATATTTCTCCATAAAAAACACAAATTCTCAACAGTTATATTATAATACCGAACTAAAGTTATGTCAAGATATATTTTATTTTGTTAAACTATGTATAGTTTGACGCTTGACAAACGATGACAAATAGTGTATCATTAAACTGTCAAAATATTTTTTAAGGAAGGTATACACGCAATGGCAACAGTAGTTATCGTAGGCGCGGGCATGATGGGCTCGGCGCTTGCTTTCCCTGCAAGAGAAAACGGCAACGAGGTGCGTTTGGTAGGAACGCATCTGGATCGCGAGATCATTGACACCTCCCGTGCGACCGGCAGACATCCCAAGTTCGTCCGCGATTTTCCCGAGGGCGTAAAATATTATCACATCGAACAGCTCCGCGAGGCGCTTGAGGGTGCCGACATGGTAATCGGCGGTGTCAGCAGCTTTGGCGTTGACTGGTTCGGCGAAGAAGTCCTTCCCCTTATACCCGAAAAAACCCCCGTTCTTTCCGTTACAAAGGGCTTGCTTGACACCGAGGACGGCAAGCTGCTCACATATCCCGAGGTTTGGGAGCAGAGACTGGCTGCAAAGGGCCTTAAGCGTTGCATCAACGCCATCGGCGGTCCTTGCACGAGCTATGAGCTGGTCGCTCACGACCAGACCGAGGTCGCTTTCTGCGGACACGACATTGAGGTGCTTCGTTTCCTTAAGAGCGTTATGGCGACCGATTATTATCATATCAGCCTTTCCACCGACGTTGTCGGCATCGAGAGTGCGGTCGCGCTCAAAAACGGCTATGCACTCGGCATTGCGCTGACTATCGGTATTAACCAGAAGAATTTTGGTCTTGACAGCGAGCTTCACTTCAACTCGCAGGCGGCTGTTTTCGGTCATGCTGTCAAGGAAATGTACAGATTGCTGGAGTACCAGGGCGCGGCCAATCTTAACAACATTTGCGTTGGCGCCGGTGACCTGTATGTTACCGTTTACGGCGGCAGAACCAGACTTGTCGGCATTTTGCTGGGACGCGGCCTCAACATCGACGAGGCAAAGGCAGAGCTTAACGGCGTAACGCTGGAGTCGCTGGTGGTTGCTGTTCGCGTTGCGCGCGCAGTTCGTGTTGCTGCCGAGCATGGCAAGCTGTCGCTTGAAAACTTCCCGCTTCTTATGCATGTTGACTCCATTCTGACAGATAAGGCTACTGTCAATATTCCGTGGGAAGCATTTACAAGCGAGACTGTTAAAGCATAACACTGATTTTTACGCGAGGTTATACATATGAAAAAAGCTATTTTAATGCCGGACTCCTTTAAGGGCACCATGAGCTCGTCCGAGATATGCGCCATTATGCGTGCGCGCATACTTGAGTATTTTCCCGACTGTGAGGTTAGCTCCATTCCAGTCGCGGACGGCGGAGAGGGAACTGTCGATTGCTTTCTTGAGGCAATGGGCGGCGAACGCGTGACAGTTGCTGTCAAGGGCCCGTTTATGGAGGATATCGAGGGCTTTTACGCTATCGTCAACAACGGTCAGACCGCTATTATCGAAATGGCGGCGGCGGCAAGCCTGCCCATGGTAGCGGGACGCGAGGATCCTCGCGTTACCACGACATACGGTGTGGGTCAGCTTATCCGCGACGCGGTCAACCGCGGCTGTAAACGACTGATAATCGGACTTGGCGGAAGCTGCACCAATGATATGGGCGCAGGTGCCGCTGCAGGTGCGGGCGTAAAGTTTTATAACGCCCAGGGAAAAGAGTTCGTCCCGACGGGTGCGACGCTGGCTGAAATAGCTAAAATAGATGTTACTGCTGTTCGTGAGTTGCTGAATGGCATAGAGGTTGTCGCTATGTGCGATATCGACAATCCGCTTTACGGCCCGACGGGCGCGGCATATGTATTTGCTCCTCAAAAGGGAGCGGACGCCGACATGGTCAAGCTGCTCGACGCAAATTTGGCGGCGGCGGCACAGACCGTCAAGGCTCAGCTCGGCGTTAATGTTGCCGATATGCCCGGCGCAGGTGCGGCAGGCGGTATGGGCGCGGGAATGGTTGCGTTTTTCGGAGCGCGTCTTATGCCCGGAATCGAGACGGTGCTTGATACCGTTGAGTTTGAGCGCATTGCCGCAGATGCCGACGTTATTTTCACAGGCGAGGGGCGTATTGACAGCCAAAGCCTGCGCGGCAAGGTCGTTATTGGAATCGCAGGACGCGCTAAAAAAGTGGGTGTGCCGGTCATTGCCGTTGTCGGTGATATCGGTGACAATATGGAGCCTGCTTATGAGATGGGCGTGAGCTGTATTTTCAGCACAAACCGCGTTGCGGTCGACTTCTCAAAGGCAAAGCCGCGCGCCAAGAGTGACATGAGTCTGACGGTGGATACCGTTTTACGCACGCTGAAATTGGGCGCAGGCATGAAATAAAACCAATATGATGAAGTTTGCAGTATTTTTTAAAGCTCTTACGCTGACATTGGCGGCGTTTGTGGTTTTGCCGATTTTGGCTTGCGCAAAGGTGCCTAATGACGGCATATCAAGCGATACAACAACATCGGGCGGCGGTACGACCGTTGCCGATACTACCGACGCGCAAACGACAGCCGAGCCCGAAAGCGCGTTTGCCAGTGCGGAAACCCGCCTCGAGGCGACCGAAAGCGTTGAGCCAATTGATCTTATGCTCGGAATGTGGGTAACGCCCCGGCCTCATCTTATGACAACACAGGAGGATGCCGATGCGCGTTTTGCCGAGATCAAGAAATCGGGTATCAACATGGTGTATTCTTTCGGCGAATCGAGTGATGCCGCGCTGATGGACAGAATGCTTAAAGCCGCCGAGAAAAACGGTGTCAGCGTAATGATTGAGCTGTGGCGCGTAGCCGATGCTTCTACTATAGAGGCAAATTTGACGCTTGTAAAGCAGACGATGGGGTATGGTAGTGTCATAGGCTATAATATGTATGATGAGCCGAACGCCAATATTTACGGTTTGTTGGGCGAGCAGTACAGACGCATCCGCGAGACAGTGGGTGAGGATAAGCTGATAATGTGTAATCTGTTCCCCAATTATGCCAAGGATTCTCAGCTCGGTATATCGTCAGGAAAGGACGGTATGACAGCATATCAGGTGTATATTGACCGTTTTATGAGCGAGGTGCGGTCGGATGTTTTGTCATTCGATTACTATCCCTTTAAAGCGTCGAGCAATGATGATCAGGGTAAAATTCGCGATATGCTGATCAATTTCAGCGACATCGCGCTGTGTGCGCAAAAATACGACGTGCCGGCCTGGGGCTTTGTTCAAAACAGCAGCTGGTCGGGCACTCGCATACCGAACGACAATGAGTTAAGATGGCTGTCGCATTTTCATCTTATTTTCGGTCTTCAAAGCTATTCTTATTTTCTGTATTCACAGCCCTCCGATGTTGCCGGAGGTGAGGGAATATTTGAAGGCATGCTGACCTACGGTGGCGAGCGTACCGAGATATATGATCGTGTAAAGGCAAATAACGAGGCACTTTCGGGGCTTCGCGGTCGTTTCCTTGATTATACTCTCAAGGGATTTAATGTAGACAAAATGTCCTCCTATTACGAAAGGTACATAGCCGAGCAGCTTAAGCTTGAAAGCTTCGGAACGCTTGTGAGCGTAGAAAGTAAGTATGGATTGCTCGTCGGTTGTTTTGAGAATGAGGAGGGTGTGGCGTATTATGTCATGAACTTCAATTATCACTTGGATAACACGGCAACCTTGAATTTCAGCGAGAGTGCGGATGTTACCGTGTGGGGCGCCGATGGCATCGAGCAAATGGGCAACACACCGACGCTTGAGCTGCAGCTTCTGCCCGGCGAAGGTAAATTCGTGGAAATGAAAATTTATAATTGATCATAATAAAAGCAATATCCCGCTTGACTATGTCGGCGGGATATTGCTTTTGTTAAAGGTTTCCGAGATGGTCAAGGGTACTCTTTATCCAAAAAGGGTACCCTTGTGGGGAGGAGCAACGCCCCATTGATCCCCGTGTTTTAATAAGGAGAATTATGAAAGAGGTTTATTCTGCTGAAATTATAAAGGGATAGAGAGGCTGACCGCCGTAGACCAGCGATATTTCGGCATTATTGCCAAGCGCATCGGCAACCAGCTGCTCCATACGCTCTGCCGCTTCTTCTTTGACGTCCTTGCCGTAATAAAGCGTGATTATCTCATGGTCGGATATTGCGGGGAGCATAAGAGAGACGGCATCGCTGAGATGGTCCTCTGCCAGCTTTACTTTGCCTTCCTTGAGACCGAGAAACTGTTGGGCACGGACGGATTTGCCGTCCACCTCGGCGTCGCGAACGGCGCGTGTGAAGGACAGTGTAGTGACAGCTTCTGCCGCCTCGCGCATTTCCTCACGGTTTTCTTCGGGTGTGCGTGACTCATTGAAGACGAACAGCGCCGAAACGCACTGGGGGCAGGTCTTGGTGGGTATAACTATGACGTTTGTACCCTCCATAAGCTCCGCCGCCTGGTTTGCTGCCATGATGATATTGCTGTTGTTTGGCAGAACTATGGCAGTTTCACAGGGGCATTTCTTCATAGCCTCAAGAATATCCTCGGCGGAGGGGTTCATGCTCTGACCGCCCGAGATTATACCGTCGGCGCCCAGCTCCTTGAACAGATCCGAAAAACCGTCGCCGGGCGAGACTGCGAAAATGCCGTATTTTTTGACCTCACGCGGCTCGGGGCGTGCTTCGACTGAGGCGATAAGTCCCGTATGCTGAAGCTTCATATTTTCAACCTTGGAGTGGCGCACGGTGCCCAGCGGGAATATCATGCCGAGGACTGTCAGCGGTTCGTCGGTGTGAATGTGCAGCTTAAATATCTCGTCGTCTGCCGTCAGCACCATGCTGTCACCCATGCCGGACAGCTTTTTCTTGAGCGCTGAAAGCTCTTTTTCGGGTATCTCGCCGTTAAGATCGACAAGACATTCGGTGCAGAAGGCGAAGGTTATCTCCTCTGTGGAAAAGGCGTCGAAGTCAGCCGCTGCGCGGGGCGTGTCCGGCACGACCGCAGGCTCGGCAACAATTTCCTCGCCGCAAGCCGCGCGTCTCATGCCGTCAAGAATACGGACAAAGCCGTAGCCGCCCGAGTCAACGACGCGTGCGCGGCGCAGTGCCGGCAGCATTTCGGGAGTTTTGGCGAGTATGACCTCGGCGTTTTTGTAAAGCGTATCAAAAAGCTGTTCAAATGACAGCTCGTCTGCGTTTTCAATGCCTGTGGCGCATTCGCGCATGACGGTAAGTATAGTGCCCTCGACCGGCTTTTCAACTGCCGCTGCCGCCGATTTGGCGCCGCTCTTTATGGCTTCCAGCAGAAGTGCGGGTGTGATTGTATCGTGACCGTCAAAGGCGCGTGCGACTCCGCGGAAGAAAAGCGAGAGAATGACGCCCGAGTTTCCGCGTGCCGCTCTCATCATGTCGCGTGCTACGGCGGCCGTGTATGCCGCGATGGAGGCGACTCCTCCGTGTGAGCCTGTAAGCACCGAGGTCATGGTCATGCTCATATTAGTGCCTGTGTCACCGTCGGGGACAGGGAATACGTTAAGATTATTGACAACATCACGTTGACTGTCAAGTGCCGCCGCTCCGGACATCAGAAGCTGACGGTACTTGATACCGTCCATTGTCAAGGTGTTCATAAAAATCTCCTATATATTGTGTGATCGTGTAAATATCATCTGTCGGATGACATCAGCTTTGCAGCGATGACTCCGAGCGTAAAAAATGCGGTACAGCCGGCGGAAACGATTATGGCGTTGCGCTGTCTGATCTGACGCGCGAGCGCGGAATAGCGGTAATGATTGCCGCGGGGAGGCTGCTTCATCGAACGAACTACATTGTTGGTGTGCTCATAATATTCGCGGCATTCGGGGCATTCCTCGAGATGCTTTGCGATTATCTTTGAAGTCTGCGGACTGGTCTCGCGGTCGGCGTACATGGCGATCAGGTCGCGAATAACGGAACAATTATTACTCATTTATCAAAATCTCCTTGATAATTTTTTTAGCGCGGTGGAAAATCACCTTTGCGGAATTGGGGGATATGCCCAGCTTTGCCGCGATCTCCTCGTAAGAAAGCTCGCCGTATATGCGAAGAATCAGGACCTCGCTATATTTTTTGGGCATGGCAGCGATAGCGGCGCGCAATTCCGCTATTTCGACCTGCTTTGAAAGCCGATAGCCCGGCTCGTCTGTGAGCGGAGCCTCGGGCTCGGTAACGTAAAGGTCTATGAGAATGGATTCGCGTTTGTTTTTGCGAAGGTATTTGAAAAAGGTGTTTTTGGCGATTGACGCGAGCCAAGTGAACATTTCACATTCGCCGTTATATCTTCCGAAGGAGCGATATGCTTGATAAAACGTCTCCTGCGTCAGGTCCTCGGCAACGCGGGTGTCATGACACAGCTTGTAGAGAAACGAATAAACATGGCGGTAATATGTGCTGTATATCTGTTCAAAGGCCTGTTCGAAATTATCCATATTTCCTCCTTTTGATAGCATTCTATAAAGTTAATACCCGAAAAAGCAAAAAAGTTACAAAAATTATTAAAATTTTTTAAAGAACATAAAAAATTATGCAAATGGCCTGCAAAATACTTCCGATGTCGGTAAAAATGTGAAAGATGGTGTGGAAAATGGGCTTTTTGCCGCCGATGCCGTAAAGCACCGCGCCGACAGTGTAAGCGACGCCGCCCGAAATGAGCCACCAGAAGGCGGGCCAACCGATGCACTCGATGGTGGGGCGCAGGGCAAAGACTATGCACCAGCCGAGTCCGATGTAGCATATCATGGACAGGTGCTTGAAGCGGTTGTGGTCGATGGCGGTAAACACGGCGGCGACGGCGACAAGGCCCCATTCGATGCCGAAGATCGTCCATGCGATCACAGGATAGTCGGGGCGGATTGCAGACAGCAGGACGGGAGTGTAGGTGCCGGCGATGAGCAGGTATATGGTACAGTGGTCGATGACCTGCATTACCTTTTTGCCGTAGCAGGGGCGCAGACCGTGATAGACGCTGGAGACGGAATAAAGCAGTATCATGGAGGCGCCGTAAATGCTTGAGCCGACGACGCCCCAGACGTTGTGATTAAAGGCGGCGACGAGCACCGATATAACAAGTACGACGACGCCGATGCCGCCGCCGATTATGTGCGTTATCATGTTGGCGATGTCCTCGCCGCGGGTGTAGGGAGGGAAGGGGCGGTCGCGAAGGGGTGTGCGGGTCATGAGTTTTTCTCCGTTCGAATAAAAGGATTTGCCGCGACGCAGTCTGCGGCTTACAAAATTATATTACCACAGTGAGCGTGAAAATACAAGATATTTATTGGAAACGGAGTCTACAGCGCGGGAGAGGGCGGTAGAGAGGCAAAAATCGACTCTACCGGGGGTAGAAATGGTACTGAACTTGGTTTTTTGATTCATACGGTGAAGCTTTTTTAGTGACCTGTACGGGAGATCGAAAAAATTGGCGGCTTCACCGCCAATTTGCAAAATGCAAAGCATTTTGCGGGCTTGTCTTAACGAAACGGGAATCTGAACCGCTGCGTGCGCCATTGTCTTTCTGCACGCCTTTGTTCTTTTAGCGCACGCGCTATCAAATTGCTTCGCAATTTGAGGGGTTCTTCTTCGGTGACGAGGGTTAGCAAAACAAAAAGGATATCGCTTTTGCGATATCCTTTTTGTTTTGGTGACCCGTACGGGAATCGAACCCATGTTTCCAGCGTGAGAGGCTAGCGTCTTGACCGCTTGACCAACGGGCCGTTATTCACAGCTTGATTATTATATCATATGTTTTTTTAAATTGCAATAGGTTTTTGCAAAATTTTTTAAAAAATTTTGTCGGGCAACATTTTTTTGTGGTGCGGGGCTATGCCCCGCGCCGTTATCTTCCCACTTGCTTCAAATATTCCTCATATGTGCAGACCAGCCGCAGGGCGGCGAGCAGTGAATTTGCGGTCATGCCGGGTGGCAGGCCGAATGCGGCGGCGAGCTTATCGCGCTTCGCGGCGCTGTCCTGACCGCCCGAAAGGCCGTCGACATAAAAATCCGTTTTAGACAGCGGGTTTTCGGCGGGAGCGGGCAATGCGTCGCCGGCATAGGGGGCAAACATTTTATACAGCAGCTCCGCCTCCATGCCCTCGACGCCCAAAACTCCCTCGGCGGACGGCTCGGATTTACGCTTTTCCTTGCCCGCGATGCGGGGTATATGCAATTGAATGAGCTTATCGGGCGGCACCATTTGCGAGATGCGCGAGCGTATGACGCGGCCCGCGCCGTCGCTGTCGGTCAGCACTATGATGCGGCTTTTTTGTGCGAGTGCGCGTATGAGTGCGGCTTTTTCGTTCTTTTTGAACAGCCCGAAGCCGTCGGTGGTAATGATCTGCGCCTCGATGACGGACAGCAGGCGCAATCGGTCGTATTTGCCCTCGACGATAACAGGGCAGGCTATTTTCAGCTTTTCCATATTATTTGACCGCGAAATATATCAGCACGGCGGCGCCGAGTATGATGCGGTAGACGCCGAACGCCGAAAATGTATGCTTTTTTACGAAATCCGTCAGGAATTTAATGGCTATCATAGATACGGCGAATGCGACCGCGCAGGCGACCGCGAGCACTACCCACGCGCCGACGGGGACGGTTATCGCTTCGTTGATAACGTAATCGAAAAATCCCAGCATTTTAAGTCCGCCCGCGCCAAGCATTGCGGGTATCGCCATAAAGAACGAGAACTCTGCCGCGGCACCGCGCGAAAGACCGAGCAGCATGGCGCCGAGAATGGTCGAGCCCGAGCGTGAGGTGCCGGGAATGATGGCAAGCATCTGAAAAATACCGATCAGAAAAGCGGTGGTGTAAGAGATGCTGTCGGTGTCGCCGATGCGGGGAACGCTACCTTTACGCGAGCGCTCGATGAGGATAAACAGCACGCCGTAAATTATGAGTGCGGCGGCGACGACATAAGCGTTATACAGCCAGCCGTCAATGTCGCGCCCCGAAATGCTTTCAATGATCTTGTCCAGAACTATGCCTGCAAACGCGGCGGGCAGACTTGCCACGAGTATCTTTGACCACAGCCGCCAGGTTTTGCTGTCGCTCTTGAAGCCCGTGGGGATAAGCTTGCGCCAATATGTGACAAGGACCGCAAGTATCGCGCCGAGCTGTATGACGACCTGAAACATTTCCATGTATTCATCCTTGAATTCGGCGCCCCAATTCGCGCCTACGTTCAATGTGACGAATTCATCGAGCAATATCAGGTGCCCTGTAGAGCTGACGGGCAACCATTCGGTAATGCCCTCGACTATGCCGAACAGTATTGCTTTGATTATCTCAATAAGCATGGTTACTCCTTAATTATATCTGCGGGGCGTTAGCGGCGCGCATTATATCTCCTTCGAGAACGGGGAATGGGACGCGCGTGTAAAATTTCATGGAGGGATGCGGGGCGGCGTCGATGGCGTTGCCCTCGGCGTCGTAAAGCTCAGTGACGGTAAATGCGCGCCCTACCTTGCCGGGAGAGATGACCTCCGCGCAATCCCCCACGCACAGCTTGTTATGCTGACAGAAAAGATACAGGCCGTCCGCATTTTGCGAGAGTGTGTCCGGCAGTGTGTCGACTTCAACATGCTCCGCGGACGCCAGGTATGCCTTGTCACGGATGTAGCCGACGGTGGAGGTCAGCTGCGGCGCTTTGAGAGGGTCGTCGAAATAATAGCCGGTGCAGTATTCGCGGTGTGACACCGATTCCAGCTCGCCCATCAGAGCGCTATCAAAAGTATAGCCCTCAGGGTTGGCGGCGTATGCATCAAGTGCCATGCGATATGCGTTTGTGACGACTGCGGTGTAATAAGCGCTCTTGACGCGCCCCTCTATTTTAAATGAGTTTATACCTGCTTCAACCAGCTCGGGGATGTGCTCGATGGTACACATATCCTTTGAGGACATGATATAAGTTCCGTGGCAGTCCTGCTCGATGGGGAGCGGCTGATCGGGGCGCTTTTCTTCATATAATACATAGTTCCAGCGGCAAGGCTGTGTGCACTGACCGCGATTGGCATCGCGACCCGAGAAAAAGTTGGACAGCATACACCGCCCGCTGTAGGACACGCACATAGAGCCGTGCACAAACGCCTCTATCTCGATCTCTCTCGGCAGTGCCGCGCGAATTTCTTTTATATCCTCCAGTGACAGCTCGCGGGCGAGCACAAGTCTTGTCGCACCGAGCGATGCGTACGCCAGCGCCGCGGCGGGGCTGACGATGCTGGTTTGTGTGGAAATGTGTATCGGTATGTGAGGTATGAGCTTTTTTGCCTCGGTCATGACGCCGAGATCGGCGACGATGATGCCGTCGGGGCACAGCTCACCAAGCGCGGACAGATAACGGCGCAGCTCTGGGTATTCATAGCCGCGCGGTAATGTGTTGACGGTGACGTACAGCCTCCGTCCGCGCTCGTGGGTATATTTTATTGCTTCGTCAAGCTGCTCGGCTGAGAAATTCTGGGATGCGGAGCGCATTCCGAAGCGCAGTCCGCCGACATATACGGCGTCGGCGCCGTAGCGCAGTGCCGCTTTGAGCTTTTCGAGATTTCCCGCGGGGGAGAGCAGCTCGGGTAGTTTTATTTTTTGCATATCAGTCAGGTACCTTCTGCCAATTTATTATGCCTGCTTCGGCAAGTACATCCTCGGCTCCGTCAAGCGTGCTCGATACAATTATACGCACATTATATTTGTTTATGAGTGTAAGTGCGTCGGCAAGCACGGCGCGAAGCGAGTCTGCAGTAGTATAACTGCTCAGGTCGAGCGCGAGATAGTCGGCGACCGTTGCGTAACTGCTAAACAGCAGCTGTCGCTCGGCAAGTTCGACCACGTCTGCAGGCAGTGCGACACCGAGCGTTGCCTCGGGGTCGAGCTCTCGCGCCGCGTCAAACAGTTGACCGGCGTAAATATATCCGTTTTCGTCGCATCCGAAGCCGAACACCGTGACCTCGGAAAATTGCGCATCGACCGCCTCGGCTATGAGCGCCGCCTCGTAAGCGCGGTATATGCTTATGATGTCCGGATATAGCTTTTGATGAAATGTGGCGTAAAAACAGCCGGCGGAGTAGATGCCCGATGTACTCAGTACTCCGATGGCCTCGGAAAGCTCGGTTTTGCCGCTTTGCGCGCCTTGATATGACATTTCCTGCGCAACGCGGGAGGAATAGTTTACAACGCTGTCGCCGTAATAAAGAATGAGCGATACGGCTGTTGTGCCGTTTTGCTTGAGATCTTGGGCGCGCTCGCTCCAGTTGATACCGACGGAGCTTGAAAGTGTGACGTACTCTGCCTGTATAACGGGCACCGCGGAGGCGTCATACTGCGCAACAGGCTCAGAGCTGTCGTTTGTGCCGCCTGCTGTTGACGATGAGTCCGAGGGTATGAGGCTGTCCACATTTTCGGCTTGCCGCTTGAGGTGATTGCCAAGCAAGACGGTCAGCGTTATTATCGCGGCGAGCGCTACGGTACAAATTATTGCGGCTTTGATTATTTTGGGACGGTTATCGGTGGCGGAGTGCGCTCCGATACGTATTTTTCTGCGAAGTCTGCGATTGAACATGGCTTTCCCGATTTAGCTTATTTTTGTCAGATCGATGGTGTTGCCGTAATCGTTAAACTCAAAGGTGAGCTCGGCTTGGCGCTCGTCTATATAGCTGTTGAGCTCGGAATACTGATACTGCTCGGTAAGCGTTGTGAGGTTTTGCATAACGTATGCGGTCTCAAGCGGAAAACGCTGAATGACGTAAAAGCCGGTGGAGGTCTCTATAACGTCGCTGATGCCGTTTACATCAAGCGCGAATGCAGCGTCCTCATATGCCTGTATCATTTCGCCGCGGCCGAAATAATAGCCGTCGGTGGTGGTGAGGTCAAAATCCTCGTTTACAGAACTGCCGATTATCTTTTTTATGTCCTCGCCGTCCCGCAGGCGCTCGACTACGTCCTGTGCCGCGGCGCGGTTTTTCTCGATGTCGTCACCCGCGTCGTTCTGGATGTAGACGTGAAGCGTGCGGACAAAATTGCCGTCCATGATATAGTCGTATATTTTTTCATAATCCGTCTCGATAAGGGCGAGGTCCTCGGTGTAGGAATAGAACAGCTCGTTCTGACAGTAGTCGACCGAAATGGTGAAGCGCATAAAGTGGTCGGTTATATTTTGCTGTTCGAGCGCCTTTTTATATTCACTGCGCCCGCCGATCTCGTCGACAAGCTCGTTGATATATTCGGTGACCGCATTCTGTATTTCCTCGGCGTCGGGCGAGATGCCGACCTCGGCGCACAGCGAGAGCACGGCGTAGTTTGCGGTGATATTGCGCGAGACCAGCTCATAAAGCTCGGGGCGGTATTGCTCGGTCAAGGCGGGGTCAGACCAGATGCCGTCGCCGTATTTGTTGGCGAGCTGATCGCGGTACAGCAGCGTGACACAGCGCAGCTCCTCGTAAAGCACCTCGAAATTGCCCACGGTTCCAACGACTGCGAGCTCCTCCTCGGTGCTCTTGATGGGTCTGCCCGCAGAGCAGGAGGTAAGGGAAGTGACCAGCATGACTGCGACGAGCAGTATACCGCAAGCTTTTATAAGTGAATTTTTCATATCGGTCTCCTTTTTATTGCTGAAAACATAAATATTCATCTTATTTTATCACAATATTGTGACTATTTTATGAATACAGCATATTTTCTGAAAAAATGTTGCGCGGCTATTCCAAAAATACAAATAAAATGTTATAATATATACAACACGCTTACTGAAAGGCAGGAACAAATATGAATAACACCACCTACTCTATCCCGCTCGGCAAGCTGATAGACGAGTTTGCATTTGAGGAGATCTTTGTCCCCGACAGAAATGTACCCATAACAAACCCCGAGGTCAGCCGTCCCGGACTTGCATTGGCAGGCTTTCTGGAACTTTTCGAGCCCAGCCGCATACAAATAATAGGCAAGGCGGAGTACAGGTATCTCGAGGAGCTGACGCCCGAGGATCGCGAATTTGCCGTTTATAATTTTATAAATACAAAATGTGTAGCAGTTATTTTCACGTCATCGCTTGAGGTGTTTGACGAATTTTTGAAATTCGCAAAAAAGGTCGGAGTTCCGATATTGCGTTCCAAGGAAAAGACCAGCCCGCTTATGGCGGCTGTCATCGCTTCGCTTAATGTACATCTCGCACCCCGCATCACAAGGCACGGTGTGCTTGTAGAGGTTTACGGAGAGGGCCTGTTGCTGTTGGGCGACAGCGGCGTCGGTAAGAGTGAGACGGCGATAGAGCTGGTCAAACGCGGGCACCGTCTTATCGCGGACGACGCAGTCGAGATAAAGCGCACCTCGGCAAAGGCGTTGGTCGGCTCGGCTCCCGAGATCATTCGGCACTATGTTGAGCTGAGAGGTATCGGTATTGTCGACGTGCGTAGGTTGTTCGGTATGGGCGCCGTAAATGACGCAGAGAAGATAGATCTTGTCATTAATCTTGAGCACTGGGTTCAGGGCAAGATGTATGACAGACTTGGACTTGACGAGCAAAAGACCGAGATACTCGGTATCGAGCTGCCCTGTATAACCATTCCCGTCAAGCCCGGACGCAACCTTGCCATCATACTCGAGATTGCGGCTATGAACAACCGTCTCAAAACTATGGGCTATAACACGGCGGAGGAGTTCAACAAAAAGCTGATGAGCCAGCTTGAGGCACAGCAGAGAGAAAATATGTAATAATAACCGTTGGAGGAGTTTTATATGGGAAGAATGCTCGGAGCGTTTGCATCAGAGGAGCTTGACAGACCCGATCTCAATAAATGTCCCGATTGCGGCTGTTTTTTTGCGGAGGACTGCTGTCCTCTGTGCGGCAAGCTTTGCCCCGAGGAGATGCGGGCAGGGAATCGCAAGGCGGTCAAGCACAAAAAGAGAAAAAACACGGGCTCGGGAAGAGTTACATTTATCGAATGGTATCACAGCTGGTGGTTTATTGCGCTGATGATGCTGTTTTTCCCGCTTGTCGGTATCATTTTGTTTGTTACAAGCCCTTATAAAAAGTCGATAAAGATCACGATAGGCATTATAGCCGTGATATATATGATACTGTCGACGATAGGCATCGGAAATATTATCGGCAAGGTGACGAGCCTGTGGGACAAGCCCGTCGACACATCTATGAGTCGCGCGGAATATATAATTGCCTGCGAGACGGTCACTCCCGAGGATTTTTACCGCTCTGCGGCGGCATATGAGGATAAGTTCGTCACCATGACGCTTATGGTGTCCGGAAAGATAACGGATATGGACGGCTATTATGCCGACGAAAAATACACCACGTATTATATTTGCCGCGATGCTTCCGGCGGTGAGTTTGAAATAATGATACGTGATTGTGTGCAGGATACCGCTCAGAATTTTGTGGCGGGGGATGTTATCACGGTCTGGGGCGAGGGCGCGGGAAATTGTGATATATATGACATGGAGTATGTGATGCACTCCGCGCCTTGCGTTTATGTGGCGTACGTTGAAAGGAAATAAAAAGAACCGCGAAAGCGGTTCTTTTTTGCCCTGTTTATGCACAACACTATTATTTATTATATCACATATCGCATAGCTTGTAAAGATATTTTTGTGAATAAATGCAAATTTCTACCTCTTGAACAAAAAATAATTGTTAATTTCTTGCAAAT
>JAFTRE010000031.1 GCA_017462385.1 Clostridia bacterium | reverse complement strand
CTTTAATTCTTCGTCTATGCCACGTTCTCTTGCGAGGTTGGCAACTATGACTTCTACCATTTCATTGGCTTGTACGTCGATTTCGTGAAGGTGTGCGTTGAGTCTGCCTTCTGTTAAGAGAGTGGTGTATGTACCTCTCTTATGTTGCTTTAGATAGTCGCGATGAAGCAGTCCATATTTGCCAATGTGATGCTCGGCAGTGTTCGTTTCGCTAAAAATCGGGTAGTATTGCTCGCCACGAAGCTCATATTTGATGCCGTTTTCAATAATGTACTTTTCCATAAATTCATATTCCTTTCTTTCAAAAAAGCCTTATAAATACAGACTTTTTCGGCTGTTCGGGAATATGTTTCGACCACTTGGCGTATCGCCATAAAATTAGGTCTGTTATGAACACTCCGACCAGTCAGGATGTACTGAATTCGAACGAATTGGTTACGGAATTTACAACTTTGGCAGAAAAGCAGACCGAAGCCTTTACCGGAATATCCATCAATAAAGATATCACCGCAAAAGAGCTTAAATTGCGCGCCGGCTGTTGCGTCAACAATATCGGCTCTGAAATTCACCGCCGTGTGAAGCATCTCAACCGTATAGCCCTGGAGCTTTTGAACGGACTTATCTGCTTTAAAGAGCTGATATTGGAAAATGTTTTGAATTGCAAAATGTTTACCGGAAATTATCCCCTGCTGATCGAGCACATTATACGCGAGGCAAAGCTATATCGCGGGTATGTTGAAGTGTTGGAACGGGATGGATGCTTGTCAGAGGCCTGCATGCGTGACACCGAATGCTTCTGGAATCAGATCATGATGGAGCATGCCTTATTCATTCGCGGACTTTTGGATCCTACCGAGGTTGAGCTGATCAACACAGCAGATGAATTTGCGGCAAATTACGAAAAGCTTTTAGAAGCCTGTCATACTGCCCATGGCCGCACACTGACCGACAGCTCCCTGACCGAAACCCTAAAATTCAGAGATTTCAAAACAGCAGGTGCGCAAGGGATCACGGGATGCGAAATTCGTTCTGTGATCTTGCCGCTTCTTGCCGACCATGTACTGAGAGAAGCCAATCATTATATTCGATTACTGACAGTATAATCAAATATGCCCTGCCCCGCACGCTAAGGGGCATTCACACAAGGACGGAACATCTCCGTCCTTGTTTCGTTTGAAAAAATTCCAAAAACCTCTTGACAAGATATACTATGCAATATATAATATTATGCAAAGGAGGGTATCGAATGGACGCACAACTTAAAAAAGGACTGCTTGACGTCTGCGTGCTTGCGGCTGTACGTCGGGAGGAGTCCTACGGCTATAAAATAATCTCGGATCTGTCGCCCTACATCGACATTTCCGAATCCACGCTCTATCCCATTCTCCGTCGTCTTGAGAACAGCGGAGCCGTTACCGCGCGTAGTGCCGAGTACAACGGCAGACTGCGCCGTTACTTCAGCATTACACCGCTGGGGCTTCAAAAAATAGACGAATTTATCGAGGCAATGGAGCAATTCAAAATAATCAGCGATTTTATCTTAAACGGAGGTAATCATGACTAAAAAACAATGGCAAAGTGAGCTTTTGCGCCATCTGCGCCCGCTTTCTCCCCGCGAACGCCGCCGGACGCTTGCTTATTACGATGAATTATATGACGATCAGCTTGAATCGGGGCTTACCGAGGCGCAAATACTTGAAAATTTCGGCTCTCCCGCCGAGTGCGCCGCGCGCATACTTTCCGAGAGCGGCGCCGAGGTCACAGACTCCTCCGCCCCACGCCCGTCCGAGCAACCGCGCGGCAGCGCCACGGTCGCCGAAATAATCGGGCTGGTGTTCCTGACTCTCATTCTCATATTGCCGCTCGCCTGTGCCGTGCTGACTGTTATCCTGTCTTTCGGCATAGTTTCGCTCGCGGGCGCAATAGTAGTCATCGCGGGGATCGCGAGCATAATAATAGTTCCTTTTGCCGCCGCAGGCTTAGGGGCGGCGGGCATCGTGGCACTAATAGGTATATGTATAGCCGTCTGCGGCGTCGGCGCCCTGCTTTTCGTCGTATTTTGGCTGCTGACCAAATATACCGCGCTCGGCACATTTAAAGCACTCCAATTTATTTACATGAGGAGGTGGAAAGCATGAAAATTTCTGCGGTTTTAAAAATCATATTTTTGTCGGGACTTGGGCTGACATTGCTCGGCGCCATCATATTCACTGTTGCGTTTGCCGCGGCGGGCTGGGACATTAATGTTATCTCGACCGTAACTGCCGAAAGCGTTACTTACACCGAAGCATCGGATGACCTTATCGGTTCTCTGTCGATAGACTTTCAAAATGCCGACATCGACGTATATTTTGACCCCGATGCAACCGCCGTCACCGTCGAATATCCTATAACCAAAAGCAAAAGGTACGGAACACTCAGCGAGGTAACACTCACAACACAGGGCAGCACGCTCTCGCTCACCGAAAATCAACGGTGGCAGGACAATTGGTTTGTCATTGACCTTTCATCGCGCCGCGTCACGGTACGCTTGCCCGCCGACCGCCATTACCTCAATTTAGATATCGAAACGGACAACGGCGACATTACGCTCTACGGCGAGCAGTGCGCTATGATATCGCTGTCGCTTGAGTCCTCAAACGGCGATATTAAAACCAACAGTGCCGCCGTCGATTGCATGACTTACATCAATTACGCTACCGACAACGGCAATGTTATCATAGGAAAAACCGAGTCTCAAACGCTTTCGGCGGAGTCGGACAACGGAGATGTTCGTCTGCTCGGCGCGCTGGATGCCATTGAAGTCAGCGCCGAGACAAACAACGGCGACATTGAGTTCAGTGATGCCGTTATCACAGCAGATTTTGTCACGCTTGAAACCGATAACGGCGATATATTCGCCCGTCTTGCGGGAAAGAGCGCTGACTATACAAAAACCGTCGAGACCGACCTCGGCGATGCCAATATCATAACCGAATCTGCCGGCGATAAACGCCTGACAGCAAAAACAAGCCTCGGAGATATTCGGGTCGAGTTTGAGGGTTAAAGTATAATAAACCGCTCGTTTGAGCGGTTTATTTTTGACTTTACCTTTTACCAGCCACAAAAGCTTTTTAATAATATGTTGTGTTAAGCTTCCCCGCCGACCGTGTGGTTTTGTGAAAATATTTTTCAAAACTGATTTGTGATAGCAAAAACTTTGTCGAAACAACAGGTTTGTGCTTTTGGGTGCAAATACTTGACAATATTTTGAGTTTGTGCTATAATAAATCCAACTAAGGAGGGATGGTATATGAACCCTAAGCAAGTATTGCGAAAGAGAGATATTTACCTTAATAAGCTTATAGCATTCAAGGACACCGAACCCGTAAAAGTAGTAACGGGCATCCGCCGCTGCGGCAAATCGAGCCTGCTCAAGCTGATGGTTGAGCACTTGAAAGAGAATGGGATCTCTGCTTCAAATATTATAGAAATGAATTTTGAGTCCCACGACTTCAAGGACATGACCGCCGACGAGCTTTATCACTACGTAAAGGATAGAGCCATAGAGGGCGAGCGTATGTACCTCTTCTTTGACGAGGTGCAGCGAATTGATAAGTGGGAGGACACTATCAATTCATTCCGCGTTGACCTTAATTGCGATATTTACATTACGGGGTCCAACGCATATCTCTTGTCCTCCGAGTATTCAACTTACCTTTCGGGACGGTGCATAGAGATCAAAATGCTCCCGCTTTCTTTTGCAGAGTTCATCGACTTTCATGGCTTTGAAATCAAAGAAACGGTCAGTGCGCTGGGTGGAAAGCGCAAGGTCGCGGTCGATCAAAACGGTGAAAAATACGATCTTTCTGAGGTGTTTGACGCTTACGTTCGCTTCGGCGGAATGCCGGGTATTGCCGACGTCGGGCTTGACGGGGAAAAAGCACTCGTCCTGCTTGACGGTATTTATTCGTCTGTTGTGGTTCGTGACGTGCTCGAACG
This sequence comes from Clostridia bacterium, assembly GCA_017462385.1. Lineage (GTDB taxonomy): Bacteria > Bacillota > Clostridia > Oscillospirales > CAG-272 > UMGS1002. The sequence goes on along the minus strand of JAFTRE010000031.1, from coordinate 52,863 downwards.
AGAGAAGAAGCGCGGAAGAAAACAGATTACCGACCCAATTTTGCTTCGCAAGATCATCCTTTTCCTCGCGGATAACATCGGTAGTAATGTGTCCTTTTCTTCTATCGGAAATACGCTTGTAAACGAGGGATTGATCGAAAAAACGGGACGCCGGGGTGCGCCGAGCACGCACACCGTGCAGTCCTACGTAGGCGCGCTTCTCGAATCTTATTTCTTTTATGATATCAAGCGCTTTGACATCAAGGGCAAGGAATATCTTAGAACCCTCGGCAAGTATTATATCGTGGATATAGGACTTCGCAATTATCTTTTAGGCTTCAGAGATCGCGACACGGGACACACGCTCGAAAATATCGTTTACTTTGAGCTTTTGCGCCGCGGATATGACGTTGCAATCGGCAAGGTGGATAACGCAGAGGTGGACTTTATAGCATCAAAAGCCGACGATAAGCTATATGTGCAGGTCACGGAATCGATGAAAAGCGAGGACGTTCGCGCAAGAGAGCTTCGTCCATTGCAAGCCATCAAGGATAACTACGAGAAGATCGTTTTGACTCTCGATACCGGACTCAATACCTCTTATGACGGCATAAAATCCCTTAACCTTGTTGAATGGTTGCTCGGGGATAAGCAATAATTTTTATAAAAATCTAAAACAGACTTTATATTTTCCTAAAAGCATCGTGGGCCGCCGGCCGCCACTTGACATTTCCCTCCCCGTATGCTACAATATACTCTCACGACAACATTCTACAAGGATAAACAAATGTCAACCAAAAAAACCTTTTACACCGAGCTGTGCTATGTTATAGGGCTGGTCTTGCTCGCTTTCAGCGCCGCTATAATGAAAGCCGCCGACCTCGGCGTATCCATGGTGGTCGCGCCGCCCTATCTGCTTCACTTAAAGCTGTCGGAGTATCTTCCCTTTTTCTCATACGGCATGGCTGCCTACACATTTCAGGCGCTGTTGCTCATTGCTATGATAATAGTTCTGCGCCGCTTTAAGCTCAGCTATCTTTTTTCCTTTGTTTCGGCGGTTATTTACGGCTTTTTGCTCGACGGTTTCGGTCTGATCGTTGATCTTATCCCCATGACCGCGCTCCCGGTACGAATTGTATTTTTTATGCTCGGTGCGCTCATTTGCGCGCTTGCTATCTCGTTTATGTTTCATACTTATGTCTCGCCCGAGGTATATGAGCTGTTCGTAATGGAGATATCGGACAAATTCGGCTTTGAAATGCACCGTGTTAAATTATTTTACGACTACATAAGCTGTGCCGTGTCGGTCATTATGTCCTTTGCATTTTTTGGGATGTGGCATTTTGAGGGCGTCAAGCTGGGTACCATCATATATTCACTTGTCAATGGCTACATAATTGCCATGTTCTCGAAATTTTTTGAAAAGCACTTTGAATTCAAGGACGCGCTGAAGCTGAGAAATTTCTTCAAATAATAAAAACGAGCGACTCACGTCGCTCGTTTTTATTATTTGCTTTCTTTCGCTCTTACGGCGAAAGCATCCATATTCAGATCCTTTTCGATATCTCTTGTGACAAACACCAGCACGCCCGAGACCGCCGCCAGCATGAAAGCTATCCACGTCAGCCCGCTTTTCGCGCTTGTCGTCAAATACAGCACATTGGTATACACCATAGCAAGATAATGCGGAAACATAGCGGGTATAATTATGAGCCAGTTTGCCGCCAGCATCCACAGCTTACCCGGAAACACTCTGCAGAGCAAGCTGCGCGCTTGGTCTGCTTTAGTAGTATCACCGTCGGAGCTCTTCACCGTCCGTATAGCCAACACTGCCGACCAGACCGAAAGTCCCACAGAAGCTGCGGCGATAAGCGCCGCCACTATCATACCGGCCATCGTCCACGTAACAAACGCGGTGGTAGATTCGTCCTTTGTGACCATTATATCGGTAATATATTCCCTGCATTGCTGCCATGCGTCGCTGACCACTGCCGCCAGCGAGCGCACCTCAAGCTCGTTCATCTCAAGAGTAAAGCTGACATTCGGAATAAATGCGGCCACCACCGTCAATATCACGAACACGGCGGGAAGGATATATCTCAAATAAACCAGTACTTTTTTCATATTGACTTACGAAGTGAATTCAACTATCATTTCATGCTCGCGCAATATTTCATCCCCATCCGAGACCTTGATCTCTCCACCGACTATTCTTGCCACAACCGCCTCATATGCTTCTACCGTAAAACCGCCCAGACGCCATGAAGAGCTTTCCGTCGGCAGCCCGACACCGTCCTCAACGACACCAAGTCGCACGGATCGGCCGGCGTGATTTTCGTCCCATTTCATCTCATTGTCATAAAGCGAGTTAAGTGCATTGGTGATAGGGGTATAGACAAACTTCATAGCCGAAGTGACAACAAGATTGGATGCCGGCGAGTGATCGCTGTCGGTGCAGATAACTCTGCCGTTTGTCAGTTCCGCCGCCTCGATAACAGATGAGCAGGTAGTTCCGGAAGCGAAAATGACCTCGGTTCCGGCTATGTACCAATTCTCGGCGACATTAAGCAGAATTTCATCTGTGGTATTAGCTCCGCTATAGCGGAATTTGACCGTAATTCGGTCAAGAATACCCATTTCGCGCGCCGCATCCTGAATTCCCTGTAAAAATCCGCATCCGTAAAGCATATCCGAAACAGAATCCTCGGCCGAAACAAAGCCCAGCTTGGTATATCCGCTGCGCACAGCCACAAAGCCTGCAAGATATCCCGCCTGCTCCTCGCGGAAAGTTATACAATAAACATTGGAAGATATTTTGACCTGCGGAGTTTCTTTTCCTGCAGTGGTAACAACCGACTCATCGGTTGTATCGACCGGCGCCCAAAGTCCCGATGTTTGAACGACTCCTCTCGGCTCGCCGTCCACAAGTATAAAGCGAACATCCGGGAACAGATCCTCTACCTCAAATACCGCTTCTTCAAGTGCGCGTCCCGAGCACACCACGACTTTCGCGCCGTTGACGACCGCCTTCATTATGCAGTCAACCCTGTCTTCGTGAGTTTGCGTTGCAGGATGATAAGCATCGCAGGACTTGTTTTTTGCTATTGCAAAATTCGCCACGCTCTCCCAGACAGCTTGATTGAGCGAGCTGTCGTCGACATTGCCTCCGTCGGTTATCATAGCGATCTCTATGTTTTCTCCGTCCAGCAGCTTACAGGACGATAGCATAAGGCATGCCAATGTCATCGCGCACACAAGCAACAAAGCAATAATTTTTTTCATTTTTTGCCGCACCTTTCTTGATCGGTGATCACAGATCGTTGTGTCATACACTGTACTCGGCACAGAATCTGCGAAATATACAAAGCCTGATTTCGGGGCGGAAGCATTTGCCCGCCGACCTCGACAGATAACTACTAAATTATATCATAAGATGGCTTTTTTGTCAACAACAACGCTTCAGCCCAAATTTCCCTTACCAAAGCCCGACGGCAACAGCTCGCCAAGCGTATGACAGACTATCTCTCCGCTCTTACCCATCAAATATATTTTGAAGCTATCGGCATCACAAAACTCCGCCATTACCTGTCGGCAAACGCCGCAAGGCGGCGCTCCCGTCGGCTCGCCACCCTCGCGGCTTCCGACAACAGCTATAGCCTCAAAATCACGAACGCCTGCGCTCACGGCCTTGAAAAACGCACAGCGTTCCGCGCACACGGTAGGAGAATATGCGGCGTTCTCGATATTGCAGCCCGTAAAGACTCTACCATCGCGTGACAGCAATGCCGCACCGACACGGTAGTGCGAATATGGCGAATACGACTGCTGCATAGCTTGTATTGCCTTTTGCATCAATTCGTTAGGTGTCATATTTGCGGCTCCTCCACTCGTCCGTTTTTTTGCAGTTCATATGCCATATCGCGATTGAGGTATTTTTTCTCGCCTGTCACCTCACGCAAAACATGCAATATCGCCGGCAACTCAAAGCGCTCGTCCTCTCTGCCAAGCTCGACCTCCACCACTGCGACATTGTGCCAAAAGGGATATATATCCACCTCGGCAATATGCTCGCCGCAGGGCAAGCACCAGCGCGTTTTACGAATAACGGCGGGATGCTCACCCGCGCTTGCCGCAAGAGCTTCATACGTCTCGTCGGTGATACGGCGCTCGTCCTCTATCCTTGTCAGCGCGCTGACACGTTTTTTTACGGTATAAAAGCATTCGACGCCATCTTTTCCCACGCGTCGGCGTATGCGTGCCGCGTCCGAGTCGGGAGAGGTGGGCAGATATATCTGCTCGATATCGTATTTATACGCTCCATTGATAGCGGCGAGAAGCGTCTCGTCGGGGCGCTCGATAAGATATTTACGCTCTATTTCAAGTCCGCTCGAGTTGCTCATATATCCATCACCTCATGTGCAAAGCTGTTACCCTCGGTCTTGAGCGGTACGTCGAAAATGTCAGCCACCGTGGCGGCGATATCGGCATATGTCGCACGTGTTCCGAGGTTTTCGGGCTTCACCGCCTTGCCCCAGACAAACAGCGGGACATATTCGCGGGTGTGGTCGGTCGTCGCGGCGAAATCGGGGTCACAGCCGTGATCGGCGGTGATCATGACGATGTCATCATCTTGCAAATCATTCAACCATCCACCGAGCCATGTGTCGAACTCCGCCAGTGCCGCGGCATAGCCCTCGGCATCGCGCCGATGGCCAAAAAGCGAATCAAAGTCTACTAAATTCACAAAGCATAAGCCGTTAAAGTCTTGTTTTGTGACGTCACTCGTGATGTTCATGCCCTCGGCATTGCTTCGGGTATAATATGACTTGGATATACCGCGCCCCGCAAAAATATCGCTTATTTTGCCGACGCCGATAGTGTCATATCCTGCCGCTGACAGTGCATCAAGCACAGTCTTCTCGGGCGGCTCCAGCGAAAAATCATGGCGGCGAGGCGTACGTATATAATTAGGAAATTCGCCCGTAAACGGACGTGCAATCACTCTTCCGACAGCATGCTTACCGGTAAGTATCTTACGCGCCGCGCGGCAATATTCATAAAGCGTTTCTACCGGTACAACATCCTCGTGCGCCGCAATCTGAAAAACGCTGTCCGCCGAGGTATAGACTATCAGCTTGCCGCTCTCGATATGCTCACGTCCGTAGTCATGTATGACAGCAGTGCCCGAATACGGCTTGTTGCACAGCACTCCCCTGCCCGTCGCCATCTCAAACTCGTCAAGCACCTCGGCGGGAAAGCCGTCGGTATACGTGGGGAGCGGCGCATCCGAGACCACACCCGCGATCTCCCAATGTCCGATAGTGGTGTCCTTGCCGCGCGAGCGCTCGGCAAGCCTTGCAACGGCGGCAGTTGGATTATCAACGCGGCCGAGAAAATCCAAGCCTTCAATGTTGCCGTAGCCCATGCGGCGAAGTGTGTCTATTTTAAAGCTTTTCGCCCGCGACACACTGCGTATCGTATTTGCGCCCACATCGCCGAAATCGGCGGCGTCGGGCAGCTCTCCCGCGCCGCAGCTGTCGAGAACTATTAAAAATACACGTTTTATTTTCATAATTAAAAGCTAATGCGACCTTTCGTAAATATTACGCTCTTCTCGCTGTTTCCAGTGCAATCTCCATCATTTGTGTAAACGATGTCTGCCTCTCCTCCGAGGTGGTTGCCTCGTGGCTGATAAGGCTGTCGGATATAGTGCAGATGGCAAGTGCGCGTCGACCTGCGCGGGCGGCATTGATATAAAGCCCCGCCGCCTCCATCTCGACCGCCATGACACCCAGCCGTCTCCAACGGGGATTCATTTCGGGGTCATCGTCGTAAAACGTATCGGCAGATAACAGATTTCCAACATGATACCGCGCACCCGCCTGCTTTGATGCCTCAACAGCCGCGCAAAGCAGTGAATAATCCGCTATAGGGGCGAAATGTCCGCCAAGCTTGAACTGCTCGATATAAGCCGAATTTGTGCACGCGCCCTGACCGAGCACTATATCGCGTATCTTGATATCCTCGCGCATCGAGCCCGCAGAGCCGACACGGATTATGCTGTCAACTCCGAAAAAGTTATACAGCTCATAAGAATATATGCCCATTGACGGTATGCCCATTCCGCTCGCCATGACGGACACGCGACAGCCGCGATAGCTGCCCGTATACCCCTGCACGCCACGGACATTGTTGAAAAGCTTTGGTGAATCGAGATAATTCTCGGCAATAAATTTTGAGCGCAGCGGGTCGCCCGGCATGAGCACGACGGGGGCGATGTCGGCGGGAGTAGCCGCAATATGAGGTGTAGGATAATTATTTGCCATTTTCAGTCCCTCTCTTATTTTTTACCTTCCATAAAGTATGCCGCTTCCATGTCGGCAACGCTGAGCGCAAACGCCAAGGGGAACATTTCCAGCGCCTGCCCGACCGTGCCGTTATCCTCGGGACCCGAGAAGCCCATGTGATAACGTATTGCAAACGCCTCGTCACGCGTCAGCTTCATATATCCCGACACAATATATACCGACTTTTCTCCGTGTCCGTAAGGAAGCGAGTCCTCTATGGTGTAATAGGGCACGCTCTGCCAACGGCCGTTTTCGTCCTTTACGTTGCGAAAGGAGGTGCGATAAAAGTTTATCTTGCAAAGGTCGTGCAGCAGTGCCGCGATGGCAATGCTCTCGTCCGAATAGTGAACGCCATAATTCTCTATCATGCGGCGGCGGGCAAGCTGATCGACCAAGCAGTCGTAAACATTCAAGCTGTGCTCACACAAACCGCCCTCATGGGCGCCATGATAGCGGGTGCTGGCGGGAGCAGTGAAAAAGTCGCAGGCATCCGAGCAAAGAAAGGACAGCAGTGCGTCCGAGCCCTCGCGGGTTATGTTGCGGCGGTAAATATCAATGAAGCGTTCGCGGTTAGTCATGTATATATCCTCTTTTACATATTATTTCATCTTATATTTTATCATTCTCGGCGCGCGATGTAAATAGTTTTTTGTCATTTCGGCAAAAAAATCAGAAAAAGATAAAATATCTATATTTTTGGGCTATATTTTACTATCACTATGGTATTAATTAATGATAAAATAACTGTAACACACAAAACGCTTGTGACGAAGAAAGGAGTTCGACAGTATGCGTTATTTGTTTTTGGTTCTGACCTTTGTACTGATCTTTCCCTTGCTTTTGACCGGCTGCTCACGCACGCCGACGACCGGGGACAACGATTCAACCACACCGCCAAAAAATCCCGACGACACCACCGCCCCTCAATACGCCGAAACGTCTGACGCCTCAGCAGACACCGTCATTCCCACGCTTGACGCTTTCGACGCAAGCAAAAAGACTCTGTCCTACACCGACATCGTGCGCCGCATGGTAGACACGCGTTATCTTTCTGTTGCACCAGACGGAGAGCGGTCAGCCGAATTCACATCGTACAACCGCAAGTCCGCATATGAAAACGGGCAGTACGTCAACTGGAACGCCAACGGCGACGGCGGCAGCTATATCAGAAAGCAGGGCGACGGCGGATATGTCGTTGCCGAAATAGATGGCCCCGGCTACATCTCCCGCATCTGGAGCGCAACGGCAGGCACGGGACACATCAAAATATACATCGACGGCTCAAATCAGCCCGTTGTCGATACTGCATTCCAAAATCTTTTCAGCGGCAACACTGTCCCCTTCACGTACGATAATCTCTGCTATCTCAATGACGCCCGCGGCTACAACTGCTATGTTCCGATCACCTTTTCCAAATCCTGCCGTGTTGTCATGTACGATGACTGGGGCAAATATTACATAATCAACTACACAACATTTTCGGACGAATACACAATTCCGTCTTTCACCGGAACATTTGATGCCGAAGCAAAAGCGGCGCTGGACAAAGTAAACAGCTTTTTCGATGACGGGCTGGGCACAAATCCGCTCGGCATCGAAGACGCCGCATTTGAGAGCGTCAAGGTAACATCAAACACACCTTATGTCAAAAATATAGAGGGTGCGGGCGCTATTTCGGGTATTCTTGTCCGTCTGCCCGATGATATCGGCCCCAATTACTCCGAGACGGTAATACAGACTCTCAAAAATCTGAAAATGTCGATTTATTATGACGGCGACACAACGCCGTCCGTCGAGCTCCCGCTCGGCGACTTCTTCGGCTCATCCTACGGCCTTGTTGCCTCCCGTACCCTGCTTATGGGTGTCCGCGACGACAAAACGCTTTATAATTACTACTACATGCCCTTCTCCGACGGCGCAAAAGTAGAAATAAGCGCCAATGAGGGCTACGACATCGAGCTTGAAGTATCCGTAACATTTGTACGCACGGAAAATACCACCGATCAGCGCTTTTATGCGCTGTTCAACCGCGGCGAATACCACGCCGACGCCTCCCGCCATCCCGACTACTCTTTTCTACATGCTACGGGAACGGGCAGATTTGTCGGAATAACACTTCACCTTTATAAAAACTCCAGCGAAACCGACCCGAACAGCCCTCCCGGTCAGGCATGGTGGGGCGAGGGAGACGAAAAATTCTTTATTGACGGAGAAAAATTCCCCTCCTGGTACGGAACCGGCACAGAGGATTTCTTCGGCTACGCTTGGTGTGACCCCACTGTCTACACCGAAGCTTTCCACACTCAGCCTTACGCTCACGGCGGCTCAAAGTGTCAAGGCAACCGCGTTGAGACACGTCTGTTCCTCAACGACAATGTTCCGTTTTATTCCGAATTTGACGGATATCTCGAAAAGTATTACAGCGATGAATATGTCCATTACGCTTTCGCCGTTTGCTTCTATCTGGACAAGGAGGGCTCCGTCGATATGGAGCGTTACTCGTTTGACGACTACACCAATTATTTCGAGCTTGACGGAAGTGCCTATATCAATGACCTGACCGAGGGCGAGGATATGTATATCCAAGGCTACACCGGCGCTACTCCCACATCGCAAAGCATGGCGGCACGCGGTGCTCTGTGGAGTAACGATCTTCAGCTGTTCTGGCAGCCTACCGAATCGGGACGCACTCTTGAGCTTGTACTGCCCGCAAAGTCGGACGGCGAATATATGCTGCTCGCCTCATTTACCAAAGCACCCGATTACGGCACATTTCAATGCTCCGTCAACGGCAGTAAGATCGGCAACCCCGTCGATCTTTACGATACTGCAGTGCGCATCGAATACGTCATCGAAATAGGCAAGGTAACGCTCAAAGAGGGCTGGAATAACACGCTCAGCTTTAGCGTCACGGGTAAAAACACAAGCTCCAAAAACTATTATTTCGGTTTGGATTTTGTAATACTCATCCCCACCGCTGAATATAACGGCCTTACAAATCTTGATCTGTCCGAATATACGCCCGTCCCCCGCCTCAACACAAAGCAGCCGCCTGCGACCTCATTTGTTGCAGAGCTTGAGCGCTATATTGGTAGCTCCTCCGCGACCAACGGCACTTTTGCAGAGCAAAACATGAGCAATTACAGCGGTATATGGGGCAGAAGCGCACAGCTTTTCTGGAAGGCAAAGCAGGACAGTGCCGTTCTCACAACCTCCATCACAAGCACCTCCGCCGGCAAATTTGATATGACGCTTGATTATACCACCGCGCCCGACTATGCAAATGTTGAAATATATGTAAACGCTCAAAAGGTGGGCGAATACGACGGATATTCAAAGTCAGTAGCACACGCCACGCTTCAACTCGGCGAGGTCGAATTGAAGGCCGGTAACAACGAAATAAAATTTGTTGTCAAAGGTAAAAACACCGCCTCGACGGGATACTATGTAGGGCTTGACAGCTTGACGTTTGACATCAAATAAAACCTACACATGCTCACAGCGGCAAATGTCGCTGTGAGCATAAATTTTATTGTATTAAAGGTAGACAAGCTATCAAAAATGTGCTATAATTAATATGTATAATTATTTTTATCACTATTCCATTCGGAGGACATATGAGCACACCACAGCTTTCAGTTCAGCCCTACAAGGGCACAAGAGATTTCTACCCCGAGGATATGCGCCTGCGCAACTGGTTTTTCGGCAAAATAAGACAGGTGCTGGAATGCGCATCCTTTGACGAATACAACGGTCCCATGCTCGAGTCGCTCGATATTTACGCCGCCAAAAGCGGTGTTGAGCTTGCAAGCGAGCAGACCTACAATTTCACCGACCGCGGCGGCCGTCAGCTTGCGATCCGCCCCGAAATGACTCCCACTGTCGCCCGCATGGTGGCAGGAAGAGTCAATGCACTAAGCTACCCTCTGCGTTGGTTCTCCATCCCCAACTTTTATCGCTATGAGCGCCCCCAGAGAGGCAGACTCAGAGAGTTCTGGCAGGTCAACGCCGACATTTTCGGCTGTGACTCGTATGAGGCGGACTTTGAGATAATCTCGGTCGCCATCAAGCTGCTGCGCGTGTTCGGCGCGGACGAGACCATGTTCAAGGTTCACATAAACAACCGCCGTTTCTTCAACGATGTCATCGCCGCCGTCACAGGCAAGGACGCCGAGGGCGCAAAGGCGGTTTCAAAGGTGGTCGACCGCAAGGGCAAGGTGCCGCGCGAGGCATACGTCAAGGATATGTACACGCTGGGCCTGGATGACGAAAAGATTGCCAAGATCGATGCGCTCTATACCATGAGCATAGCCGAGGCTACTGCCCTCTGCCCCGAATCGCGCGGTTCGGCGGAGCTTTCGGAGCTGTTCGCGGCGCTCGCGGAGTGCGGTCTGGACAAATACTGTGTATTTGACTTCGGCATCATCCGCGGCCTCGATTATTACACGGGCACTGTTTTCGAGGTGTTTGACGAAGCGCCCGAAAACAACCGCGCCATGTTCGGCGGCGGCCGTTACGACAACCTTGTCGGGCTTTTCGTACACAACACCGCCATCTCGGGTGTCGGCTTCGGCTTTGGCGACGTGACGCTCGAAAACTTCCTCAACATTCACGGTCTCGTGCCCGCATCCCTGCTCTCCTACAAGGTCAAGCTGCTTATCACACGCTTCAACGATGTTAGCTTCACCGAATATGAAAAACTTTCGGACGAGCTGGTGCTCTCGGGCATTCCCGCCATGTGCTATCTCGGTACCAAGAAGTTCGGCAAGCAGATAGACTATGCCGTCGCTTCGGGCTGTACTCACATCGTCATAATGGGCGGCAGTGAGCTGGAGAGTGGCATGGTAAAGGTCAAGGATCTTGCCACCCGAGAGGAGACAGAGGTCGCAAGAGCTGAGCTTGTAAATTACTTCAACGCGCTTTGATCACATCACAAACAAATAAATATTGTGAGGTTTTGTTATGATATATATGTTTCTGGCACCCGGTTTCGAAGAGGTTGAGGCACTGACCCCATTGGATCTTTTACGTCGCGCAGGACTTGAGGTCACCACCGTGGGCATCGGCGGCGAGCTCATCACGGGTGCGCACGGAATCACGGTACAGGCAGACATCGCCGACTCCATGTTCCGCGACGACAAGCCCGAAATGGTCATACTGCCCGGCGGTATGCCCGGCACGCGCAACCTTGACGCCTCCCCCGTAGTCGACGCGGCGCTCAAAGCCGTGGTGGCAAATGACGGCTATCTCGCCGCCATCTGCGCCGCTCCCATGGTGCTCGGCAAGCGCGGACTGCTCAAGGGTAAGCGGGCTATCTGCTACCCCGGCTTTGAAAAATTCCTTGACGGTGCCCGCCTTTCCAACCGTCATGTCATCCGCGACGGCAATATAGTCACCGCCGCGGGAATGGGTGTGGCACTTCAGTTCGGTTTGGAGATCGTCGCAATGATTTGCGGCGACGTAGCCGCCGCAAATCTCAGCGCATCTGTCATAGCGGGCTAAGCAACCGTAATAATGCGATTTTTGCGTTTTTTGCATCGCGGCGAAGCTCCATATGTCACATATACCGCACTTTTCGGCTATGTGCTTTTGGTCATTGCCCGCATTATCGATGCCGGCGTATCCGACCCCGATACGCTCACGGTGCTGATGATCCCGCTCGAGCTGACAATATTTTTGTTGCCCGCCACACTTTATTGGTTTTTCCGCCGCCGCTCGTTGTCAAAAACAGCCCTCAAGCTGTCCCCTCCTGCCCTATCGCACATACCGCTCATGCTTACAGCAACGGTGGTGCTTATATGCGGGGGAGTGATTTTGACGATAGCGCTTTACGGCCGCTCGCTCGGGGCATCAAGTTTTGCGCTTTACGATACTTTTCGCGCTCACGTCGAGGGCGGCTTTTTGAGTAATGTTTACCTGATATTGACCTACGCCGCACTTCCCGCAGCTTGCGAGGAAACGGTTTACCGCTCGCTGATGTGCGCCGAGCATGAGCACGGTGGAGTCGTGCGTGCAATAACGGTCAGCTCACTTTGCTTTGGTATGTTGCATTTTGATATGCGTCTGCTACCGCTTTATGTGCTGTCAGGCGCACTGCTTGCACTGGCCATGTACGCCACGCATTCGGTAACCGTTCCAATGATAATACATTTTGCTTACAACCTTTTCGGCATATACGCCCGTCCGTATGTCATTTCATTTTATATTAACACAGACAGCAGAGCACTGTTTATCATGCTGGTAGGAACGCTGTTTCTTGTATCGGCGGCGCTGTTCTGTTACTTTTCGGGCAAGCTTTACAGCAGATATGCCGCCGAGCGGCTTGAACCGTCCTATCCCGTCGCACTCTCGCTGCGAGAGATACTCGCATCTCTCGGAGAAGCGTTTGTTTCCCTGCCCTTTATACTGTGCGCCGTAATATTCGCGGTAGCGGTGATCGTGTTTTAAAAACAAGGCTGTCGCGCCGAGGCGTGACAGCCTTGTTTGGCTGAATAGCATCATATGTATTTGACAACATTACGAGGTTATGGTAAAATGTTATCATGAGTTTAAAATACAAGAAGAAAGGCTCGGAGCATGTATAAAATAGACCGCCGCAATATTTACCTAAAACGTATATCACTCTGCATATTTTCATGGGTGCTGTGCATTGTGACATTGGTAAGCTGTGCTGGCAACCTACCGAGCGGCACACACACTACCCTGACCCCGCCGGCGGACACTACACCCGTCCCCAACACTCCCCTCGCAGATACCACAACAGACACTCCACGAGAAACAACCGCCGCGCAAAGCAGCCATAACACCGAGCCCCAAAAGGAGACACCCTTGAGAATTCTATTCATAGGCAACAGCCTTACATATTACAATGACATGCCCGCCATTCTGATGGCCCTCGGCAAAGCCGTCGGTAAGGATATATACACTTATAAAGTCGCCGTCGGCAGCTCCACCATGTGTCAGCAGATATCAAAAACGACCGAGATAGGCTCGCTTGTAAATCTTGCTTTCAGACAGGATTGGGACTATGTAGTCATCCAGCCATCCCGCCGCATCACCGAAAAAGAAAACACCGTTAAGGATGCCGAGCTCGCCGCAAGCAAGGTTCTTGACGAACGAATAAAGGAAGCAGGCGCTCAGACCGTCATTTACGCTACATGGGGCAATAACACCGGCTCCTGCAGCATATTCAGAATGAACAGCGACGGTGTCAATGCAACGAGCATAGCAAAATACACCATCTCCCGCGCCGACCACACAGCCTACATGAAATCGGTCTCGGAAGAGTTCGCCAATGCTTTGGAGGCCCCTATGGTCGATTGCTCTTCGCTGTTTGAATTTATGGTAACAAGCTATCCTAATATCAATATGTACCACACCGACGAGCGTCATCCCTCGCTTTACGGCTCGTATGCTGTTGCTTGTGCATTTTACGCGCATTTCTACAATGAATCTCCCGTCGGCGCGGCGGAGCTTTATCATGACGGCATCGATGCCGCCACTGCTAAATTGCTGGCTCAGGCGGCAGACCATATTGTCCGCGGTGCCGAGGCACCTGTCAACAATTAGTCCAAACCAACATAACACTCGAAAATTGCAAGGAAAAAACAAGCATGTCTTTATACGGAAAACAATTGAACAGTGAAGCCCAGCATCATCGCATGGTAAGCACTCCCATACCGAGATTGGTGCTCGGCATGGCAATACCTACCGTGGCAAGCCAGCTTATCACAGTTATATACAATACAGCCGACACATATTTTGTCTCTCAGCTTGACAATAACAGCGCCTCGGGCGCGGTCGGAGTTGTGTTTGCACTTATGTCTGTAATTCAAGCGTTCGGATTTGGCCTCGGAATGGGAGCAAACAGCCTTATCAGCACGACGCTCGGCGAGAAAAAGGACGATCTCGCCGCACGCTACGGAAACAGCGCATTTGCAGCCGCCATAGCGTTCGGATTTATACTTATGGCGGGAGGCTTGATCTTTCTGGAACCGCTAATGCGTTTGTTCGGCGCAACAGACACCATTCTTCCTTACGCCTGCGACTATTCGATCTACATACTCATCGGTGCACCCGTCATGTGCTCCTCATTCGTGCTCAGCAATATACTGCGCTCCGAGGGTGAGGCAACACTGTCAATGGTAGGCTTATGCGCGGGCGGTATAGTCAACATAGTGCTTGACCCACTGCTGATATTCGGTGCAAACATGGACATATCGGGCGCGGCACTCGCCACACTGATAAGTCAATGCGTCAGCTTTTTGATATTGCTTTCATTCTTTCTTCGTAAAAAGAGCAATATTCGGCTTGGCATTAGTTATGTCAGCCGCGATGCGAAGATATATCTCAACATATTCAAGCGTGGCTTTCCCACCATCTGTCGTCAGGGCATGGCAAGCGTAGCCTCGGCATTGCTCAACAACAGCGCCGGTGCAGTCGGCGGAGATGCCGCCATTGCCGCAATGACAGTCGCAAACAAGGTATATATGCTTGTCCGCAATGTTGTGGTCGGTATCGGACAAGGCTTTCAGCCCGTTGCGGGCTACAACTTCGGCGCGGGTGAGAAGCGGCGCGTCAAAGAGGCATTCTGGGTCACAACAGCGCTGGGAAGCGGTGTGTGCATTATTACGGCGGTATTTCTCTTCCCGTTTGCCGAGCAGGCAATATTGCTTTTTCGCGATGACCCCGAGGTGGTAGAAATAGGTCGAAATGCTCTGCGCTTCTGCTGTTTTGTACTGCCCACGATGGCATATTCCACATATGTCAATCAACTGTATCAGTGTCTCGGCTTCAGCACAACAGCGGCGCTCCTTGCATCCTGCCGACAGGGTATATTCTTTATTCCTGCGGTACTGATATTGCCGCACATTATCGGCATCACCGGCATCGAGATGGCGCAGCCACTCGCCGACCTGTTGACAGCTTTGGTATCGGTGTATTTTCACATTAAATTCTTCCAACGTGTTTTAAAATAACAATATTATGAAAAGGTATGGATCAAATACAGCAATGCATTTGATCCATACCTTGATTTTTATTTTATCTCGCCCGCAGCAAGTGCTCTCATATTTGCTCCCAGCTCTTCGGGAGCTATAACGTCGCGCTCCTTGGGCTGGCGCGGCACCTCATACATAAGCGGCCCCGAATAGCCTGCTCGTTCAAGCTGTGCGAGAATACCTGTCCAATTATTGAGACCGTCGCCGGGCAAGCGGTGACGCTCATCGACAAAATCGTAATCCGAAATATGCAAGGAGTAGATCGGGATCTCCGAATCCACAAGTGCAGATAAAAACGCCACATTTTCCTCGATCAGTGAATGGTTTGTGTCAAAAACGATGCCCGCACCTGTATCGCGGAACAGCTCGATCATCTCGGCGGAACGGTTGCACATGCAGGTGCGCGGCAGATTTTCGACCGCCAGCTTCATGCCCGCCCTATCGCAAGCCTCGCGCAGTTCGATTATAGCCTCACGACTACGGCGCAGACGCTCGGGTCTGTCCTCATCGGTAATGGGCTCACTGCTGGGGTGAAGCACGGCTACCTTAATGCCCGCCTTGCCCGCCGCCTCGATGAGCGTGCGGTTGGTGTAAAGCGCGATGGCGCGGAATTCATCCTTAGTGCTTGAAATGTCAAGCGAGCGGGAAAAAGGCAGGTGAATGGACCACAGTTCTATCCCCTCCTCTGCCGCAATGTCGGCATATTTCTCCCAGTTGCGTGCAAAATCCAGCTTATTCATGTATGTATCAAAATTAAAGGAAAGCTCGACGGCGTCAATTCCGACTGATTTCAAGGTGTGAAGTGCGTCGCGATCCAACGATCTTGTAAAGCAAAGCGAGCTGCCGAATTTAAGTCCCTGTGCGTATGTCATAACCTTCTCCCAATATACAATAATACCGATGATAACTCATCGGTATTATTGTATATTATTTTGGAAGGAAAATCAATAGAATTTTATTATTTTGTGCCGAAGGCCTGCTCGATAAGCTCGAGAAATTTAAACCGAAGCTTATATTTCGTCCCCTCTGATTCGGTTATGATCTTGTACTGCTCCGGTGTCAGACCCGCCTGAATAAAGGCGTCCTCTGCGTCCTTTTTGCCCGCCGCCGACAGACAGAGGTTCGGGAACAGCACGCACCACCAGTTTTGCCCCTCGGCCTCGCCAATGCGAACCTGAAGCGACATATACGTCCCGGACGGGAAACAGATGCTTTCGTAATTTTTTGTGGGATATTGCTCCTCACACAGCCTTACCTCGACCGCGTAGTCCTCACCCGCCTCGCGCACGACAGACAGCGCCGCCGCCTGTATAACATCAAGCTGTGCATTCAGCGCCGCGGCGGCTTCATCACGCGTCGAACACCCCTCGACGATATCGGACGCCGCAGCAAGCACGCCGTCGCGCACCCGAAGCTTTAGCTGCTGATCGTATTCCGAGTCCGAATTTGCCAGAACATGCAGTCTGACAACACTGTCATATATCTCGGCTTCGCCATGTGCGGGAAGTACGCTCAGCATCAGCACGCCGATCAGAATAAAAATGCAAAATGTAACTAATTTTTTCATTATGTTTCGCCTCCTGCTCTTGTATTACCATTGTCTGCCTCAAATCGGCGTATTTATTCACTCCACAGCCTTATTTTGGACGGTTTATTTTGTGGAATTGGCATTTTTATATGGATTTTTGGACTTTTATATGGTACAATAATAGCTGATAAAATACATCAAGGAGCTTTATTATGTATACACCCACAGACAACCTATACAACTTCCGCGACCTGGGCGGCTTACGCCGAAAAAACGGCGGAAGCACGCTTTACGGCGCTTTCGCCCGCTCCAATATAATACAAAATATCACTCCAGAGCAAACAAAGTCACTAAAACAAAAGGGCTTTCGAACGATCATTGACCTACGGACTCCCGAGGAGCTGATAAAGCATCCACATGCGCTTGCCAATCATCCCGATTTCAAATATATCAATAAAAAATGCGACAACTGGTGGCGAAGTGAATTTTTCACTGTAGAGGAATCCGCCATGTATTACATAATGTTGCTCCTGCTCAAGGACAACATCCGCGGTGTTCTAACCGCGCTCGCCGATGCCGAAGGCGGTACTATATTCAACTGCTTCGCAGGCAAGGATCGCACCGGCGTCACCGCGGCGCTGCTTTTGCTCATTGCAGATGTTGAAGATCGCGACATTATCGACGATTACGCCAAAACCTACACCGCCCGCTGGGGTGACACCCCGCTTGAAGAGCTGTTGCCCACACAGCGTCTCATTCCCCTGCCAGAAAACATGGAGCTGTTTCTCGCAATGTTCCGCGCACGCTGGAGAAACGTTGAGGAATACTGCCATTCCATCGATCTGCCGCGCGAAAAGCTGCTGACTCTCCGCCGCAAGCTGACAGGCAGTGCGGATTAACAAGTAAAGCACCGCGACTGATTGACAAGACGTGTATTTTGTGGTAGAATAAGTTGAAAATAATTGAAAGGATCATACATACTCATGGACAAAAAAATATCCCCCTCTCTTATGTGTGCCAACTTTCTCGAGCTCGGCAAGGAGCTGAAACAGCTTGAGGAGCACGGCATCGAATATCTGCACATAGACATTATGGACGGTGTTTTCGTTCCCAACTACACGCTGGGTACCGATTTCATTAAGAAGCTGCACCGCGCCTGCTCCATACCGCTTGATATCCACCTTATGATTGACCGTCCCGATTGCAAGCTTGACCGTTTTGAGTTCAACGAGGACGATTATGTTTCCATCCATTATGAGTCCACTCCGCACATTCAGCGCACACTCAACGCTGTCCGCGAGGCAGGCGCTCGCCCCATGCTGGCGCTCAACCCCGCAACTCCGCTTAATGTTGTTGAGGAGCTGCTGCCCGATATCGACGCGGTACTCATCATGACCGTCAACCCCGGCTATGCGGGTCAGAAGCTCATTCCGCAGACACTGGACAAGATCGCACGTCTGCGCAAAATGCTGGATGATGCGGGTTATCCCAACATCGAGATCGAGTGCGACGGCAATGTTTCGTTCGAGAACGCTACAAAGATGAGCCGTGCCGGTGCGAATATCTTCGTAGCGGGCACCTCCAGCCTTTACGCACCCGGCGCCGACCTCTCCGAGAATGTCAAAAAGTTCCGCGAGGCGATCAAATAATAATACAAAAACAAAAGCTCTCCGGCGGAGAGCTTTTGTTTTTGTGATCTTATTTCATATTCTTGAGTGCATTATAGACTTCAAGATAGTTATTTGTAAGAATGGTGTCGATACCCATTGCTCTGTAGCGGCAAGCCTCCTCGGGATCGTCAGCCCAGAACACATTACAGTGTATGCCGTGCTCATGTGCCTTATTGATGATCTCCTCATTGAAGTAAGGCTTGAACAGCTGAACCTTTTCGCAACCCATCTCGATAGCTCTGTCGACTATCTCCCACGGACGGCTCTTGAGGTGTCCGACGCACATTGCGATATCGGGAGCGTAGGACTTAAACTGCTTGATAACGCTGTCGCGCGCGATCATGAAGTAGCAATATTTCTCGCACTCGTACTGACGAATGAGCGCGACGATCTTTTTCATCATATCCTCGGGGTAAACATCCCACGGTGCCTTGACATGCACATTCATTACAACCTGACCACCAAACTTTTTGAGTATGTCCTCAAACTTGACGATGCCGAGTCCTGCAAACTTTTCGCTGAACTTGGAACCGAAATCAAGCTGTTCAAGCTCGGCGAGCGTGTGCTCGGTGATAGTACCCGTGCCGTTGCTGACGCGGTCAAGCGTGCTGTCGTGGCAGGAAACTATCTCGCCGTCCGAGGTGAACCACAGGTCAAACTCGATCTCCTCTGCTCCGAGCGCTACAGCCGCGCCAAAGGCTACCATACTGTTTTCGGGAGCAACGGTGTTAAAGCCGCGGTGTGCGCAAAGGCGGGGATAAGGCATAATGTCATCAAACTTGACCATTGCACTGCCGCCGTTGCGGTACAGCCAGGGACGTCTGCCCTGCTCTATGTACTCATAATGCGACTTTGTCTTGCCGCCAAAGCCTGCTGCCTTATAATACTTTTTATGGGGATCAATCTCGCATGTCGCAATGCCGATATTGCTCTTCATGTTGACCAGCTCATCACCGTTGGGCGCAATAACACAGCTGCAACCGCAAATCTTTGAATCCTCGCCAAGCGAAACAGATGCGCGGATGAGGTAAGCGTTTGTATTGTAGCACAGGAAACGGTTGATGATAGAAAGTGCCTCATGTGTATCGGTGCGCTGATGCGAGCAGCCGATGATCACGTCAACATTTTGACGTGCCAGCGGTGCGAATGCCTCGTAGAAATAGAAGTCGTAGCAAGTCATAAAGCCGTAGCGAACACCCTCTATCTCGATAACATAAGGCTCGGAATATTCGTAGCTATAGGTAGCGTCAAGCCCGTTTGCCATCTCGCTGGGGGCGGGATGCGCCTTAAAATAGCGTCCGACAATATTACCCTCTCGGTCGATAGCGTGTGTGGTATTGCGCCAACCGCTCTCGGTATGATATGCGGCATTGACAAAAACGATTGCATTGCAACGCTTGGCGGCGGCAATCGAACGCTCCATAATATCGGCATTGTATTTGTCTACCATTGCATAGTAAGATTCTGCGTTAGGCTGCTCGGCGGGCACGTCTGCATACTCGGGCAGCACAATAAGATCCATGCTGTCATCACACTTATCGAGCAGCTCTACCTGCTGACGGTAGCACGCTTCGGTATCCTTTGCATCAAAGGAATAATAAGGTTGAATCACACAAACTTTCATAGTGACCATTCTCCTGTGTTTTATTTGAAAAATTTTTTGGACTCGGAAACGATCATATCGATCGCCTCCTCAAGCGTTTTTGCATTTATTGAACACCCCGCCGCTTTGGAATGACCGCCGCCGCCGAATTTTGCGCACAGCTCCGAGACATCCGCTGCGCCGTTTGAACGGGTGGAAACGCGGAACACGGGCTGCTCGCTCATGCGTCGAACTGCGACTGCGACCTCAACGCCCTCAACAGAGCGCGCCGCGCTTATAAGCCCGTCATAATACTCGCTCGGTACGCCGAGCGCGAGTATCTGAGCGTAATCCAGTGCCGCAATCGCCAGCTTGCCGTCAAAATAAAAACGCATATTTTGCATTGCCGCCGAGCTTACCTTAAGCTCGTCCTTAGAGCGCGAATCGAACAAGCGGAAATTTGTTTCGGCATAGTCAAACGAGCCGTCCATCAGCGCCGCCGCACGGCGGTGTGTTTCGGGGGTGGTATTTGAATATTTAAAGCAACCGGTATCGGTGGCTATCGCCATATAGGTCAACAACGCAAAGCGTTCCGGTAGCTTTGATATCTTGCCGTTATTCAAAAAATACTGCGCAATATCGTAAATTATCTCACCGCATGCCGCCGCACCGCCGTCAACGTAATAGTCGGCGTACGGCTCTCCCCTGCCATGATGGTCAATCATAATATCGACCTTATATTTCAGCCTGCCGTCAAGCTCCTTCATTTGCGCGGGAGATGCGGTATCAACACTGACCACACGCTCGGGAACAAAATCCGCAGGTAAATTCTCGGGCAGTACGCTGTCGCACAGTTCCTCAACCGCAAAGCGGTAACGGGGGTGCACCTCCGAGGAGCAAACGCACCTTGTCTCGCTCCCCAGCGCTTCAAGCAACGCACGCAAACCAAAAGCCGAGCCTGCGGCGTCGCCGTCCGGACGGTCGTGAAAAACTATCAGCGTTCGCGCCCGCGTCGTCAGCCGTTCGCACAGCTCAGAAAATCCGAGTGCTTTATATTCAGGACTCATCGCCTTCGTCCTCGCTGTTGTCCTCGTCACTATCGTCTGAATAAGTCAATCCGCTGAGCAGGGACGCGATATGAGCACCGTGAGCGATAGATTCGTCAACTATAAATGTCAGCTCGGGCGTAATGCGCAGATTCAGGCGCTCCGCCAGCTTACGGCGGATAAAGCCCGCGGACGACTTGAGTCCCTTGCTGACTTCCTTCGAGTCACCCTGAAGATGCGAATAATATATTTTAGCGTATTTAAGGTCGGGCGTAACATCCGCACCCGTAACGCTTATAAATGCGTCGCGAACGCGCGGATCCTTGACCTCGCGCAAAATTTCTGCCATTTCTTTGAGAACTTCATCATTTATGCGCCCACGTCTGTGTTTTGCCATATCTACCTTTCTAAGGCAACAGCCCCCTGTTGCCTTAAAGCCCGGCGCAATGCCGGGCTTTAATGTTAATTTTATTATTTAATTACTGTGCCGCGTCAACGATAGCGGTGAATTTCTCGGGAACGAGCGATGCGCCGCCGATAAGGCCGCCGTCAACGTCGGGCTTTGCAAGCAGCTCAGCCGCGTTCTTTTCGTTCATGGAGCCGCCGTACTGAATAGTAACGGTCTCGGCAACGTCAGCGCCGTACATATCAGCCAGCACGCCACGAATGACCGCGCAGGTCTCCTGAGCCTGCTCGGGAGTAGCGGTAAGGCCTGTGCCGATAGCCCAAACGGGCTCATAAGCGATAACTACATTCTTAAGCTGCTCGGCAGAAATACCGGCCAGATCCAGCTTGGTCTGCATAGCAACGACCTCGTTGGTGATACCCGACAGTCTCTGCTCCTTGACCTCGCCCAGGCACAGGATAACGCGCAGGCCTGCCTCAAGAGCGGCCTTTGTGCGAAGGTTTACAGTCTCGTCGGTCTCGCCGAAGTACTGACGTCTCTCGCTGTGACCGATAATAACCACCTCAACGCCGATAGCCTTGAGCATCTCGGCAGAAACCTCGCCGGTGTACGCGCCCTTGGGAGCGAAGTGTACGTTCTCGGCACCGATCTTGATATTCGAGCCCTTAGCAGCCTCCATAGCAGCCGCGATGGTAACATAGGGAGCGCAGAAAATAACGTCGCAGTTGTCCTTGCCGGCAACCATGGGTTTAATTGTATTGATAAATTCAGTAGCCTCGGCGGGTGTGAAGTTCATCTTCCAGTTACCCGCGATAACTGTTCTTCTCTTTGCAGGATTCATTTTATATTTTCCTTTCGATATGTCTTATTTGTCCTGGAGGCAAGCGATACCGGGAAGCTCAAGGCCCTCGAGGAACTCGAGAGACGCACCGCCGCCGGTGGAGATGTGGGTCATCTTGTCAGCATAGCCCAGCTTTTCAACAGCCGCTGCACTGTCACCGCCGCCGATGATGGAGATAGCGCCGCTGTCGGCAACTGCCTTAGCAACGGAGCGAGTACCGGCTGCGAAGTTCTCCCATTCGGAAACGCCCATAGGACCGTTCCAAACAACGGTACCTGCGCCTACGATAGACTTAGCATACAACTCCTGAGTCTTCTCACCGATGTCCAGACCCATCCAACCATCCGGAATGGAATCGGAATAAATGCGCATGAAGGTGGTGTCCTCTTTGTACTCACGGCCGATAACGTTGTCAACGGGGAGCAGGAAATTTACACCCTTTGCTCTTGCCTTTGCGAGCATTTCACGAGCGAGATCAAGCTTATCCTCCTCGCAGATGGAGGTACCTGTGGTATTACCCATAGCGCGGAAGAAGGTGTAAGCCATACCGCCGCCGATGATGAGGGTATCGACCTTCTCAATGAGGTTGTTGATAACACCGATCTTATCGGATACCTTAGCGCCGCCGAGAATAGCAACGAAGGGACGGACGGGATCCTCAAGAGCCTTACCCATAACGCCGATCTCCTTCTGGATCAGGTAGCCGCAAACAGCGGGAAGTCCGCCGTACATAGCAACGCCCGCGGTAGAAGCGTGAGCGCGGTGAGCAGCGCCGAAAGCGTCGTTTACGAATATATCAGCGAAAGAAGCAAGCTCTTTAGCAAACTCGGGATCGTTTTTCTCTTCTCTCTTGTCAAAGCGAGTGTTCTCGAGCAGAATAGCCTTGCCTGCCTCGAGAGCGGCAGCCTTTGCCTTTGCGTCGGGACCAATGGTATCAGCGCAAAGCGGAACGTCAAAGCCAAGGATCTCGGAAAGTCTTGCGGCAACAGGAGCCAATGTGTACTTAGGGTTGATCTCGCCCTTGGGCTTGCCCATGTGCGAGCAAAGGATAACCTTAGCGCCCTTATCAAGCAGATACTTGATAGTAGGGATAGCTTCGACGATTCTCTTGTCGGATGTAATTACGCCGTCTTTCAGCGGTACATTGAAATCGCAACGGACAAGCACTTTCTTGCCGGCAACATCAATGTCTTCAATTGTTTTTTTGTTGTAGGTCATTGTTTTATATTCCTTTCAATTATTTTACCAGACAAAAATATTCCAAATGATAGTATACCACAATACCGCGCCGTTAGCAATATTTTTTTAGAAATTTTTATTATTTTTTTATTAATTGATAGAAAAACGGGCGGCCTTTCGGCAGCCCGTTTGATTTGTTTATTCGAAAAATCTCTTGATATAGCCGATCTTTGTCAACGGTATCATAAGCACGGATGCCAACACCACACCCGATACGCCCTGAATTATGTTGGGAACGACACCCGAAAGCGCGCCGGCAAAGCCGTATAGTATGCATTCGTATGCAAAGTAACCGCCTACCATTATGCACTCGCCCGCACATGCCGCTACCGCACGTTTGACGATCGACAAGCGGGTATTATTCCGACTCATCAGCATCATAAGCACCGATGCCAACGCCGCAACTCCCCATTTAATGACAAATGTCGCAGGTATGTATGTAGCATACCCTAAAAACAGGTCTGTCAACGCCGAGCCGAGTCCTGCTGCAAGACCACCCCACAGCGGCCCCAGCAAAAATCCGGACAGTAGCACAAAGCAATCGCCGAGGTGGATATATCCGCCCGCAGGCGAATATGTAAGGACTATCAAGGTTGAAAGGCAGGTCAGCGCCGCGAAAAGCGCCGAGACTGTCAGCTTTTTAAGATTATGTCTTAGCTTGGTTTTCATAGCTGCACAGCTTTCATAAATTTTATTTGATTTTTATTTGATATCGTTTATATCGTAAGGCGTCGTCTGATAGACGAAATAGTTGAGCCAGTTGGAATACAGTAGATTCGCACAGCTTCTCCAACGCACCAACGGTGCTTTGGTATCGTCGTCATCGGGATAATAATTTACCGGAACCTCGATGGGCAGACCTGCATTTTTGTCACGAAGATATTCCCTCTCCAGCGTGTCGGCATCATATTCCGAGTGACCGGTTACAAACACCTGCTTGCCGCGCTCGGTAGCACACAAAAACAGTCCCGCCTCGGGAGAGGTGGATATTATTTTTATCTCGGGACACGCCGCAACGTCCTCTGTGCGCACGGTGGTATAGCGTGAGTGCGGCACCCAGAATTCGTCGTCAAAGCCGCGAAGTAGCATTGAGCGGTTATAGTCGCGAGTATGACGGAACACTCCGAAAAGCTTTTTATCCAGCGGATATTTTTTGATACCGTAATGATAATACAGCCCCGCCTGTGCTCCCCAACAGATGTGGAATGTGCTTGTGACATGCGTCTTGCTCCATTCCATTATCTCGCACAACTCCTCCCAATACTCAACATCTTCAAACTCCATCTGCTCAACGGGCGCGCCCGTGATAATGAGTCCGTCAAATTTTCTGTGCTTCACCTCGTCAAACGTCTTATAAAACGCCAGCATATGCTCGGCGGAGGTGTGCTTTGCCTTGTGAGTCGCCGTCTGAAGCAGCTCAAGCTCGACCTGAAGCGGCGTGTTGCCGATAAGGCGGGCTATCTGCGTCTCGGTGACGATCTTGGTAGGCATGAGATTGAGCATGAGTATGTGAAGCGGGCGGATATCCTGGGTTATCGCGCGCGTCTCTGTCATTACGAATATATTCTCCTCCTGCAAGGTACTTGTCGCAGGAAGAAGATTTGGTATTTTAATAGGCATTTTTCACCTCAAATCAACTGTTCAGCGCCTGCTCTATGTCAGCTATCAGGTCGTCTGCATTCTCGATACCGCAGGAGAGACGAACGAGATCGGGTCCGACGCCGCAAGCGATCAAATCCTCGTCGCTGAGCTGACGGTGTGTGGTAGTCGCGGGATGCAGACAGCAGGAACGCGCGTCCGCAACGTGTGTCTCAATGGCGATAAGCTTCAGTGCGTTCATAAACTTGCCCGCAGCCTCTCTTCCGCCCTTGACACCAAAGCTGACAACGCCGCAAGTGCCGTTCGGCATATACTTCTGCGCCAGTGCGTAATCACGGCAGGACTCAAGCCCCGGATAGTTGACCCACGCCACCTTATCGGAGGACTCAAGATATTTTGCTACCTTAAGCGCGTTGTCGCAATGTCTCTGCATTCTAACGTGTAGGCTTTCAAGTCCCAAATTGAGTATATATGCGCTCATGGGTGCAGGGGTAACTCCGAGGTCGCGCATGAGCTGTGCGGTAGCCTTGGTAATGTAAGCGCCGCCCTGGCCGAACTTTTCGGCATACGTGATACCGTGATAGCTGTCGTCGGGTGTGCAAAGACCGGGATACTTATCGGCATGCGCCATCCAATCAAACTTACCAGAGTCAATTATAGCTCCGCCGACCGCACTTCCGTGACCGTCCATGTACTTGGTGGTCGAGTGCGTAACTATGTCAGCGCCCCACTCAAAGGGACGGCAGTTTACGGGGGTCGGGAAAGTATTGTCGATTATCAGCGGAACGCCGTGCGCGTGGGCGACACATGCAAATCTCTCGATATCCAGCACATTCAGCGCGGGGTTTGCGATAGTCTCGCCGAAAACAAGCTTTGTTTCGGGTCTGAACGCCGCCTCAAACTCCTCATCGGAACAGTCGGGCGCGATAAATGTAACCTCAATGCCCATGCGCTTGAGCGTGACGGCAAACAGATTATATGTACCGCCGTAAATGGATGCGGACGACACGATATGGTCTCCGCAGGAGCAGATATTGAACACAGCGAGGAAGTTTGCCGCCATACCCGACGATGTCAGCATAGCCGCACTGCCGCCCTCCATCTCGCATATCTTGGCCGCAACGGTGTCGCAGGTGGGGTTTTGCAAACGGGAATAAAAATATCCGCTTGCTTCAAGGTCAAAAAGCTGACCCATCGCTTCTCCTGTCGTATATTTAAAAGTGGTACTTTGAATTATCGGCACCTGACGAGGCTCGCCGTTTCCTGCGGTATAACCGCCCTGTACACATTTTGTTTCTATTTTGTATTCAGACATGGTTTCCTCCGAGATCGTAAATAAAATTACATTATATTATATCACAATACGCTGTGTTTGTCCATACCCGACAAACACTTTTTAATCAGCTCGGAATATAATTTTGATATATCCAGTTAAGGCGGCCGAGCGGTGCGACGTCACCGTAGGTATAAAAGTCCTCCATTGTTGTGAATTTCACGCCCTCATCGGCATCCACCCATTTAAATTCGATATAAATTTTATCGTACTCAGCGATGCCGAGCATCGATTGCGGAACAGCTATCATCATCTGATTGCCCTCGACGCGATAGCTGACCTCGCCGCACTCCGCAAGCGAGAGCACTCCGTCGACGGACGAGCACCTCGCGACACATGTCATCGTGTCACTCTTTTTGGCGCTGTTGATGACATAGTCATAGCCATACCAGCCGTTTTGAGCGTCTCTGTCGGTGTTTACGAACAACTGCATCCACGCCGAGTCGGTGTCGGGCTGTTTGATATCGTATCGGGTCTTGACGTAAAAATAAACATATTTGCTGTCGCTCGTCACCCTCGCGCAGACGATATCGTTGTTACCCGAAAAATCGGTATAACGTCCTTTTCCGAAGCAGGCGGAATTGCGGTTTTTGGTGTCGCCCTCGGGATCGGTATAGCTGACTATCACCTTGTCCCACTGTGCAAAATCGCCCGAAATATCAATACGATTGCGCGCATCCTGAACAACAGCGGGAGCCAAGCCCTTAAGCCGCCCGACATTTGCAATCAGCTGCATATAATAATTGTCAAAATAGCCGCCCCGCATCATCTCGGCGTCTCGGCTGAACTCCATGGACGCCGTATCTACAAAGTGAACAAAGCTTGCGTCGCCGCGGTGCAACGCTCCGTCCTGCCGCTGTGCCACCCACTCGTTCCACCCCGTAACCAGTACATAGGGCACTCCCGACTCTATGGCTCTGTCCCATTGCGCCTGGAAATTTAGCCCTTTCAAAGTAAGCGAATTGTCGTTATCATAAGCGGCGCGGTACGCCTGCATCAATGCATCCGTCGCACTCGACGCATTAAAGCTGCGTCCGCGGTTGAGCGCGTAGCCATATAGTGAAGAATCGCTGAAAGTTATGGACCTATTATGCTGTGCAATGGAAACGCTGATGGCGCTGTCATTGCCCTCACTGTCCTTGAATACTCTCTGCGGCCACTCGAAATCCATCCAGGGCCAGCCGTTTGTTTTATAGTCTTCGTTGGGCCACTGCGCCGCCTTGACGGTAAAGAAGTCATCTATATTGCCCGACTCCACACCGATTATGCACGGCTTGCCGTCAACATAAAACCATGTGTCGCTGTAGCGCTTGGGCTTATATATCTCATTGTAAAGCTGCTTCATAACACCTGCCGAATTGGCGTTTGTATAAAACACGACCTGCGGCGCGTCATAGCCCTGCTCGTTGAGTTCATGACACACTTTCATAACTTTGAGGGCATTATCCTTATAAATATATCCATTTGTGACGTCAAAATAAAGAAAATCTATGTTTGCATTTGAGAGCAGCTCCATGTGCTTGCGGATGACCCACTCGTCGGATGCGTAATAATAACCGTAAAGCGGCTCGGCAAACCAGTGCATCTGACCGATAGCGCCATAGATATTTTTGCCCGTTACCGGATCCTTTGCATTAGCATCCTTGGCGAGGTCGCCGTAGGTATCCATGATCTTCTGCAAGTCATAAACGCCCGTGTCGCCATGCTCGCCGTGCCACAGAAAATAAAACAGCCCTACATACTTCTCGCCGTTCTCGCCGTAAATTCCGGTAGTCAGAGAATTGGGGAGCGAGCGGGAAAGGTCGTCCGTCGCGGCAAAGCCGCCCGACAGATAATTGACATTGTTGGGAACGGTGTAGCTCTTTTGCTCGCCGTCAACCATATAGCTGATATTGACGCTTTTGCCGTCGTCGCTGACATTATATTTAAGCGTACCCGCATAATTATCAAGCTCATTTTCGCTCTTGTCCGGAGCGGTAGTCACATCACTCACCTCGCTTGTGTTGTTTGACGTAATATCGCCGTTTCCCCGCCCGCGCTCGCATGCCGTAGCTGATATTGATACGGCAACCAGTAGAGCGCAAAGCAAAAAACGTATGATATTGGCGGTTCCCCTCTTCATATCAGCACTCCTTCATATATCTTACAGTTAATATAATAATATACCCATCCGCGAAAATAGTCAATAGCTTTGAACTAAAATCTATTGACAAAAGGTTGTGTTTGAGTTATCATTATATAGTTAGAAACAAAAAATCAAATGAGTGACCCCATTTGATTTTTTGACGGTATCAATGCGCCACGCTGTCACCGTACTGCCTGTCAAAGCCGAGATAGCGTGTCCCCTGAAAATGTAAAACTCCGAAATCCCCCTCAACAAGCAACACGAACTCATGAGACGAGACATGCAGCTCCATTCTGTCACCGCTCTCAACCTCAAACGTCACATAGTACGAGGTCGAACGATGGGAGCCATGCTGATTGTGATGATGGCTAACGTGTGACCGCTTTGCAACGATCTTGGCATCCACCGACAAGCGCGGAGAATTGTTGTTTTTAAACCACTCACCAATCATTTTGACAAATGTAACAACAAAAACGCTCATCACCAAAAAGAACATTATAAAAAATATTGCTTCCATTTAACTCCTCCCTCAGTCACGCTCAGCATCAATGCAAGCGTCGATGACCAACACGACCGCAAGCGCCAGTATCTCGTCAACACTCGCACCGAAATTGATGGCATAAGCATCGCCCAGCGTGAACCACTCCTTGTAAACAGATGCTACAAGACCGCTGTTGTCGACTATCTCGTAGTCGTGATCCCAAAAATCGCCGTGGACCGACCAATCGGGACCGTGTACACTGTATTCATGTTTGAAAAATGTAAATTCCTTGACTACCTCGACGGTATCCCGTCCCGGGCGGTGGATGTAGTATTTGGGCAGAAAGGTAAACACCTTTTGCTCGATATACGCCAGCTCGTTTCCGAGTATGTCATAAAGATGCAGCTTTTTACCGAAAGTGAAGACTTCGCCCTCGACATAGTATCTGACATTGCCGTCAGCGTCGTATATCTCGAATTTATCACCCCAGGTGAATATCCGCTGTTGAATATATAAGTCGCTCATAGCTATCCCCTTTATCAATTTTATATTGCTTATATTATAAATAACATTGGCGATTTTGTCAACCGCCTTATTCAAATATATAAAAAATCAAGCCGCCGAATGTGCGGCGGGAGGTATTTTATGTTGTCATTTGAAAGCGATTATATCATGGGCGCGCACCCCGAAGTGCTTCGCCGTCTGACCGAGACAAATTTTGAGCCGCTCCCCGGATACGGCAGTGACATTTATACCGAAAGTACCGCAAAAAAGATACGCGAGGCGTGCAAGTGCCCCGACGCCGACGTGCATTTCCTCACAGGAGGAACGCAAACAAACAGCGTCATTATCAGCACCATGCTGCAGAATTACGAGGGCGTTATTGCCGCCACCACCGGGCACATCAGCGGACATGAGGCAGGTGCTATCGAGGCAACGGGACACAAGGTCATAACTCTGCCCGAGCATAACGGCAAGCTTGACGCCGACGAGGTAAAAAGCTATCTCGATACCTTTTACGCCGACGCCAACCACACTCACATGGTTTTTCCCGGCATGGTCTACATCTCGCATCCCACCGAGTACGGCACGCTTTACTCAAAGCACGAATTGACCCGCCTTGCCGAGGTCTGCCGTCACTACGACATCCCCCTTTTCATGGACGGTGCACGTCTGGGCTACGGCTTAATGAGCTATCAGACCGACCTTTCCCTGCCCGACATTGCCGCGCTGTGCGACGTGTTCTACATTGGCGGTACAAAGGTCGGCGCGCTTTGCGGCGAGGCTGT
The DNA here is from genome assembly GCA_017462385.1 of Clostridia bacterium. GTDB lineage: Bacteria > Bacillota > Clostridia > Oscillospirales > CAG-272 > UMGS1002. The sequence continues at coordinate 22,399 of JAFTRE010000031.1, read as the reverse complement.
CGTATTCACACATAATAACGCCCCCCGTCATTTTCTCACTATGGTAAAACAGCACGGCGCACTGCTGGCTAAAGGGAGACTCAACAGCGTTCAGTTTGACGCGCTGTTTACCGACGACCTGTATTTCAAGATAAGCCGACACGCAATAGACATGGCAGAGCAGCTCAAGGATATGTTCAGGCAAAAGGGATATAAGTTCTTTTTGGAGTCCCCCACAAATCAACAATTTATAATTCTTGAAAACGAACAGATGCAAAAGCTTTCCGAGCAAGTCCGCTTCAGCTTCTGGGAAAAGTACGACGACACGCATACCGTCGTCCGCTTCGCCACCGCTTGGTCTACAACACAGGAGCAGCTCGACGAGTTGAAAGCTATCATTTAATTATAATATATATGCCGCCGAAAAGGTATCAACCCAATCGGCGGCGTATTTTTATTTTATATAGCCACACTCTGAGAAGTACGGCATAAATCTCTGTTTTTGATGCTGTATGACATCATCGGAATTAATAAATTCGATAAACTCATCTTCATCCATCCATTTGTACGCCACCGTCTCGCCATCTTGCAGTATGACAGAGCTTTTATCAATATCAACTGTACATACATATGTATGATATATGGTGTGACTGCGGTCAACTATAGTGTGTGCCACTTGTATGAAATCATCGCAAACAATCCCCGTCTCCTCAAACAGCTCGCGCTTGATACACATGAGCGGAGTCTCGCCTACAGTCGCCGAGCCGCCTGCACTGGTCTCATAATATCCGGGATAAGCAGGCTTTGACTCCGCACGCTTCATGCAAAGATAACTGCCGTCGGCATGTCGCACCAAAACCTCACAAACGATATGATAAAGTCCATCCCCGATAGGCTCACCGCGTATAAGCTTTTTATCTGTCAACACCCCATCGCGGGTATATGCGTCCCAAATCTCCATAATCATTCCTCAATTTCGTCCTTTTTATGGCGCATATATCTTTATATAAATCTGTTGAACCACATGAGTAGCTCCTGCCGCATAACAGGAGTGGTCTTATGCCCCACGCCCTCCAGAAGATGAAGCTCAATATAGCATCCTGCGCGACGTACCGCACGGGCGTATTCCTCGGAAATGACGTAATCTATCGTGTTGTCCGCCGTTCCGTGCCATATCTTAATTGGACACGGCGGTATAACAACACGCTCTCCGTCACTGTTCACAAACGAGCGTATGCGGTGAGGATTGAAGCCGATTGTATTTTGCTCACACCACTCCTCGGACGGAAACCTATGCGCATTTATAATACGGCTGCGCGGAGTTCCGTCATTGCCCTGAACAGCCAACTTGTCCCATGAACCGAGACAACTGTGACCGTTCACATCTACAGTATCCATATTCAAGCGCGGGAAAAAGATCCCTGCCGCCGTCACTATACTCGGAAACATATTTATAAAGTTAAATGCAGACTGACCGCCCATTGAACCACCGGCAACCAGCACATTTCTCGAAAGATTGAAGTGCTTGACAGCGTAACGGTATGCCTTATATGCCGCCATAAGATGCTCAAAGCACCCGATGGTTTTGCCGTGAGGCTCCGAGCCGTTGACATCAAGCGCCGCATATCCGGCATTGACGCACTGCGTAACGAATGCAAGACCGCCTATCATATTGTCCTTTTCGCAAACTCTGGCACCCGACCCGTGAAAAGATATGATCAGCGGAGTTTCCTCGCCGTTGTCAGTGTAGCTGTCGGGAAGCGCCAGAACGCATTCGCATTCACGCATATCTTCACAGTCACGCACGGCGTTTTCTATAGCGTCGCTGACGTCGCGATAATGGTTGTATTCAACAGTAAAAAATATGTATTCTCTCACTGTATCGTCGCCCATCGGCGTTCCTTTGTGAGACATAGGACGCATGGTCTTTCTGATCTCCATAAAAAATCCTTTCATAGGTTTTATTAATTATAACACATAGTAGAAAAATTTGCAATCTTTATATAAATAAAAAGCACGGAAGGGCGTGCAAAATTAGCGGTAAAATAATAACAACCGAATAAGCCGCCCTAACGGCAAAACACCACGGAAGGAAAGTCCGTGGTGTTTTGCTTTTAGATATCCTTTTGTATATTCAAAATTACGATACTGAAATCAAAGAATACTGCTGCGAAGGGCTCGCTATCATAAAGAGGTTTACTAAACAACCGCCTGAGAGAGCCAAACGAAGAAAAATCCATCATAGACATTCCGTCCATGATGGATTTTTCTTTACTTCTGTTGTCTAAAATATGTGTTGCAAATAAACAAAGAATGGCAATAGTGAAAAAGATTGATTCGGCCTAATCATAAATGCGTTTCTACGCACTATTATGTGTTTGAATCTACTTGTTCGGTAACACAGAGTCCAAATATGTACTTTTTCACTTTGTCGAAATTAGCTACTAACCCTCGATATAAAGCGGATTTCCAAGAATTCATATTATTGAGTTCAGAACTCTCGCACTCATCGATTAATGCGAGTTTGAGTACTTCAGGACTGCTTTGCATAATAGTTTTCTTCCACATATGAATGCTATTGGCTACTTCACCATTTGCGTGGCTACTGTATAACTCATGAAGATCATAAAAATCCAAGTGTTTTTCAATCCTACTACGAAGCCCTACATCCCATGTGTCTGGACAAGCTATGTAATAAAGAATCTCGAGGTTATCTCCGACTGTAACTTGAAGCCAAGGTTCATTGGGAATATCATCGAAATACAGATGTACAGGCGTGTTTTTGGAATCATATGCTGCATCATCGCGTTTATCCATGTTGCAGTCGCGGCATGAAGGGATCAAATTGCTTGGTGTAACCGAAAGCGTGGGGAATTTACTTTTAGGCAGATAATGATCAAGTGTTTTGACCATTCTTATACCACATATTGGACATATATTCCGTTCAGCTTGCTCCATAATAGCGTTATAATACTGCCTTCCCGGGCTATTTTCTTTAGCAAATTTTTCTGTATAGACTTTCGATATCATTTTGGAATCGATATTGGTGGGCAAAGAAGATTGTTTGTATTCCTCTAATCTCGTGGGAACTACTCTGTCATATAATTCGGAATCACAGCCAACCATACATTTGCATTGTAATAGTGCCGTTACTTTTTGTTTATCTCTGTACCCAGAAACACATTTTTCAAAAATGTCTTCTGGACGAGTGCTTGGCAATGGTTTGTGTAATTTTTTCATTATTCATCCTCTGGTTTATGTAAAGCAAGCAATGTTCTCAATAGCATTATCGCTTCACTCCCAAGTTGATTTTCAAACTCGGCCGAAATTAGTTCGTAGTCCCCCATTTTTTTAACAGCATCGGAGATTAATTTATGATATCCCGAATCTGTAACTTCAAGACCAAATACTTCGTTTGTTAATGCTCCAATGCTTGCTCCAAATGTTTTTATTGGTAAGCGTTCAGCTAATAGTTTTTGATCTAAGCGTCTTATCGAATATACACAATTATTTGGAACCTCTTGTAACACAACTGGCGAATGGGTAGATACGATTGCAACACCATTTCTATCAACTAACAAATCTGAGAGTGCGCGAATTAAGGCCGATAGCAACGGTGGATGCAGATGATTTTCTGGTTCATCCATGAAAATAACACTTTTTTCAACTATTTTGTCGACACAGCAAGTGATTATAAGTAAAACCACCTTGTGGCCGGAACTCAATTTTGAAAAGATCTGTTTTATGCATTCATTTTTGGATATAACAGGATCTTCGCTGTCAGAAAACACATCATTTGAAACTATAGATTCCAAAGACATCTCCCCGAATGTAATATCACTCTTTAAAATTTCAATGGCTTTTATCCAAAGCATTCTTTTTCTTGCATTCATCATGCAATTTGAAAAAGCTTCCAAAAATTGTTCCTCAATAGACTGGAATAGATCTCCCCCATGTTTGTTTAAACCAATATAAGAATACGGGATATCTGATTCTGGAGTATCGAGTTCCGAAAAATCATCAAATGGACTGAAAGCCACGCATAAAACATTTGAAAATTTCGCAGGCTTTGAAACTCTACCCACTTTTGTATATTCAAAGCAACCATGTGAATTATCATGGTAACGAATACTGTGAATCATATTTTTAATTAGAGTGGTTTTTCCTGTGCCATTTCTGCCAATAAGAACATGAATATTGGTTGGTGGATTACTGTCAGGATCAACAGCAAAAGATAACCGCGAGACGGATTGCTCGTCATCGTTCGCTTGAACCGTATAAGAAAAATTATATTTTGTAAGTCTGGCTCCACCATCTGCGATGCGGTGTAGTTGTTCCTTGACAGAGTTGGTTCCTATACTTCTCAGGAGCGATGTTCTCATAGCTCTCTCTCCGAGAACCTTTTTAAAATGCTTTAAGTTGAAAGCTACATCTTGTAGTGCAGTTAATATTTCGATTCTCTTGCTGTCTCCCAAACTTGAAATGTTAGCATAATAGCTTTCATCTTGTCCCAAAGAAAAATAAGTATTGTCGAGTTTAGAAAAATGTTTGGGGATTATGTCAAATGTAACAGCAGGCTCAGTTCTTGTAATAGAATTTGTCACTTCCTTGGTTTGTGGTTCCATACCTATTACGCCAATTTTCACTTGCCCAATTAGAATAACATTTCCGATACTTTCACAATATGATACTTCAAATGTAGTTCTAAATGAATAGTCATCCCAATTATCACGGCGCAGATACAATGTGTCACTACAATATTTTATGGATTCGCCTTTATCATAAACTTGAAAATTCATATATGTCTCCAGTTGTTTGTATTATTTTTTCTTCAAGAATCTCGACATTTTTCAATAGAATTTGCAGCTACGAAAGATAACTCCCCAGATAATCGTTTGGGTGATTTACAATCTATTATCCAACTTGATTGTTTCGTCGTTGATTGTGTTTTTATAATATATTATATCACATTATAGCATATTTGTGGTATATCTGTCAACTTTATAGATTGCAGAATTGCTCGTTTCTGTTTCACCCTCCAAAATCTGCGTCGGAGAAAACAAAGAAAATGACTTTGTTCTTCCGCCTCAAGTTAACAAAAAGTTATCTGGACTTTGCCGTTACCTTGTGGTATTGTGTTGCTAACATCAGGTCGATAATTTTGGGGTACAATATAAGCACCATCAAAATTAAAGGAGAAAACTTATGACAACACAGACACTACTCACAGAATGGCTTGAGACCTATGAAAAGGAACACATCAAGTCAAGAACCTACTCTCGCTACCAAGGACTAATCACAGCGCATATCAATCCAACGCTTGGCGGACAAAATATTGAAGATCTGAGCCGTAGAGATATCCAAGATTTTCTCTCACAGCAAAAGGCAGAAGGTAATATTCGTAGCGGTGGCGGTAAACTCTCTGCAACAAGCGCAAATCTGATGCTTACGGTGCTGAACCTTGCTTTCGAATACGCTTGCGATATGGATTTACTCTCACAAAACCCGTGTGAGCGAATACGGCGTTCGCGTGAGGACGCTAAGAAGGTTGAAGCCTTCACCAAAGACGAACAACGGAAAATTGAAAAAGCAATTATGGCATCCGACGATCCGCGCCTGTTCGGTATTCTCCTCTGCCTATATACCGGAGTTCGAATAGGAGAGCTATTAGGGCTTGAATGGGGTGACGTTGACCTTCAACGTGGATTTATCACCATAAACAAAACGGTATATCGAGACAAGGACGAAAGCGGTGAATGGCAACTCATCGTGGACAAGCCCAAGACGGCATCATCAGATCGAATAATTCCCCTGCCGACGTATATCACGCAAATGATGATAGCGCAGAAAGAAACGGCAAGAAGCGACTATGTTATCGAAAACAAAAAGGGCGAGCGCATGTCGATTCGCTCGTACCAGTATATATTTGAGAAACTCACGGAAAAAGCCGGAGTCAGAAAGCTCAATTTCCATGCCCTACGCCATACCTTTGCAACCCGCGCCATTGAATGTGGAATGGATATTAAGACGCTATCAGAGATCATGGGACATAAAAATGCGTCAATAACTCTGAACCGCTACGCGCACAGTATGATGGACACAAAAATTGAAATGATGAACCGATTACCAAAAAATTTTTAGTATAAAACTGCATTGAATATGTACTTCGGTACACCAAAATGGCTATACATAATTAATTATAACACTTTTTCGACTATTATTCAATAATAAAAAGTAAATATTCGAGCTTTTCGGGCGAGTATTCTCTCATTTTTGAGAAAATACTCGCCCTTTTTTCGTTTTTGCTGCGTCGAAGTACATATTCGGTGCATTTATAAAAACATCTGTAAATTTCACAATATACAGGTCACGGAAGGATATGGAAGCGCATTATGAATCATACACGTTACAACCTCACCACACCCCAACAAAACATCTACAACGAAACCAAGTTCTACACCGGCACCGCCCTCGGCAATATTGGCGGTACGATAGAATTTCAAATGGAAGGACTGACCTCGGAGATCATTGAGAAAGCAATCAATCTGCTGATCGATGCCGCCGAGGGGCTTCGCCTGCGCATTACCGAGGAAGGAGGCGAGGTCTGTCAATATGTTGGTAGCCACGAATACGAAAGTATTCCCGTGATCGATGCAACCGAGTTGACACAAGAGCAGATCGACGAGCACGTAAACGCTATGATGCGCACGCCCATCACTTACGATGGCAAGCTTTACCGGTTTGAGATTCTCAAAAAGACTGACTCGTGGCTTATCGTTGCCATTATGCACCACATCGTTTCGGATGCGTGGTCGATGACCATTATTGATGATGCGATTCTTCACGCCTGCCATGCGCTTGTGAATGGTGAACAACCCGTGCTGAATATCGCACCTTACACCGATTTCGTGGCAAAGGAGCAGGAATACTTCACATCCAAGAAGTATCAGAAGGACAAGGCATTCTGGTCGGAGATGTATGCCGAGCATCCCGAATATGTGCGCCTCAAGCCCAACGCCATGACAAGCACATCTCCCTCTGCAAACCGTTTGTATGCAGAGGTTTCTCCCGCGCTCTCCGCGCAGATCAAGATATTCTGCACCGAGCATGAGTATTCCCCCGCAACCGTCTTTGAGGCGGCAATGCTCATTTACCTTGACCGCATCAACGGCGGTGGCAAAACACCGAGCCTCGGTCTTGCCGTTCTCAACCGTGACGGAGCGAAGGATAAGCGTACCCTCGGTATGTTCATTTCCACCATTCCGCTGACCGCAAAGCCGAGCGAGGACAAGACTCTTGCCGAGCTTTGCGCCGAGATCAACGATCTGCATTTGCAGATATTCCGCCATCAGAAATATCCCTATTCTCATATCCTTTCGGACATCCATCAGCATCACGCCGACGTGGAAAAGCTCTTTGACGTGATGATGAGTTATCAGAATGCGCAGATCGATGCAGACATCAATGCTCGTTCCAAGTGGTACACAAACGGCAACAGCGAGGTTGCTTTGGCGTTCCATATTGATGACCGCGACCACCTCGGCGTGTATAAGCTCAACTTGGACTATCAGACCGAGCAGTTCCCGGATGAAGCCGAGGTTGCTCTGCTGAAAGACCGTATTCTCTGTATCGTGGATCAGATCACCGCAAAGAGCGATATGACGGTTGCAGACGTGAACATTATTCCCGAAAGCGAAAGAAATCTACTGATTTACGAGTTCAACGCTACAGAATCTCCGTATCCAAGAGATACTTGTCTTCACACATTATTTGCCGAGCAAGTACAAAAGACTCCAAATAAAGTTGCGGTTGTATGTGATGAGCGAACATTGACATATACCGAATTGGATCATATGTCTAATAACCTCGCGTCCATTTTGGAGATCAATGTCGGTGATGTGGTGGCATTACATATGCACAGAAGCGAAATGATCTTGGTGACGCAACTTGCTGTGTTGAAATTGGGTGGCATTTTTTTGCCAATCGATATATCTGTTCCAACGGAGAGAATTAACGATATTCTTGAAGATTGTCAAGCTAAATATTTTATTATCAGCGATAAAGAAAAAAATACATCCATCAACTGTGAGAACATTCACATCTTAAACATTGATTCGATTACTTTAGACCGGTGCAATTCTAAGTCTATATCCTCCGCTGTTACAGCGAATATGGGTGCCCATATTATTTACACTTCCGGTTCAACAGGCAAACCCAAAGGTTCAATATTAACACATAGAGGTCTTGTAAATTTCGCTTATCATAATCTTGTCATATATCCTGGAAAATGCGAGTATGACAACTCAATTTCAATTAACACTATTTCTTTTGATATGTTCATGTGCGAAACCATAACACCGATGGTTGTTGGCATCACCGTACATATAGCTACCGAAAAGCAACAGGTTGATCAAACATTATTTGCGGAATATGTCAAGAAACACAACATTCAAATACTGCAAACGACCCCGACAAGATATAAAATATTGACGGCAGATAAGACAAACTTGGATTATTTGGATACTTTCAAAGCCTTGCTGTTAAGTGGAGAGCCGTTCACAAGTGACATTTACTATGAAATGCGTTCCAATTCTCACGCTCACATATATAACACTTGCGGTCCTTCAGAAAACCACATTTGGATTTGCGGTTGCGAACTTTTAGATGATGATATTACACTGGGTTACCCTGTACGCAATACTCAAATCTATATCATGGATAATAAGCAAAACATTTTGCCTATTGGTATTCCCGGCGAGTTGTGTGTTTCGGGCGATTGTATTGGACTTGGTTATTTGAATAGACCGGAATTAAATAAAGAAAAATATGTTCCTCATCCGTTTATTGAGGGCAAATTATTGTACAGAACCGGAGATCTCGCGTTGATACGACCTAATGGAATTATTGAGCATCTTGGAAGAATCGACACCCAAGTTAAAATTCGTGGTTTGCGCGTAGAGCTTGGCGAGATAGAAAGTAATATCTGTGCATTCGATGGAATTGCAGATACCGCAGTTGTTATTGTTAAACACGGTGGAAAAGAGTTTTTGTGTGCATTTTATCAAGCAAACAAGGACATAGATGAAGCAGAATTGAAGAATACACTTTCCAAAGTTATGCCAAACTATATGATCCCTAATCTGTTCATTCGCTTGGATTCATTCCCGATGACGAGTAGCGGAAAAATCGCACGCGGTGTTTTGGCAAAATACGATATTTCTGGATTAACCGAAGCAGAGGAATATAAAGCGCCCACAAGTGAGCTTCAGAAATTGTTGTGTGCAGAGTTTGAAAAGCTTTTGAAAGTTTCTCCCGTTAGCATCAATCTTGATTTCTTCAGTGCTGGTGGCAATAGTATTCATGTCATCGAAATGCTCGCGCACCTTCCCGAAGAATTTCATCTGTCAGCAAGAGATGTTTATGATCACCCGACAGTTGAAACCCTTGCAGAGTTCATCGAAACACGGACTGAAAAGGAATATGAAACGATCAGCCGACTTGTTAAGGGTGAGGACAAGCAAGTAATTGTTTGTTTCCCGTTTGCGGGAAGTGATGATTCCACCTTTATTGACCTTGCATCGGCTCTGAAAAATCAATTGCCAATGGTTACCGTTTACGCTTTGCGCCATGCAAACTGGACGGAGGTTGATTTCTCTAAAGCGATAGAAGAAGTATCGCAGATTGTTGAGAAAGCCGAATCGGTTGTCTTCTATAGCCATTGTGCTGGCTCTGCTATGGCTTTGAAGCTTTACCAGCACTTGCCCGATAATAGCAAGATCACGCGTATCGTTATGGGTGCTAATGTTCCTCCCAAGGGCATCAAGATGTATGGCAAACGGCTCAATCCTTGGAAGTTTATGAGCGATGAAAAGCTACTTCACACGCTTCAAAATGTTGGTATGGAACTTGATGGAATGTCTGACATGGTAAAGGCAAAGCTCGCCAAGCAATTCCGCATAGACACCGAGTGCTATTTTAGAGAAATGGCTCTACTTGACAGCGTATTTGATGTGCCGTGTACATTGATTGTTAGCGATGCTGACAAATTCACTCCGCATATTGACAAAGCACAGCACGAATGGCAGCATTATTTCAGCTGTTCCGTTGATATGGCTGTCATCCACGGTGCTAACCATTACTTCCATATACACAGAGCCGATGAAGTTGCTGCAATTATTGTACACAAGAAATAAGACTTTCAAAAATAAAGATTAAACTGAGGTTAAGATGAAATTTTGTTTAAAGCAAAAGATTATTAAGAATCCACCATCTACTGATAGTATTGAAAAAGTAAGCGGTGTAGCAGAATATGAAGCATTAAGAGCAGAAAAACTATTTCGATACGAATATTCTAATCAACTCAACACGAGCCTTTTGACATTTGCGTTTGTCGTTTACACAGCAGGTTTTGCATTATTTTCTTTTCTCGCAGATTCTAATAGCTTGTCAAACACAATGAAACTATTTGTGGAGTTTTTCTTTTCTGTTGTTTTTTTGCTTCCGTGTATTTTCTCCAAAATAAACTTTCGCTATACCGTTCAAAATTCATTGAGAATAGGGCAATTAACTGATTATATTCGAGAAAAAGTGAAATTTGATGATGACGAATCTTGGGAAAGTTTCAAAAGGGATTATCATGTGAATTATTTTTACAGGCAGCCAACTGGTGTTGGAGGAGCTAAAGAAATCCCGTTTTGGATAGATATTATTTCTCTGGTGATGAGTTTAATAGTTGCCTATATGAACATAGAAAATTACCTATATCTCATAAATGATAATAATGAAATCGAATCATATGTGGTTGTTGGATTTGTATGTGCAATCGGTTTGATTGTGATTTGTTCACTCCTTCACACAATTATACGAAAGAATTGTGTTGAATATCATCCAACAGTCGTATGTTGTATTTTCGTTTTCATTCAAGTCATTGCATATATAATTTTCATCCTTTATATAAATTCATTAAAATGCACTTTTGAATTGGATTTTTGGATTATGTTTTCAATTTGGTTGCTTTCTTTCAATTGGTGCTTATCTTTTTTGCCCCGTTATAATCGCGAAATAGAAATTGCCAATAGTGTATTGGATTACACTAAAGCTAAATTGGTATATTCGAGTAATAATAAAAAATGTAATCGTTGTCCAAACCCTAAAAGAAATGAAATAATATTTAAAGAATTTCTAAAAAGTTCTACCATAGTTGAAAGATATTTACACAAAAAACGAGGGGTAAATAAGTGCAAATGTATTTTTAAGAAAATTGACGTGTGCGAGAAAGATTTAAGCATAGACAAGAGAAATTATCTAATAAGCAAATTTTTCGAGGAGAATAATCTGCGATGAAGAACAAACCTTTCCCCCATTACATCATATCCCCCTACGAAACCTTTGAAGAGCTTCTTGCCATCGTCAAATCCAAATATGGCGACAAGGTACTGTTCCGTACCAAACGCCGCAAGAGCGAGGAAACAGTTACTTACAATCAGTTTTACGATGACGTGCAAAAGCTCGCATCGCATTTCAGCAAGACCTACGGTGCACGCAACAAGATTGCCGTCATCGGTGAAAACAGCTACGAGTGGATTCTCACATATTTTGCCGTTGTGTGCAGTAACAACATCATCGTTCCCATCGACAAGGAGCTTTCCGCTCCCGACATTGCCGAGCTGCTGATAGAGTGTGAATGTCGCACTTTGATCTATTCCAAGGACTACGATGACATTGCTGACGATATCGGTGGTATCATCCTCGATTTTGAAGCAATCGCTATGCCCAAGTTGCGCGGTTTTATCGAATCCGTTGAGTCGGCAGAGTGGATCACAACCGACAAAAATGCGCCTGCATCGATCATCTACACTTCGGGTACTACCGGCAAGAGCAAGGGAGTGGTGCTGTCTCAGAAGAACATTTGCGAGGACACACGCGCGGCGTGTGGTTTTATCGAGCTTTACGGCAGAACCATTGCGCTGTTGCCGTTCCATCACACCTTCGCATTTACAGTCAGCGGTCTTGCCAATATTTATTACGGCGTTGACACCTTGATCGCACCCTCTCTCAAAAACGTGATGGAGCTGATCAATGACTTCAAGCCGACCTATCTTGCCGTCGTTCCCATGATTGTCGAAAAGGTAGACAAAGGCATCCTTGCCAAAATCGAAAAGAGCGGAAAGAAGAAGCTCCTCGGTATTCTCGATAAGGTCTGCAAGCCTTTCGATGCGATGAACATCGGGCTTCGCAACAAGTGCTTTTCCGCTATCCGCAACGGTCTTGGCGGCGAGCTTGACTTCATCATTTCGGGTGGTGCGCCCATCGATCAGCAGATCATCGACCGCTTTGATTCCTATGGCATCAAGATCATAAACGGATACGGCATTTCCGAATGCTCACCCGTTGTCAGCGTCAACCGCCGTTATCACTACCGCGCAGGCAGTATCGGTCAGGCACTCCCCGAGGTCAAGGTCAAGATCGACAATCCCGACGAGAACGGTGAGGGCGAGATCTGTGTGCAGGGCGACATCGTCATGCTCGGCTACTACAATATACCCGAAGAAACCGAAAAGGCAATCGTTGACGGCTGGTTCCACACCGGCGACCTCGGTAAGCTCGACAAGGACGGCTTCATCTACATCACGGGGCGCATCAAGAATCTGATCATTTTGTCAAACGGCAAGAACGTTTCTCCCGAAGAGCTTGAAACGCTGATCGGACGTATCCCCGGCGTTGTCGAGTGCCTTGTGTCCGAGGAAGATAACAAGCTCGTTGCCGAGATCTATCCCGATGAGGAACTTCGCGCCGCGCAGAGTAACATCCAATCCTATTTCAACGAGCAGATCGATCAGCTCAACGATACGCTCCCACCCTATAAGGCGATTGCAAAGGTCATCATTCGTGATACCGAGTTTGTGAAAACGACTACCAAGAAAATCAAGAGAACATACAAAAAGTGAGGACAACACCATGTTAGATAAAGTAATTTCCATCATTAGCGAATATCAGGACATTCCCGCAGACACCATCCACGCCGACAGTCATCTCGTCAATGACCTCGGCTTCACCTCTTATGACGTGGTCAGTCTCGTCGGTAAATTCGAGGACGAGTTCGATATCGAAGTCCCCGACAGAAAGATCAAGCTCATGAAAACCGTGGACGATATTGTAAAGTTTATCGAGGCAGCGACGGAAGAATAAAAATACTACGAAAGCAGGCGACAGTAAATGCAAACCTATCCATTGACAACAGCACAAAACAATATTTTAACCATGGCGCAATATTATAGCGGCACGGCTCTTTGTAATATCGGCGGTACGATTGAATTTGACATCGAAGGACTTAACGCAGATATTATCGAAAAAACAATCAATATTCTTGTTGAGAAAATGGACGGGTTTCGCATTCGCCTTTGCAAAAATGACAACAACATTGAGCAGTACTTTGAAGAATATTCGTATATCACCATTCCCGTTGTAGATATGCGAGGAAAAAGCGATCAAGATATAGACGAGTATGTTCAAAGTAAAATTGCTGAGCCTATAGAATTGTTTGATGAGCAATTATACCGATGGACAATCTTGCAAAAGGATCGCACATGGGGTGTCCTTATATATATGCATCATATGATTTCCGACGCATGGTCTTTTGCGTTGTTAGCGGAAAAAGGCGCAGAGCTGTTTCAACAAATGATTGAAGGAGCGCCCATCATTTGCGAATTGTCTTCGTACTCGCTTCATATAGAGAATGAAGCAAAATATTTTGAATCAACTAAATACGCTCGTGATAAACAATTTTGGTCTTCTGTATATGCAGAGAAGCCCGTCATTACACAGTTAAAACCCGGCAAAGAAAAAAGCCGTAATTCCGTGGCTCATAGATTGACTGAAATAATTGATGGTGCTTTTTTTGATCGTATCAGTAAATTCTGCACCGAATATCGTTATTCTCCCGCTATTCTTTTTGAAGCAGTTGTTCTTGTTTATTTGAAAAAGATCAACGGTCTGGAATCTGTTCCGTCTGTAGGAATGGTAGCTCTGAATCGTCTCGGCAGAAGCGAGAAGAACACTTTCGGTATGTTTATCTCCACTTTACCGATTACTGTTCCGTTTTCCGTAGATGTTTCTTTGTTGGATGTATGCAAGCAGCTCTCCGAAGTGCAAACCAAAGCATTCTTCCATCAAAGATATCCCTATACACATCTGTTGCAAAACATTCGTGAGGCACACCACGACATAGATAGCCTCTATGACGTTATGGTCAGCTATCAAAATGCTACTATGCATAGCAACGTTAAGGCGCATACAAAATGGTATACCAACGGAAACAGCGAGGTTCCGCTCGCTTTACACATTGATGACCGCGATAACGTAGGAAAATACGTGCTGAATTTGGATTATCAGCTTGAACAGTTTTCCAATGAAGAAGCAGAACTGCTTTTGAAACGATTACTCTATATCACCGAACAGATTGTTAGCTATCCCGAACAGACGGTTGCAGAAACAAAGATTATCCCCCAAAATGAATACACTTTACTTACTGATACCTTTAATAATACGAAGGTGGCATATCCTTCCGACCGATGCGTTCACGAATTGTTTGAAACCATCGCATTAAAAAATCCCGATAAAACGGCTGTCGTTTTTGAGGGAAGTGCTTATTCGTATGCCGAAATCAACCGTATGGCAAACAGTATTGCATACGATTTGCGAGATCATGGTATTGGGAAGGATGACATTGTTCCCATTATTTCTATTCGAAGCCATCTTGTCATAGCCGCACAGCTCGGTGTTTTGAAAGCCGGAGCTGCATATCTTCCTATCGATCCTTCTTTCCCACAGGACAGAATCGATTATATGCTGGATGATGCAAAATGCAAAACTGCTCTTATATACCGAGCAAATAAGCCGAGTAAACTTGAATCAGTGATTGACCTTGCGGAGATCTCATTGGATAAAATTTATTCTAATCCCGAAAGCGTTAATAATCCCAATGACCTATGTTATGTTATTTACACATCGGGATCAACCGGCAAACCTAAGGGTACAATGCTGACACATCAAAATGTAGTCAATTACTGCCACAGTAATTGCCACAATGTACATGGCAAAGTGATTGACGATGAAATCAGCCGTATCGTATCAGTTACGACAATCGGTTTTGATATCTATGTTACCGAATCTCTGCTTGCTCTTTTGAACGGAATGACCGTATATTTTGCTAACGATGCGGAAAGCAAGCTGCAAGATCAATTGAGTGTATTGATAGAGCAGAATCAAATCGAGGTGATACAAACTACACCTACCAAAATGAAAATGCTTATATCAAACACGCAGAACTTGAACTATCTACGATTTTTGAAAAAAATAATTCTTGGCGGTGAACCTTTTTCAGAAGCTCTTTATCAAGAATTAAAGGAACATACATCCGCACAGATATATAATATTTACGGCCCCACCGAAACTACGGTGTGGTCAAGTGTCGACGAAGTGATTTCGTCAGATATCTCAATAGGAACACCAATTGCCAACACACAGATCTACATACTTTCGGATCAAAACGAATTGTGTCCTGTTGGCATTGCGGGAGAGCTCTGCATCGCCGGTGACGGTGTTTGCCGTGGTTACTTAAACCGAGAAGAATTGACCGCCGAGAAATTCATCGACAATCCGTTTGGTTGCGGAAAATTGTATAAAACCGGCGACCTTGCATATTATCGGCCCGATGGTAAGCTCGAATGTCTCGGGCGAATTGATTCACAAGTGAAAATCCGCGGACTGCGTGTAGAGCTTGGTGAGATTGAAAGCAATATTTGCGCTTTTAACGGCATTTCCAACACAGCTGTCGTTATCGTTAAGCACGACGGAAAAGACTTTTTGTGTACGTTCTATCAATCGACATTGGAGATTGACGAAGCAGAGCTAAAGGCTACTCTTGCTAAAGCAATGCCGAACTATATGATCCCAAATCTGTTCATACGTTTGGAATCCTTCCCGATGACGAGCAGCGGAAAGATCGCACGCGGTGTTTTGGCAAAATACGATATTTCGGGACTGACAACATCCGAAGAATATAAAGCTCCCGAGACCGAGCTTCAGGAACTGCTGTGCAAGGAATTTGAGCGGCTCTTGAAGATCTCGCCCGTAAGCATTAACCTCGATTTCTTTGGTGCCGGCGGCAACAGCATCCATGTGATTGAAATGCTCGCTCATCTTCCCGAAGAATTCCATCTGTCAGCCAAGGATATCTATGATCATCCTACAGTAAAGGCTCTTGCAGAGTTTATCGAAACACGAACAGAAAAGGAATATGAAACGGTCAGCCGACTTGTTAAGGGCGAGGACAAGCAAGTAATTGTTTGTTTCCCGTTTGCGGGAAGTGATGACTCTACCTTTATTGACCTTGCATCGGCTCTAAAAGATCACTTGCCGACGATCACAGTTTACGCTTTGCGCCATGCAAATTGGACTGAGGTTGATTTCTCTAAAGCGATAGAAGAAGTATCGCAAATCATTGAGAAAGCCGAATCAGTTGTGTTCTATAGCCATTGTGCCGGCTCTGCTATGGCATTGAAGTTATATCAAAACTTGTCCGACAATAGCAAGATCAAGCGCATCGTTATGGGCGGCAACGTTCCTCCCAAGGGCATCAAGCTATATGGCAAACGGCTCAATCCTTGGAAGTTTATGAGCGATGAAAAGCTACTCCACACTTTGCAAAATGTCGGTATGGAGCTTGATGGGATGTCAGAGGCAGTAAAAGCCAAACTTGCGAAGCAATTTCGCATAGACACCGAGTGCTATTTCCGTGAAATGGCTCTGCTTGACGGTGTATTTGATATCCCTTGTACTTTGATCGTTAGCGATGCTGACAAATTCACTCCGCATATTGACAAAGCGCAGCACGCATGGCAGCATTACTTTAAGCATCCCATTGATATGGTTGTGATCCATGGTGCTAACCATTACTTCCATACACAGAGAGCAGATGAGGTGGCGAATGCTATCATTGGTTTAGGGGATTTGAAATGATTTATCTATATGATACTTTTGAAAACTATTCCGATGAACAGTATTTAAAGCATCTTGCTTCACTCCCCGCATGGCGCAGAGAAAAGGCGTTGCAATATAAAAAGCTTGATGACCGCAAGCGTTCGGTCTTGGCTTTCGTGCTTTTACAACGCGCTCTGCGTGAGGAATATGGTATGACCGAGGTCCCCGAATTTGTGTATAACGAATTCGGGAAACCCTCGTTGCCAAATCTGCCGCTCCATTTCAGTTTGAGCCATTGCAAGGATGCCGTTGCCTGCGCCGTGTCTGATCACAATATCGGCATCGATGTGGAAAGTATCGTGCCGTATAATCCCGACGTCGCTCGGAGAATTTGCACTGCGGCAGAGCTTGAAATGTTGGAACAGAGTGATAACAAGGATGTGGATTTTATCAAACTTTGGACGATAAAAGAGGCAATTTCAAAGTATGAGGGATTAGGATTGTCGTTGCAGTTTGCGGGTATTGATGCGGAAAAGTACAACACCCATACTCAGATTTGTTACGAAAAGAAATACTGCATCACTGTGTGTTATGAGCGGAGCGAAATTGGCTTCAAAAAGTTATCCGTTTGTTAACATAGAAAACTCTGGACTTGTGCCATCTTCTGTGGTATATTGTGTGTTACCAAAAGCCAAGGAGGTAACACACATGGCAAAAATTACGATTAAAGACCTTTATTACGGCGACAAATATGCCGTGATGAGCGAAGTATTCAAGACAATGTTCCTCGCTTCGCCCAACAAAGCAAGTGTGGATGAGCAAACGGCACTGGAGCTTGAAATTGTCCGCCAGACCGTGATAGCAATTGAACAAATGAAAAAGAGCGGTGACTGTATTGCCGAGGGAGAACTCGGGGATGCGGTCACCGTTTCTGTATGCGGAGGTTCTGATGAAAATACTTGACGAGCTCTGGTACGGCAACATCTCTCCCTTTGAGCAATGCATTCGTGGCAACAAACGACTGAAGGAACTGCTGAAGCTTGTTGCCCGGAACCGAGAGGAATTGGACGGCACGCTAACAGAAAAGCAGAAGGAAACACTCGAAAAATTCGAGGACTGCATGAACGAAATGCACAGTATCACCGAGCGCGACGCCTTCTCCTACGGTTTCCGACTCGGAGTGCAGCTGATGGCTGAAGCCTTCCTTGAACCATTGAGCGAAGATTAAAAGTGGCGTGGGCACTACAGATAAAATCACTTATCCACTTGGATAGGTGATTTTTACGTAGATAATAATCCGCAAAAAACAAAGGAGTGTAAAATGAAA
This sequence comes from Clostridia bacterium, assembly GCA_017462385.1. Classification (GTDB taxonomy): domain Bacteria; phylum Bacillota; class Clostridia; order Oscillospirales; family CAG-272; genus UMGS1002. Next base: position 4,113 of record JAFTRE010000031.1, on the reverse strand, counting down.
TCAAAAAATTCAACCGGATACATGATTATGTTTTTGGAAACCGATCTCAAATATGCAAAAAAATTTGATGAAACTGCGTTATCCCCTGTTCAAAAAGCTGTCTATGAGAAAATATCCGAAGCAGAAAAAGAAAAAGTGCGCCAAGGATATGGCGTTTCTGTTATCGATTTGGAAACAGGAGATACTATTTGCGTGTTTAACAAGGATACGTATCGTCCACCCAAACGGGCAATGGAAGAATTAGCGAGAGCGCTTCTTCCGGAAATTGTCGAATTCTATAAGGATGAAAATAACCGAAAAGAGTTCGAGGAATGGAAAAAGAATCAAGAGAAAAACAAGTAAACTGATATAATACTTGCCCACGCCACCCACTTGATATTTTTATAAACATAATTTTCAAAACCTCTTGACAAACGTTTGGTGCTGTGTTATAATTAAAGAGCCAAATGGCTTATTATATTTCGGAGGGCATTTTATGAGAAGCAGAAATGAATCACTGTTCGGCAAGATCATCGATTTTGTGAATGAATATTTTGAGGATTACGGCAGGTCTCCATCCACTCGCGAGATCGAGCAAGGTATCGGTGCATCGCGCCCCACGATTCAGCGCTACCTCAAAACCATGCAGGAGCAAGGCGAGATCGAATACGACGGTCACCGTGGAATCATTACGAAATATATGCGAGAGCTTATGGACACCAATCGTGTGCAGATGGGTAACTCCATTCCTTGCGGACCACTCACCGAGGTGACCGATGCAGAGCTTGAGCATATTCGCTTGCCCATGGCTTTGACCGGCAGCGGAGATTTCTTCCTTTTGCGTGCAAGCGGAGAGTCAATGATAAGCGCAGGCATTGACAGCGGTGACCTCGTTCTCATTCGCAAACAGGAAACGGCGCGTGAGGGTCAGATCGTTGCCTTTCTCTATAACAGCGATTGTACTACTCTCAAACGTTACCATCGCGTCAGCAATAACGAGGTACACCTCATCCCCGAAAACGATTCAATGAAGCCAATTATTCTGAAAGGTGAACAGCTGAATGCTTTGAAGATCCAAGGCGTTGCCACCATGGTGATGAAGGATTTGGATTAAGGTTGAACAACTATAAAGGAGTAGCTATCTATAATGAATAATTCGTATTATAATAAAAAAATACCTATTGCACGGTGTCCCGAATGTAATCATTCTATTGTTTACTCTTCAAATGGTACAGACAAAAACACCGTCGATATTCAAATTGCGCCATATGACTATGGTGGCAGGACGATTTTATGCGCAAAGTGCAAGTCAATGCTAATAGTCACTTATGACCGTATCCAAAGGCAACAATCAAATTTGGTTGGATAACTATTAACACAAAGGAGATAATTTATGTTAAATGGACGATTTGAAAATTGTTATGGGCTAAAAACGTTTACAATGCCCAACATTAACTTTGCAAGAAGCAACAGAGCCCTTATATATGCACCCAATGGAGTTATGAAGAGTTCTCTGGCAAAGGTCTTTGAAGACATATCTAAAGGAACTCCTACATCCGATAGAATATTTACGGGAGATCCTACTATATATTCCGTTACTCATTATACGAGTCAATATAATTTTAATTCAGCAACACCTCCAGTTTTGACTCCTACAGACAGAATATATGTTGTGAATACATTTACTAATTCTTTTGAATTCACAAAAGAAACTGTAAGTACGTTATTGGCAGATGAAACAACAAGAAACACATATAATGTGTTGATTGAAAGATTTCAAAATGATATAAAGCAAATTGTTGAGAGATTGCACGATGTATCTGGATTGACCAAACCGCAGATAAAGGACATTATCGCAAAAGATTTTGATGTTGCGGGTTTGTTTGATTGGACGGACATTTTTGAAAAAATACACGAACACATTGCGGAAGTTGATGAATATGATTTTTTTGATGAGGTTCCTTATTCGGCACTTTTTAACGATAAAGTTATGAGTGTATATACCAAACCCGCCTTTATTTCGTCCATAGCACAGTATGTTAGTGAGCTGAATAATTTGCTGTCTGATAATCCCATTTTGAGCGAATCATTTAATGATCACAGTGCCGAATCATTAGGCAAGGCTCTTAAAGAGAATAATATTTTCAGCGCGCAACACACCATACACTTAAAAGATGGAGTCACAATTATTCATAATATTGACGAATGGAATGCAAAGGTCAAAGAGCAGTTAGATATAGTCTATTCTCGCCCGGAAGTAAGCACAGTATTTGCTACCCTTAAAAAGTTATTAAATGCCAATGGGGAAACTCGAAAACTTAAAGAAATAATATCCAATCACAGAGAGATAATTCCCCTGCTTTCTGATATACCGCGCTTTAAAGTGAAGGCATGGTTATATTATTTCACCAAACTTGACCGCTCGTTTGATGAGTATTATACCTTGGTATCACAGTATACAGAAGAAATCCATGGGTTATATGAGCAGGCGTCTGCTCAGTCACAACGATGGAGCGAGGTGGTCGAGGAATTTAATCGTAGATTTCGCGTTCCATTTAAAGTGAAAATTGAGAACAAAGCGGGATTTTTGTTAAAAGATGAAGCTCCAAACCTAACATTTGATTACATGCGAGGAACGGGAGCTAATCAACAGGTCGCTCCGATGAAAAAGGACCAACTGCTCGACACGTTAAGCACTGGTGAAAGGCGAGCATTATATTTACTATATATTCTTTTTGATTTGGAGAAAATACGCCAACGTGCAAGTTCGGGTGGAGGGCAATTCTTAATTGTTGCTGATGATATCGCTGATTCTTTTGACTACAAAAACAAATATGCAATTATAGAATATTTAAATGACCTCGCTCAAACACCTGGTATAGATCTGCTTGTTTTAACACACAATTTTGATTTTTATAGAACCGTTAAATTAAGATTGGGGGTACAACGCCCAAATTGCTATATTGCGCAAAGATCCGAAGATGGTGCTATAACAATGAATGTTTTTAGATATCAAAAAGACTTTTTCAAACAGGTCATAATAGAAAAAATAAAAACTGGGGTTATTGATACTGACGAAAAGAAAAAACTATTAATATCGAGCATTCCTTTTTATAGAAATTTGTGTGAATACAGTGGAGATGATAATGACTATTTGAAATTAACAAGTTTTCTTCACTTAAAAACAACACCGATAGATACCGGAACAGTTATGCTTTCGGATTTGTGGAATATTATTAATAAATTTATTCCTACTTCTCCTACATTTTCTGGCGGTGACGAAAAATATATAGATGCATTGATTAGGATTGCTGATCTATGTGTTGCAGATAATAATAGCGAAGTTATACTTGAAAACAAATTAGTTATTTCCATCGCAATTAGGCAACGCACAGAGAAGTTTTTAAAAGATTTAGCAGCAAGTAATGGATTAACTTTAACCGATAGTGACAGCAATCAAACACGTGATTGGGGCAATTTAGTTTCACAATTCTTAACCGGAGAGCAAAAATCGGTATTGGACGAAGTCAACCTAATAACTCCCGAGAATATTCATTTAAATTCTTTTATGTATGAGCCAATAATTGATATATCTGATTGGTCGTTGAAACAATTGTACAATGATGTAAAATCCAAATTAGTCTAAAGTGAGCCATCCTCCCGGCTGTGAAATCGGGAGATAAGGGTGAGTATCAGTTTTATTACAGAGCAAAACTCTGTCTTATTCTGATACCACCCTTTTGTTATGTTGAAAAACAACAGATTTCTGTATAAGAATTTTGATATTTTAGCGGTAGTAATGATTTGCGGTGTACACCGAAGGAATATCGGCTTTTGGCGATTTTGGGAGCAGTAAACGATGCCCCGCTCGACGAGAGTTCTTCCGCCCAGAATTTCTCAAATAACGCCGATGCAGACCGAGGCTTTTTTGAGCAAAATGGGGGTGCTTCTCACGGAACGAAAAAATAGGAGGTTTTTGAAAAATATGATTACAGGCATTAAGAAAACGCATAAAACGACCGAGATATATTTTGATGAAGCTGACAATTGGACTACGGTCATCACATACAACACCAGCCTCAAAAATAGGCTGCTTACGTTCTCGAAAGAATATCCGGAGTTGTGCAAAATAGT
>JAFTRE010000030.1 GCA_017462385.1 Clostridia bacterium | reverse complement strand
GTATTTCTACATGATGTGTTGTTCAATTTTCAAGGATCAAAGGGCAGAGCCGTTCGCTCTCCCGCCGCCCCTCTCGTGGACAGCCTGTATATTATACCACTTGTCTTTCACTTTGTCAAGAGGTTTTTTAAAGTTTTTTAAGTTTTTTTTCAAACTTTTTATACTTTTTTCTTCCCTTTGACAAGTGTAAAGACTATCTTAAAGCCGTCTTTTGGACAGCCCTGTTATAATACCACTTTATCACGAGTTTGTCAACCCCTTTTTTCAAAAAAGTTTAAAAAAATTTATCCTCCCCGACATATCGGGGAGGATCTTTCATATTTAGTCGGTAATGTATTCCATCGGGATAGAATTTGCCATGCATTCCGCGCCCGCAAAGCTTGGATGCAGATGATCGCCGCTATCATATTCGGCTTTAATCTGCTTGTGGTCGTTCTCGTCCCATACAGCCTTCTCGAAATCAATAACGCCGTCGATAAGATCGGTAGTGCGTATCCACTCGTTGACCTCGCAACGAGTCTTTTCGCGAGCACCATCGTCGTTCATGCAACGAGGGCACGGCAAAATTGTGGCAAGATATATCTTCTTACCGTGCTTACGCGCGATCTCGATATATTTCTTGTAGCCCTGCTCTATCATTTCGGCAGAATCAGGCAACTCGGTCATAGGGCACAGACGATTATTCACGCCCGGATGTATCAGGTCATTGATCCCGTGAAGTACAAAGACACGGTCAACGCCCGCCTGACAAATATCACGCTCAAATCTGTTGATACCCCTCTCGCCCCAATGCTTTTTAATACGGAACCGATAGTCGCGCAGAATTCTGCTGCCACCGATACCCTTACGGATAACAGCGCGGTTGCGTATACCGTTATCAAAAATACGGTGCGCCAAACAATCCGGCCATGGCTGAGCGGTAATGGAGTCGCCAAACGCTATAATGGCACTGCAATCATCACTTGTCAGAAAATCGATGGTATTGAGCAGAATATAGGGACCGTTCTCGCCGTACTCCTCAAGCGGGACACACTCGTCAGCCGCCCAATCACCCTTGCCGTAATATTTCTTTATGTAGTAACCGTTATTGGAGTGACCCGTGACGAGCTGTGTCAATCCGGCGAAGTACATACTGACCGCAAACTCCTCGCCCGCTTTAACGGAATATCCGACAGCATCACTGACCACAGCCTCGCCCGCAGGGATAGTAACGCTGTCACAGCCGCCGAAGGTCACGCGGACATTGGTGGCGGTATCGACGTACTCGCCTTTTGTGCGGCGGGCAACATACATTTTATCAACAGTTACAGGCTCAGTGCCGTACTGATTGGACAGATGCAGGCGAAGTGCCTCGCCATCCATAGTGGGGAAAATAACATAACGGAAAGTCTGATCCTTAATATAGTCGGCATGGTTCTGCGCCACAACAGATATGGACGCACCCCAACCGGCAACCCATTTGGTGTTTGCCATAATATACCCCTATTATATATAATGATAGATTTATCTCATATTTGTGCTTGTCGACTTAAGAACAACGTCGTGATATCCGCCCTCGACGATGCTGGTAGCGGACACCAGTGTCAGGCGCGCGTTCTTTTGCAGATCGGGAATGGTGGTCACGCCGCAGTTGCACATGGTGGATTTGACTTTGTACAGTGACGCCTCCACGTTATCATGCAGAGGACCCGCATATGTGACGTAAGAATCAACGCCTTCCTCAAAGCTGAACTTAGAGGAACCGCCGAGGTCATAGCGCTGCCAGTTGCGAGCGCGGTTAGAACCCTCACCCCAGTACTCCTTCATGTAAGCGCCGTTGACCATTACCTTGTTTGTGGGCGACTCATCGAAACGGGCAAAGTAACGTCCCAGCATCATAAAGTCTGCGCCCATTGCAAGCGCGAGCGTCATGTGGTAATCGTGGACGATACCACCGTCGGAGCAGATCGGAACATAAATACCGGTCTCTTTATAATACTCATCACGAGCCGCTGCGACATCGATAAGCGCGGTAGCTTGTCCGCGACCGATACCCTTAGTCTCTCGGGTGATACAAATAGAGCCGCCACCGATACCAACCTTAACAAAGTCAGCACCCGCCTTGACCAAAAACAGAAAACCGTCGCGATCAACAACATTACCCGCACCTATTTTTACACTGTCGCCGTAATGCTCGCGTATCCATGCAATGGTCTTTGCCTGCCAGCAGGTATAGCCCTCGGAAGAGTCGATACACAGCACATCGGCGCCTGCCTCGACCAACGCAGGAACACGCTCTGCATAGTCGCGGGAGTTGATGCCCGCGCCAACCATATAACGCTTTTTGTTATCAAGCATTTCCTGTGGGTTGCCCTTGTGCTGAGCGTAATCCTTGCGGAAAACAAGGTACATAAGTCTGCCGTTATCATCAACTATAGGCAGCTGATTGAGCTTATGATCCCAAATAATATCGTTAGCTTCCTTAAGAGTTGTGGTCTCGGGAGCGATGATCAGCTTCTCAAGGGGCGTCATAAACTCGGACACCTTCATATCGGTGGGCATACGAGATACGCGGTAGTCACGGCCGGTAACAATACCGAGAAGCACACCGTTTGCTGTGCCGTCATCGGTAATGGCGACAGTATTGTGACCGTTGCGCTCGACGATGGCGAGCACGTCTGCCAAAGTGTCATCGGGACGCAGGTTGGAATCGCTGACGACAAAACCCGCCTTATAAGCCTTGACGCGAGCAACCATAGCCGCTTCAGCCTCTATAGACTGAGAGCCGTAAATAAAAGACAATCCGCCCTCGCGCGCCAGCGCCACAGCCAGCTTATCATCGGAAACCGATTGCATGATAGCAGACACCATGGGAATATTCAAGCTGATGGGAGATTCTTCCTCACCCTTTCTGTACTTGCAAAGCGGTGTACGCAAAGAAACGTTGGACGGGATGCACTCCTCGGATGTATATCCCGGAATAAGCAGATATTCGCTGAAGGTATGCGATGGTTCATTGTAATAAAAAGCCATTTTAGCCTCCGTAGTAAAGATAATAATATTTATATTATTATATAACAAAATCCTTTTTTTTGCAAGAGGTTTTGCGATATTCGGGAGATTTCTCTTATTTTTTCTTTTTTACGTCTGCTTACTTGATCCAATGCATAACAAAAAGCCCCCGCGGGGGCTTTTTGTTATGCATTGGGCGGCAATTTTGATCTAAGCTCGGTAAGGTGAGCGTCCTCCCCTACCCTGACTATGCTCCATTTGCCCGCATCATATCTGTACTCCGAAAATGACGCATTCGTCACCCACGGAATATCTTTCATGTCTTCTATAGGTCGTCCCGAGAGCAGGCACTGTGCAGCGCGTATAGGTGTGGCATGCGTTCCGATGACGACGGTCTTGCCGTCATTCTCGCGCGCTATGCGCTCAAGTGCCGCCGTAACGCGTGCGCCGAGCTCGCGAGAGCTCTCGCCGCCGGTACAACGGTGATTTCCAATGTCATGTATCCACATATAGTGATCCTCGGGAAAGCGTTTTTCCAGCTCGTCAAATCTGACGCCCTCCCATTCGCCTGCCCGGTTCTCACGCAGGTCACGCTCGGGGATGACCTCCACGCCTATCAGATCGGCGACACATTGTGCTGTTTTGAACGCACGGCGAAGATCGCTGGAATACACCTTGTCCACTGTATATTCGCTGACTATCCTTTGCGCCGTCAGCTTTGCTTGTGCAAGTCCGTTTGGATGCAGGTCCACATCAAGATGACCCGCGTATATTCCCATATTATTGGCTTCACTTTCGCCGTGACGAATAAGAATTAATGTTGTCATTTTATACCTCGGTAAGCGTTGTTGCCACCCTGACGGCAATTTCAAGTCCCGGTATGAGCGATGCCTTGTCCATCCACTCCTCGCGGGTGTGCATTCCGTCCCCCGTATAAACACCAATACACAGTGCGGGAATACCGAGTGAAAGCGGGATATTGCAGTCGGTCGACGCAACCTTGAATGCAACGGGGGCTTTTATCACGTCCTCTATTATTGGCTTGACCGCGCACCGAAGCTTCTCGAGTTTGGCATCATCTATATTACTGCAAGGGCGATCGCCGATTTTATTGACATTCACGCGCACACGCTCAGATCTCGCGCCCTCAAAAATAGCTTCAAATTTATTTTGCATAAAGGCAAGACATTCGCGGTCGTTCGAGCGATATTCGCACAGCATTTTGGCACTTTGGGCAATAGTGTTTACCGAAGTTCCGCCCAAAATACTGCCGACATTATAAGTAGTTCGACTTCCCTCTTTTTGCGGCACCTCGATGCCGTATATGGCGGCGACTATCTTCGAAAGCTCGCAAATGGCATTTGCATTGCCGAAATTCTGATAAGAATGTCCGCCGTCGGTCAGTACCTCGACCTCGTAACGATGCGAGCCCGCGCAAGAATCGTTTATAACGGTCAGGTTGCTGTCAAGCGAAATGAACTGCGCGATACGGCCCTCATAGTCCTCAAAAATTTTGCGTGTTCCCTTGAGATTGCCTAAGCCCTCCTCTCCGGAATTGCATACGAACATGATGCCGCGCGGCGGTGTCAGTTTATTCTCGGTAAAGTATTTAGCCAATGTCAAAAGCACGCAAACGCTTGCCGTGTCATCACCGACGCCGGGGCAATGTATCTTTTCTCCGTCGTCGAAATACGGCATTGGTTCGGTATCAGGGAAAACGGTATCTGTGTGCGCAACGAAAACGGTTATGCTGTCACTTTCCTCGCAGTTTATAGGATACACCACATTGAGCGCTTCGTCGATGTACACGCCCTGCGCGCCCGCAGACTCCAACCAAGACTTGCAGTATTCCGCGCGCTCCCTCTCAAAATGAGACGGTGCGGGGATGGCACAAAGCTCGCGGAGCGTATTAAGTACAATAGGCATGTTAGTTTGTATGAAAGACTGAAGATTGTTTTTTATTATCATAGACAGCTCCTGTATAAATATATACACCGCAAAACAACATACGCGCTCCGCGCGATGCGGGGTTTATCGTCGTGAATGTGCTACCAAAGCAAAAGGGGAACGCTTGGCGTTTTTGTCATCGGGGACTCTGAACCCAGTTTTGCGGCTGTGTTTATCCGATGCCCTTATACATTGCACGCCGCCGCAAAACAACATACGCGCTCCGCGCGATGCGGGGCTCATCGTCGTGAAATGTGCCACCAAAGCAAAAGGGGAACGCTTGGCGTTCCCCTTTTGCTTTGGTGGGCCATCAGGGACTCGAACCCCAGACCGACCGGTTATGAGCCGGTAGCTCTAACCAACTGAGCTAATGGCCCGCTCAATCGACTTAAATATTATATCTCTATTTAATGAAATTGTCAATACCTTTTTTGAAAATTTTTAAATTCATTGCTATTTTGTTATCGCTACAACGATCCGACCAACTTTTTTCACTTTTTTTGAAATTGCTCTTGCAATTACATTATGATTGTGATATAATACATGAGCGTAGACGGAAAGTTCGGATACGTCCACTCGGAGGCATAGCTCAGTTGGTCAGAGCGCACGGTTCACATCCGTGAGGTCGTAGGTTCGAGCCCCACTGTCTCCACCAATTCAAAGGGGCATTAGCGCAGTTGGGAGCGCACAACACTGGCAGTGTTGGGGTCAGGGGTTCGAATCCCCTATGCTCCACCAAACAAATCAAGGATGCCTTTCGGCATCCTTGATTTGTTTCGCGAGTATCACGACGATGAACCCTGCATTGCGCGGAGCGCGTATGTCGTTTTGCGGCGGCGTGTAATGTATAAGGGCATCGGATAAACACAGCCGCAAAACTGGGTTCAGAATCCCCGTGCCTTTCGGCATCCTTGATTTGTTTTTCGGGCACTGTACTGCCATCGCAACTCAAAGTTTACATTTAAAAACCCCAAGTTGATAGACTTTGCCGCCGTTGAGTGCTATAATACAGCCATCAAATCACAAAGGAGCACTGACATGACATTCGGTGAAAAACTTACAAATTTACGCAAGCAAAACAACTACACGCAAGAACAGCTCGCTGATATACTCGAGGTTTCCCGTCAATCCGTCAGCAAATGGGAATCGGATATCGCGTACCCCGAGACCGAAAAGCTCATTCGCCTCGGCAAGCTGTTTGACTGTTCGATGGACTACCTGCTGTGCGACGACTGCACCGACAAATCGGGCAAAAGCGCAGATACCGTCACATCAGTTCTGAAGAACATACATTCAACGCTCAAAAAGCAATGCCGCGAACGCAAAAGCGAAAAAATGCTGTGCGGTATGCCGCTTTACCACATAGGTCGGGACGCACGAGCGTTTTTCGCCATAGGTATTCGTGCGCGCGGCGTATTCGCCGTCGGTCTTCGGGCACACGGTATATTCTCGCTCGGACTGCTGTCATGCGGCATCGTTTCTGTCGGACTGCTGTCGCTCGGCTTGATAGCACTGGGGTGCTTCTCGCTCGGACTCATGTCCGTCGGCTCGATCTCACTCGGACTTATCTCCATAGGCGCAATTGCGGTCGGTATAGTATCATGCGGAGCACTTTCCGTTGGCGGCTTTTCGTTCGGCGCACTGGCGATCGGCAAATATTTTGCCCTCGGCGACAATGCGCGTGCAATGATCGCAGTCGGCAAGACCGACGCTGTCGGAAAGCTTTTTACCGCCCACGCGCTGACCGATCTAAACCGAGCCGAGATACTTCGTCTGCTCGACGAAAACGTCCCTCCCCTGCTCGGCTGGGCAAAAGCCATATCCGCAATGTTCATATAACAACAAAGGCAGAGAAGAAAATTCTCTGCCCTTGTTGTTACGCATTTATCTCAAATCCGAATTCATGCAACTCTCTGCCATCAATAACCTGATCATATGCTCCCTCGACCTGCCAAAAGCCGTATTTAAGATACATATCTATCGCGGGCTTGTTGCAATCGACAACAAACAGCCGCAAATATTGCCCGCCCAGCTCCCGTGTCAGCTCCACGGCTTTGCCTATCATGACACCGCCGATGCCGCGACGCAAATAATCAACATTAACGCCGAGTCTGAACAGATACCAAGCCCGCGCGTCATTATCGCGCCAATCCACGGCGCCCTGCCCCGAGCAATCCTCGCACAAAGCAAACGCCGATACCGCCGTCCCGCCGTCAAGCAAGACATAAAGCCGCCCCAGTTCCACGTCCTCGGCAAGCACTTCATTAGGATAAACATCATCCCAGATATGTATACCGTCGCGCTTCATATGCTGTACCAAGTGCGAAAACATTTCGCGGATACACACAAGGTCCCCTGCCGTTGCTCTTCTGAACTCCATAATTATTTCTCCCGTTTCGGCGCAAAGCATTTCCACATAACCGTAATCAACGCCACGCCGATAACCGCAAACAGCGCCGCCACCAGCATTCCTATTCTCATTCCAAGCTGATCGGGTGCGAGCGCAAGTGACTCGGCAAGCGAGACCAGCGCCGAATTCTGCGCCGCGGCATCGGCTATGATACCGACTATCTGCGGACCGAGCGAGGCTCCCATGTCACCGCCAGCCGCCATGAGCGCATACGCAGCAACACCTACTGACGGCAAAATATCCTCCATCATAATAAGGCTTCCGGGCCACAGCATGGAGGTGCAAAAACCCGTCAGCGCGCAAGCGATCAAACCCACTATCGCACTGCCCGACAGCGCCGCAACAACATAGCACGCTATCGCGCCTACAAATCCACCAAACAGTATGGGATATATACGCTTTCCGCATTTTGCATACAGCGTTCTGCCGATACCCATCATCAGCGCGAACATCGCCACACCGAAAACATCGCCGTAAACCTTGGGCAGTCCCAGTGCACTTTCTATGTAACCCGAGCTCCACTGCGACATGGTACACTCGGCAGCGCCTCCGAGAAAAATAGTCGCCACGCACAGTATCATGCGTTTATCGCGGAATATACCCGCTGCCTTTGCTGCCCTCTCGGGAGTCGCAAGCGGAGGAATAGCCGCCCGGGAAAATAGTATAAGCGCCGTGAGCGGTATGACTGTCCACATAAGCGCGAGATATTGCCAATTTTGACTGCCAAATATGGTCAAAAACACTGTGCTTATAATGACGACAAACACCACTCCCCAGGCGTACACCGAATGAAGCTTGCTCATTTCCCTGTCGGGATTCTCCGCCGGTATCGCGGCAATAACGGGACTTGTCAGCACCTCGGAAAGCCCCGCCGCCGAAGAAAATATGACCGTTCCCACAATAATAAATGCATATGCCGCCTGTGGAAAAAACATCGACGGCACTGCGTACACAACAAGGCCAATCAGCGTTATCAGCGGCGTTATTCGCACGACCTTCGCAATATTGAAGCGGTGCGAGAAAAAGGAAAAAACAAGGTCTATAGATAGCTGGGTAAAATAGTTTACCAAAACCAACAGCCCCAGCAGTGAATATGACAGCCCATACTGCTCGCGAAATGTCAAAAACAGCAACGGCGACAGATTTGCCACCACAGACATTGAAATATTATTGGCGTAACACGCGAATTTTGTGAATTGATATTTTTCGTTCATAAACCTAAACAAAGCTCACTTTCATTTATCCGTCGTGCGTCCGCGACGGCGAAGCTGGGCAAGCGTACCCTTGACAAAGTGCACAAGCGTGTACGCATTAATAACCAACAGAACAAGTGCTATACCACCGGCGTAAACATACCAGTAAGCAGGCGCAAGTATCGCCACCGTGCATTCGGCTACAAGCAAAATTATATTGACACCCAGCCGCACATAGTTTATCGGAAAGCTTACCTGCCGCTGTGCCGTCACAGTTCTGACAACAAACACCACAAAATAGCTGAATGCCGTCGCGACCGCCGCTCCCTGCGCACCCATAAAGGGTATGAGCGCAAAGTTAAGTCCGATGTTGAGCACCGCGCCAAGCATTGAAGTCAAAAACGACATCATGCTTTTTTTCTTTACCAGATAAACGCTGCCCATAAATGTGGTCAGCGCCGAAAAGACCGCGGCCGCCGTCAGCATGGGAATATATTCCCACGCACCCGCATAGGTGTCCGCAAAAAGTATATTGACGAATACGCGCAACAACAGTACGACCGCTGCGCCGCCCATGAACATGAGGCTTGAATAGTAACCGAACACCTGCCCGAAAAAGCTTGACTTGGTCTTCTGTTCGGCATCCTTAACGGCGGAAAACTGCCATGCCTCATAAAAAACCGAGCACAAAAGCGTTATCAGCGTCGGTATTTTGTACGCCGCGCTGTAAATGCCGTTGACGGCGTCTCCGCACATCCATGTAACGATATATCTGTCGGAAACATTGGTTATCCACCAGAAAATAGTGGTCGGTATCATGGGCAGACTGTAACGCACAAGACGGCGGGCAAGCTCGCCCGAAAATTTACCGACGGAAAGGTCTCGGTACAGCTTTGCCACAATAATGAGAAATATGCTGACCGCCGTGTCGGCGAGCACCACCGAAAGAACGTACCCGAGCACGCCCATATCGAACACCAGCAAAAACAGCAGATTGAGCGATATGACGGTTGCGGTATTGAGTATTCCCTGCAGGGCAAAAAGCTTTGGTCGGTCACAGGCGCGCACATATTGCGCGCAAACAGAATGCAGATTCGCCGCCAGCACATAAGCGATGACAAGCCATGCGTAGCTTGAAAAGTAATCTATCGCCAAAAGAATGGGCGAGAGTACCAAAAAGATGAGCGTCGAGATAAGAAGCATGCGCACGCTCGTGCGGAATACAGACGGTTTGTCCGCGCCCGAATCCAGTGTAAAGCGAAAAAGACCGTCGCAAACACCTGCACAGGCGAGAGGGATAAGCAGGTTGGCGGTCTGGGATATGAGGTCTGCCGTGCCGTACTGAGACGGTGAGAGGCAGTCTGTATAAAGCGGCATCATGAGCAGAACGAGCGCCTTTGAGGCAAACGTGCCGATGCCGAGTATCACTGTGTCGGAAAGTAATTTTTTATATTTGTTCATTGTCACACCACGCGTTATTTATCTATATAATTATATCCCGTATTACGAGAATAATCAAGGGGGCGACAGCATATTTTTATTTTTTGATACAAAAAGCCGACATCCGTCGGCTTTTTGTATCTGCAAATGATCAATCGCAATTTTCCCAGTTGTGGTAGACGTTCATAACGTCATCGTTATCCTCGAGGTTTTCAAGCAGCAGATTCATATGCTTGATGTCATCCTCGTTCTCAAGCGTAACGTATGTCGAGGGGATCTTATCCTCCTCTGCGGACTCGATCGTGTATCCTGCCGCCTCGAGTGCTTCCTTGACCGAATAAAGATCGTCCACCTCGGTGTAGATCTCGAACATTTCCTCGTCGGAAACGAAATCAGCCGCGCCGGCTTCAAGTGCGGTTTCCATGAGCGCGTCCTCATCCTTTACCTCCTCGCGGAGAATAATGATAACGCCCTTGTCTGCGAACAGATAACCCACGCAGCCTACCTGACCCATGTTACCGCCGAATTTATCAAAGAAGTGACGGACCTCGCCTGCAGTGCGGTTGCGGTTATCGGTGGTCGCCTCAACAATGACTGCGATACCGCAAGGGCCGTAGCCCTCGTAAGTTACCTTTTCATAGTTTGCACTGTCCGCGCCCATTGCCTTTTTAATGCAACGCTCGATATTATTGTTGGGGACATTGTTCGCCTTTGCCTTTGCGATAAGATCGCGCAACTTGGAGTTTGATGTAGGATCGCCGCCTCCCGCTTTTACCGCGATGGTGATCTCTTTACCGATCTTGGTAAACACGCTGGCGCGCTGACGGTCTGTTTTTTCTTTTTTGTGTTTGATGTTAGCCCATTTGCTGTGTCCGGACATAGTAATTGTACCTCTATTTAAATTAAATTTTTGACATTTTTTTCAGACAGATAAGTCCGAATGCGCGTCCGAGCACGATATTGGTCGCCTCGGTCAGCTTTATTCTGGTGGCGCGGACAGCCTCGTCCTGCTCGCCCAGAATGCGGCAGTTGTGATAGAAACGGTTGAACGCCGCCGCCACATCGAGAATAAAGCGTGTTATATAGAACGGTTCGTAGTCATTGAGCGCCGCCTCGGCTCTCTCGCGGAAGCGGCACAGAACCTTAAGCAAGTCGCTTTCCTCGGGAGCACTTATCTTAAGCTCGCACGCGGGCACCTCGCCTGCCTTTTCCAGCACCGAGCAGGTGCGGGCGTAGGTATACTGAACGTAAGGACCCGTATTTCCGTCAAAGCTGAGCGCGTCCTCCAGCATGAAGTTGATATCTCTTATTCTGCTGCCCGACAGGTAATAGAACACGATAGCACCGACGCCGACAGCCTCCGCCGCCTCGTCGCGATTGGCAAGATCGGGGCTCTTTTCGTCCATGATAGCCTTGACCTTGTCCACCGCCAGAGCAAACAGGTCGCGAAGCAATATGACGTTACCCGTTCTGGTAGCCAGTTTGGAGCCGTTGATGCTGACAGTGCCGTAGGGGACGTGAACAAGTCCGTCCGCCCAGTCATATCCCATCAGCTCCACCACCTTGAACCACTGTGCGAAGTGCAGGCTCTGACCCGCCGAGGTGACGTAAACGCATTTATCAAAATCGTAGGTCTGTTTTCTGTAGACCGCCGCCGCGATGTCGCGGGTGGGGTACAACGTCGAACCGTCGCGCTTGAGTATGAGGCAGGGCGGCATATCGTATTCCGACAGGTCGACGATGGAAGCGCCGTCATCTACCTTAAGCAGCCCCAGCTCGCGCAGTTTTTCGACCTGCGCGGGCATTTTATCGGTATAAAAGCTCTCGCCCTTGTGAGAATCAAAGGTGACGCCCAGCATATCCAGTATTTTTTGGTTAGCATTGCTGGACAGTTCAACAAACCAGCGCCACAGCGCCAAATTCTCTTCGTCTCCCAGCTCAAGCTTGTGGAACTCGGCGCGAGCCTCATCCGCAAGTGCGGGATCGGCGGGAATTCCCTGCTCCTCGTTGCCCGAAATGGCATTGTTTATCTTAACATAAAGCTCGACCAGCGCGTCCATGCCGCCCCGCTCTACCGCCTCGCGGTCACCCCATTTTTTATAGGCGACTATCATCTTGCCGAACTGGGTTCCCCAGTCGCCGACGTAGTTGATGCCCACGCACTCTGCCCCCGCAAACTCAAACAGCATCTTGAGCGAATGCCCGATGACCGTCGTGCCCAAGTGGCCTATATGGAAAGGCTTTGCAAGGTTGGGGGAGCAATAGTCAAGGACTATTTTTTTACCCTCATAGCCCTGCGGCGCGCCGTATTTTTCTCGCTTTTCGAGTATCTCGGGCAGTACAGCGCCGACAAGATATTTATCCGAAATTTTAATATTGAGATAACCGTTGACAGCGCTGACCGCTCCTATGGGACTGCCATTGTTATCGGCTTCTGCGCCAAGCCCGTCTGCTATCGCCTGCGCAATCTGGACAGGTGAGCGGCGAAGCGTCTTGCTCAGTTTGAAGCAAGGAAGTGCCAGGTCGCCAAGTGTTGAATCGGGAGGGTATTCAAGCATGCCCACAGCAGCCTCCGCTGTCAGCTCACTTCCCGGGAATGCGGCGGCGGCACACCGCGCCACAGCCTCGGCAATAAGTTTTTTGATGTTTTGCATAAGTCTTTTCCGTTTCTTTCTTTCACGGCAAGCGCATCACGCTGCCGAATTTATTGTTTGTCAAATAAAATATTATTCTTTTATTGTGATACGCATCATCGTGTGATAGGACACACCGTGGCGCCGAGGAACTTTATTATCTCTGCGCTGTTAAGAAGGAGTTGAGCCCCCTTCATACCCGCACTCAGGGTAATTTCCTCGTGATCCTGTGCCGATGCATCAATGTAAGTCGGGTAGCTTTTTTTCATGCCGATAGGCGATACACCGCCGCGGATATAGCCCGTAGCCGCGAGCAGGTCCTTAACGTGAAGCAGCTCTATGCTTTTGTTTCTGCTGGCCGCTGCCGCTGCCTTCATGTCAAGCTCTTTGGCACATGGAATACAAAATACCACGATGCCGGTTTTGTCTCCCCGCGCGGCGAGCGTTTTGAAAACTATCTCGGGCGGCTTGCCTATTTGCTCTGCTACATGCACGCCCGACAGGTCGCTCTCGTCGGGGACGTACTCACAAATTTCGTACTTTATTTTTGCCGTATCAAGACGGCGCATTGCATTTGTTTTATTCATGCTTCATCAACTCCCTTGCGGCATCGCGCTGTGTTTCGGTGATATTTATGCCGCCAAGTATTCGGGCGATCTCATCTACTCTCGCCTCGCCCTCGATAGCACGCACGCCTGTTTCGGCGCGCCCGTCCACCTCGGACTTGGATATGAGCAAATGGTCGTCTGCAAGCGAGGCTATCTGAGCCGAATGCGTTACGCACAGCACCTGTGCGCTCCTGGACAGCTCGCTCAGCTTGACACCGACCTTGCGGGATGTCTTTCCCGAAATTCCCGCATCAACCTCATCGAATATCATGGTGTCGATGCCGTCGTTTTCGGACAACACGCATTTGAGCGCCAGCATGACTCTCGACAGCTCGCCGCCCGACGCGGTCTTCGCAAGCGGCACCGCAGGCTCACCAGGATTTGCGGCTATCATAAACTCGACCTCGTCGGCGCCGTCGGCGCACAGCTCGGTCGCTCTGACGGCTATCTCAAACTTGACGCCCGGCATATCGAGATACGACAGTGTATCGCAAACTCGCGCCGCCGCTTCTTTCGCGCACATTGCCCGACGCTCGGTCAATTTTTCGGCAAGCGCACGTGCCTGCGCCTCCAGCTTTTTAATGCTGTCTTCAAGCTCATCGGCTCGCGCGTCGATATTGTCAAGCGCGTCAAGCCGCGCCGCGGCATCGTCGCGGAAAGCACGCACAGCGGCGATATCCGAGCCGTATTTGCGCTCGAGACGTGATATTGTGTCAAGTCTGCTCTCTATTTTATCCAGACGCGCGGTGGGATCGCCATCGGTGTCGTCGGCAAAACCGCGCGCCGTCATGGCGATATCCTCCACCTCATATCGGCAGCTCGCCAGCCGCTCGGCAAGCTCCGCCGCCTCGGGAATAACACCCGATATCTGCGACAGCGCCGCGCCCGCGCGATCGAGTAGAAGTGTTACCGAGCCCTTGTCACTTCCGTGCAGTGCCCGATAAGCAAAATCGGTCTGCTTTTTTATTTTTTCAATGCTCTGGAGTCGCAGGCGCTCGGTGCTCAGCTCCTCCTCCTCGCCTGCACGCAAGCGAGCCGCATCGATCTCTTTTATCTGGTATTCAAGAATATCTCGCAGGCGTATTTTTTCCGCCTCGTCCCGCTTCAGCGCTTCAAGCTCGGACCGCTGAGATCGCAACCGCTCATATACCTCGCGGTATTCGGCAAGGCGCCCGTCAAGCCCCGCATAAGCGTCCAGCAAGCGAATATGATATGCTTTCTGCATCAGGCGCTGATTGTCGTGCTGACCGTGAATCGTTATCAGTGTCCGCCCGATCTCGCGCAGCATCGCCTGCGTTACCGACTGTCCGTTGGCATGCGCTGTAGAGCGCCCGTCTGACGAAACGGTTCGGCTGAGCAATACACTTCCGTCCTCGCACACCACGCCGTAGCTCTCGAGCAACTCGAGCGTTCCAGCGCCTACGCCCTCAAAAAGTGCGGTAACCGTTGCGCGGCTCTCGCCCGAGCGTATCAGCTCACGCGGTGCGCGACTGCCGAGAAGCAGTGAAATACTGTCAATTATTATCGACTTGCCCGCACCCGTCTCGCCCGTAAGCACTGTAAAAGCGTCGCCAAGCTCGATATCCGCCGACTTTATTACGGCAATATTTCTTATCTGTAAAGATCTGAGCATATATCGCCTCAGCCTCGCAGCTTGTCGGGAACAAAGTCAGCGCAAAATTCGCACGCCGCCTGCTCCGAACGAGTGATAACGATAATAGTATCGTCGCCCGCAACACAGCCCAGGATATCCGACGTTTTTGACTGATCAACGCCCGCCGCTACCGCCTGCGCCATTCCGGGATATGTGGTTATGACCACTATATTTCCGACATGGTCGGTTTTTGTAACTGCCGCGAGCAACGTTTCGTTTATTTTCGTGACATGCTGCCCCGACACACTGTTCGGAACCATATATCTGTAAGTCCCCTGCCCCGTAGGCACTTTGGTCAGCTTTAGCTGGCGAATGTCGCGCGATACCGTAGCCTGAGTTACACAATATCCCATCTCGCCAAGGCGAGCGATCAACTCATCCTGCGTTTGTATCGTTTCCTCAGATACAAGCCGCAGTATCGCCTGCTGTCTTGTTGCTTTCATTATATATCTCCATGCCTTTCTTGTTTAGCCGTTTACCATTTTGTGACGCAACGTTCCGTAAAAGCTTCTGTCGCGCAATGTTATAAGGCGGGTGGTCTTATCGGATTTTGTTATGCGAACTACCTCTCCGCGGAACAGCTCGTAATTGGTGCGCCCATCAATGGTAAGAAACAGATTTTTTTCTCTGTCGCAAATATTTCGCACCTCCAGTGTCGCGCTGTCGGGGAAAATAAGGGGGCGCGCCGCCAGCGAATGCGGACAAATGGGAGTCACGCAAAAGCAGTTGAGCGCCGGATCGCATATTGCGCCTCCCGCAGACATTGAATACGCCGTCGAGCCCGTCGGCGTTGCTATGATAAGCCCGTCGGCGCGATAGGTAGTGACATGCTCGCTACCCGCCAAAAGTTCGATATCTACCATTCTTGCCACCGAACCGCCCGACACAACCGCATCGTTAAGCGCAAATGACGACAGCTTTTTCTGACCCTTGTTATCTATCATGGTAACGCCCAGCATGCTTCGCTCGTCTATCGAAAAGCTACCGTCAAACAGCCGCGATATCAGTCTCAGCTCATCCATCTCCAGCTCCGCCATATAGCCGAGCCGGCCGAGATTGATACCGAGAATGGGCGTTTTTGTGATCGCCGCACGGCGCGCCGCCTCAAGTATCGAGCCGTCGCCGCCGAGCACTACAAGTATGTCCGCTCTCGAATATACCTCCTCGAGAGGTAAAAAGACATATTCTCGGCGCAGTCTGCGCATACGTCCGAGGCGCTCCTTCGCTGAGCCCGCGATAAGTATTTCACAACCGAATTTTATGAATTTTTCCGCCACCGAAACAGCCGCCAATGCCTTTTCGGTTATATTATAATTTGTTATGATGGCGACATGTTTTATTTTGTTCACGATGACCTCCCTATATCAGTTTTTGGATGTCCCGAGCATCGGGAAAATCCGTCCCGCCGCCACACCGAGCGGCAAGCAGGTATTCGACATTTCCGTCCCCACCCGTGATGGGCGAGGTAATAAGCCCTATATATCCAAAGCCGCTCGCCGCCGCGCAATCCATAACGCGCCGCACGGCTGCCAGCCTGTCTTGCTTGTGTTTTACGATGCCGCCCTTTCCGACAGCACCCCTGCCCGCCTCGAACTGTGGCTTGATAAGGCTGATGAGCACTCCGCCCTCGCGCAACACATTCGGAATACCGGGCAAAATATACGTCTGCGAAATAAATGACACATCCATAACGGCAATATCAAGTCCCGCCTCGATGCCGCCACGCTCGCCCTCGCAAAGGCGGCGGGCGTTGAAGCCCTCGATATTGACTACCCTTGCATCCTCTCGCAATGCCGCGTCAAGCTGGTCATGCCCCGAATCGGCGGCATACACAGCGCTCGCGCCACGTCGGAGCAAGCAATCGGTAAATCCGCCCGTCGACGCGCCGATATCCACCGCGCGCATTCCGGCGACACTGATACCGAAAGCGTCCAGCGCCGCCTCAAGCTTATAACCGCCGCGGCTGACGAATTCGTCCGTTTCTATCACACTGACCTCGTGCGCTGTATTCTCATCGACATCGGCGGCGGCTTTGGCCACCTTTACGCCATCGATGCTAACCCGTCCCGCCTCGATCAACCGCTTTGCCGCCTCGCGACTGCGCGCGTGCGCATGCGAAACGAGAAAAACATCTGCTCTCATCAATACTCTCTGTCAAGCAGAAAGTATGCAAGCGCGCAAAGCCGCTCACTGCCGGGGTATTTGTGAATGGACGCAACGGCGCGATCGGTAAGCTCGCCCGCATATTTGCGTGCGTCCTCAGGGCTGAAATACGTCATAAACGTGGTCTTGTTGTGCGCCGCATCGTTGCCGCACGCCTTGCCGAGCATTTTTTCATCGCCCGTGACGTCAAGTATATCATCAATTATTTGGAATACAAGTCCTATTTTTTCGGCGTAATCCGTCGCCGCCAGCGACTTCATATCGCCCTTTCCGAGCCCTGCCGCCATACAGCCGAGCAGTGCCGACACCTTTATCATAGCGCCCGTTTTAAGTCTGTGCAGACGCAGGAGCGTTGTGAAATCGAGTGGCTTGGTCTCTCCGATAAGGTCTATGACCTGTCCGCCGACCATACCGAGACTTCCCGCCGCCTTGGCAAGCGCCACCACCGCCTCTGTTGCGCAAAGGTCGGTAACATGCTTGTTCTGCGCGGTGATCTCAAAAGCATATGTCAGCAGTGCATCGCCCGCAAGAAGCGCGTTTGCTTCTCCGAACTGACGGTGACAGGTAGGGCGACCGCGGCGCAGCTCGTCGTCATCCATGCAGGGCAGATCGTCGTGTATGAGAGAATAGGTGTGTATCATTTCGACCGCGCAGGCAAACGGCAGTGCCGCCTTGACCTCACCGCCGAAAAGTCGGCAAAACTCAAGCACCAGCGAGGGGCGAATCCGCTTGCCGCCCGCGAAAATGCTGTAGCGCTCTGCATCAAGCAACACCTGCAGGTGTATATCGTTTGCCGCGAGATAACCGTGCAGCGCCTTTTCCACCAGCCTGCCGTCCTCATCCAGCATTTTTATAACATCGTTTTTCGTAAGCTCATTTCGCATCTCAATTTGCCTCCTCCGCATCAAAATCGACGACAGTCATTTTGCCGTTCTCGCCGCTTTGAAGAAGTTTTATTTTTGCTTCCGTCCGTTCAAGCTCGCCGTTACACCGCCGCACAAGCGCGATGCCCTCTTCATAAAGCTTCATGGACTCCTCCAGCGGCGCATTACCGCTCTCAAGCAGTTTTACTATTTCGTCCAGTCTCGCAAGAGACTGCTCAAAGCTCATATTTTCCATTATAAATTCCCAAATTCTTTTGTATTTGTGATGTCAGCCTCCGCCTCGCCGTCACTCAAGCGAAGCTTTACCCTCTCGCCCGCGGACAACTGCTTTACAGATTTGACCGCACATCCGTCAATAAACATCGCCGAATATCCGCGCGTCAGCACCGCGAACGGGTTCAGCGCGCCAAGCTGTGCCGCGCGCGCCGACAGCTCTCTTTGGCCGGTCTCGCAAACACGCCCCGCCGCACCGTCAAGCCGCTCGCCGAGACTTGCTACCGTCATCTTTTTATCGTCAACAAACCTCATCGGGTCACTCAATATTCTCGACGCGGCAAGCGCATCCAGCCTCCGCCTTTTTTCGGCAACGCCGCGCTCGAGCGCCGAGCCGAGACGTGATGACAGCGCCGAAACACGCTGACTCAGCTCTGCTCTGTCGGGCACTGCAAGCTCCGCCGCGGCTGACGGCGTAGGTGCCCGCAGGTCGGCGGCAAAATCGCAAATGGTGAAGTCCACCTCATGTCCAACCGCCGATATGACGGGGATATTTGATGCCGCAACATAGCGAGCCAGCTTTTCGTTATTAAAAGCCCAAAGATCCTCCAGCGAACCGCCGCCGCGGCCGATGATTATAGTGTCAACGGGCAGTGCGGTATTGAAAAACTCAATTCCCGCGCACAGCGTAGCCGGGGCCGACGGCCCCTGTACCTGCGCGGGGTAGATATAAAGCTGCACCGCAGGATACCGACGTGTGATAATATTTATCATATCCCGTATCGCCGCGCCCGTAGGCGAGGTAACGATACCTATTTTTTTCGGGAAACGAACTATCGCCCGCTTGCGTGCGGGATCGAACAGCCCCTCCGATTCCAGCTTGTTTTTAAGCTGCTCAAAGGCAAAATACAGTGCCCCGACGCCGTCGGGCTGTATATCCTCGGCATATATCTGATACACGCCGTCACGCGGGAACACCGACACCCGCCCCGCGACTATGACCTTCATGCCGTCCTGCGGCACAAAGCCCAGCCGTTGAGCAGAGCTGCGGAACATGACAGCCTTCATCGCGCTTGATTCGTCCTTGAGAGTGAAGTAAAAGTGTCCCGTCGCGTAATGATTTTTAAAATTTGATATCTCGCCACGTATCATAATATGCGACAGCGCGGGCGCACCGTCGATGAGCATTTTGATGTACTCATTGACCTGCGTTACGCTGAACATTCTGCGCTCGTCCGTCATACCCGCTCACCTCCCGCGAGGCGCGCGGCACGGCACAAAAGCGAGACCCCAGCCGCATTATCGGCGGAAAAAGCAGGCTCGGAAAAATAAACATTTCCCTCGCCGCCAAGCATATTTTTAATGATTGAATTACTCATGACGCCGCCCGCGAACAGCACGCTCACGCCCTCATATCTCTCGCGCAAATTGCGAGTGAGTGCTCTCAATGTCTCACCGACAAAGCGCAGAACATACGCCGCGCAAAGCTCGGCACTACCCTCTTTTTGATACAGTCCGCGCGCCAGATTTTCAAGACCCGAAAGATTGCATTCGAGTCCATCAACACAAATTTTGGGTTTGGGAATCTTGGCTGTGTTCGCCAGCGCCAGACGCTCAAGCTCGGGACCGCACGGGAATTTCAGTCCCATGGCAACGCCCACTCGGTCGATAGCCTGTCCCGCGTTGAGGTCGCGCGTTCCGCCCAGCAGAGTAACATCAAAGCCGGCAGTCCTCGGCTCGACGCGAACTATCTCGGTCGTCCCTCCCGACACATGAAAGGCGCAAAAGGGTGCAGAAAGTAGCTTTTCCGACTCGCCCGATGAATACGCCGCCGCCATGATATGTCCGCTCTGGTGCGAAAAGCTGTAGACGGGCACATCCCGTCCGGCGGCAAACGCCGCGGCAGCCGCCTCACCCGCGAGAAAGCACGGCATATACGAGCCCTCGACATCCCTCGGGCGAGCAGACACTCCGACCGCCGCAACACGGTAGCCGTCAAGCCGCTCACCAAGCTCCTGCATGAGCGAGGGCAGGTTTTTAACGTGGGCAAACAAAGCGTCGCTCTGACGCAGACCGCATCCGCCCTCGGCTACCGGCAATGGACGCTTGAGGTTGGCGAGCACGTTACCGCGCTCGTCGCATATCGCCGCCGAGGTGGTATAGTTGCTGGTGTCAATACCGACGTAGCACAGCTTATCCATTGCTTTCGTTTTTGCGGTTTTCTATAGTTTTCTTGACAGCGTTGAGCACCCCGTTGACAAAAGGGCGCGCCTTTGCGTCATCAAATTTCTTTATCAGCTCGACCGCCTCATTGATGGAAACGGGCGCGGGGATATTGTCGCCGTACAGCATCTCCCAGATGCACAGCCGCATGGCCGCGCGCGACATGCCCGACATACGGTATGTCTTCCAGCCGCGTGAATGCTCGGCTATGATGGCGTCTATCTCATCCATGTGCTCGATCACTCCGAAATATGCGGCGCGCACATAGCCGTCCTCACCTATCTCGCGGTTGTCGCAGGACACCTCGAATATATCCTCGGCGGGGTCGGAGGGGTGAAAATCTGTTTCAAACAGCAGTCCGAAAACTGCCTCTCTTGCTTCTCTTCTTGTCATGTGTATTCCTTTCGCAAAGTCTATCGACGCTATTACTCCATGATATTCTATTATACAATCGCGCACCGCTAAAGTCAAGTCAAAAATGAATATTTGAATGAATATTTTAATAAATAATACAAATTTATTAACTGTATAGAGCGTTGAATTAAATAAATACTAATCTCGACGAAAAATATTTAGCCATCCGCGCGCCAACACCTTGCGCCGCATCAAAAATTCTTCATAAAATGAGAAATACTTGTTTTTTGTCTTGCAAAGCGAGACAAAATATGTTAATATATAATATATAAAATATTATGGCGTCTGCGCCCGAAAAACAAAGGAATGCCCCCATGAAGGATTTTGTCAAAAACATCGTCATACCGGCGTGTATATATTTCACTGTTCTAACCGTGCCGTTTGCCCTGCTGATCTACGCGATCTACGGCGGCTCCGCCGAATCCGGCGGTACGCTCTCGGCATTCAGAACAGCTATGTCGTTTGTGTTTGCACTGGTGTTCGCCGCCGCAAACGCGCTCGTCCGAGCGGACAAGCCCTCCCGCCCCGTCCGCATCGCACTGCACGCGATCATAACGGGCCTCGGCTTTTGGCTGTTCATGCTCATGCCCGCCGAGCTGGAAGGCGCCGGAGAGCTTATGGGAATGCTCATATATTACATCGTTTACGCTATAATACTTGCCGTCCTCTCGCTAAATCGCGCTCAAGCACGTCGCCGCCGCGAAAAAGAGGAGGAATACAAGTCCGTCTTTAAAAAAGACTGATCCTGCAATATCATACGAGGTAAAAAACAATGCGAAAATATTATCGGGACGTCCCCCGCGGCTCGAGCGGACGCGCCCTCAAGCTTGCTTATACGGCACTTGCTGTCATCGCCCTGCTTATAATAATCTGTCTGGTAGAGCTGGTAGTGCTCGCGTCGGTCTCCGCGCGCGTTCGCGCGGCGAAAGCTGACGACCCCGAGCCGCCCCCGGTCGACTCATCCACGCCCCCGCCCGAGGACACCTCCACACCCGGAGGCGAGGATTCTTCCTCGACAGAAGTCTACGCTCCCGTTTCTCCCGCCCGCCTCGGCGAGACCGAAGATTACGGCCAGGAATATATCAATAAAATCATTTTCGTCGGCGACAGCACGACATATGGTCTTAAGGCTTACGGAATGCTGTCGGGCGGCAAAAATACAACTCAGGTCTGGACGCCCGCCAGCGGAACATATTCGCTCAACGCCCTCGTTGCAACATATAAGATAGTCTACCCCGAAACGGGCGAGGAATTAACGGTCGCAGACGCGGCGGCGAAAGCAAAACCCGAATATATGGTAATAACGCTGGGCATAAATTACGGTGTTCCCTATTGCGGCGAGACTGAATTTAAAAAGTATTACCGCCTGTTGCTCGACGATATAGTGGCGGCATCTCCCGAAACAAAAATAATGCTTCAATCCATTTACCCCGTTGCAACCAACAACGAGCTGCGCGACATCACAAACGAAAAGATCGACCTTGCCAACCAATGGATAGAGCAGCTCGCCGAGGAATACGGACTCAAATATCTGCACACCAACCCCACGCTGAAAGATACCGACGGCTATCTGTTCCAAAGCTATCAGAACGGAGACGGCTTGCATCTGCTCGAACGCGGCTTTAACGCCGTGCTCCAATATATCCGCACACACGGCTACCCCAAAAATTAAATGAAAACGGAGAATTTCATCATGAAAAAATACATCCCCCGCGCCATTTCCGCCCTGCTGCTTGCAGTTCTCGCGCTTACCGCTCTTACCTCCTGCGGAGGAGCAAATTACCGCGACGATGTTGCGGTCAGCACCATCGACTCTGCAATTCAAGCCAAAGTGCCCGTTCCCGACGGCTACTACGCCCCCGACAGTGATTATCTCACCTTTTACTTTGAGGGTGCCGAAGCTATCGTAAATGAGTACGTCATACAAATGTCCGCAACCAGCACAAATATCAATCAGTTCGGTATCTTCCATGTCAAGGACGGAGAAGCCGAAAACATGAAAAAGCTTTGTGAAAATTATATCGCTAAATCTAAGGATCGCTGGGTCGCGCAGGCAAACTACATCGCCTCCGAGCACCCCAAAATGGAGGGCGCCGAGGTTCGCATCTTCGGCAATTACGTTGTCTACACCATGCTGACGGACACCGACAAGGCGCTCGCCTTTGAGGCAGTCGAGGCGGCTCTTAAATAATAATCCAATCAAATAAAAAATCCGACGCATGCGTCGGATTTTTTATTTGGTTATCTCAAAAGAATATATACGAAATAAACAACATACATCAGTAGCATTATGCCGCCCTCGAGACGTGACACGATCTGCTTGCTCTTCGCAAACAGCCAGCCAACAATGCTGACAGCTACCAAAACGATAATATCGCAGATAGTAAGAATGTCAACGGTCATAGGCGCGAGGACTGCACTGAATCCGAGTATAAATACAATGTTGAAAATGTTTGAGCCGATAACATTGCCAAGCGCCAAGTCGCTTTCACCTTTTCTTGCGGCTACCATCGAGGTAACAAGCTCGGGGAGCGATGTGCCGATAGCAACAATGGAAAGACCGATAAAGGTCTCGCTCATGCCGAATTTCTCAGCTATTATACATGCATTATCAACTACAAGGTCGCCGCCGTAAATGATTCCCACAAGACCGACGATTACAAGCTCAACAGCCATAAAGGGAGCCATTTTCTTTTCTTCGGGAAGCTCTTCTATCTCGCCCGACTTTCTTGCCTTCAGCGCGCCGCCTATCTGCCAATACATATAGAGTGCAAACAGGACGAGCAGTACTGCACCGCCGATGCGTCCGAGTGTAAATGTCGCGCCGGAGATCTTTTCAAAGAAGCTTATTTCGGGGAGCACAACCTCAGCAAAGGACACGCCGAAGCACAGCAGTATACCGAGCACAACTGCCAGTATAATAGAATACGGAATTTCCTTTTTTACAGCAGTCGCATTAGTGTGTACGGGCAAGATAAGAGCACTGGCACCAAGCACTACGAGCAAATTAAAAATATTCGAGCCTACAACATTGCTGACCGCAATACTGTTTGAGCCTGCTATCGCCGCATTTATACTTACCGATGCCTCGGGCATACTTGTACCGAAAGCTACGACAGTCAGACCGATAATAATGGACGGTATCTTGAGCAGTTTAGCAATATTTGAGCTACCCTCAACAAAGACGTCCGCACCTACGATGAGTAAGATAAACCCACCTATTAACCATACATATTCCATAGAACCTTTCCTTTTCCACCCATTTATAAATGTATATTAATATGTAGCAAATTATATCACTCAATTAGCAAAATGTCAAGTCTTTTTTACATATATAATGGCTAAAAAAGCCGACGCACGCGCCGGCTTTTTTGTTATTATTTCAATAATGTCAGCTGTCCGATAAGCGGAAGCTCTTTTTGCTTGCCTCCATAGGCATTGATAATGCCTATCACCATGAAAACGACCGTCACAAGATAGAGCGGCAAACCTATCACCAGTCCGAGAATTTGACCGACAACGGGTATCCACCACAGTATAGCTGACACGGCCGCGGCGATCAGCTCGCAAATAAACAACACAAGGCCTTGGTTGGCATGGAACCTTACAAAGCGAGATTGCTTTGCGCAAAGTATCGGGATAAGCACCAAAACGCCTATATAAGACAGTATGGCATATATTTTGCTGTCCGCATC
This sequence comes from Clostridia bacterium, assembly GCA_017462385.1. Classification (GTDB taxonomy): domain Bacteria; phylum Bacillota; class Clostridia; order Oscillospirales; family CAG-272; genus UMGS1002. The sequence goes on along the minus strand of JAFTRE010000030.1, from coordinate 83,448 downwards.
GACCTCAAACGGCATACCTTGCTTTTTTTCAAGAGACTCGCCGCAGACAGGACAGCTTTGTGCGTCCTCGGCATATTCCGCTCCGCACTTTTTACAAATCGGCATAACAAATTACCTCCGTTATATTTTATTCAGCCGCAACGGCCTGCTTGGCTCCGTCCTGCTCGACATTAAGCAGGGCGTCCCGTTTTTTGATGATACGCAGGTATATTGCACTGCATATAAAATGTGCAACAGCCGTAAGCAACCATGAAAAGGGATACGAAAGATACAGCACCTGCGCCGTGGGGAAAGCGGCGAAGACAGTGTATATCCACACGATCCGGAAAGCACACGAGCCCACCACCGAAACGATCATGGGCACCAAAGAGTTTCCAAGCCCGCGCATGACTCCGCACCCCAGCTCCATAAAGCCGCACAAAAAATATGTTGCACTTACAATACTCATGCGTATCATACCGAATGCTATGGCATTCTCGTTTCCGGGAGCGTAAAGCGACAGCAACGGACGCCCGAATATGACGGCTGCGGCGCTCATCGTAATGCCGATAACTCCAACCGTCGCGGCACACGCGCCCATGATCCGGCCGATACGGTGATATTTTTTAGCGCCCACGTTCTGACCGACAAATGTCAGTGCGGCATGGTAAATGGAGTTCATTGCAATGTAAATGAAGCCATCGATATTCGCCGCGGCGGCATTGCCCGCCACTACAAAATCGCATCCCGCATCAAGCATATTGATGGAGGACTGAATAAGAACATTAGAAAGCGAGAACACACAGCCCTGAAGTCCTGCGGGAATACCGAAGCGCAGCATTGCAAAGAATTTATCCTTATGAAATCTCATCAGCTTGAATTCCAGCTTCATACTACCCTTGCTGCGAAGCATAAAACCAATGATAAGAAACATGGAGAGCCACGTGGACACCGCCGTTGCTATACCTACGCCCACCGCGCCCATTTTGAACACGATCACCATGAGCAGGTTGAGCAAAATATTAGCTATACCCGATATTGAAAGAAATATAAGCGGATGCTTGGTGTCGCCTTTTGAGCGAAGCATTGTGGCACAATAATTGTACACCATACTGGCCGGCATGCCCAGCATATACGCCTTCATATAAGGCACCGCCTCTTGCAGTATATTTCCCTGCACTCCCGTCCACTTGAGCAGTGTTTCGGACATAAAGAAGCCAAACACCGAAACGATAACGCCGAGAATAGCTGCGGTGGGCACGGCGGTATGTACCGTTCTGCGGACATCGTCGAATTTACGCGCGCCGTAATCATGAGCCACGCAAACGCCCGCGCCGACCGAAAGTCCCATAAACAGGTTGACTATCAGGTTTATCAGCGCGCCGCATGAGCCGACTGCGCCGAGCGCCGCCTCACCGTTCGGAGCATAACGCCCCGCGACTATGGTATCCGCCGCATTGTAAAGCAGCTGAAGCATACCCGTGGCGATAAGAGGTATTGAATAGCGTATTATTTTACCGAGCAGAGGCCCCTCGGTCATATCGGTTTTTTGGGTTATAGAATGAGCCATGATAAAATATTAAGCCTTGCCTTTCATCATTCAAGCGCCGCGTCACAATACAGACAGCGCAGCTTGCCATCGGGAGCGAGATAAGCATGACGCTCTATTTCGGGCTCAACAGCCACAATACAGCGGTCATTGGGGCATTTGGTCTCGGCTTTAAGTGTCTTTATACTCTCGTCCTTTCCGGAGGAATAAAGCAGACGCAAAATCAGTGCCATTCTGATAAACTTACCGTACTCTGCCTGCTCGAAATATTTTGCTCGCGGGTCGCGGTCGACCTCGACTGCAATCTCGTCCACGCGCGGCAGCGGATGCAGTATGCGCATCTCGGGCTTGGCAGTAGACAGCGTTTCGTTGTTAAGTATGTAGCCCTCACCGTCGTCCTGAGCCAGCTCATCTGCGTCAAATCTTTCCTTTTGAACGCGGGTCATGTAAAGCACATCCAGCTCGCTCATGTACTTGGTCAGCGAGGTGGTCTGGACATACTCAATTCCTGCGGCATTCATCTCGCGAATAACATACTCGGGAAGTGCAAGAGATGCGGGAGAGATGAGAATGAAGCGTATGTTTTGATATCTGCTCATTGCGGCGATGAGCGAGTGTACCGTTCTGCCGTATTTGAGGTCGCCGCAAATACCAATGGTCAAATTGTTCAGTCTGCCGCATTCGGAGCTGATTGTAAGCAGATCGGCAAGCGTCTGCGTGGGGTGGAAGTGACCGCCGTCGCCCGCGTTTATGACGGGCACGCGTGCGGCAAGTCCCGCCGCCAAGGGCGCACCCTCGATATGGTGACGCATGGCAATTATATCGGCGTAAATGCTGACAATACGGGCGGTGTCAGACACCGTCTCGCCTTTTGATGCCGAACTCATTCTGCCGCCGTCGGCAAAGCCCAGAACATTTCCGCCGAGTCCGTACATAGCCGCCTCAAAGCTGAGACGGGTACGGGTGGACGGCTCAAAGAACAGCGTTGCGAGCGTTTTTCCGCGGCAAGCATCGGCGTATTTTGTGGGGTGAGCCTTGATATCGGTAGCCACCTTTATCAGCTCGTCAATATCGGAAATGCTCAGATCAAGAATATTTATCAAGTCTTTCATTTTTACGAATGCACCTTTATTTTACTTTGCGATTCAAAAATTTATTACTTTAAAACAATTTAATTTTTGTTTTTGTGATGGACATGCAAGCTTATGCCTTTGCCCCATTGACTGCAAGATAGTTCTTTATGCGCTCAACATTCTCGGCGTTTTTGGCATCCTCCTCGAGATATTCGATGATGTCGTAAACATCGACTACCGAGTATACCGGGAACCCGAATTCCTCCTCTACCTCTGCCATAGCGGACTTTTCGGTCTTGCCCTTTTCCTTTCTGTCTACCATAACAAAGGTTGCGGCGACCTTAACTCCCTCAAGTCCTCCGAGGATAGCCATGCTCTCGCGGATAGCCGTACCTGCTGTGATAACGTCCTCAACTATGACGACCTCCTCGCCCGACTTTGGAACATAGCCGACGAAAACGCCGCCCTCGCCATGATCCTTTGCCTCCTTGCGGTTGAAGAAGAAGGGCACGTCAAGTCCCTCCTTGGACAGCGCGATGGAAGAAGAAACGGCGATGGAGATGCCCTTGTAAGCGGGGCCGTAAAGCACGGTACGGCGGTTGCCTACCTTTTCGAGATACGCCTTTGCGTAAAACTCGCCCAGCTTTGCTATCTGGTCGCCTGTCTTGATGTCGCCGGCATTTATAAAGTACGGTATCTTGCGGCCGCTCTTTGCGGTAAAGTCGCCAAACTTCAGAACGCCCGCGCCCTCAAGAAACTGTATAAATTCTCTCTTGTAACTTTCCATTATTGTCTCCTATAATTTATTTTTCGGCGGGAGCAAGCCCCCGCCCTACATTTTATTAATCCACAAATTCAGCCACGCAGCGCTCATATGCCGCTACGGGATCTGCGGCCGCCGTAATGGGTCTGCCGACAACGATATAATCCGAGCCTATCTTCTTAGCCTCGGCGGGAGTCATGACTCTCTTCTGGTCGCCGATATCGCCGTCTGCGAAACGGACACCGGGAGTCACGGTCAAGAAATTCTTGCCGCACTTATCATGCACAACGCCTGCTTCCAGCGGCGAGCAAACAACACCGTCAAGTCCTGCCTTTGCTGCGCAGGATGCGTAATGCATAACAACGTCGGCGATGGGCTGCTTGATCAAAAGATCGTTTTCCATGCTCTCCTGATCGGTGGAAGTCAGCTGTGTAACTGCGATAAGCAGAGGACGTGTGCCATCCGGACGGGTAAGTCCCTCAAGCGCCGCCTGCATCATACGAACAGTACCTGCGGCGTGCAGGTTGGTCATGTCAACGTCAAGCCCCGAGAGAACTGCCATTGCCTTTTTAACTGTGTTCGGAATATCATGAAGCTTGAGGTCAAGAAAGATCTTGTGTCCGCGCGCCTTTATCTCACGAACGATATCGGGCCCCTCTGCATAATAAAGCTCCATTCCTATTTTAACAAACGGCTTTTTGCCGGTAAACTGATCGAGAAATGCAAGAGTTTTTGCCTTGCTGTCAAAATCGAGTGCGATGATTACATCCTTACCCATCAGTGTGCTCCTCCTATAATTTCACTCAGACTGCTCACGCGGTATTTTTCCATAACGCGCGGCAGGTCATCAATAATATTTTTACTTGCCATCGGGTCGATAAGGTTAGCCGCGCCGACTTCGACCGCCGTCGCGCCTGCCAGCATCATTTCGAGCACATCCTCGGCGCTCGAGATACCGCCCATACCTATTATCGGGATGTTAACTGCTTCATAAACGCGGTAGACCATTGAAAGTGCAACCGGTTTGATGGCGGGACCCGAAAAACCACCCGAGCGGTTGGCAATTACGGGCTTTTTGCGATGGAGATCTATGCGCATACCCATAAGTGTGTTTATCATGCTGATACCATCCGCGCCCGCCTCCTCGCAAGCCTTTGCGATGGACACAATATCGGTCACATTGGGGGACAGCTTGATATAAACGGGCTTGGTGGTTACTGCCTTAACAGCGCGGGTAACCTCTGCCGCCGCCTCGGGAGATGTACCGAAGCTCATGCCGCCGCCGTGAACGTTGGGACATGAAATATTGACCTCCAGCCAGCCCACCTGCGCCTCTTTGTCCAGCTTCTCGCAGGTATAGGCATAATCCTCGATCGAAAAGCCGCTAACATTTGCCATAACCGGCTTATGAAAGCATTCTTTAAGCTTTGGCAGCTCGCGCGAGATGACTGCGTCCACGCCCGGATTTTGAAGACCGACAGCATTTATCATGCCTGCCGTGCACTCCGCAATTCGCGGTGTGGGATTGCCGAAGCGCGCGTCACGCGTCGTGCCCTTGAACGAAAATGTACCGAGGCAATTTATATCATACCATTCTGCGAACTCGTATCCATAACCGAATGTGCCGGACGCGGGGATGATCGGATTGTCGAGCTCGATGCCCGACAGCACAACTTTAGTGTTTACCATATGATCTCCTCTCTTTCCAGTACAGGACCGTCGCGGCAGATGCGCTTGTTGCCGTACTTTGTTTTACAGGAGCAACCCATGCAAGCGCCAAAGCCACAGCCCATGCGTTCCTCAAAGCTGTACTGTCCGCTTGTTGTAGCAGCGGCTTCAATAGCACGAAACATAGGCATAGGACCGCATGTATAGAAGTAAGTGTAGTCAACACCCGCCATAGCGTCGGTAACAAAGCCCTTTACTCCCAGTGAGCCGTCGGCAGTAGCAATTATAACGCGGGCGCCGAGCCCCTTGAACTCTTGCTCATAAAATACCTCGCTCGCACGGTTGAAGCCGAGAATGACAGTTACCTCTCTGCCCGCCTCGCGCAGCTTTCTGCACAGCATATAAAGAGGAGGTACGCCGACGCCGCCGCCTATCAGCAACGGACGCTCGCCGCACTTAGAGATATCATAGCCGTTACCCAGCCCTGTGAGCAGGTCGAGCTGTACGCCCGCCCCCATGCTGGACATTTGCTCTGTTCCCTCTCCGACCGTCTTATATATAAGCGTCAGCTCGCCCTCAACGGCGTCGCATACCGAGATTGGGCGTCGCAGATATTTGCCCTCCAGCTTGATGTTTACAAATGTGCCGGGGCGGCAGATATCGGAGGTATCGCCCGACAACACCATTTTATAGGTGTTGTCGGCTATGCGTACATTTTGTTTTATCTCAAATATCGTCTGATTCATGATCACTCATTTATGGTCGAGACGCGGAAGGTTGTCTCCTCCAGTGCGTCAAGCAGCACACGTACAGTGTCAAGCGCAGAGAACAGTGCGACATTGTTCTCTACCGCACAGCGGCGGATCTCATAGCCGTCGCTGAGCTGATCAAACGATGCGCCTCTGTCACGCGTGTTGATAACGTAGGTGACGTAACCGTTTCTGATGGACTCCAGCATTTCGTCCGAGCCGTCGCTTATCTTGCGGCGGACGCGGGTGCGTATGCCATGCTCCTTGAGATACTTGGCAGTGCCCGGCGTTGCTTCGATATTGAAGCCGAGATCGTAGAAGCGGCGAATGATGGGCAGAGCCTCGGGCTTATCCTCATCCGAGATCGTGACAAGCACTGTTCCGTAGTTTACAACATTGGTGCCTGCTGCGATGAGCGCCTTATACATTGCGCGGTTGAGCTTGTTATCGTAGCCGATCGCTTCACCCGTAGACTTCATCTCGGGCGAGAGGTAAGCGTCGATGCCGTGTATCTTTGCAAACGAGAATGCGGGCACCTTGACGTACCATCTTTCTCTCTCGTCGGGATACAGCATGAATATTCCCTGCTCCTTGAGCGTCTTACCGAGGATTGCGGCGGTGGCGATATCGGCTATCGGATAGCCTGTCGCCTTGGACAGGAACGGAACGGTACGCGAGGAGCGCGGGTTTACTTCAATGATATAAACATCATCGTTTTTATCAACTATAAACTGAATATTGAACAGACCGACAATGCCGATTCCGCGACCGAGCTGCTTGGAATATTCAAGTATCTTTCCGCGGGCGTGGTCGGAGACTGAGAAAGTGGGGTAAACGCTGATACTGTCACCCGAGTGGATACCCGTGCGCTCGACCAGCTCCATGATACCGCAGACGAACACGTCCTGTCCGTCGCAAACGGCATCGACCTCCAGCTCCTTGCCCATGATATACTTGTCAACAAGCACGGGGCGATCCTCGTCTATCTCAACGGCATTGCGCAGATAATGGCGCAGAGCCTGCTCGTCGCCGACGATCTGCATAGCACGTCCGCCAAGAACGTAAGAGGGACGGACAAGCACGGGATAGCCTATCTCTGCTGCCGTTCTGACGCCCTCCTCAATATCGGTGACGGCACGGCCGGCGGGCTGAGGAATGTTAAGCTGCTTGAGTATATGCTCGAAAGCATCGCGGTTCTCTGCGCGCTCAATGGCGGCAACGTCTGTACCGATGATCTTAAGTCCGCGTGCCTCAAGCCCTGCGGCGAGGTTGATCGCGGTCTGACCGCCAAGAGAAGCAATAATACCGTAAGGCGACTCGAGCGCCGCGATATTGCAGACATCCTCCTCGGTCAGCGGATCGAAATACAGCTTGTCCGAAGTGGTATAGTCGGTGGAAACGGTCTCGGGGTTGTTGTTTATGATAATGGCTTCATAGCCCATTGCGCGGATGGTGTTGACGGCGTGAACGGTGGAATAGTCAAACTCAACGCCCTGACCGATACGTATCGGGCCTGCGCCGAGCACAACGACTTTCTTTTTATCGGTTACTATCGACTGCCCCTCACCGGTGTAAGAGGAATAGAAGTAAGGAATATACGCATTAACATGTGCGGTATCGACCATGCGGAATGCCGGGAATAGCCCCGCTGCCTTGCGGCGCGCGAAAACGTCGTTCTCGTTCTCTCCCCACAGCTTTGCTATATACTTGTCCGAGAAGCCCAGCTTTTTAGCCTCTGTAAGAGCCGCCATGTCGCCCTGATTATCGGCCAGTTTGCTCTCCATATCGACTATTCTCTTGAAGGACTCGAGGAACAGCTCGGTGATCATGGTTACCTCATGCAGATGCTCGATGCTCTCGCCGCGGCGAAGCAGCTCCATGACCGCGAACACGGTATCGTCTCTGAAGCGGCGCAGATAATCGTATATCTCGCGAGTACGCATAGCGTCAAACTTCTTTTTGTGCAAATGGCAAACACCGATCTCCAGCGAGCGGCAAGCCTTGAGCATTGCCTCCTCGAGATTTGCACCGATACCCATGACCTCGCCGGTTGCTTTCATCTGCGTTCCCAGCGTGTTCTCAACATTCTGGAATTTATCGAACGGGAAACGCGGAATCTTTGCGACAACATAGTCAAGATCGGGCTCAAAGTTAGCCGTTGTGCCTGCGACCTCGATCTCGTCGAGCGTCATGCCGACGCCGATCTTTGCGGTAACGCGCGCGATCGGATATCCGCTCGCCTTGGATGCAAGCGCGGACGAACGCGAAACGCGGGGGTTGACCTCGATGAGATAATACTCGGAGGTCACGGGGTTGAGTGCGAACTGAACATTACAGCCGCCCTCTATCTTGAGCGCGCGAATGATTTTGAGCGCGCTGTTTTTCAGCATATTGAAATCATGATCGTTAAGCGACATAATGGGCGCCACAACAATGCTGTCGCCGGTATGAACGCCGACAGGGTCGACGTTTTCCATGCCACAAATGGTGATGGCGCGGTCTGTCGAGTCGCGCATAACTTCAAATTCTATTTCCTTATAGCCCTTTACGCTCTTCTCTATCAGAACCTGATGCACGGGAGAGGTATTGAGCGCATTTACGATATGCTCCTCCATGTCGGCACGATCATCTGCAAACGCACCGCCACGTCCACCCAGCGTAAACGCGGGACGAAGCACTACGGGATAGCCTATCTCCTCCGCCGCGGCAAATGCCTCCTCGGCGGAATATACTATTTTGGACGGAATTACAGGCTCGCCGATATCGAGGCACAGCTGCTTGAACAGATCTCTGTCCTCCGCTCTCTCGATGCTCTCGCAGGGAGTTCCCAGAAGCTCTACGTGGCACTCACGCAGAACGCCCTTTTTCTCGAGCTGCATGGCAAGGTTAAGTCCCGTCTGACCGCCGATACCGGGAAGTATCGCGTCGGGACGCTCATAGCGCAGAATTCTCGCTATAAACTCCAATGTCAGCGGCTCCATGTAAATTTTGTCGGCAATAGTGGTATCGGTCATAATGGTGGCGGGGTTGGAGTTTACCAGTACCACCTCATAGCCCTCCTCACGGAGTGCGATACACGCCTGTGTGCCGGCATAGTCAAACTCTGCCGCCTGTCCGATGACAATAGGACCCGAGCCTATTATCAAGATCTTCTTGAGGTCATTACGCTTTGGCATTTTGTTTCATCCTCTCATTCATATAAATTATCCGTCCCTCGAGGACCGTCATAAGGCATTCACCTCTGACTTCGGCTCCTTCGAAGGGCGTGCTTTTGCCCATGGACAAAAATTTCATCGGGTCGACTCGATAGTCGGCACCCGGATCAAACACTGTAAAATCTCCGACGTCGACTCCGGCCTTTGCAAGCGAAAACCGCTCGCGCGCCGCGCCGCTCATCATATACACCAGTTTTTCAAGGCTGATAATGCCCTTCTCCACCAGTGTTGTATAGCATACGGGGAACGCCGTTTCAAGTCCGACAACTCCCATCATACTGCCTGCCAGTCCCTTGCCCTTTTCCTCTGCCGAGTGGGGGGCATGGTCGGTTGCTATCATATCTATCGTGCCGTCGACGATACCCTCGATGACCGCCTCGCGGTCGGAGGGGGATGCCAGCGGCGGATTCATTTTATATTTTCCGTCATCCGAGGTAATATCATTCCAATCAAGTGCAATATAATGCGGGCCTGTCTCACAGGTAACATCAAGTCCATCGCGCTTGGCTTGTCTTATCAGTTCAACGCTCTTGGCACGGCTGAGATGGCACATATGATACGCGCCGCCGACACGGGCTACCTGCTCCAGCTCGCGGTAAAGCTGAACATATTCGCTCTCGCCGTCAATGCCTCGAATACCGTAGCTTTCGGCAACGGGAGATGCAGCTATATGCGCACCGCCGCGAAGCGCGACATCCTCGCAGTGTGAGGCGACCACCTTGCCAAGCCCCGACGCCACTTTGAGCGCCGCCGCCATTATCTCGGGCGTAGTACCAACTCCGTCATCCGTAAACGCGACAGCGTCCGCCGCCATACCCGCCATGTCGGAAAGCCGCTCGCCCTTAGAACCAACCGTAATAGTGCCGTAAGGATAGACTCGTACCCGCGCCGAGCGGCGTATGGCATCAAGCTGAACGCCGAGATTTTCGACACAATCGGGAGACGGCACGAGATTGGGCATGGAGCAGACGGCAGTATAACCGCCCGCGGCCGCCGCGGCGGTGCCGCTTGCCACCGTTTCCTTATACAAAAATCCCGGCTCGCGAAGATGCACATGAGCATCGGCAAAGCCGGGGAATATATATTTACCGGTCAAGTCAATTGCAACGTCGGTAACACTGCCCCCGAAAGAGAAGACAGACAAATCGTCCAACATAACATCGCGGACGACAAACCGGCCATTATCATAAACAAAAGCTCCTTTGAGCAGCAGGCTCATTTGAATACTTCCTCTTAACTTAAATTGTTTTATATATTTTATCATATTAACTTCCGGCTGTCAAGGGTTTAATGCAAATATTTTGTTTGCGTTTTGCACTGTTATTGTGTTGCATTTTGGATGGGTTTATGATAAAATTAATATAATTATATTTTCAAGGAGCCAAACCATGTTCAAAAAAGCAATTCTCCCCCTGATACTGGTGTGCTGCATCATGCTGTGCTGTTGCGGTACTCCGAACACTTCGGATTCTTCCGATACCACTTCCCCGTCAGATGACACAACTCCCTCTCAAACAACGCCCTCCGACACCATGCCTCCATCACAAACAACGCCCGCCGATACCACGCCTCAGCTCGATGACTCCATGCTCGGGATCGTATTGAACAATGCCACCGAATATTCGGTCATTCGTGCTGAATACGCTGCTAACATTGTAAAACAGGCAGCGTCTTCACTTTTACGAGCCATTTCGGAAAATACCGGCGTAACCCCCGCCATCACTTCCGACTGGGCAAAGGACACCTCCACCATCGATCACCATGCCCCCGAAATCATCGTTGGAGACTCCAACCGTGCCGCCTGTGAAGGACTTATCGACAGTATCGCAGACCGCACTTTTATCATTCGCGTCGTGGACAATCAGGTGCTCATCGCCGGTGCCACCGACAAGCTGACCGCCCGTGCGGTTGACTACTTTATTTCCGAATACATAAACAACCCCGAATACTGCTCAGACGGACAGCTTGTATTGCCTCGCGAGTTGAACGATGTTCAAGGCCCGTTTGAATTTGAGATGACCGACCTGATAAACAGCGAAGACAGTTATATCACAAAAGAAGAAAAGCTGTTCAGCATTGCAAATGTCGACGGTCATCGTATAATGCAGGGCGGTTGTACCGACGGTACATATTGCTATTTTGCAATGGTCACCAATACCGATACACAACATGCATATATTTATAAATATTCCGTTAAGGACTGGAAACCGGTTGCGCGCAGCGAATCCCTCCCTACCGACCACACAAATGATATTTGCTACAACCCCGATACAAACGAGCTTATCATAGCTCACAATGCCCCCAATCGCTATACTCTCACCGTACTGGACGCTGATACGATGGCTGTCAAAAAGACTTTCAATATAGGTCACAGAATATTCTCCATTGCCTACAACCAATCTCGCAGTCAATACGTTGTGGGACTGAGCGGAGGCCAGGATTTTGCCATTCTCGACAGTAATTTTGAAACCGTAAAACAATACAATGTCAATTCCACCGGCTACACCACTCAAGGCGTGGAATGCGACGATGACTTCATTTACTTCGTCCAATACAACCAAAACGTCATTATGGTATATGATTGGGACGGCAAGCTGGTCACCCGTATTGATTTAGAGCTCTCAGGTGTCGAACCCGAAAACATCAGTCTTGTCGATGGTGAATTTATCATAGGCTGCAATAATTCCACCTGGACAGGCGGCGTCATTTATCGAGTTGAAGTCATAAAGAAAAATTAAAATAAAACATGTATTCATAGGCCGTGCAGACGCTCAATATTCTTAAATCATAAAACAAAAGGAGACACCACCATGTGGGACAAAACAAGTAAATTCATTGAACTTACCGGTCACCGCGGCACCAAAAATACCCGCCCCGAAAACACTTTGGTATCCTTTCGTGAGGCACTTGATCTTAAAGTAGATGTGCTGGAATACGACGTTCACCTCTGCCGCTCGGGCGAGCTTGTCATCATGCACGACACGCTTGTCGACCGCACCACCGATGGCGAGGGCGCTATCAGCTTTATGACCTTTGACGAAATACAAAAGCTGGATGCGGGCATCAAGTTCGGCGAACAATACCGCGGCTGTCGCGTGCCGACGCTGAATGAAACACTTGATCTAGTCAAGAGCGCGGGCTACGATCTGGGTCAGATAATCGAGATCAAGGACTTCCGTCCCGAATGCGTTGACAAGGTCGTAAAAATGGTACATGAATACGATCTGGTGGACGAGACCGTCATCGAGGCGGGCGACGCCCCCACCCTGCTATACATACAGGACAAATACCCCGAATTCAAAACGCTCGCTTTCCCCTCCATCTTTATGAAGCGGCACTACGAGCACGTATTTGACCGCGCTTGGGGCATTTCCATATCGTTCAACTCGCCCCGCTTCAAATCGGGCGAGGCAAGCGTGGACGACTGGGTCAAGTTCTGCGATCAGCGCGATCTTGAAATATTCATGTTCAACGGAGACACACGCGAGCAGATCGATTACTGCCTCGCGCATCACGCCAAAAACATCACCTCCAACGACCCCGCCGCCGTCATTGACTACCTACGCGAGTTAGGTGTGAGAAAGTAATTATTTATTATATACGCGGCTCTGCCCCGTACCCCGCTGAGGGAACTTTTTTCAAAAAGTTCCCTCAGACTCCCTCAAAAACTCTCAACCTATAAACCAAAAGCCCCATTCGCCGAAAAATCCGGCGGATGGGGTTGCTTTTATACAATATGAATAGGCGCTCACGCCTTGCCGAGCTCTCCTGCCATTTGCATCACACAAGCAAAATTCTTTTGTGTTTCTGCGTATCTTTTTGCGTTTTTATGATCAGGATATGTCAATTTTTTATTACCAAGCGCCGTGCCTATAAAATCAAAATTTTCATAAGCTCCGATACCCACCAACGCCAACGCCGCGGCACCAAGCGCCGCCGTGTGTCTCGTCACTTCGGTGACCGCAACCGGCACATCGAACACATCTGCGTATATCTGCCGCAACAAGCTGCTGCGCGCGCCGCCGCCCGTCAACGTCAAGCACTTGATATTTTTCATCATGCACTCCGATACATACCGCAACTGAAGCGCCAAGCCTTCAAGCGTCGCGCGGGCAATATCCGCGCGCGTGTGCGACAGGTCCATCCGCATAAACGAACCTCTCATATCGGGCGATGGGTCTGCCGACGAGCCGCCCGCAAGCGCAGGACAAAACAGCAGTCCGTTAGCCCCAACGGGCGCCGACGCCGCCAGCTCGTCAAATCTCGCATATCTCTCCTCTGCGGCAAAGCCGCAGAACATATTGTTTATCACCCAGTCGTGCGAGGTCCCCGACGAGAAAATGCCCTCATGCGTCAGCTTAAATCCCGGGATGCAATGTCCGAAAATATACGGCTTGGACTTGACATCCGCATCCACCGTTTGCGACACCGCCGCGATCCATGACGAGCTCCCAAGCGAGCAATACGCCTCACCCTCGCGGACACAGCCCGCGCCCAACGCCATACATCCGTTGTCAACTCCACCCGCCGCCACGAGAACTCCCGCAGGAATGCCAAGCGTCTGCGCCGCCTCACGCGTCACATGACCGATGATATCGGTGGAATTATATAGTTTCGGCAGCTTGGAGGCATCGATGCCGCTCGCCGCTATGTAGCTGTCCTGCCAGACGTCATTTACAAGATCATAAACACCACTGCCCGTAGCATACGAGCGGTCGGAGCAGATAGCTCCGCACAGGCGCATATTGACATAATCCTTTGTCCCGATAAACGCCGCCGCGCGGTCGTAAATATCGCGATGCTGTTTTTTCAACCGCATTATCTTAAACACAGCATAGTGCGGCGGCGGTGAGCCGTTGCCCGTGGTACGGTACCACTCCTCCCATGACACCTTACCGAAAAACTCGTCCGCCTCGGCACGTGCACGCGAATCAGACCAAATTGGCGTATATTCCTCAAGCAACTCTCCATTGGCATTGACTGGCACGCGCCCCATGCTGTGACCCGATATGGCAATGGCGGCTATGGCGGACACGTCCGCGGCATCAGCCTCGCTTACCATCTGCCGCACCGCTGTGACAACGGCGCCCCACCAGTCATCGGGGCGCTGCTCGCGTCTTCCGTCAGCATCGCAAAACGTCTTATACGACGCAAAACCGTTGCAAATTATATTACAGTCCTCGCTCACCAGCGACGCCTTGACGCCACCCGTACCGAGGTCAAGTGAAAGAACGCAAAGCTTGTCTTTCATACCGTCCCCCATCAAGTGGATTTCGGCTTGTTACCGCCCAGGTCGAACCGATAAATACTTTGCGACTCGATATCGGCCTCGGGAATTATAATGGGAGGAATACCTGCATTCGCTGTCAGCGTTGTCACCAGTGCGCGAGCGTAGGGAAACAGTGTCTTGTAGCTGTCGACGTGCACCTGCTCCTTTTCCGCGCCCTCCGCGAAGCCGAAAACGCCGCGAAGTGTCAGATTGAGAAAAAACTGATCCTCCCGCTCGCGGTCAAATACCTTTATATTCATCTCGCCGACGCAGTTGTTGTTCGCGGCATATTTGACATTGTACTGATACTTATTTCCCAGCTTTATCTGCGTGCCGTGCGGCAGCTTGTTCGCGAACGAAAACTCAGTCGCGTTATATCCTTTAAGTGTTACTGTAGACATTTTTACCTCCTTGATCTCGGTAATATATTTGTATAACAGCCGCGGACACCTCGGTGTCCGCGGCTGTTTATATGATACATTAACAATTTGCAAAAGTCAAGACATTTATCTCGATTTCATATCGGCTATTTTAGAATCTCCCGACCATACCGAGCACCCCGAATCAAGTTCCTCGGCGGCATACGTTACCAGCGTGATGCGCTTGGGTGCGGTGAAGCTGATAAGCTCTTCGCCCTCCGCATTCTTAATGCTGACAGTACTGCCCTCGGAAATGCTTACATTTGCCGTAAATACCTTGACACTTCCGCTCACCGTAGGATATTGAGGCATATCCGAGCCGCCTACTGCCAACAGTATACCTCCACTCATATTAAAACGACTGTCGAAATCAAGTGTACCGTTGCCGCCTCCCGTAGGCCCATAGACTATAACCGAGCCACCGCTCATAGTTATGCTACCATTGGAATCAATTCCGTCACCCGATGCGTCAACCGTCAGTTGACCGCCCGTAATATTGATGATTCCGCTACCTGCGGCACCGCCGCCCATAAATCCGTTCTGACCGGGTCTGCCGCTCATAGATGAACCGTCATTGCCGCCCGCGGCGTTAAGTCCGTCGTCTGACGCGACAACATTCATCTCGCCGTTTGAAATATTGATGGTCTGCGCCTCGAGTCCCTCATAGCTCTTGACTATCTTGATATTGCCACCGTCGATGTTCAGCGTGTCGTCTGCGTGTACGCCATCGTCGCCCGACGAGGCATATATACTGCCGCCGGATATTGTCATGGTGCCATTGGTGTGAAGCGAGTCATCAGAGGAATCTATCGACAGTGTACCGCCCGATATGGTAAGCGCGGTAGCCGCTTTAATGCCCTTTGCACTGGTCGTGTCGGACGTGGTGGTGCTTGTATACCCGCCGAAAAAGCTGACAGGCTCGGTCGTCACCGATCTTCCGCCGCGCCCTCCACCTCCGCCACTCGGAGAAGTTTTTCCATTGCCGAAATCGGGAGAATAACCACCGCCCGGTATATTGCCGCCGCCCCAGTTGCCCCACGAGCCGCCGCCACTGCCGCTGCTCGATGAGCTGTTGACGCTACCGCCGCCACTGACCACAGTCACGCTTCCGCCCTCGATGGTCAGCGCTGTCTCGGCCTGTATACCGTCCTGCTCGGACTCGATATAAAGCTCGCCGGCGGAAATTATGATATATCCCTTTTCGGTGTCGGTGTCATTGCTGGAACGCAGACCGTCCGCGCCGGCGTCGATCACGACGTATCCGCCCGTCATTTCGACCGAATCCTTGCCGCGAATACCGTCATCCACCGACTGCACATAAATACTGCCGCCCTCGATACTGATATCATCCTTGGACATAATGCCCTTGTTGTAATTGCCTGTGACGTGCAGCTCGCCCTCGCCGTCGAGGTCGAGATCTTCCATGCTGAAAATAGCGGCGTTCGGAGCATCACTGTCGGTCGTGTCCACATCATAGGTCGTGCCGTCGCTGATAATATTGACCGAACCCTTTTGAGTATAAATGACCACCTTTTTGGGCGCGCTGACAACGTATATCGCAGCGTTGTTCGAACAGTGGATATCCACTCCATTGAGGTATAGCTTGACGCTTTCCTCAGATGTCGTGTTGACGATTATCTGACCGTCGTCCAGCTTGCCCGTTATGGAATACGAGCCCGCCGCACTGATTGTGACCGTGCTGCCCTCGGCGACAGCGCCGTTGCCCTTGACAGATATACTGTCGCCCTCAAGCGTTATCTCGCAATTGGCGCCGCTGACAGGCTCACCGACCACCGCCGACTCGGCGGGCTCGGTCTCGGGCATAACAGCCGCCGTAGCGGTGTTGTCCGCACCATTATCACCGTCAAACGGAAGGTCGCCTCCGCTCGGTCCGTCACCGTTCGGTGCACCGATATTGCAACCTGCAAGCATCATCGACAACATCACAATTACAGATATAATTGATAATATTTTTGCATTTTTACTCATTTGAGAACCTCCATCAAAGCTCCTCGTCGCCACTTTCCACTCTGCTACAGCTTATTTCAAGGTTACCGTTTCTGCAACGAATGACATCGATAAATTCCTTTTCAAGCCGCTCGTCGCGCAGAACAACACTGTATGTAAGCTGATAAAGACTGCCCATGCCGGACGTTTTGACCCGGTCAAGTCGGTGCGACGTAGTGTACTGCTCAAAGGCATCGTCAAAAACTCCATTGTAGTCCAGCCCCTCGGGAATGGTGATCTTGAGCACCTTTGCGGCACGGCGCGTCTCGCCGAGACGGCACAGATTATAAAGTATGTAAAGCGCGCCTATCAGCACCGCCGATATCACCGCAACTCCTACATATCCCATGCCCGTCGCAAGTCCTACAGCCATGCAGGAAAACACCGCCATTATGTCCTTAGCACTGCCCGGTGCCGAACGGAATCGTACCAGACTGAACGCCCCCGCCACCGCGACACCGACACCGATATTGCCATTGACCATTGAAATGACCACCTGAACTATCAGCGGCAAAAGTGCAAATGTCACGATAAGTCCCGGGCTTTGACGGCGACTGCGGAACATAAAGCAAAATGCAAGCAACAGCCCCAATACGATTGATACCGCCGTACAAATAGCAAAGCTTTGAAGCGTCATTTCGACGCCGATAATACTTCCAAACATAATAAATATATGATCTCCTCAAAAATTTATTTAAGATATCGCTCGCTCGCGCCGCCTCGCGCGTTCGCCGCGAACAATCTCGGTCACTTTACTTACTCCCGGAACTGCAACTGTTGCCCTCCGCGACTCGCTGATCATGGTACAATAGGCTCTGCCGTATTTCGAGAACGAAACGGGATATATCCCGAAGCGGTCAAGTAGTTCCGCGAGCCACAGCGGCATAGCGCCGGGGATCTTTATTTCCATCAAGCACTCGCCCTCGCCCAACAGCTCCCTGCCCTCTACGCCCTCACGCAGATCGAGTCGGTCGGCTCGCCACATGATATGGCGGTCAAACGTGATGCGCAGCTCAGGGTCGTCGGCGGCGTAAAGCGCGGTGCGAAAATAGGAAATGAGCATTGAGGGACGCAAGCCGGGGTTACTGCACACAAACCAGTCTATCTCGTTTGTTATCTGGCAACGCTCGGGCGGCGGCGCGCCGTCGAGATAGCGAACAGCCTCATCATAATGCATATCCACTCGCCGTTTGAATACCACGCCGCGGTATTTTTTCTTTATCTCAACAAAAGCGGCGCTCTCTCCCGTCGGCTCGCCGTAGGTGCGCAGCCTAAGCTTTTCTTTATATTTGGGCTTTTCCAACGAGCGGCGTACGACGCGATAATCAGGAGTGTCGTAATATATATTGCAAATACGGCTCTCACCCCAATCGTCTGGAACGGTGAGCGGCGCGAGAGATGACATCAGCATGTCGAGCTGACGCTCGTTCAGCAAATATTTTTGCTCAATACGCTTAAAATTATGTTTAAATTTAGCCATTTTCGCACCCCTTTCATCTTATGGCTACATTTTAAAGCGCCAACTTTAAAACAACTTAAAAAATTAAAAATTTTTACACTGATTTTTTGCCTCAAAACCTTTCCATAATTGACAAACTCTTTACGATATGCTATACTTTAAACAATAAATACCAACCGACGAAAGGAAACACGCCATGTATCTCGAGCTCATACCCGAAGCGGGTCGCTTTTATAAGGTCAATATGCACTGCCACTCCACAATTTCCGACGGCAAGCAAACGCCCGAGGAGATCAAAGAATATTTCAAGAGCCGCGGCTATAGCGCCGTCTGCTACACCGACCACGAGGTGCTCATCCCGCACAAGGAGCTGTGCGACGACGAATTTATCGCACTGCACGGCTTTGAGATAGCCGTCAAAAAGGACGAAAAGGGTCACACCGCCTTTTTAATGCCCGTTTACCACTTCAATCTTATCGCAAAGTCGCAGGATCAGGTGATGATGCCACACTATTACCGCGACAATCCCTCCTGCGCGGGTAATGCCCGTCAATGGATAAATGAACACGGCGTCTGGGACGACAACGACATCATCGACCACACCGAATACGACATCGATTGGATAAACGAGCACCTTGATGCCATCAGCCGCGGCGGTTTTCTCATTACATACAATCACCCACAGTGGTCGCTCCAAAATCTCAACGACTACGCGGGTCTGCGCCATATTCACGCCATCGAGCTTATCAATGGCGGCTGTATTCGTCTCAACGACAACACTGCCCTGCACTATGAGCAGTATCTGCGCGCGGGCGGGCGCGCCGTCCCCGTCGGCGGCGACGACAACCATAACACTGCCACAAGCCTGCTCGCCTGGACAATGATAAAGGCACCCGAGTTGACCTACGATGCGCTTATCTCGGCTTACGAACGCGGCGAGTGCTATGCCTCGGACGGCCCCGAGATACACAGCCTTGTGTTGCGCGACGGCAAAATAGTTGTCAAGACCTCGCCCGCCGCTCTTATCACGCTCATGAGCGAGGGACGCCACACGCAATGGAAACGCGATCCTGCGGGCGAGCGACTGTTTACCGAAGCGGAATTCAGCTATGATCCCGAAAAATTCGGTAAATACTTCCGCATTGAAGTGCGCGACGCCAAGGGGTACCACGCATATTCAAATGCCTATTTTACAGACGATATCGAAGAAAAGATAAAATAATAAAAGCGCCTCCCCGCCGCGATAAGATCGCGGCGGGGAGGCTTTTTGTGCTATTTAGGAGAATATCTGATCGTCTCCGTTAAAGGGACTGTCTGAAAGTATATCCGTTTTGGATATGAGCACGATTTCAACGGTGGGCTGTTGATATGTTTTCATTTATCCTCACTCCTTTCAGTTACTGTAGTACGCTATTGCCGATTTTCCGTACGCATACAGTGCCTTTGCAAGCGCTGCCATTGCGGTATTCGAGCTGTCTTTCATGACGTAAACATACGATTTGACGCTGTATTTCAGGGTCTGAACCAGTGTGCCGTTCTCGTAAAGCTCGAATGTGTAGACCGTATCAAAGCCTGTTGCGTAAATGGCGTCGGTGTAGAATGTGGTATCCGTCAGGGTGACATCCTTGCCGTTTACCTTAAGAGTTACGTTCTCGATGGTGTTCAGCTTGACGTATAGCTTATTCACATTGCTGAATCTTACGCCTGCCGCTGTGAACTTAGCAGTTCCTGTGGAGGTACTGAGCTCCATATCGGTAGCCGTGGGGACTGCGGTATCTGCGGAGGATGAACCGAGTCCTGTTACGTTGGCGGTTACGAGCGCGTCGGCGTTGTAATTTCTGTATGTCTGCGATGCCGCGCCGTAGTAAAGCATATCCGTGACAAGCTGGACAAGCTCCGCATTATCGGGGTACATTTGCAACAGCTGAGCGGCATTCTCCTTGACGCTATAGTCCATCTTAGAGGCAATAACGGTCGCATTCTCGCCGTCAACCACCACAAGCTCTGCGTCAATAAGGTCTCCCATGCACTGGGGGGCGATATGCTCATAAGCGAACACATACTGCCCGTCAGTGTTAGGCTCGCCCGCATATACAAGCTCGGTCTTGCCGTTTCTCGTAAATCTCATTGCTATGCTTGCAATATTCGCAATCAGCTCGCTGTCGTATATCTCAACGTAATAATTCATGGTCAGATCCTGGCCGACAGTGATCGATGCGCCCACAAACTTAACAGACGTAGCAGACGTTTCATTATAATACTGCGGTGTTGCGCTTTCGTCATAATAAACTGTCTTTCCGCTGAACTGAGGGGTGGTATGAGTACCAATGGTCTGATACCATACAAGATCGCCCTCGCTCGTTGAGCCGTTGAGCAGATAGCAGACCTCACCTGAAGCAAATGCAGATGCCTCTTTTCCGGTTATGCCGTCTGAATCGGCATTATTGACTGCTCCGTATGTTGCGTCTGTGGTGTTATAGTAGCAGTTGGTAACTGTAGAATTATATATAGAACCCGCAAAACTGCCAATTTGGGAAGAGGTGTATGTGCCGGTTATTTGAAGTGTACCATAATTGTAGCAGTTTTCCACAGTCTTTGCATTTCCGCAATATCCAAAGAAACCGCCAACCTCGTTACTGTATTTGTTTGAAAGGTTACTGCTGATAATTACATTACCGGTGTTATAACAATTTTTGAATGTTTGAAGAGCATTGTAAGCGCTGCGGCCGCCTACGTAGCCGACAAAGCCACCCAGTACAATTTTAGAGAGCTTTTCGGTCACCCAAACTACATCGCCGGTATTGACGGTGTTGGTAATAACGGTATCATATTCGGTGAAACCGGCAATTCCGCCGCCTTGATGAAATGCAAGCACCTTACCCTCATTTCGGCAGTTGTTAATTGTAAGATAACCTTTTCCTACAATGCCGCCACAGTTTTGATATCCCTTGACGGTTGCTTTGTTTACACAGTTTTCGATGAGATCGACCTTTTGATCCTGTTGCTCTCCCGCAAATCCGGCAAAAGCTCCAACACGATCAGAACCTGCAAAATAAGAATCGGCAATGGTTGTATTTTTGATTGTTGCAGCACCGTGGATGTAAGAAAACAAACCAACACTGCTATCAACCCTGATGTCTGTTCCATAGTGATTATATACCAAGCCGCTGATGCTCTTGCCATTGCCGTCAAAGATGCCGGAAAAGGCAATGTAGTAAGTATCGTAATTACGATAACCGATGGGTGTCCATTCTCTGAAAGTACCGCTGTTCAGATTACCGCTTGCATTCAGTACATTCTGATTAACCGTAATGTTATCGGTCAATACTGCGTTGACCGTAACTGTATAATAGGTCGCCTTCGAAAAATTACTCGTCATGCTGATAGTCTCAACATTACCAATGGCGCGAGAATCCACCTGCGCCGCAAACCAATAGAGCTGACCCGCGTTTTCGATGGCATAATAGCCGTTGTGGGTGCTATTCAGCTCGGGGTGATGTGTTTCGCTGACTTGTTGTGCCACTTCATAATGCGTGCTGTCCGCGGAGCAGAAGCCGTTTGTGTAGGTGCCTGTACAGCCCTCTGTTGTACAAGCGCCTCCGTCCGCCGCGCCGGTTGTCAGCGCCATGCCGATGATCATTATCACCGCCATCACAACAGCAAGCCCAAATACCAAATAACCTTTTTTCATGTTACCTCCAAATAAAATTTAAGTTTTTCATATAACAAAGGCCGACCTGCGGGCGGACAATATTTGCCCGCCACGGTCGACCTTTAATTTTATATTAAGCGCACCAAAAGAGACAGTATTACTGTCTGTCTGTCTGTCAAGATTATACTTGATCTCATGAAAATTGCAACCTCTCGGGGAAAATTTTCAAATTTTTTTACTTATATTTATATCATATAAAAGTTAAATTGTCAATAAAAATATCAAAAAAAATCATGCAGAATTGCCCCGTGCACCGCATTATTTGTCAATCAAGCACCGCGCCAAGCTCGACAAGCCTTGCTCTGAGCGCGTCCGTATCGACATCCGCAACCGAGCCGCCGTTTTTGGCGCACATCGCGGCGCTGACGCCTGCAGCCTGTCCAAGTCCCATGACCGACGCCTGAACACGCACGGATGCCGACGACACCTCGTCCGCAGAAAAGCATCTTCCCGCCACCAGCAGGTTGTCAAAGCCGGGCGAATACAGCGTGCGATACGGAATATACGCCGCACATTTGAGAAAACTGCATCTCTGTCCCGTGTCACCGCCGTGGTGTATGTCAATGGGGTGACAGCCGCGCGAGACGGCGTCGGGAAAGTCGACTCCGTTCAGATATTCCTCACCCGTCAGCGTATGAGCGCCGAGAATGCGTCTCGTCTCGCGCACGCCGACCTGTGTCGCGGTCGATATCAAAAATGCGTTTTTGTATTCGGGCACGTGACGGCGCAAAAGCTCGACTAAGCGATTGACGTCCTCGTGAAGTACGCATTCGGCGCGTGTTGCCTCTTTATTATCGGTCATGTCGGCACTAATGCGCGTCATATTGACGATAAGATAGCCCTCCTCCATGACACTGCAATACCAAGGGCCACCGAAAAGCGGAACATCCTCTGTTTTCTCCAGCTCATGAAGCGCGGCTTGAAGCGCGAGGTCGTGCAGATTTTCGGTATCCAGATTATGATGCGCGAGCGGCATTTTGGCAGTATCCACGCCACCTATGCAGAAGCAAAGCGAGGCAGGCTGCAATTTCCCGCTCTTGTTTGCAGGTTGCATGGGAACATTGGCCATATATGCCAGATCTGCGTCGCCCGTACAGTCGATAAAATATTTCGCGCCTATAGCCTGCGCGCCTTTTTTTGTATGAAGCACAACGTGCGAAATTTTGCCGCCATCGCATACGCAGCCGACAAGATACGAGTGCAGATACAGCTCGACGCCCGCTTCAAGCACCATTCGCTGGGCTGTCAATTTATATTTTTCGGGCATATATGTAATGTTTCCGGGAGGGTTTTCCTCCATTGCGCTGCCGATCTCCTTGAGACGCTCGACAAATTCCCACGGAATACCACCGATGACACGCCTGCCGCCGAAATTAAATCGGCTGATAGGTGCGACAAGCCCTGCAGTTGCCGTGCCGCCGAGAAAGCCGTATTGCTCGATAAGCGCCACCGACGCGCCGCCTCTTGCCGCCGCGATCGCGGCGATAAAGCCGGCAGGTCCGCCGCCGCAAACGACCACATCATACTCGGCAACTATCGGAGCATTTAGCGAGAGCTGAACATTTTTCACAATGATACCCCCTGTTTTGTACTTTACCCAAAGTATAGCACAATCCGCACTCAAAATCAAGTTGATTGTAAAATTTTGAGGGCGAGACCTTTTCTTCGGTCTCGCCCCAGACATTTATTCGGGTATCCAAGCCTGGCCCGAATCGGTTATTATCGCTTCATAAAGCTCTGTGGCAGTGTGCACCTCGGTCGGCGCCGCCGCAGATATTCCGCCGTGCTCTATCATCACCGTCTGCCCGACTTTCAAAAAGCCACTGTCAATGTATCGGCTGACGCGAATGTCGTTGGCATAGACTGTAAACACCATCCCGTCGGCAGGATCCTTCATTATTACAGAGTCGTCGATCTTAATATAATCCTCACCGATCTCGGTCACAGTTCCGACAATGTTGAACACTTTTGTCTGTGCTGTTTCGGATTTGTGATCCAAAACATATTGTTCAATTTTTGAAACGGCATCTTTTCCTACGTTAAAATAATAAACGTAACTTTCGATATTTGTTATCAGAAAGCCCGCGCTGTTGACCCGCCACGACAGACCGTTCCCCCCCAACGCCTCGGATGTAACCGAGAAAGAAACAACGGTACCGTAATTTACACCACTGTATTCGGGCCAGATCAAAGCATCCGAGCAGGAATTGAATATCTCCCACAATACCGCGCTGTCCTCGGTGCTGAGAGCATACTGAGTAGACTCATCTCCAATGTATACACGTGTCAGAGCGACCGTCTCGGTCAAATTCAGCGCTTCGATAAGCTCTCCGAGCGTGCCGTAATCCCCGCGCGCGCGCTTCAAAAAAACATAGTACCCATCATGACCGTCATACTTGACCGCCACAAGCCGCTCCGGGTCAACTCCGCTTATCTCGTAGACCGCACAGCCTAAGGTATGCAGCTTATCATTTTCATACATGTCATATCCCATTGCCGTGGAACGGCCCAATTTTTTGCCCACATACTCATCGGAAAGCGTCTCGCCCGTATAATTGCGCGAATTGTATTCGGCGCCGTTGTACTTCATATGCGAATATTGATCGTTTACGGCGCGACAGTACCACGGCCAGACAAGCGCCCCTTCCTCGTAGTTGGACGCAGTTACCTTTTTACCGTTTCTCTCGCGCGTATCGACCCACAGCTCACCTTGAAGCAACAAGCCCTCGGAATCCTTGCCACCGTCTCCGACGGACGGCTCTCTGAGCATAGGCACTGCAATTGCGGCAAGCATTCCGCACACCAGGCAAAGACATGCCGCAGCAGCCCCCCACCGCCTCCATACCGCTCTGCGGCTTTTTTCCGCCTTTGCACGCTCCGCATCCTCGACCATGTCAAAATCGATATCATTCATGGCATCCAAAATATCTTTATTTTTCATACATCAAATCCCTCATGTTCAAGTTTGATCCTCAGTTTCTGACGTGTACGCATAAGCTGTGATTTCACCCGACTCTCACTCATACCGTACTCTTCGGCAATATCACGTATAGAGAGCATGTACCAATACCGCTTGATAAAAACACGTCTTGCTTCATTCGGCAATGAACGCAAAAATTGATTCAGCACCTCGCGAAGTGCGAGCGATGAGGACATATCCTCTTCCCCATCCGAGATGCACTCGCCAAGCTCATCGAGAACAGCCACATATTCCCCGCCACCACGCTTTTGGGCCGAATTCAGCTCAACGCGATTGATGGCAAGCTGACGGGTGACTCTTCCGAGAAAGGCACGCAACGGATTCGGCCGCTCGGGCGGGATGCTGTTCCACGCCTTGAGGTATGTATCGTTTACAATCTCCTTGGCGTCCTCATCATCGCCGAGTATGCCACGGGCGATATGGTGAAAATACCTGCCGTATGCTTTTTCGGTCTCTCGTATCGCTTGTTCTGAGCGCTCCCAGTATAAATTTACTATCTGCTCGTCTGTCATTTTGCGTCCTCCGTATTAAGTTAAAAGGCCTTTCACTCTAATATACAGAAAAAGTCCCCTCGGCGTTGCGGATATATAAAAATTATAACATATTTTTGTCCACAGTACAAACGGGGCGTGCCAAGCACGCCCCGAAACATAATTTATTAAAAATAAACAGTAAATATCACTCTGCCATATCTGTCGTATGCGGCGATGATCTTAGCACCGTGGGCATCGCATATAGCTTTTGCGACCGAAAGCCCTATGCCGTAGCCACCGCTTTTGCGCGAACGCGAATCGTCAACGCGATAAAACCTGTCAAACAAGTGCGGCAGTTCGGACACATCAAAATTGCGGCAATCATTGCTGACCTCAAGCACCGACCCCTTGCCGCGCGGCGTGAGCGACACTCGTATTTCGCCATTCTCATCCGAATATTTGACGGCGTTGTCACACAGCAGTGACACAAGCTGACGTATAGCGCCCTCGTCGCCGTGATACGTCAGTCCCGCCGCAATATCAAGCACGAGGCGCTTGCCGCAATTCTCGGCAAGCGTTCCAAATGGATATGCGGCATCATAAACCGCGTCGCTGAGCGAGAAATCCCCCAGCGTGAGCGGCGGGTTGGTCTCGTCCAATCGAGAAAGCATGACAAGCCGCTCGACAAGCCGCGCCAGCCGCGAGGTCTGGTTTTTGATGCTGTCAAGCCATTCGTTGTCGCCCTCGGTCATGCTCAACACCTCTGTGTTTGCCGAAATTATGGCAAGTGGAGTCTTTATTTCGTGAGATGCATCGGTGATAAACCGCTTTTGCTTTTCGATGCTCTCGGCAACAGGGCGAATCGCCCGTCCTGAGAACCAATATACGGGCAAAAACACGGCGATCAGGCTGACAAGCTCAATAATGATCGAGCTGATCAGCAATTCGCTGCGGCTCGACATCTGCTCGCGGCAATCGAGAAACACGACGGTACAGCCGCCATCAGGGCGATCCTCACGGTAATAGCGATATATCCCGCCCATTCGTCCGCGATCGCGTCCCGACTCCACCACCGACAGAGCATATTGCACAGCAGCGGCCTCATCTATCGCCGCGATGTGCGAGGTATCACAGCGAGCCGTCTCGCCGCTCGCTGTCAGATCGACCACAAAATATCTCGTTTCATAAGGCGTTTCGGGCGTGATGTGCACGTCTGTGCCCGGGAATCTATCCTCGCGCCCGTGGCGGACGGGCATATCCTTTATCTCCCCCATTTCCCCCGAAAATATGCCGCGATTATCGGAGAGCAAGTGCAGCATGCCATCAATATTGCTTTCGGTCTGAACAAAGTTGACCAAATTGATGGTACCCACAAGCAAGGTCAGCACCGCAAAAAAGGACAGCATGGCAATAAGAATGAAACGGCGGCGCAGTCTTTTTATCATTTGCTCTCTCCCCCGCTTATCATGTAGCCTACACCGCGCGTCGCGCGTATCTCAACAGACGAACCGAGCGCCACCAGCTTTTTGCGCAGATATGAGATATATACCCACACCACATTTATCTCGGCGTCGGTGTCATATCCCCAGATGCGCTGCATAAAAAGCTCGGTCGGAATGACTCTGCCGCGGCTTTCCATCAGCATTTCCATCATCTGATATTCGCGATTGCCAAGCCGCTCACTTTTTTCTCTGCAAGAGAGCGTAAAGCTCGCGCGGTCAAGCGAGAGATCACCATAAGCAAGCATGTTCGGGGTGAAATTTTCGCGGCGGCGTGTCATGGCACGAATGCGCGCGAGCAGCTCGCCCATTGCAAAGGGCTTGGACAGATAGTCGTCCGCTCCCGCGTCAAGCCCCGTTATTTTATCGTCCAGCTCACTTTTTGCAGTCAGCATAAGCACGGGAGTGGATATACCCTCGTCACGCAGACGGCGGAGTACCTCCAGCCCGTCAAGACCGGGCATCATTATATCAAGTATTATACCGTCGTAATTGGACGAGCGCCCCCAATCGAGCGCGTCGGTACCGTTATCCACCGTGTCGACCGAATAATTGTGATGACGAAGCACCGCGCACAGCGCGCGTGCCATTTCGGTCTCGTCCTCGGCAATAAGAAGTCGCATAGTTTGCCTCCTTATCATTTATTTACAGGTTTAGTATACACCCGACACCTTAAAGTTACCTAAAAATAACGACTGCCGCCGCAGATTGCGCGCACGGCAGTCGCCGATTTATTTATGATACAGCTTTTTTGTCTGATAAACGGGCTCGCAGGTGAGATTGACACCAAGCTTTTTGAAAACGCCCGCGTCGACGCTTGAAAGTATGACGGTGGAATGCGCCTCTCCGCCCCGCAGTCCCTCAAGCTGTGCCAGCGCACGCGCGGCGGTCGGGTCTGTAACGGCGCAGATGGACAGCGCGATGAGTATCTCGTCGGTATGCAGGCGGGGGTTGTGGTTGCCCATATGACCCGTTTTGAGCTTTTGTATCGGCTCGATTATGCTGGGAGATATGAGATGTATATTGTCGTCAATGCCGCCAAGCACCTTGAGCGCATTTAGCAATGCCGCACTGGACGCACCGAGCAGAGATGACGTTTTGCCCGTAACCATTCTTCCGTCGGGCAGCTCGATAGCCACAGACGGCCCCTCTGTCCGCTCTGCGGTAGAAAGCGCCGCGGCGACACAGCCGCGTATCTCGGACGAAATGCCGAGCGAGTTCATAAGCATTTCGAGCCTGTATACCTCCGCCGTCTCCGCCATGCTTTGGCGCTGTGCGCAACAGGTGGCGTAATAGCGGCGAACTATCTCCTGCTTGGATGCCTCGCGGCAAACCTCATCGTCACTTATGGCATAGCCCGCCATATTTACGCCCATATCGGTCGGGCTCTTGTAGGGGCATGAATTGTATATTTTATTGAGCATTGCCTGAAGCACGGGGAAAATTTCGATATCGCGGTTGTAATTGACAGTTGTCTCACCGTATGCTTCGAGGTGGAAGGGGTCAATCATGTTGACGTCGTCAAGGTCGGCAGTAGCCGCCTCATACGCGAGGTTGACCGGATGCTTGAGCGGCAGATTCCATATCGGGAAAGTCTCAAATTTGGCGTATCCCGCCGCAACTCCCCGCTTTTGCTCATGATAAAGCTGGGAAAGGCAGGTCGCCATCTTGCCGCTTCCGGGACCGGGCGCGGTAACCACCACCAACGAGCGCGAGGTCTTGATATATTCGTTTTTGCCATAGCCCTCGTCGCTGACGATAAGGGGAATGTTGTAAGGATAGTCCCGAATGGGATAATGATGGTAAACATCAATACCCAACGCCTGCAATTTTTTCGCAAATCTCTCGGCATTATGCTGAGCGCGATACTGTGTCAGCACGACACTGCCGACATAAAGTCCGATACCGCGAAAAGCGTCGATAAGGCGCAGGACGTCAAGATCGTATGTGATACCGAGGTCACCGCGGCGCTTATTTTTCTCAATGGCGTCGGCGCTGATAACAATAACTATCTCCGCCTCGTCCCGAAGCTCCATCAGCATTCTGACCTTACTGTCGGGTGCAAAACCGGGCAGCACGCGCGACGCATGAAAATCGTCAAACAGCTTGCCGCCGAATTCAAGATACAGCTTGCCGCCGAAATGATCTATACGTTCTCTTATCTTCTCTGATTGAAGTTTTATATACTTATCATTATCAAAGCCTATTTTAAACATTTTCCGCCTCCGGTATATCTCTCAAAAAATCAAAAGCGAACCCCTCAAGGGGTCCGCTTTTTCTGTGCCCTATTAAGTATAGCACTTTTTGGGGCTTTTTGCAACAGCATTTTACAACATTTTTAAAATTTATTTATCAAGTCTGCGCGCAATTATCAAATCTATCACCTGTTGCACCAGCTTCTCGCACCGCTCGGCGCTCTCAGCCTCCACCATAACTCGCACAACAGGCTCTGTGCCGCTCTCGCGAAGCAAAATTCTGCCGTCGTTCCCCAGTGTATCGGTTATCTCCTGCACCTTTGCAAGCACTTCGGCGTTTTCGGTGACCTTTTTCTTATCGACCACGCGCACATTCTTGGTTATCTGCGGGAAGATAACGACAGGCTCTGCGAGCTTTGAGAGCGTTGTCTTTTTGGAAACGACAGTCTCCATGAGCTTGATGGAGGTGAGTATACCGTCACCCGTAGTGGCAAGCTTGCCGAGTATCACATGACCCGACTGCTCACCGCCGACAATATGCCCGTTCTGCACCATGTTGGCATAAATATATTTATCTCCGACCGCCGTTTGCTCGTAACGTATATCCGCCTCATCCAGTGCATGGTAAAGCCCGAGGTTGGACATGACCGTGGTGACCACAGTATTATTGATAAGCTGTCCCTTTTCCTTGAGTGACTTACCAAAAATATAAATTATATGGTCGCCGTTTATTTCGTTGCCGTTTTCGTCCACCGCGATACAGCGGTCGGCGTCGCCGTCATAGGCAAAGCCGGCGTCCAGCTTATTTTCGACCACAAATTTTTTGAGCGCGTCAATATGTGTCGAGCCCGCGCCGCGGTTGATATTTTTGCCGTCCGGCTCGGCGTTGATAACATAAGTCTTAGCTCCCAACGCCTCAAAAACACTGCGTGCTATCATCCATGCACTGCCGTTTGCACAGTCAAGACCGACGCGGTAATTCTTGAACGACTCGGCGGCAAGTGAGATAAGATAACCTATATAGCGGTTTCTGCCCGCCGCGTGATCGACACTGCGGCCGACATGCTCGCCCGTTGCAAACGGAAGCTCGTCGCCCTCGATACCCAGCCCCGCAAGATCGCCGTCAATATACATCTCGATCTTTGCGATAGTCTCGTCATCCATCTTGACTCCGCCCGAGTCCACCAGCTTGATACCGTTGTCATAATACGGATTGTGTGACGCAGATATCATAACACCGCAATCAAACTCTTCAAGCCTCGTAACATAAGACACACTGGGCGTTGTGGTAACGTGCAGCAGATATGCGTCTGAGCCCGATGCGGCAATGCCCGCCGCTATGGCATACTCGAACATATAGCTGGAGCGTCTTGTATCCTTGCCGATAACAATACGCGCGGGACTTCCGTCCGGCTTTGTGTAATACCAGCCGAGAAAACGGCCTATCTTATATGCGTGGTCGGCGGTGAGAGTAACATTTGCCTCACCTCTGAAGCCGTCTGTTCCGAAATATTTTCCCATAGTCATCTCCATTTTAATTGTACATTATATCAATAGTGATAAGCTCAGGCGGGTTGTTGATGCGCGGTACCTCGGTCTCCTTGCGCAAACCGCGGCTGATCGCCAGATATTGCTCGCCGCGACGGTGCACTCCCGACGTATATCGCGGGAAAAGCCCCTGCCCCGGCGCGAAAAGCCCGCGCCCGAAGGCGCGCCACTGTCCGCCATGCGCATGACCCGATACAGTCAAAAAGATATCCATACCTATTATATGCCGTTCCCAATACTCGGGGTGATGGGACAGCAATATTTTGCGTCCGTCAAGCCGTGCAAAGCTTTCAAGCCACGCAAGATCGGGGGCGTTGCTCTTATGCCACAAGCCGTGCGCACCACCCGTGGTAAGTCCGCCCAGCAAAAAATCGCCCAGCCTGACATAGCTGTTGTCCAGCAATACTGCGCCGGCTTGCGTATAACGCGCTCGATTTGAGGGGGATACGCTGACCTCATGGTTGCCTACCGAGCAATAAACGGGCGCAATTTTCGCCGCCTCTGCGATAAAAGCAAAGCCAACATCGTTTTTTCGGGATTCCTCTATATACCTTGACGTCACCTCGCCGCCGGGTTCACTCGCTTCGCACAACGCGCCGCAAAGGTCGCCGGGAACGACTATCGCATCGGGACACGCCTCGCGTATCAGCGGCAGTATATCTTCATACGGCGAATTATGCAGGTCGGATGCGACGGTAAGGCGCAGGCGGCACTCGCCCTCTCCAACGCGGAAAAAGGTCATTACGGTTTTATTTTTCATGCTTAACACCATTAAAATTCAAAGGTGGCATGTTTTTCATGCCACCTTTTATTATACCATCAAAAAGTCCCGCCGTCAATACATTTGCAGCTCATTCCCCGTCACACATTTTGACAAGCTTCGCCACCGAATCATATGCTTTTGCAAGAAACTGCTCGACGGTGTATTTTTCGTCATAGCCGTTTTTGTTGTAGCCGCACAGCTCCAACGTCAGAGTGCCGTCAAAGCCGGAATTTCGGATATGCTCGGCAAAGCGGTTATAATTCAAATTGCCGTCAAAAGGGATAAGGTGCAGATCGTCGGCTGTCTGGTTTTCAAGCACACCGTGAACGATACCGTTGTTGTCATGTATGTGAGTATACATCAGTCTGTCGCCGAACAGCTTCATAAATTCGATATTTGTCGTATAGCAGTTCTCATGTCCGCAGTCCCAGCAAAAGCCTACCTGGGGAACATTCCTATAAAGCTCCATAACAAAAGCAATGTTTGCCAAAAATCTTTGGTTTTCAAATGCTATCTTAACACCACCCTTTACCGCCGCGTCGACAAGTCTGTCCCAGCGCGAGCGCCCTATATCGTTGACGGACGGTGGAGTTATGCCCTTGCTCAAATGCACTACCATAACGGGAACATTCAGCCGCTTGCAGTCCTCAAGGCACGCCATCAGCCAGGCAAGCATGGCCTCTCCCTCCTCGCCATGCGCCCAGATATCGTTCATGTTCTGAAAAGGGGCGTGTATGCTCTCATAATAAAGCCCGGCACGGGCAAAGGTCTCGGCAAACGCCTCCACCTTTTCGGGACTGGGGTAGCCTGTAAATACGCAGTCAAAACCCAGTGAACGTATGTATTCGGCAAGATATGCGTTGTCTTTACCCTTGACGGGTCTGAAGATCGTACCTGTTTTTCTCATTTTTTATCTCCCAATTTTTATTGTACGAATATTTTATCACTTAAAAACAAGCAAATCAACAACATTTAAAGGGTAATTACAAGTAAATACAAAAAAATGCAATGTAATTACTCAAAAAGTGCTTTTTATAAAGTTTGCCCGCCGAGACCGGCGGGCTTTTTGTGTTCTCTTTACGTGATATTTTTGATTTGCGTCGCAACAATTCGGAGCCGTGCTTTTCGTGCGTTCCCTATATGTATTCATTGGCGTTCATTACTATCACCTCCAAACAAAAAGTGCGCAGCCGAAGCCGCGCACGAAAAATACACGGCTTCTATTGCTGCGACACAACTTTCAAAAGCAACACTAACGTGTGTATGAAAACAAAGCGTGTATTTTTGCTCTTTTTTTATTCTGTCGATATGTCAACTACGTTGACTCGATATGTTCTCGCTTTGCTCGAACTCGATATATTGTCGCTTCGCGCCAATTCGATATGAGATAAATCCCTCGTTTGCGTAGCAAACATATCGAGCCGTAGGCATATCGAGTTGCGTAAGCAACATATCGAAAATCCCGTCAGGGATTTATCTCGACGAGTGATCGTCCGTTAAGGACATCACGCATATCGGCGGGCGAACTTTATTTTATCAATATTAATTATCTGTCTTCAAACTGCACGGGTCTGCCGAGTCTGTCCGACTCAAACGCCGCCTCCATCACACGCATTACGCGCATGAGCTGCTCGTGCGTGACTATCTGAGTCTCCTTGCCGTCAATTGCGGCACAAACATTGCGATAGAAGTCATGTACGTCCGAATCGGGTCTGCGGACAAAGCTCTCGGTAATAGTCTTTTCATCGCGCGGTGCCATGGTCTTGGTCAGACCCGCCGCAGTCACAACGGGAACGACATCTTTCTCATCCCAGTTCTTACAGCAGACCACGCGGCAGTCCTCGCGCCAGTCATTGACCATAGCCGAGCCGTTGGTACCCGTCATATAGAAACGCGGCAGCGAGATAAAGTTGCTGGTGCCGACCTCGATCAGCGCGGTCAGTCCGTCTTCAAAATAAAGCTCAAGACGGAAGCCGTCATCAACCTCATAGTTGGTTATATGATAGCAACGGCAGTATATGGACTGTATCTTTTTGTCATAAATAATTCCCAGCATCTGGTCGATGAGGTGCACGCCCCAGTCGAGTATCATGCCGCCGCCGTGCTCCTTTTTGCCGCGCCAGTCACCCGGGATACCGCGAGAGCCGTGAATGCGCGATTCAACAGAGGTGACCTCGCCCAGCTCTCCCGACGCATACACCTGCTTCATCATAAGATAATCGCAGTCCCAACGGCGATTCTGGTGCGTGGTAAACAACTTGCCGTATTTTTTCGACGCCGCGATCATGTCGGCAAGATCAGCGCTTGACAGCGTAACAGGCTTCTCGGAAATGACGTTCTTGCCCGCCGCCAACGCCTTGATGGCAAGCGGCTTGTGAAGCTCATTGGGAGTTGCAATGGTTACCAGCTCTACCGTCTCGTCTGCAAGAAGCTGCTCGAGCGAATCGTATGCGTGTATGCCGTTTTGCTCGGCAAGCGCACACCGCTCGGGCTTTATATCATAAATTCCCGCCAGCTCGATAACGTCACTCTGCAAAAGATAGCGGGTATGCCAACCGCCCATGCCTCCGTAACCGATAACTGCGGCTTTCTTTTTATTGCTCATAATAGTCCCCTGCCTTTCAAGGTATATGTCTTTGAGAATATTATATGACAATATTTGTCCGATTGCAAGACACAAATAGGCGAAAAACAGACAAAAATTGCTGTATGTAAAGTGATTTCGTCTATAACAACCCCAACTTCATTAAATTATAACGCAATCACACTGCCGTAATAAATTTTTTGAATTTTTATGCACAAATCATTGCAAAATCGACGCAACAGTAGTATAATATAGAAATAAAAATTCTAATGGAGATCTGTTTTGAAATATATTCCGCAATTTACCGAAGAAATGGTGCGCGCATCGGACGGCACCTTGCTGTATACCCGAACAATGTTCCCTGAGCATTACGAGCAAGGCGCGCGCCGTCCTGTGGTCTTTCATCGCACGCCCTACGAGCCGCCCGTCTCCCGATCACCGTTTGACCCGTCATACCTTAAGCCACCGTTCACGGATTTTCTTGAACGTGGCTATATAGTTGTCAATCAACACTGCCGCGGGTCGGGCTCAAGCGAGGGTGTGTTCCGTAACATGATGAAATACGAGCGCACAGACAGCCTCGACACGCTGGATTGGATAAGACAGCAGTCATTTTACAATGGGGAAATATATCTTTACGGTGCCAGCTACAAATCCTATATACACTCGACTTATATCGGTACAAATCCGCCCGATGTCAAGGCGGCGGCGCTTGCCGTTATGCCCGCTAACCAATTTCACATATGCTACGAACGCAACACCGCAAAGCATGACCTTTACACACTGTGGATCGCGCGCTATTTTATGCGGAATCATATAAACACAAAGCAAAAATTCGCGCTCATGCACGAACAGCTAAAGCATCGCCCGCTTTCAAAGCTCGACGAGCGTGTTTACGGCGAATCTCTGCCCGAAATAACAAATATATTCCGCAACAATCACGCCGACGATGACTTTTGGTACACAGACGAGGGATTTCGCTACGCTGCACGCGCGCCCGAGGAGATAAAAATACCTCTGCTTCTGGTCGGCGGATTTTACGACATACACTACCGCGGCATGCTGGATTATTGGGAGCGTCTCAACCCGGACGCTCGCCGAATTTCGGCTATGTATATGGGGCCGTGGTGGCACTCGATGGAAACACCGCCCGAGCATGAATCGCTTTTCCCCGATTCAAAACACCCCGCCGTTGAGGCGGAATGGTTTGACCACATACGTCTCGGCACCCCGCTGACACACGTCAAAAAAGGACAAACCACCTACTACCGTGCAGGTGATGGCTGGATATGTACTCCAAATCTCGGCCAACGCGCCAACGCGCGTCTTACTCTCTGCCCTGCGTATGGCGGCTCACTGCAATCCACACCCGTCGTCGGCTCGCTGTCCTACAAATACGACCCCGAGCATCCCGCTCATTTTCCGGGCGGTGCAAATGTTTTCCAGTCGGGCAACGGCGGCATGCAGCCACAGCCTGCCCCGGATCACCGTCCCGATGTGCTCAGCTTTGTCAGTGCCCCCCTTAACTCCCCCGTCTCGCTGGACGGCAAAATACACGCAACGCTCGAGGTGTCCTCCGACTGCCCCGACACTGCTTTTTTCGTCCGCGCCGACATAATTCGTGACGGCGTGGCGTGGTGTGTCCGCGACACTATCGTATCCATATCCGACCTATGCGACAGCTACACGCCCGGCAGTCGCGTGGCGCTGTGCTTTGATCTCGACCAGATCGCCTGGACCTTACAAAAGGGCGACCGGCTTCGCATCGACGTCTCATCCTCCAACTTTCCCACTTATAACGCGCACTCAAACACCGCCGATTACTGGGCAGACGCCGACCGCACCTCCGTCGCGCACAACACGCTGTATTTTGAACATACCAAATTTGAGTTTGACATTGAACAATAATAAAAAACAGTCCGCTGAAATTATATTCGGCGGATTGTTTTTTCAGATATATTTTTATTCTTTATCGCTCTTGGCGTAAACGCCGTAGCCCTGATATTTACCGTAATATTTTTTATAGTAACGCTCGCTCTTTTTTGCGACATGGTTGAGCACGACGCCGAGAATGCGGCAGCCTGATTTTTCAAACTGGGACTTAACAGCGGCGACCGCCTTGCGCTTTACGACATCAATACTGATTACTATGACCGCGCTGTCGCAAACAGACGCGATGACCGCACCGTCGATAACCATACCGAGCGGAGGGCAGTCGATAAAAATATAATCGTAACTCGATTTCTGACTCTCGAGGAACTCGCGGAAAGCATTACTTCCGAGCAACTCGACGGGATTGGGCGGATACTTGCCCGCAAATATAACGTCAAAACCTTCCTTTGTGGTATATTTGACATCTTCAATCGAAGCCATGCCGGACAGCAACTGCGAAAGTCCGATAATACCTGTCTGCTCAGTATAACGGCTGACCATGACCGATTTTCTCATATCCGCGTCAATAAGAAGTATCTTTTTACCGTCATCGGCGAAAGCCTTGGACAACTCTGTACAAACGGTGGTCTTACCCTCGTGAGCCTCACTGGAGGTGAAGGCTATTACTTTTACATCCGTACCGCAAAACTGAACATTTGTACGCAGAGCCTTATAAGCTTCGCTTGTAAAATATTCATTGGAAAATTCGTATTTCAGCTCTATCTGTTTCATTTTGCAGTATTACCTCCATTTTGCGCCGAAGAACCGCCATATTTTCCGTACTTGATATACTTGCCGTACTTGCCGTATTTCTGACCCGAGGCCTCGACGGCGTTGGGAATAAGTCCGAGCACGGACAGCCCGAAATATTTCTCGATATCGTCGGGTGTGCTTATTTTATCATTGAACATAAATATAAGCAGATATACAGCGTAAACAATAACTGCCGCGGCAAGTCCAACAATAAAGCACATCGGCGTAATCATGGAATTGGAGGGGACGTTGCTCTCCGTGCCCTCATCAACCAGATTGACCTGGTCAATACCCATAACGTCCATAATGCTCGCGCTTCCAACAGAACACAGCATATCGACTATTTCCTTAGCATCGTCGGCTCTGTATGTCGTCACCGATATCTCGAGAAAACGTGTAGAGGTGGGGTTGGTTATGGTTATCATTCTGCTGAGCTGCTCGTACGATATGGACATACCGAGATTTGATATGACCTGATCAAGCACCTTGTGGCTCTTGAAGGTACGCGTACAGTCATTAACTGTGCTGAGCGCCAAGCTGAAGTCATTGTAAGTTATATTCGAGGATGTAGATCCCTCATCTTTCTGTCTGATCAGGTAGACAGTAGCAGTGGACGTATACTCCGCCTGATAGGTAATGACCGAATATCCGGTAAACAGGGCAAACACCAGCAAGCCCGCCAGCACTATTTGCCATATGTGATCTGTAAATACTTCCCACAGATCGGCAATATTAATCTCGTTGCGAAACTCGTTTTGTTCCATTTTTTAACCTCACTTAATTAATACCAATTATTTTGGAAGGCTCGGTATGCATTATCGCATCAGCATAATCATTGCCGCACAGCTCGCTGACGATACTCTCGCATTCGTCAAGTCGAGGGTGGCGTGTTCCCGTGCTGTGAGCATCACTAGCAAGCACATCGGGAATGTACTTTTTGAGCAATTTGACTGTTTTTTTCTGAATGCCGCGCCCCCACCCTCCGCACAAAGAAGTGGAATTTATCTGTATCTTGATGCCCATTTCACGAAGCTCCATAAGCTCGCGAAAAGGCGGCTTGATGCATTCATACCGTTCAACATGAGCAAATACCGGAATATATCCGCTGCTGAGCAGATCCCGCAGTGCCGCTCTTATACGCAAGAAGGGCGTATCGAAATTAAAATCGACCAGCACATAACGAGTGCCGTTGAGCGTTCTGCAAGCGCCCGAAACCAACGCATTCACACAGCCATCGTAATAAAACAACTCATTTCCGAGATAAAGCCGCATATCCGCATAACGCTCCGACGCATATTCATGCAACTGCGCAAAAACCGACTCGCTGACGGCGCTCGTATCCCCGAAATATGCGGGATTGAAATGCGGCGTCAGGCATATCGCTCGCGTACCGCTCTCATATGCGGCATCCAACATTTCAAGCATTTGCGCTGTATCTCGGGCACCGTCATCAACGCCGCCCAGCATATGACAATGAATATCCGTATAAAACATCATTTATATATCCCGTCATTTTTCTTGTCTGCCCGCAAAAATGGCGGCAGAAAAACCTTAGTTATTATATCACGGCTCTATGCCGCTGTCAACAAAAAATTTCTTATTTTGAGCTTTTTCGTTATGCCGCCCATGCCGCGCCGCCTCACTTGCCTCGTCCCGCAATTCCGCCATTACAAACAGCATAACGCCAATAAGCGCATACGGTATGGGACAAAATTCGCCCGGATTTACCTGCGACATAAGCAACAGGCCCGCATACGACACGCCGAGCACCAGCTTATACACCGACGGACGGCGGAAGATCGTATGAACCCGTATAATAAACTGATAAAGATACGCCGCAATGCCGCATATCCCCAAGCTCCCGATCACCTGCGGTATCATCATATGATACCAGTGCATAGCGCCCTTGACCGGGTTGTAAATATCCTCGTTGCCCACATATCCGAGCCCTCTGCCAAACAAAAAGTTGGAACGGAAATCCTCCCATGTCCTGCCGAGCAGACCGTACCGCGACTCCTCCTGCGATACAAAGCTGCCGACGCTTTCAATATTGTAAAATGCCAATATGTCATCAATATTGAAGTATGCCAAGACAGCCAGCGCGACACCAGCCAGCGCGTGAACATACCACAGCTTTTTATCGGCATAGCAAAGATACAGTATGCAGATAAACAGCTCTACCGTCCCCATGAGCAGTCCGCCGCGCGAGCCCGACATGACGACGCCTGCGTATATAGCCGCAACTCCCAACAAATGAACCCGCGTCTTTTTTGCGGCAAAATAACACGGAAACGGCATTGCTATCATAAGCATGGTCGCAAGATTGTTACTGCACTGAAAATATATAAAGCTTTTAGTCTCGACAAACGTGCTCCAGTCGCGCGCATAAAAGCAGGCAACGGAAAAGCAGGCGAGCAGTCCCATTGCGTAAAGCGCGCCCGCGAAATGGTCGAACACATCGTATCCGCGGTGCTCGCGTATATAACATCTCGTTGCAAGATATGCCAGCACCATGCCGAGTCCCAAAAAGCCGACATAGTATAGTGAGGTACCGTTAAAATATTCCTCGGGCGAAATAGTGCCTAGGCCGCCCAGCGTGACCGCGACCGCAACCGCAACACTGCCCCACAGATTAGAACCGCGGCGCCACCGTGGACGGTACACAATAGCGTGTACGGCTATTGCGGCGACCACAGGCACCGCCATCCATATATAAGGAAGGAAAATATCCGCCGAATCATAGCAGTCCGACAAAAAAACGCACATCAGACAAAACGGCACAAAAGGTGACAGCACATCATTGCACAGCATCAGCTTTGCAATAATAATCCAAACGAACGCCATCGCCCCCTGAACCTCAAGGTCCAGCGCGATAACGACCGCCGCCAATATAAATTCGCCAAGCGCCCACCACGGGCTCATAAGCGTTTTATTTATATAAGGTTTGATCTTAAACCACACAGCCAAAAATGAGTTTTTTGATCTCGCCTCGACGACATTGGCATTTTCGTTCATTGTTTTCCCCATTTTTCATTATAATTGTTCTCAAAATACTCAACAATATCGGCGATAACTCCTTCATTGTTGGAGCACAGACAAAGATCGCATATCTGCTTGATCTCATCCGTCGCATTGGAGGGACAAACGGCGATATCGGCCGCCCGAAGCACATCACGGTCATTTTCGTAATCTCCCACTGCGCATACCGTCAGCTCTCTGCCCTCCTTGGCATAAAGCTCGCGGAAGGTGTCGATCATGGTCGCCTTTGTGCGGTCGGGACGGTGAAGCTCAAACAGATTTTTACCGGATTTATCACCTACGAGCCGTCCGCTGAAATATTGCTCGCATTCGGGTCTTATCTGAGCAATACGCTCCTCAGAGCCTATCATTACAAGCTTATACCAATTATCGGCCGTCCATTCATTCTCCGGAACAAGTATTATGCTGTCCGGCGCTACATGACGCAGATTTCGTATAGCCACCTCGTCATCCGGATCGGTCATAAACCCCTCGGTAGTAGAGATACGAAGGCCAAAAAAAGGATAATTTTTTCTTATATAATGCGCCGCCTCAAGGCCTGCTGCGGGATCGAGTAAATAATTCACGATCGCACGGTTTTGTGCGGCATCGTAAAGACATGCTCCGTTACCGAGGCTCATGGGTGCGTTTACTATCTTTTCGGGGTGCGGAACGGCGGTATACAGATTACTGTGCGTACGTCCCGTTGAAAAGGTAAAAAGACCGCCCCGGCGCTGAAATCTCTCGACAGCCTCGAGATTGCGCGGCACAAGCGAGGCACCGCGACCGAAAAAGGTGCCGTCAAGATCGGAAAGTATCAATAAATTATAAAATCTGTTTGTCATTATAATTCCCTTTTTCTAAGTATTTGAAGCAGTGCGTCGAACTCCAGCGGCATCGGCGCCGTAAAATGCATACGCTCGCCCGTGCGCGGATGTGTCAGGCTCAGCTCGCCTGCAAAAAGACATTGCCCGTGTATAAGCTGCTTATGCACAGCTTCAAATTTGGTCCTGCCCCCACCGTAGACAGTGTCACCCATGAGCGGATGCCCGATATGAGCCATATGCACTCTTATCTGGTGGGTTCTGCCTGTTTCGAGCTGACAGCGCACAAGCGTAAAGCCCTCATATCGCTCAAGCACCTGCCAGTGCGTTACTGCCTCGCGCGAACGACGCGCGGCGTCGCGTATTACCGCCATGCGCTTGCGATCCTTTGCATCCCTGCCAAGCGGTGCATCGACAGTACCGCTGTCCTCTCTCATCGTCCCAATAACTATCGCCGAATATATTCGGCTGACCTCATGACGCTTGAGCTGATCGGACAGCGAGATATGCGCGGCATCATTTTTGGCAACCACCAGCAAGCCAGCGGTATCCTTATCAATGCGGTGAACTATACCCGGACGGCTGACGCCGCCGATGCCCGAAAGCGAGTCACCACAATGATAAAGCAGTGCGTTGACAAGCGTCCCGTCAAGATTTCCCGCGGCGGGATGTACCACCATTCCCTGCGGCTTGTTGATAACTATTATATCGCTGTCCTCATACACGATATCAAGCGCGATATCCTGCGGAACAGCCTCATCAGGTACGGGCTCGGGCAGAGTTATCTCGACCTCGTCGCCCTCTCGCAAAGCGTAATTTTTCTTGACCGCCCTGCCGTTCACCGTAATGCTCCCGTCTTCGCACAGCCGTGCGGCGGCGGAACGGGAAACAGTAGTATCATTCGAGGCAACATAAGCGTCAATCCGTGTGCCCGCGTCGTCGGCGGTCACGGCAAGCGTAGTCTTATTCATGATCAGTTTTTTGTTCGTCAGCGGCTTGCTCGCTCTTGCTGTCACTCATCTCCGCCTGTGCCATTTTTGCCTTGATCGCCTTTTCTTGCTTGACCTCCTTGACGGTTGACAGCACAAGATAAAGCATCAGCATTCCCGCGCCAACGCAAACAAACGAATCGGCGACATTGAACACCCACATCCATATCTCGGGAAAAGCACAAAAATCGATAAAATCAATAACATATCCGAGCAGCACTCGGTCTATCATATTGCCTATACCGCCGCCGATTATAAAAGAGATCGAGCAACGCGCAAGCCATCCCTCGGGCTTATATTTAAAAAGATAAAAAGCCAGAGCTGCCAACGCAACCGTGGATACTATTATAAATACCCATCTGTGCTCGGACAACATTCCGAACGCCGCCCCGCGATTTTCCACATAGGTAAAGCGAAGCACGCCGTCAATGATCGGTACGCCGCCATCCGGCAGATAAGTGACAATAAGCCATTTTGAGAGCTGGTCGAGAATAACCGCACCCACTATGACGAAAAACCAAAGTAACATTTTAACCCTTTCACGTCAAATCGGGGGGACACATTCTGGCGTCCCCCCGGACAAAAAATCATTCTGCAATAACAGCAAGGCAACGGGAGCAGATAAATCCGTCCTCTGTTTTCTCGCCCTCAGTGGAGTAAGACCAGCAGCGGTCGCACTTGCAACCGTCCGCGGGCTCTACCACAACAGCAATGCCCGTCTGTGTCTCGGCAAACGCTCCTGCGGGAGCATCACCCTTGCGGACTGTTGCGGCCGAGGTAATATAGATACCTGCAAGATCGTCGGCGAAAGCATTGATAGAAGCATAGGTCTCGTCGTCCGAAACATAAACCGTGACCTTTGCATCAAGCGACTTACCGATCATCTTGTCGGCACGCGCTATCTCGAGCGCCTTCATAACGTCATCTCTGTACTCAAACATCTTATCCCACTTTTCCGTCAGCTCGGCAGTCTTTTGCGCGAGCACCTCGTCATATGCGGGCATATCGTTGAGGAATACGCTCTCTGTTTTATCCGATGCAACGTGCGGCATATGCTTCCAGATCTCCTCAGCGGTGAACGAGATCATGGGAGCGAGCAGACGTGTAAGCGCCGAAAGAACATTGTAAAGCGCGCTCTGACCGCTTCTGCGAGCGGCGGAATCAGCCTTCTCAACGTACAGGCGATCCTTTGTAATATCGATATAAAGCTTGGAAAGCTCGATGGTA
Organism: Clostridia bacterium; assembly: GCA_017462385.1. Lineage (GTDB taxonomy): Bacteria > Bacillota > Clostridia > Oscillospirales > CAG-272 > UMGS1002. The sequence goes on along the minus strand of JAFTRE010000030.1, from coordinate 40,801 downwards.
CAGAACTTGTTGATAGAGTGATATACGATATGGAACTCGTAATTATCATAGCCGTCACGGCAAACCTTTGTAAGCTTGTTGGCCTCTGCAACTATCCACTTGTCGATATCCAACATATCGTCGAATGCCACCATATCGGTATCGGGATTGAAGTCGCCCAGGTTTGCCATCATGATGCGGGCAGTGTTTCTGATCTTTCTGTATATCTCGGACAGCTGCTTGAAGATGTTATCCGAGCAACGCACATCCGCATGATAGTCGGAGGATGCCGCCCACAGACGAACCAAATCAGCGCCGTATTTCTTGACCATATCGTCGGGGCTTACAGAGTTGCCCAGCGACTTATGCATAGCTTTACCCTCGCCATCAACAACCCATCCGTGAGTCAGAACAGCCTTATAGGGCGCTCCTGCCTTACCGTTTGCGCCGACAGCGGTCAGAAGTGAGGACTGGAACCAGCCTCTGTACTGGTCGCCGCCCTCAAGATAGATATCGGAGGGCCAGCAAAGATCCTCTCTTGCGCCAAGTACAGCAAAGTGCGAGGAGCCCGAGTCGAACCAACCGTCAAGCGTGTTGGTCTCCTTGGAGAAGCCGTGGCTCTTGCCGCAGTGCGGGCAGACAAAGCCCTCGGGAAGAATATCGGCCGCATCCATGTCAAACCATGAATTGGATCCCTTTTCGCCGAACAGCTTTGAAACAGCCGCTATAGTATCGTCATTACAGATAGGCTTTTTGCATTCATCACAATAGAACACGGGAATAGGCAGACCCCAGTGACGCTGACGCGAGATACACCAGTCGGCACGCTCGCGGATCATCTGAGTCATTCTTTCCTCGCCCCAAGCGGGCAGCCATGTAACGTCCTTGCAGGAAGCAACAGCCTCGTCCTTGAAAGCCTCTACCGAGCAGAACCACTGAGGCGTTGCGCGGAAGATAATGGGAGACTTACATCTCCAGCAGTGAGGATATTCGTGCTCGATCTCCTCGGAGGCGAGCAACGCTCCGCTCTGCTTCATGTCGGCAAGAATCGCGTCGTTAGACTCGGCATAATACATACCCGCAAACTTGCCCGCGTCCTCGGTCTGATAGCCGCGGTCGTCAACGGGAACGATAATGTCTATGTTATAGCGGCGGCAGGTCTGATAGTCGTCAGCACCGAATCCGGGTGCGGTATGAACGCAACCGGTACCGCTTTCCATGGTAACGTAATCGGCATTTACAACAACGCTTTCTCTGTCGAGGAAGGGATGCTGTGCGGTCATGAACTCAAACTCAGCGCCCTTAAGCGTTGCAAGCGTCTCATAGCTCTCGATGCCCGCCGCTTTCATGGTCTTGTCCGCCAGTGCGGAAGCAAGAACGTAAGTCTCGCCGTTGTCCGCCTTTACCAGCGCATATTCCTCCACGGGATTGAGCGCGATGGCGAGGTTGCCGGGAAGTGTCCATGTGGTGGTCGTCCAGATAACGAAATATGTGTTGTCAAGGTCGCAGAGTGCGCCCAACTTACCCTTGTCATCCTTGATCTTGAACTTAACATAAATAGAGGTACACTTATCGGTCTGATACTCGATCTCTGCCTCTGCGAGCGCAGTCTCGTCCTTGGGGCACCAGTAAACAGGCTTAAGTCCCTTGTAGATATAGCCTCTCTTGAACATCTCGCCGAACACCTTGACCTCGACTGCCTCAAATTCGGGAGACATGGTCAGATAAGGGTTCTCCCAGTCGCCGACGACGCCGAGTCTCTTAAACTGATCCATCTGAATGTCAACAAAGCTCTGCGCAAATGCCTGACAAGCCGAGCGGAACTCGGATATCGACATCTTTTTGCGGTCAAGCTTGTTTTTCTTGATAATAGCCGACTCGATAGGCATACCGTGGTTGTCCCAGCCGGGGATGTAAGATATCTTATATCCCATCATTGCCTTGGACTTGTTGATAAAGTCCTTAAGTATCTTATTGAGTGCCGTGCCCATATGGATATTTCCGTTGGAGAAAGGAGGGCCGTCGTGGAAAGTGAACTGCTTTCCGCCCTCGCGAACGTCGACCATCTTACGGTAAAGATCGATGCTCTTCCAATATTCAAGTGTCTCGGGCTCTCTCTGCGGCAGATTTGCGCGCATTGAAAAGTCGGTCTGCGGCAGATTGAGTGTGCTTGTGTAATCCTTTGACATAACTGTGTTGAAACTCCTGTTATTTTAATAATAGATGCTTGCTCACAGCATGGACTCAACTATAACGCTGAGCACGCTGAGCAAGATAAATGTTACAAAAAACGATATATCGATCGGCAAGCCTTGAAACCAGCCGAATCTTTCAAATATAGTGCGTATGGGCATTATAACGGGCTCGGTGATGATGCGGAGAAATTTCTCCAGCGTCGTTTCATCGTCTCCGGGAAACCATGAAAGCACTGCCCGCACAAACATGGCGGTATTCAATACCCACAGAATACCTTGCAATAAAATTATTATAAAATACGCTATCGCAGGCAACTGTCTGTCCTCCGTTATTATTTGAAGGTAAAGCCGTCAATGCCGTCGTCGTCCGAGGTCTCTCCGTCACGGTCTTTAACATCTACCGAGCAGGGGGCTACCACAAAGGTGGTCTGGGATGCCATCTGCAGGTCACCGCCCAGCACATGAACCGCACCGAGCAAAAAGTCGATAAGTCTACGCGAATTCTCGCGATTAAGATCCTCGATGTTCATAACGACCGTACAGCCGCTCGCAACATAATCCGCGATTTCGGGCCCGTCATCATAGCTCTTGGGTCTCATAACGCGAAGTGAAACGTCGGCGCTCTTTTCGGGAATGCGCCGAGCGGTGTTTTCACCTTCCGCCGGCGGGATGTCATCGATCAGCGCCTCATCCTCCGTCGCCGCATAGTCGTCTTTATACTTTTCATCGTATATCTCGTCATCATCTTTAAGTAACTTCTTAAAAAAATTCATGATGCCCCCTGTATATTTTTTATTTTATTCCGCAAAAAGAATGTTTCCGACTCTAACACAAGTCGAACCGCAGCGCACGGCCGCCTCAAAGCTACCAGACATGCCCATCGAGATAATGGGCCTCTCTATATTATAAAGCTTTTTCTCCCAAATATCAATAATTAAATTGTATGTTTCGGTAAAATATTTCTCATATTCCGCCACATACTCACATTTCGGCGCCATCGTCATAAATCCTCGCAGGCGCAAATGCGGCATTTCGCTTATTTTTTGGCACAGCGCCTCCGCCTGCTCGGGCAGGACACCCGTCTTGTTCTCTTCTCTGCCGCAGTTGATCTCGACCAACACGTCCATCACGCGCCCGATCTTTGCACACTGCCGCTCGATCTCCGCAGCCAGCCGCTCGCTGTCGACCGAATGTATCATGCATACCTTGTCGACGATATATTTTACCTTATTGGTCTGAAGACTGCCTATAAAATGCACGCGAAGCCCGTCATGCTCAAGCTTATCCCAACGCTCCAGAAGCTGTTGAACGCGGTTCTCTCCGATATCGTTGATGCCACACCGGGTATGTATATAATTCACCGCATCGGTATCAACGTATTTGACCGCCGCAAGCAAGGTTATGTCCTCGCCCGCACGCCCCGCCTCGCTCGCCGCTCGCGCCATGCGTGCGCGCACATCGGCTACATTTTTGTCAATATATGAATAATCCATAGCGCTCCGCCTCAATCGAGTATTCTGCCGTCGTACAGCTCGCCGTCCGAAACCGACAGTATTATTTGATCGTTCAAATTTAAAAATTCATCGTAATTCTCTGTAGTATAGTCCCGCTCGGCTACCACAACATAACCGTCGCCGCGATAAAGTATCGTAACACGTCTGAATATGACCTCGGAGGACGACAGCACATAAACGCCGTCCAACCCCTTTTGGCTGTATATCGCCCCGGTCGGCACGCGGTAACCCGCCACAGTGTCAATGAGCAACTCTACCGACTGCTCCCGCGCATAGTCAAAGCCCTCGGGCATTTCTCCGCAGGAAAATATCATAATTCCGTCCCCGACGGCGGGTATGTCAAGCCGCTCGAGGTACATATCAAGCGTCAAGCCGCCCGACAGCGTCATCTCGTAATATCTACCCTGCTCCAGCCGCTCGCAAACATCACGACCCGCGCTCATTGCCATAAACCACTCGTAGTCATGCACAAATTTACCGACAGGTACGCCCGCGCCCACGCTTTGCGGCTGGCTTGCGGCAAGCGCGCGTAATCCCGAAGCGTCAAGTGTGTCAAGCAGTGAAATATCGAAAATATTCTCATATCCGTCGACCGAATAAAAGAAATAACAGCTCGCCTCGTTTGAAATGCTCTCATAAGCGCCGCCGTATGAGCCTGTCAGCATATTAAGCTCATTTTGCAAGGCAACAAGCTCGGCTCGCAGTGCATCGTCTCCGCCGTTTATCAGAGCGCTGGCGCTCAGAGCAACGAAAAAGTCATCTGACAGTGCCGCGGCTGTATCAAGCTTACCTCTTCCGAGCGCCGACATGAGCGCCGCATACGACTCGCCCAGCGCCGTGCGGGTGTTATCTATACCTCCCGCGTTATTAACGCCGAGACTTATCGCCCGCTCGATAAGCTTGATGCGGCTCTCGATGCGCGCTCTCTCGGCAAGATAATCGGCGGTATTTCCCGTCTTATACACGCGCGCAAGCTCGGTATGGGCCGCGACTCGCTCGCCGTCCTCGACAAGATAGGTCGCCGCGCCGCTGTTTTGGCTGTACACAACCTGCTCATCGCGGAAAATATAGCCTGTCAACCCCGATATCTCGTATTCGACCGAGCGCACTGCGGCAATAGTATCGACCTGAACCTGCTCGAGTCCCAAACTGTGATAAAGCACAAACGCCATCAGCGCCACCGCCAGCAGGAACATGCCAACTCTCGGAGCATAGCGGCGCAGGACGCGCAATATTTTATTTTTCACAGCTTTGCTTTCGTCCTTATTCATGCTTATCCCTATTATTTACCAAATTTATGTGTTTTCAAGCACCTACCGCAGACAACGCCGTCTGTATCAACTCATCTGCCGTCGTGCTATCGTCTCTGTCAAGCCAAATTATGTCCTTATGCGCCCCAAACCATGTCAGCTGACGCTTGGCATATCGCCTTGTCGCACGTTTGAGATCGTCCACCGCAATGTCAAGTGCAGTCTCGCCCTTTATCACGCCCAACAGCTCCTTGTAACCTATCGCCTGTGCCGCCGTGCGCGACCTCTCGAACACGCCCGCGTCATAAAGACGTCTGACCTCGTCGAGCAAGCCCATCTCCAGCATTATATCAACACGCATATCTATACGCCTGTACAACTGTTCACGGTCGGAAAAGCGAATGCCGATAATTTTCGCATCATATCGCGGCTCTGCCTCGCGGGAGCGGCGGTCAAGCTCGGATTTTGTGATACCCGTGGCGTGATAAACCTCCAATGCACGAATGACACGGCGCACGTTGTTGGGGTGTATCGCCGCGGCGCTCTCGGGGTCAACATCGGCGAGTTCGGCGTGCATAGCCTCGTTTCCGATCTTCTCGGCACGGCGGGTCAGCTCAGCCCGCAGTTCGGGAGAGTCGGCAGTTTCGCAAAAGCCGCCGCGCAGAAAGCTGTCGAGATAAAGTCCCGTGCCACCGCAGAATATGGGAAGTTTGCCGCGGGACAGAATGTCATCCACCGCCGCCGTCGCCGCGCTCACGTAATCGGAAGCGTCAAAATCGGCGTCGGGAGCAACGATGTCAATCAAATGGTGAGGTACGCCGTCACGCTCCGCCGCATCCGGCTTGGCAGTACCGATGTCCATACCTCGGTATATCTGCATGGAGTCACAGGAAACTATCTCGCCGCAAAGCTGCTTTGCAAGAGCGATAGACAGCGCCGTTTTGCCCGAGGCGGTAGGCCCCACCACGGCTATTATCTTGGGTTTGCCTGACATAGCCTCTCCTCCATGCATACTTTACCATTATAATTAATTTATTATAATACATATTAAAGAAAAAGTCAATATGTAAATATTAAAAACGCCCTCTCCGGCGGTTTCACCGCCACCTCCCCCGCTGGGGAGGCTGTTAAGGCTCTCCCTTTGGGAGAGCTGTCAGCAAAGCTGACTGAGAGGGCATAAAAAACCCCGAGGTTTCCCTCGGGGTAAAACGGTTATTTGATTTTGTCTTCCAAAATGTCCATCACAAGCAGGTTGATTTGCGACTCAACATTGGATTTAGTCTGCCAAACGGATTCCTCGTCCGCTATCGTAGAGGCTACGTGATCAAGATAGGACAACCATATCTGCTGAACCTGCTGAATCTTTTTATCTCTCCGCGCTTCGTCGTTTGCAAGACACTCTTCATACGCTCTGGTATAAAAATCGATCATCTGCTGATTGGTGGTCTCGCGGCTTTGTACTACGCTGGCAAGAGCTTGGGCCTGCTCGGCAGCACCGAAGTCTCCGGCTCCGGTTTGCATAACACTAAGACCTGCAATAGCGTCGTAAACATGCTTGTTGTCTTCTCTGATCTTCTCGATCTGATCGAGGAAATACTTTGCGGTGATCTCTTGGGTGTTCTCGTTTTCAACTGCGGTTGTGATTATATTTTCTGACATTTTTTTATCCTCCAAATTTTCATTCGGCGGACACGCAAGGCAAATTTTCGTATGTGTATCGTCCACGAAGCGTGCCCTGCCGTTTTTAACAAGACCCATCGCCCTTTTCGGGTAGGTCGCTTCATATTCATTGCCCTGCTCGTCTACGACAATTACGTTTTTTGTCATGGGTGTCTTCCCCTTTGTATAGATTTGCAAATATTTAGTGAATTCCGTTTTTTTCGATGGGTGCCGTCCCCGATTCACATTTTTATTATAGCATAAAACAAAAAGCTTGTCAACATAAATTTGGAAATTTATTTTTGCTTGCGGTGCGCGATAAGGCACAGCACCACGTAGACCACGGTGGCTAAAATGCAAAAGCGCGCCGCCATTGACTTGAAGGACAGCAACGCCTCCACGTCCCAATTCAAGCGATCCATACCAAGCGTATAGCGGGCAAACATAACCTCGGCAAGCTTGGTGTCGATACACATACCAAGTATGGCACAAGCCACGGAAGCCCCACCCGACAGGCAAGCGGAGAGCCGCCCGCGACGAAACAGAAGCACGATCGAGACTGCACCAAGCAGCAGCAACACAGCCCCCACAACGATATGCGGCACAGCCTCTCGCGTAATGCCGCTCACATCGGAATAATAAGCGCCGGCATCGTCCATAAGTATCTTCACACAGTAACGATACGCCATTTGCCCGCAAAGATAGCAAACAAACGCCGTATACAACGCCGCCGCGATACAGGTCACAATTCGAGAAATTTTCACAGCTTGATTCATATTTTTTCTCCTCCCTGCACAAGCATGGGCTTTGAAAGTCCATGGGCAAACACAGTTTGCCCCTACTGTGATTTCGCAAATAAAATCATACAAGAATTTTATCAATTTGTTCAATGTAAAAATCAGAAAACGATTGAGCACTCTCCTCGAAGAGTCTCAACGCATTTACAAATCGATCCAAGTAAACAAACATTTCTTTTTGCATACGGTATTCTTCCGAAACGCAAAAATCAGGAAACCACTTTTTGTTTATTTCCATAAATCTGATTTGAAAGGCTCTGACAAAATATTCATTTATAATGGCATATTCCGTATTATAAAAGTGAGGAATTTTTCTGTGCTTTTCAAAAAACTGATTATGCAAAGCAAGTCTATTCTTATTTCCTTCGACCGTATAATTCACAAAGCAATGAGCGTATTCATGCGCTATACTTTTCGCAAATGAAGTAAAATCCCAATCGTATGCTCCATTATCGTCGCAATACGGCATACAGCGAACGGTATATGCTGTTTTCTTATTGTTTTTCTCGAGAGTAAATCCGTAATTCCCCGCAATCGGACAAACGATCAACTTAAAATCGTCAGGTTTTTGGCGGAAATATTTTTCGATAAAACCAACCCAAGTATCCAAAGCGCAATTATTAACACGATTCAATATTTCCGCATAAAAGGAACTTTGGCTTTTGAAAAAGGAATCAAAATCAGCATCCTCAACAAAAGCCTTTACAGCCTCGCCCCATTCATAATACTCGTTTCGAGCATCGATCAATATATCTTCAAGTTGCAAAATAGCCCGAAGCGGCTTAATATGATAAAATGACCGCTCTATAACGAATTGTCGCGTCAATATAACAGCCTTGTGATTTTTAAACTTCCAAAACCGGTTCTTTATAGAATCAACATAAGCTATGTTATTCAAATACTGACAAGTCCTGTCTTGCTGCTCTGCCAAATACAGCAGCACCTGAACCAACTCGATTTGCGGAGAAATTTCAGCAAGCATTACAACACCTCCCTACAATCAGTGTGCAAGCATTTTTCCTCATTCAATAAACATCGCGTCCCCAAAGCAGGTGCTATATAAGATTTTACCGATTGGTAGTATTACACAAACCAATCGGTAATCGTCAAAACAAGTCGCTGTGTGTACCAGTCCGAGAAAGAAAAAGTATCACTTCGTTTTCATCTATGCGGTAGACCAGCAACCAATCCGGTAAAATGTGACACTCTCTGAATCCACTATAATTCCCTGTCAGCGAATGATCTCTATATTTTTCTTCAAGAGGAATTCTGCTTGCAAGCTTTTCAACAACCGAATCAAGCAGATCCAAATCATATCCGCGTTTGCTGATCAATTTAAGATCTTTTTTGAAACGATTGGACAATACCACATCAAGCTTCATCCAACACCTCGGTCATAGCTTCTTTGAAACTTGTATACCGTTTGTATTTTTCAGGATGCGCTTTCATTTCGTAGTACTCGTTCATCGCAGCAACCGTTTCGGCATTTGGCGTTTCCACAGACAAAGCAAAAGGAATTCTCTGCTCTCTAACAACGGTTTTGGCAAAAATGTTGAACGCTGCACTGACAGACAGTCCAATTTCATCACAAAATTTATCAAATGCTTTTTTTGTCTCTTCATCCATACGGATATTTACATTTGTTTGAGCCATAATAAAAGCCCCCTTTCAATTATATTATATGCGTTTTACACGCATTTGTCAATATATTTATTTGATTTTGATATAAACTTACAAGTTTTTTGCTCATTCTATGAACATCGCATCTACGATGCTTATAGGATATAAGAAAATTTCGCCGATTGGTAAGATTGCTCAAACCAATCGGCGAATCGACATTAACGATTTGCCGGAACAAACTCCACCTTCAATTTCATTCCCATTCCGTCTGCCAATCTTTGAAGAGTCCGCAAAGATGGATTAGCATTTCCGTTTTCCAATTTGCTGATGTCTGCCTGTGCAATACCGGTACGAGCCGCTAAATCCTTTTGAGTTAATCCTGCCTCTTTTCTGGCATCCAGCATTGCCTGAATGATAGAAAACTCCGCATCGAGTGCATCATATTCTTTTTTAAATTCAGCATCTTTCATCTGTTCATTCAAAAAATCCTTATAATTCGTCATATCACTTTTCCTCCCTGTTCAAAAATTCATTTCGATATTTCTTTGCAAGTTCAATTTCATTTTTAGGAGTCTTCTGAGTCTTTTTGATAAATCCATTGGTCAGAACAATTTTTCGTCCAATCACAAAAAAGTATAAAACACGCGATATATCAGAACCGCTCTTTACTCGAATTTCAAATATTCCATCTATGAGATGTTCCGAATACGGCATTCTCAATGCCGTTCCGTTGGCGGCAAGTAAATCGATCGTTCGCAAAATTCTTGCTCTCATTTTATCATCAACGGATAAGAGAAATTCTTTTACAGGCTCGCTTCCGTCGGGTTTATCATAAAAAACAATCTCAAATTCCTGCATATAGTGTCTCCCAAAAATATGGGATTTATCCCTTACTTATATTATATGGGATTTATCCCATTTTGTCAATAGGGTTTCGTGATTTTTCAAAAAATAATTTATGCCGTTTCTTATATCCCGTACACTTTGCCATCAAAAACTTATGATATAAAAGACTGGTAAACCATCATTTCGCGATAAAATTGTTCATTATGACGAAGAAAATCAACTAATTTTATGGGTTAAATCGATTACCGATTGGTTATGCGATTTTACCGATTGGTAATTTTGCATAATTTATATGCGATATATCATATAAAATTTAGTAAATGTAGCAGGCGTCCCCAAAGCTGAAAAACCTATACTTCTCTTTCACGGCAGTCCTGTATGCGGCGAGCATCTTTTCTCTGTCCCACAGCGCCGACACAAGCATCAGCAACGTAGACTCGGGCAGGTGGAAATTGGTTATCAGCGCGTCGGTGGCGCGGAACTTATACCCCGGGTAAATGAATATTCCCGTATCGCCCGACATCGCGTGAACAACGCCGTTCTCATCCGTCACGCTTTCCAGCGTTCTGCAGGACGTCGTCCCTACGCAAATTATGCGTCCGCCCGCTGCACGGCGGCGGTTGATGGTCTCGGCGGCAGTCTCGCTGACCGAAATAAACTCGGTGTGCATGATGTGGGCGTCGACTCTGTCCTCCTTAACGGGACGGAATGTGCCAAGCCCGACATGCAACATAACGGGAACCACCTCGACTCCCTTTGCCTTGATGCGCTCGAGCAGCTCTGACGTAAAATGCAGACCCGCCGTAGGTGCCGCCGCCGAGCCTTCCTCTCTGGCATATACGGTCTGATAGCGACTGTTATCCTGCTGTTGCGCCGTAATGTAGGGCGGCAGGGGCATCAAGCCTATCTCATGCAATATCTCATAAATATTTGAATACTTGTCCTTGTCATATTCAAACTCGATTATGCGGTTGCCCTCCTCGACAAGCTCGCGGACGGTACCCGTCAGCTTACCCTCGCCGAATACGACGCGCATACCAACTCGTGCCCGCTTTCCCGGCTTGACAAGGCACTCCCATGCGTCAAGTCCGCGTGTGCGAAGCAACAGAAGCTCGACACACGCCTCGTCCCTGCCCTCAACATGCCCGTAAAGACGTGCGGGTATGACCTTTGAATCGTTGACAACCAGCGTGTCTCCTGGGTTGAGATATTCGATAATATCACGAAAATGACGGTGAGTCAACTCACCGCTCTTGCGGTCGATAACAAGCAGACGAGAGCCGTCACGCTCTGCGGCGGGATGCTGTGCTATCAGTTCCTCGGGCAGATCATAATAAAAATCGGAGCGCAACAAGTCTGTTGTGGCTTTTTGGTTTATAATTACATTTTCACTCATAAAAAACGGGGTATTTCCCTTCTCCACGCCATATTGCGCGGTCATTCGCCGCCTCTCGCGAATAAAATATAGTAGCGGTATTATTTAATTATACTACATCAAGCACTAAATTGCAAGTATCATTTATGCCGCACCAAACTATGTGTCATCACAGGAAAGGATATCGACACAATGAAAAAAAACACTGTTTTTCGTGGGACGGCGACAGCTCTTATCACGCCGTTTCGCGACGGTAAAATAGATCTTCGTGCGCTCGGTCACATTATCGAGCAGCAGGAGGCGGGCGGTGTTTCGGCGCTTGTAGTTGCGGGCACGACGGGCGAAGCCCCAACGCTTACATACTCCGAACACGCTTCTCTTGTCGGTTACGCCGCCTCCCGCACCTCACTGCCCGTCATAGCCGGCTGTGGCTCAAACTGCACCTCGCACGCCGTCGCACTGGCAAAGTCAGCGCATGACTCGGGCGCGTCGGCGCTTCTCGCCGTCACGCCGTATTATAACAAAGCAACAGCCGATGGCATCATCGCGCACTATTTCGCCATTGCCGATGCCACACCCCTGCCTCTCATGCTTTACAACGTCCCCACACGTACAGGCTTCAATCTTACTCCCGCCATGTGCGCCGAGCTTGCAAAGCACGAGCGTATCGTCGCCGTCAAGGAAGCATCGGGCAACATTGCCTCCTGCGCCGAGATAGCAGCACTGTGCGGCGACAGCCTCGCGCTGTATTCGGGCAATGACGACATGATACTCCCCTTGCTCTCGCTGGGTGGCGAGGGCGTCATATCGGTTGTGTCAAACATATTCCCCGAGCGCGTCGTCGCGCTGTGCCGCGCATATGACGAAGGACGACTCTCCGACGCGACAGCGATACAATGTGAATTGATGCCCGTCGTCAAAGCACTGTTCTCATACGTCAATCCCGTACCCGTAAAAAGCGTTATGGCGGCGCGGGGAATGTGCACCGACGAGTTCAGATTGCCGCTGTGCCCATTAAAGCCCGCGGAATTGAAAAAAATAATGGAGACTGTAGAAACCCTAAAATAACTGTGCCGCCGTCGGCTAACCGACGGCGGCGTTATGTTTGTTTTTACACTCCAAGCTCATCCAACGCGCCGACAACGCCGCCATGCTTCGCCAACAGCTCTGCCGCGCGTTCGCGAGGCACATTGCCGAGCTGCATGATGATGCGGGTCGCCCGCTCTATCAGCTTTTCATTCGTCGGACGGACATTGACCATAAGATTACTGCGCACCAGCCCCAGTTTTATCATAGTCCCCGTTGACAGCATATTGAGCACCAGCTTTTGCGCCGTCCCCGCCTTAAGCCGTGTCGAGCCCGAAATGACCTCGGGGCCCACATATGGCGCGATCGTGATGCGGCAAAGCGGTGCCATGAGCGAGTCGGGATTGCAGGTGATGCCCAGCGGCACCGCGCCTATCTCGGCGGCGCGTTTAAGCGCGCCAAGCACAAACGGTGCGCGTCCCGCGGCAGAAAGTCCGACCACCACATCGCCGCACTTGACGCCGCCCGCGTCAATAGCCTCCGCGCCCTTAGCCTCGCTGTCCTCAAAGCCCTCGGCGGCACGAAACATGGCATGCTCGCCGCCCGCTATAATACCGCGAACAAGGTCATAGTCCACCCCAAAGGTGGGCGGGCATTCCGATGCGTCTACCACGCCGAGCCTTCCCGACGTACCCGCACCGACATAAATCAAGTGACCGCCCGCGCGGAGCGCGTCCGAAATTATATCGACCGTCTCGGCGATCTGCGTCAGCTGTGTCCCAACTGCCTCGGCAACTCCGCGGTCCTCCTCATTCATGACTCTCATCATGTCAAGAGTCGACATTTTATCAATATCGAGGCTGTTGGGATTTCTCCCCTCCGTCCTCAGTTTATCGTAATCATCACGCATATTTCCCTCTTAAAGCTCCGGCTTGAAGCCCTCGAAAATGCAGCAATATCTTGCGGAGCGCATGCGGGCAAAGGTATCTGCATCTCTTACAGTCCAGACGAACACCGGCAGTTTGTGCAAACCCGTCATCAGCTTGACGGGAAATGTGTCAAGGCAGGTCATGTCCGCAGATATAAAATCGGGACGCGAAATAAAGTTAGCCACCATATAAGTCAGCAAAATATTTTTCTTCTTATCCGACGTTCCGTGCTTCATGAAGTCAGTGTAAAGCATTCCGCGCGCCAGTCGCGGCTGATGCTTTTTGAACCAACCAAGCAGATACGGATTGAACGACTGCACGCACACCTTGCCGTCGTAATACTGAATGATGTGCGCCACCGCCTCACAAAGCGCAGTGTCCGACGTCTCACCCTTAAGCTCGATAAGAACAGGGACGCGTCCCTTAATAACAGCGAGCACATCCTCAAGCAGCGGCAGTGTGTGCTTAGTTCCGCCAAGTCTGCGCCACGAAAGCTCGGCACCGCGCAGCTCCGACACCTTTGTGTCCTCGCCGCACATGCGTGAAAGATTATAGTCGTGAAACACAACAACGTCGCCGTCGGATGAGAGCTGAACGTCCAGCTCGATACCGTATTTACACTCTGCCGCACGGGCAAAAGCGGGGATGGAATTTTCGGGAATATCGTCGCCCCACAGCCCGCGATGGGCATAGTGAACACGCAAATTTTCAACACCCGCGCGTTTGTTTTTACTGTTGGGCGCGGAAAGTATAAGATAGGTCACGACCAGAGCTGCTGCCAAAATCAAGATCACAACTAAAGCAATTATCATTGTTTTACCCCATCGATTTTTATTTTTGAGCGTTCAACCAGCCGTGCAACCTTGAGCACCGCCGTCTGTGTTTTGGCGTCTCTTATCTCGCCCGCCATGACCATATCAACGAGCTCCGACAGCGGTATCCGCTCCACTTCCATGAACTCATCTTCATCGCGATCCGTCTCGCCGAGCTCAAATCCGACCGCCGCAAACATGTGTATTTTTTCGTCAAAAATGGCGACCGACGGGTAAAGCGTCCCCAGCGGTATCAGCTCGCCACCGACAGCTCCCGTCTCCTCACGAAGCTCTCGGCGCGCCGCCTCGACGATGTTCTCGTCGGGGCTATCCAGCTTGCCGGCGGGTATCTCCAACAATACCTCGGCAAAGGGATAGCGGTATTGACGCACGCACAGTACCTCGCCGTTCTCAGTCAGCGGCAGCACCGCAACAGCTCCCACATGGCGAACTACCTCGCGGACACTCGGTCTTCCGTCGGGCAGCTCGATCTCATCGCGCCACAGGTGGACGACCTTGCCGTCGTATATAAGCTCGCCCGAGACACGTTTTTCTGTCAGATTTTCGTTTTGCATATTTGAAAGCACTCCAAAATTTAATTATGTAATAAGTATACACTAATCTTGCCCGTTTGTAAAGAAAAGTTTGCGCTGGAAAGAAAGATTTTTCAATGATAAATAAATATTAGACTATATTTTTACCGAAAAACTTTACAAAACGAAAAAATCGTGCTATAATAAGCTCACCACATAAAACTCCGCAATCGCATATTTCCACACAGAAGTGGGTACTTTTATTCGGTAAAAGTGCTGACTTCTAATTTCGCATTTCTGTGTGGAGTGCGAGAGTTTTGTGTGGTAACAAATCGAAGTTGAGCATTTTTCGGTGTGTGCAATTTCGATTGCACACACTTTTTTTACTTTGGGAGTATTCACTATGTTTGATCGACATATAGGAACAACAATCAAGATCTGTGCTGAATTGTTGGCTTGGTTAGGAGTCATTAGCTCAATAATAGTCGGACTCATTCTTATTTTTTCTAATATCAAAACCATTATAGCATTAACTGTTTTAATATTAGGTTGCGTGTTATCGTGTATCCATGCATTAATTTTATATGGATTTGGTCAATTAATCGTAAACATCAATAAAATGACGGATTATCAAAGAGATTTATGTTATCGCTTATCAAGCCACAAATTTGGTATTCCCACGGCATCCGAATCATCATCCATAAAACAGAGTTGCGATACAATAAGCCACACATATAGCCATACTGACGGCAATACTCAAAATAAAATATCTTAAAAACCATTTTACCTGTTGAAAAAATCTCTCGCTTGATGTATAATATATCCAACCAAAAGCGAGGTGATTTTTTGTGAAATATGTCAAGAGGATACGCGATCTGCGAGAGGACAGCGACAAGACCCAACAGCAGATAGCCGATATTCTCGGCACATCACAAACAATGTACGCCCGCTACGAGCGCGGAGCAAATGAGCTGCCCATACGTCACCTGATCACCCTCTGCGAATACTACGCCGTCTCCGCCGACTACATTCTCGGCTTGACCGACAAAAAATAACAGCACCGCGCGTCGGTGCTTTTGTTTTAGATGGATTTTTTGAGCACCTCATCTAAAGCGAAAATTTATAAAAACATATTGAATTTTGGTAAGTATTTTGATATAATTGATACAGAACCAAACATCACCGAAAGGAGCATGATCATGTGCGACAAAATCTACACTATAGATGACATTCGAAAAACGCTTTACCCCGTGTTTTCAGCTTACAACATCAAGAAAGCCGTGCTTTTCGGCTCCTATGTTAAAGGTCGCGCAACAGAACACAGCGACATTGACCTGCTTCTTGACAGTGGGCTGCGCGGCTTGCAGTTTGTGGGACTTATAGAAGCCGTAAGAGGTGCCCTTGACAAAGACGTTGACGTTTTTGACGAAACACATATCATTCCGAATTCCAAGATATTTTCCGAAATAAACAAAGACGGGATCGTAATTTATGAAAGATAAAGAGAAAACGATAATTGAAAAGATTGCAAAGCACACTTCAAAAATACTTCAATACACTCACGGTATTTCATACGATGATTTCATAATAAACTCCATGCTCGTTGAGGCTTGTGTTTTTAACCTGAGCCAGATAGGTGAGCTTGCAAATAAGCTTGACCGTGATTTTCAAAATCAAAATCCATCTGTTCCTTGGCAACTCTTGTACGGTCTGCGCAACAGAATAGTACATGATTACGAAGGCGTCAATCTTGTTTTGATATGGGATATCGTAAGCGCCGATTTGCCGGAGCTTAATACACAATTATTAAAATTACTGTAAAACAACAGCACCGCGCGTCGGTGCTGTTGTTTTGCCTTTTGCATATTTTTTCATCCACTTTTGCCGCCGGACTTGAAATTCGGTGAAAAATATTGTATACTAAAGAAAATAGCTTTATCATGCAACACAAAGGATCAAAAATGAAGCACGATATCATTCTTTTCGACCTCGACGGCACACTCACCGACCCCGGCGACGGCATCACCAATTCGGTCGCTTACGCACTGCGAAAGCTGGGTCAAACACCGCCCCCGCGCGCCGAGCTGGAGCCGTATATAGGTCCCCCGCTCATAGATTCGTTTATGACGCTGGCGGGGCTTGACCGAGAGCGCGCCGAGCTGGCCGTAAAGTATTACCGCGAATATTTCGCAGACCGCGGAATATTCGAAAATACGCTGTATGACAGCATCCCCGAAATGCTCGGACAGCTTCGAGAGTCTGGTGCAACGGTAGCACTCGCCACCTCCAAGCCCGAGGTCTTCGCCCGCCGCATACTCGAACACTTTGATATTGCAAAATATTTCGACTTTGTCGCAGGCAGTGAGCTGGACTCCCGCCGCAACAAAAAAGCCGAGGTCATACTCTACGCCCTCGAATGCATGAATGTCACCCAAAAGGCTCGGGTGGTCATGGTAGGTGACCGCAAGCACGACACGCTCGGCGCGGCGGAGGTAGGTGTTTTCTCGGTCGGCGTCACATACGGCTACGGCTCGCATGCCGAGTTTGAAGCAAACGGCGCGGGACATATAGTTGACAGCGTCCAACAGCTCACCGACTATCTGCTGGCATAATTGTCACAACACAACGAAAGGCTCAAAAGCATGAACATAAAACCCGAATTTTCCCGCACTGCCATGTTGCTCGGCGGTGACGCCGTGGAACGACTTGCCGCGGCTCATGTCGCCGTTTTCGGACTTGGCGGCGTCGGCGGCGCACTGTGCGAGGCACTCGCTCGGGCGGGCCTGGGACACTTAACAATTATCGATGGCGACACCGTGTCGCTCTCCAATATAAACCGCCAGATAATCGCCACACACTCAACCGTCGGCAAGCTCAAGACCGAAGCTATGCGCGACCGCATACTCGATATCAACCCCGACTGCCGCGTTGATATGCACAGCGTTTTTTACTCTGCCGACAACGCCGACATCATCGACTACACCTCTTTTGACTACATTGCCGACGCCATCGACACCGTCACCTCCAAGCTGCTCATCATCGGGCGAGCCGAGGCGGTCGGGACTCCCGTCATCTCGGCTATGGGCACGGGAAATAAGACCGACCCATCCCGCCTCACCGTCACCGACATCGGAAAGACAGACATGTGCCCGCTGGCACGCGTCATGAGACGCGAGCTCAGAGCGCGAGATATCAACCATCTGCGCGTGGTATTCTCGCGCGAACAGGCGAGAACCCCCGACGCCGCATACTGCCCGGAGGCAAAGGACGCGCGCCGTCTGCCCCCCGGAACGCTTTCCACCGTCCCCAATGTTGCGGGACTCATGATGGCGTCAGAAATCATAAAGCACATCACAAACACATAAATTTACACATTCGGAGCTGTAGCAATTGAAACATGTTGACATATATACCGACGGCGCCTGCCGCGGCAATCCCGGCAACGGAGGCTGGGGGGCGGTGCTGGTGTTCGACGGTCACGAGAAAGAAATGTCGGGCGGCGAGAGGCTGACGACCAATAACCGCATGGAGCTGACCTCGGCAATAGCCGCGCTGTCAGCCCTCAAATACGCCTGCGAGGTCACGTTGACTTCCGATTCAAAATATCTCACCGACGCCATCAACCGCGGCTGGTTAGAGTCCTGGCAAGCAAAAGGCTGGCGAAAAGCGGACAAGTCAGAGGTGCTCAATGTAGACTTGTGGCAGAAGCTTGTTCCCTTGCTGAAAACTCACAAGGTAACCTTTGTCTGGGTGCGCGGTCACGCAGGGCATCCCTATAACGAGCGTTGTGACGCGCTCGCCACCGCCTACGCCGACAGCTTCAAGGATAATTGAGGGTACACGTTATGAAATATGATATTATACTCATTGACGTCGACGGTACACTGACGGATCCCGGCGACGGTGTGACCGCTTCGGTCGCCTATGCTCTGCAAAAGCTGGAACGTCCCGCCATGTCACGCAAGCAGCTGGAACGCTTTATAGGTCCACCGATAACATATTCGTTTATGACTTTTGCGCAACTTGACCCCGAAACCGCACAGCTTGCAATAAAATATCAGCGCGAATATTATTCGGCAAAGGGTATATATGAAAACCGCATGTACGACGGTATCCCTGAGCTGCTGGCAAAATTGAAGCAAAACGGCGCGGTCATTTCCGCCGCCACCTCCAAACCCGAGCCCTTTGCACGCAGAGTTATCGAGCATTTCGGCATAGCAAAGTATTTCGATTTTATCGCCGGCAGTAATTTGGACGGTAGCCGCATCAAAAAGCCCGAGGTAATAAAGTATGCTCTGGACTCGCTGGGCGTTACCGATAAGAGCAGAGTCGTTATGATAGGCGACCGCGAGCACGATGCATTCGGCGCGGCGCAAAACGGCATTTTCTCTATCGGAGTTACATACGGCTACGGCACACGCGAGGAACTGGAGACAGCCGGCGCGGGACATATCGTCGATACCGTAGCGGAGCTGGGAGAATATCTGATGAAAAACTGACATCATACGACCGTTGGGGCTGTATGCCCCAACGAGCGTATGCATTTAAAAAATTTTTAAAATTCGCAAATATTTTCTCAAAAACTGCGAAAAAATTATTGACAAACCCAAACAATTGTGATATTATATATAAGTACGCGATATGCCCCACTAGCTCAGGCGGTAGAGCACTTGACTTTTAATCAAGGTGTCCGGGGTTCGATTCCCCGGTGGAGCACCAGAAAAGGGTAAGAAGCATTTATGCTTCTTACCCTTTTCTCGTCTTCATCACAGAGAGGAGCCTAAGCCGCATTTGCGGCTTGAATTTGAACTGCTTGCAGTTCAAATTTTTCGATCTCCCCGTGGAGCATGCACACTTTTTTGCCGCTCCCCCTTTATTTTCCCTTTCAAATATGCTATAATTTTATCAATAATTCAAAGCGAGGTAACGCCATGAAAACCCGCCCCAACATTCTCTGGCTTTGTGCCGACCAGATGCGCTACGACATGATACACGCGCTCGGCAACAGGTACATAGACACGCCCAATTTCGACAGTCTGTGCCGCGACGGAGTGGCTTTTGACAAGGCTTACGTGCAAAACCCCGTCTGCACACCCAGCCGCGCCAGCTTTATGACGGGCAAATACCCCTCCGCCATCAATTCAAACATTCTCGGCGGCAAAAACAATCCCGAGCACTGCACACTTATCACCAAAGCGCTCGCCGATGCAGGCTACTACTGTGGCAACATCGGCAAGCTTCACATCAGTGCCGCCTGGGAGGGTCATGAAAACCGCACCGACGACGGTTACAAAACCTTTATCTACAGCCTCAGCCCCGGCCATGACCTTGAGAGCGGCTGCAACGAATACAAGGACTGGCTCGAGCAAAAGGGCGTCAACTGGCGCGATATAATGGTCGGTGACGGCAAGCGCAACTACTACTGGTATCGCGAGGATGCTCCCGTCGAGCTGCGCCAGACCGCCTGGGCAGCGGAGATGGCCATCGATTTCATAAACGAGCACAGCTCCGATGACGAACCGTGGCTGCTCACCGTCAACTGCTTCGACCCGCATCCGCCCTATGATGCGCCCACACATTTGGTTGAAAAATATCTCGCCCGAAACATCCCCGATCCCATTTTCAATGAGTCCGACTATACGCTTGGCGAGCAGCTGAAAAAGATATATCATCAGTCCAAGGGCGTAAATGCTCCAAACGATACTCTGCGCCGCGAGCGCGCTTCTTACTTCGGTATGTGCGAGATAGTAGATATGCATTTCGGTCGGATCATCGACCGGATAGACAAGCTGGGACTGCGTGACGACACCGTAATCATCATTTCGTCCGATCACGGCGAAATGTTAGGCGATCACGGTCTAACGCATAAAGGCTGTCGTTTTTACGAGGGCGCGGTGCGCGTACCATTGATATTCTCATGCCCCGCAAGAATGAAGTCAGGCAAGGTCGTCCGCGGCATTACGGAATATACCGACATCGCGCCTACCATTGCCGAGCTTTGCGGAGTTGAGTTTGGCGATGTCCATGGGCATTCGCTCGTCCGCGCTCTGACCGAGGAGGGCGAGGGTATCGAACGCGATTATGTGCGTTGCGAATATTACCAGTCTTGTCGCGGCGGCAAAAATCCCACGCAATCATATGCCACCATGCTACGCGACAAAAGATACAAGTTGGTTGTCTATCATGGAGTCGAGACAGGCGAGCTTTACGACCTTGACACCGACCCGTGTGAGCAGCACAATCTGTGGTTCGACGAACACTACAGCGAATTACGATTTGAACTTCTAAAAAAATCGTTTGACATCTCTGCAGTCGTTCAGCGACCGGGACAAGTCAGAATAGGAAGATATTAAAACAAAAGGTGCAGTCGCCAAGCAACTGCACCTTTTGTTTATTTCTTGTCGTTATTTTCGCCGCAGCAACAACTGCATTTTCCATCACATTCGGACTGTTCCTTTGCCTCGGGCTTTTTCTCTTCGGCAGACTCATCTGCTTCAGCAACGTGACCCTCACAGCAATGACAACTGTGGGAACCGCAAGAGCCGCTGTCGGGACAGCCTATGCACTTCTTGCCGCTTTTCTTTGCTTTATATATATAAAACACGGCAAGTCCGACAATAACAACGATAATAGCAATAGCTATAAAATCTGCGGGTTTCATTATGCGTTAACTTTTTCCTTTGTTTCAGATGCGCTCAGGGCGTATTCAGCCTTGAGCTGCTTATTCTTTCTGATGATAAGAACAGTAAAGAGAGCAGCGATAGCAGCAACGATCGCCCAACCGACGATAGGCATCCAAGCAGCGCCGAAGGAACCGCCGGTGAAGAGAGTACCGAAGAAGAATACCAGGAAACCGATGGTATAGCCAACAGCGAACTGGAGACCGATACCTGCCCAGAGCCACTTCTTGCTCTTGATCTCAGAGTTCATCGCGCCGAGAGCTGCGAAGCAAGGAGGTGTAAAGAGGTTGAACATAAGGAATGCAAGACCTGCAACGACCGAGATACCGCCCATGTTTGCGGAGGTGATAGCCCCTACAGCCTCAAGATCCTCGTTGATGAGTTCTTCAAACATAAATACGGTTGCAAGAGTGGAAACCACGCACTCCTTTGCAATGAAGCCGGTAACAGCCGCTGCTGCAAGCTGCCAGAGAGCAACGCCGACGATAGGAGCGATAATATAAGCAATAGGAGTTGCAATTGTAGCAAGAATGGAATTTGCGGGATCATCAACAGCCTGGAAGTTCCAGCCGTAGGTCTGCATCATGTAAACTACAAAGTTACACACGAGAATAACAGTACCTGCTTTAACTATGTAAGCCCATCCTCTCTGACACATGGACTTGAACGCCAACCAGAGCGAGGGTGCTTTGTATTCGGGAAGCTCAATGATGAAGAAGGACTTTCTTACCTTGTGACCTGTGAGCTTATTGATAAGGAGAGCGCAAAGGAGTATGATAGCAATACCGACAAAGTACATTATAGTACCAATCCACTCGGAGCCATCGAAGAATGCGCCTGCGAAGAGAGCAATAACGGGAAGCTTTGCGCCGCAGGGCATGAAGGGGGTGAGCATTGCGGTAGCGCGGCGCTCACGCTCATTTCTGATAGTACGGCAAGCCATAATGCCGGGGATAGCACAACCTGTACCGATAACGAAGGGGATGACCGACTTGCCGGAGAGACCGACCTTCTTGAAGATGGGGTCAAGCACAACAGTAGCACGAGCCATGTAACCGCAGTCTTCAAGCAGAGCGATAAGGAAGTACATAACCATTACGAGAGGAAGGAAACCAACAACGGCGGCAACGCCTTCGATAATACCTTCAAGTATGATGGCCTGAATAAGGTCATGAGTGCCTGCGAGCCAGCCTGCCACAATATCCTTGAACCAACCGATACAGTCGACAAGACCCCAAAGGTGAGTCTCACCGATATCGAGACCTTCTGCGAGCCATGCGCCGGGTCCTGCCTGAGAAATCCAGAAAACAGCCCACATAACGAGAGCAAAGATCGGGATGCCGAGCCATTTGTTTGTGAGGATTTCGTCGATCTTATCCTGAGCGTTTTTGTTTCTTGTGAGGACCTTGCGATTCTCAACATCCTTAACCATTTTGTTGACGAAGGCAAAGCGCTTGCGGTCAGCTTCTTCAACCACCTTCTTGTCGGTCAGATCGATGTCACCCTGATGATAGGGTGCAACCTGTCCCTTGCCGAGAGCGGCAGCAGCAGCCTCAACGACTTCCTTCAAACCGGCACCCGAGGTAGAGGTAGTCTCAACGACAGGACAACCCAACTTTGCGGAAAGTGCTGCGGCATCTATCTTATTGCCTTTCTTGGTATTGATGTCAGTCTTGTTCAGCGCGACAACAACGGGAACGCCAAGCTCCAGCAGCTGAGTTGTAAAGAACAGACTACGGCTGAGGTTAGTAGCATCAACGATGTTGATGATGGCATCGGGGTTTTCGTTTTTAACGTAAGAACTGGTAATGCTCTCCTCGGAGGTGAAGGGCGACATGGAATATGCGCCGGGCAGATCGACCGCGACCAGCTCCTCCGCTCCGCTATAAAAGCTCTTTTTGATAAGGTGTTCCTTTTTTTCAACGGTAACGCCCGCCCAGTTACCGACCTTTTCGTTACGGCCGGTCAGTGCGTTATACATGGTAGTCTTACCACTGTTAGGGTTACCTGTCAAGGCAATTCGCATAACTTGAGTCCTCCTCATTTATTGAATATTTATTTTTTGCCTATTTCATACTTTAAAGTGCGTCGCGTCGGTTAGTGCAAGCTAACCGCATCTCCAAAAAAAATAATCCGAAGATTATTTTTTTATTTGGCTCATTCAACGATGATAGCCTCGGCAAGTTCCACGTCGATGTTGTACCTGCCGTCCTTGATGGAAACGACACAACCGCCTTTTTTGTGTGCAATGACCGTTATCGGCTCGCCGCTGTAGCATCCAAGAGAAAACAAAAACGCATTGAGCTCTTCATCATCGGTCTCGATCTGCTTGACGATGTATTCCTTGCCTTCCTCTGCCGCACGTAAATTCATAGTGATCTCCATATATTTCACAGGTCGGTAATTTCATCGGCCCGACTTAAGCGCTCGCGAAAAATAACGCAAGCGCAAGGTTAGTCCTTGCTAACCTTTGTAATTATAACACGCACAGCCGGCGTTGTCAACACACAATTTGAAATTTAGCATAATTTTGTGTAAATCGCATTCTTTGCACATGATGCCGCGGCACATTTTGTCGAAATTCACAAAACCGTCACATTTGAAATCAGTCAAAATGCTTGTGCTTATTGACATACCATCTCTTTTGTACTATAATAAAAACAACTTAAACACAGAAAGGGCTTTACCATGTCGAACACACATATACTTCACGGCAAAACCATCGTTGCGCTGGGTGATTCGCTTTTTCACGGCAATAAGGACTGTAAAGGCAGCACCTGGCTCGAAATGCTTGCCGCGCGCCACGCAATGACGCTTTATAATTACGGTCAGAACGGAAACACCATGGCTGTGCAGCACGCCGAAGATCAAGTCCTGCCCCCCATGTGCGTCCGCTACGCCGATATGGCTGACGGCGCCGACTATGTTGTCGTCCTCGGCGGCGCGAACGACAAGCGCCTCAACGTCCCCCTCGGAGGCGACTCCTCCACAAATCCCGAGACTTTCTGCGGCGCGCTCAACACGCTCATCGCCGGCATTACCGAAAAATATCCCCGAGCTCGCATTCTTTTTATGACCAACTACAACCGCTGGCCCTCCAAGAACAAGATCGGACTTTCGGATATAGACTATGTTGAAGCCATGAAGCGCGTCTGCGCAGTCTGGTCTATTCCCTGCTTCGATAACTATCACAACTGCGGCATTTCCTTCCAAAACCCGGCGCACTCCGCATGGATGGACGAGGGAATCGTCCGCGGCGACGAAAAGCCCAACCGCCACTTCTCCAAAGAGGCATATGAATGGTTGATGGTCAAATATGAAGCATTGCTCGCATCACTTTAATTAATAAGAAAGGAACATAATAAAATGACACATTTACAAGCACACCGCGGCGTCAGCTCGGAATATCCCGAAAACACACTTGCCGCTTTCCGCGCATCCGTCGAGCAGGGCTACGACCTCATCGAGCTCGACCCCAAGCACACTCTGGACGGAAAATTCGTTATTCTTCATGACAAAACTCTCACCCGCACTGCCCGTGACAAGGACGGCAACGCGCCCGACCTTGCCATCAAGGACATAACGCTGGAAACAGCACAGCAGTACGAATACGGCTCTTGGTTCGCCCCTGAATTCAAGGGTGAGCCCCTGCCCCTGCTTTCCGACGTCCTCGACTTCGCCGAGCAGCATCCCGACATTCCCATCAAGATAGACAACTGCTGGGAAAAGTTTGAAGCACCCCACCGCAACACATTCCTCAAGGAGATCGAAGCCCGCGGCGACAAGGTAAGCAATATCGGCTTCACCTGCCGCACGCTCGAATGCCTCGAGATAGTTGCCAAGCGTTTCCCGAACGCCACACTGCACTACGACGGCACCGATCTTACCAAAGAGGGCCTTGACAAGGTCGCCGAGATAGCAAAAGGCCACCGTCTTGTCATATGGGTGTGCTACGACGGTGACACATCCAAGTGGTTCAAGGGTCCCCGTGCGTCGAAAGAGCTTTGCGAATTTGTCCGCGAATACGGCGAGCTGGGAATCTGGATACTTTCCGAGAAAAAACAGCTTGAGCGCACCTTGCGCAAATATAACCCCGATATTATCGAGACCACGGGACATATTAAGCCCGAATGGCTCAAATAATAAGAAATGCTGTGCTCCGCACAGCATTTCTTATTATTTGATCACATATTATATTTCGGCTTTTTCTCCACAACCTGCGCGATGAGGTTGTAATCGTTAGTCAGTATGACATCCACGCCCATGTCGAGATACTCCTGTGTTTCCGCGGGGTCATCCGACCAGAACACATTGCAAACGATACCATTTGCGTGCGCCTTGTCCACCATTTCCTTGTTGAAATAGCCTTTTACAAACTGCAGCTTTTTGCATTCGTATTTAATAGCGCGGTCAACTATCTCCCATTTGCCGTCCCCACCGCCGCAGCAACGCGTAATCTCGGGGTACTCTGCGCGCAAGCGCTCAAGAAAAGCATCTCTGCCACTCATAAAATATACATATTTTTCGCAATTGTATTTTTTGATAAGCTGTACAACCTTATCGAGATATTCCGGCTTGTCACCCTGCGTTTTCAAATGTATGTTCATTATGCAACGGCAAGCAAACTTTTCGAGTATCTCCTCAAAGGTAGGTATCTTCATGCCGCGGAATTTTTCGCCGCATTTTATACCGAAATCGTATGTTTTCAGTTCTTCAAGCGTGTGATCGCAGATCTTTCCGGTTCCATCAGAGACTCTGTCAAGCTTTGAATCATGAATGGACACGACCTCGCCGTCCTTGGTAAACCACAGGTCAAACTCGATCTCTTCCGCTCCCATTGCCACAGCGGCGCCATATGCAGGCAAGCTGTTTTCGGGTGCTATGGTATTAAATCCGCGGTGAGCACAAACTCTGGGATACGCAACAGCGGCATCGCAATTGCACATGATCTTATTTTCCATTGAAAAACTCCTTTTTGATATTTGTTTTATTATATCACACCATTCGTAATTTTTCAACAGAAAATCTTCAACATGTCACCTCTCCACTCTGTCCCTTTGCCAGCGCCACATCACAAACAGCCTTGTGCCGCACAGCAGCAATGTCATAACGATTATATTCAGCAAAAGCCCCAGCAGCGCATTGTTCGTCAGCAGATAAAAGCCTGCGTCGGCTATGTGGAAGCGCTCCAGCACCGTTCCGCCAGTGGATGCCACGTATCGGAAACCAAAAGCGGCGAAAAATCCGCAAAAGATGAGCTGTGTCAAAACGTAAAGTCCTACATAGACGATATGCACGGGAATGAACTTTTTGAAATAATTCATCAGCGAAAAGCCGTCCTCACGGCTCGCCTCAACCAGCGCGCGCCTCTCATCGCCGTTATTGCGAGCGAAGATCACAGCATTTGTCACCGCCAGCACCACCATTGAAACCAACGACGAAAGTATAGTCACCGTAGCGGAAGCTTTCGTGCCCACATCGTAGTCCGCCTCGTCCTGCACGGTGCTACCGAAAAACATAGACCACAAAAGCATCGTCACAATGCGCCAAACGATCAGGAAACCAAACCATATCGCGCCCGCTTTGATAAGCCCCCGTATCTCGTCATGCGTCAACTTTGTTTTCATATCGATCTCCTGTCATATTCCTAACATTAAAGTATTAATAAACCCGCTGCCCGAGTAAGCGGTATATTCAAAAAATTCGGTGCCCGAGCCGCCCTGAACGGTTTTTCCATCCTTTTTATCATAATAATACAGCTCATACGGCACGGGATTGAGCAGTACCACTTTTTTCACATTTTTCGTAGTGCTTTTTGTCACAGGCTCAAAGCCGAAGGGCTTTACCTTAACATGCTCATGCATTCCCAACACATCCTTGAAGCGGTTTTTGAGAATGCCCGTGACCACGCACACCTCACCCGGCTTGTCAAAGCGCAAAATGCTGAGTCTGCGTGGGGCGGGATAATACATGCATTCATAAACGGTATCACGCGTCTCAACAGCGAAGTCGGGGGCGCCCGAGGGGCGGTAAAGCGACATCAAGGCATTGCGGTAGCGATAAAAACGCCAACCGTTTTTCTTGCAGCCGCGAGCCAGCTTCCTTGTAAAGTTCCACCGTTTTACCAATCTGCGAGTATGAGGGGTGATGAGAGCCGCAATAATTCCGCCGCCCATCAAAACAGTCATTATCTCGTTGGAGATCATCAAGGCAATGAATCCCACAACAAATGTCACGACAAACAGCGAATAAAAAGCTATCGCAAAAACAGAGACCAGCGTCTCGGTGAAAATAACCGAAAAATAGGATGCCCTGCCCGCACCGTAGTTTCGCCATTCCTCGCGTGCGGAATGCTGCTTTATGCGGCGCTCGCGCTTTTGCTCACGCGTCAGCTTTTCGTGCTTTGAGCCGTCATAATGAGCGTGGCCTCGCTTCATTTCATTCATATTGGCATAAAACCTGTCGCTGTTTTTATTCAATGACATAGCCGTCACACCCTCCCCTGATCAAGGCTTTGATTATATTTTATCACGCAATCATATGATTGTCAATAGGCGTCACGAAATTATTTTCACATTCTCATCACTTTTTACCGGCATAAAACATATTATTTCATTAAAATTTTTGAATTTTTTTAAAACTCCACTTGCAAATTTTAGCGCAGTGTGATATAATCGTTGGTATAATTTCAGCCAATGAGGATATTCCAATGCAATTTAACAACTCAAATATTTCAGACAACACCACTCCCGAGGTCGTTCGCGAGCTTCTCGAGGAGTTTGTGGACGAAGCCAAGGCTTCATATACCATTCCCGAGCAGGCATTCTCCAGCTATCGCGTCAAGCGGGGTCTGCGCGAGGCTGACGGCACGGGCGTCACCGCAGGCGTAACAAAAATAGGTAACGCGCACGGCTACGTCATCGACGAGGGAGAAAAGGTGCCCGATGCAGGCGTGCTCGAATACCGCGGCTACGACATCACCAAGCTGATCGAAAGTTATGCCTCCGAGGGCAGATACGGCTTTGAGGAATGCGCATATCTGCTGTTTTTCGGCGAGCTGCCAACCGAGTCCCAGCTTGCAAAATTCAACGCACTTCTCGACGCCTACCGTCGTCTGCCGCCCCGTTACACCGAGGATATTCTCATGAAAGCGCCCTGCCGCTCCATCATGAATAAGCTCTCAACGGGTGTTCTGTCGCTTTACGCTTATGACGAGGACCCCGACAGCACAAACCTTGAAAACATGCTGCGCCAGAGCATAGAGATAACCGCGCGTCTGCCCGTCATCGCGGGTCATGCCTACGCGGTATATAAAAACTATTTCTACGACCGCAGTCTGCACCTGCACTACCCCCGCCCCGAGCTGTCCACCGCTCAGAACTTTTTGCGCGTCCTGCGCTCAAATAAGTCGTTTACGGAGGACGAGGCTCACTTGCTTGACCTTTGCCTGGTACTCCAAGCCGAGCACGGCGGCGGTAACAACTCCACATTCGCCTGCCGCGTTCTGTCCTCCTCGGGAACAGATACATATTCCGCCATCAGCGCGGCTATCGGCTCGCTCAAGGGCCCCCGCCACGGTGGCGCCAACATAAAAGTTCAGGAAATGTTCGATAACATAAAGGAACACGTTGCCAACACCAAGGACGACGGTCAAGTCGCCGACTATCTGCTCAAAATTCTCAACGGCGAGGCTTACGACGGCAGCGGACTTATCTACGGCATGGGACACGCCGTTTATACCGTTTCCGACCCCCGCGCCGTCATGCTCAAACGCTACGCCCGCGACCTCACATACCAAAAGGGCTTCGGCGACGACTTCGAGCTGCTCGAGCGCATCGAGCGCCTCACTCCCGAGGTGTTCCGCCGTTATAAGGGCATCAACCGCGCTATGTGCGCAAATGTCGACCTGTACTCCGGTCTGGTCTACAGAATGCTGGATATCCCCGTCGAAATGTACACTCCTCTGTTCGCCATCGCGCGCGTTGCAGGTTGGTGCGCACATCGCATGGAGGAATACAGCACCGCTCGCAAGATAATTCGTCCCGGCTACAAATGCATCGAGCGCGAGCGCGATTATATTACGCTGTCCGAAAGAAACTAAAGCGGCATCGAGACAAAAATTTTTTATTATTTTTTACTCTTTTGACATTTTGCGACTGTTTTCATTCTTGACACGGAGCACTATATATGGTATAATTTTGGCAAAAGGAAACACAAAATAAAAAGGAGTATTAAAAAATGAAAAAACTTGCCTCTTTCATCGCTTTGATACTTGTTTTTGCCTGCGTTGCGTCTCTGGCATCCTGCCGCGACGCCTCTGACGACGGCAAAGATTCAAGCTCTGATGACACATCCACTTACGATGTTATCGGCGACGATACCACAACGTCCACTCCCGCGGACACCACCACAGAGGCTCCGCAGGATACCACGACCCCGCCGCCCGCAGATACGACGACCACTCCCCCCGCTGACGATACTACCACGACTCCACCAGAGCCCGTAGACCCCTCCACCATCGACTGGACGACCGCAAGCAAGACCGTTTATGTCAAGCTTGACAACGCATGGATCCGTACCAACCCCGATATGCTGGAGACCAGCCGTCTTGTAGTGCTTCATTTCGGTGACACTCTTGAGTGCACCGCAACCAGCACCGATTGGCTCAAGGTCACCTACGGAGGCGAGACTTGCTATATCGCCACCTCCTGCATTACCGAGGACAACATCAGCGGCAATGACTTCGAAGCGGTAAGCGACACTGTTTATGTAACCGTTGATTCCGCATGGCTGCGCCGCGGTCCCTCCACAGATACCGACCCGCTGTCCACCGCTGTTAAGGGAAACGCACTGACCCGCGTGGCAAAGAGCTCGACATGGAGCAAGGTAACCGTTGACGGCAACACCTACTACATCAGCAATTCACTTATTTCGACCACCAAGCCGGAATAAGCCATAAAAAAGTCGAAACCTTGGCGTACCTGCCATAGAGCAGGTACGCATCGATATTCGCCTGCGGCGATCGATATGCACTTCGTGCTCGATATGTCCATACGGACTCGATATGTGCTTCGCACGAGAAGTATCAGGCGAATATCATATCGAAACCGACCGTAAGAGAAGTTATATCGAATTCGAGCGTAGCGAGAATATATCGAGCCGAGCGTAGCGAAGGCATATCGACATAATAAGAATTGCTTCTGTGGGCACAGAAGCAGTGTTTGTCAAGAAAAGAGGACGAAGAATTTTAACAATTCTTCGTCCTTTTCCTGTCGGTAGGTGTTATTCCATTTAATACAGCTCTACCGCAGACACCGCTTGCGGTTTCGACTTTTTTATTTTTAAAGCTCTATAATAACCAAAATTATCTCGGTCTTGTTTTTGGTAAACAGGATATACAGCTTGCCGTCGTCATATTTCATGGCGGGATAGGTGAATTCACCGTAACCCGTAGCCAGGGCCGTCACTCGCTTGTAAGTGCTGCCGCCCGTGTTAGAGCTGTAAAGCACCAGCGGAGTGCGCTTGCCACGTCCCTTCCCCTCGGGAATTCCGGCGGGATTGCACAACAGAAATACCCGCAGATCATCAAGTGACAGCGCGCAGATGGGACTATTGGAGTTAGTGACGTTAAGCGGGTATGGCGTACCCCAGGTGCGCCCGCCATCAATGGAGTCGGCACGGAAAACAAAGCCCGCAGAGGAACGCATGAGCGCGTGGACATAATCTCCGCCCTCAGACCATAGGGATGGCGACCACAAGCCATAGCCCTCTGCGCGGTAGACCTTATAGCAATCGGGCAGGCTGATAAGCTCGCTTCGCGTCCAATCGGCGCCACCGTTATCCGAACGGTAAACATACGCGCCGCACTCACCCTCCGGCGTCATGCCCGAGCACAGCAGTGCTCCGTCATCAAGACGCAGAACAGCGCCGCGGGAAGGGCCGCCGATGCTGCCGCCGTCTGTGACGACGCGAGTCGGCTCACCGAACGTCAAGCCGCCGTCTGTCGACACCAGCTGTTCGGAATGCATGGTCTCTGACGGCTTGCCCGCCCGGCACATAAGCACGATAGCACCATCCTCGCGACGGTAAAGCACAGGATAGCGACGCAGTGTTCTGTCGGAGGGAACGACCGCCGTCGGCTCGCTCCACTTGCCTTTGGCATCGCGGATAGAGCCCAGAATGGTCCATGATGTGCCCCGCTCTTTTTCCCAGACTGCCAGCAATGCGCCTTCTTCAAGCGGCAGACAGTCAGCACTACCGCAAAGTCTGCCGTCGGGAGTGAAAATAGTTTCGTATGCAGTATACTTCATAGCATATTCCTTCTTTTGTTGGCAAACTTTATGTTTGCCGAATATATTTACTGTATTGGAAAAATTATATCACACAAAACGTCGCCTGTCAATCACTGTGTTAAATTTGTAAAGCGTTTTTACATATATTTCAGGGTAATTACATATATTTCATCACTTCCGGCATGGTGACAAACCCATTTTCGTCGCCGTTCAATCGTACAACAAACTCCATGACATGACCGCCACGCCGCAGAAGTGCATCGACGGCAAGTGCGCGCGCATTAAATTCTATCGTCAGCCCGCGCTCGCGCAAAGCCTTGCACAGCCGCGCACATAGCTCGTCCGCCTCGCGGTCGATCTCGCCGTCCGCCTCCGAAACGAAACGATAAACCATACCGCGCGTCTGGCATCCGTCAGCATCGGTATACAACCACACCGGCGTCTCGCGGCAAAGTGAAAAGCCACCGCGAAACGTCGAGCCGTCGGGATAACGCCAGACGCCGCTACCGCGCTGCGCGGCATAGTCAAGCTTACCCGAAAAAGCTCTGCCATCCGAAAATGTCAGACTTCCCTTGCCGCGCGGTAAGCCGTCCTCACCGACCTCGCCAATATATACGGCACCGTCAATATCCATCCTTGCTATCATAACACCTCTCCCATACAAAAGAACGCGGCCGCGCCGCGTTCTTTTGACTTATATCAATGCTGCCCCGCGCGGCGAGCGTGCTCTTTCATTTTTTCAAACGTTTCGTCGCTGATATGGTGCTCTACCTTGCAGGCATCGGCAGAGGCAGTTTCATGGCTGACCCCTATCATCTCAAAAAACTCGGTTAGGACGCGGTGCCGCTCGTAAATCTTCTGGGCGCGGGCCTCGCCCTCCTCGGTCAGCGTAATATAACCGTCAGAGTCCACATTTATCATGCCGTCGCGCCGCAAAACACCGATCGCTCGACTGATGCTGGGCTTTGAATATCCGGTGTAGTTGACGATGTCGATTGAACGCACCTGCCCCTGCTTTTCTCGCAGAACAAGTATATTCTCAAGATACATCTCGCCCGATTCCAAAATTTTTGCCATGGCAATTCTCCAAGATCACAATTATTATTCTTCAAATGTGCGCGCTACCGACTTCAGCAGCTCGATAACAGGCAGATTTTGCGGGCACTGTGTCTCACACTGACCGCAAGCGATACAGTCGGAAGCCTTAACGCCCGCCTTGACATGGTTGGAGTAATAGACCTCCTGAGTTGAAAAGCCCTTGTTTTCCGCCTGAAGCTCGGCATTGTAAAGCGAGAAAAACTCGGGTATGGGTATATTTGCAGGGCAACCCTCGGTGCAATAAGCACAGCCCGTACAAGGAATGGCCGTCGACTCATACATAATGGTCTGCACCCGGCGGATAATGTCCTGCTCCTCGGCGGAGAGCGGCTTGAAATCCTTCATATAACCGATGTTATCACAAAGCTGAGAATAATCGGACATGCCGCTGAGCACCGTCATTACTCCCTCAAGGCTTGCCGCATAACGTATAGCCCAGGACGCAGGTGACGCATCGGGCGCGTAAGCCCTCATGAGCGCCTCCGCCCGTTCGGGAAGCTTTGCAAGTGTGCCGCCCTTCACAGGCTCCATGACGATAACGGGCTTTCCGTACTTTCTCGCCACCTCATAGCACTTGCGCGACTGAATGCCGGCGTGCTCCCAGTCAAGATAGTTTATCTGAAGCTGAACGAAATCAACATCGGGATTTTTTGAAAGTATCTCCTCCAAAAGATCTGCGCCTGCGTGGAAGGAGAAACCGATATTTTTAACGCTCCCCTCCTCCTTTTTACGTCTGATAAAATCAAACGCGTCAAGCTTTACAGCTGTTTCATAAAAACGGGTATTGAGGTTGTGAAGCAAATAATAATCGAAATATTCGACGCCGCATTTTGTTCTCTGCTCATCAAAGATGCGCTGCATATCCGCTACCTCATTCAAGCGCATGGTGGGCAGCTTGTCGGCAAGCAAAAAGCGTTCGCGGTCATAGCGGCGAACAAGGTCGTCGCGCACAGCCATCTCGGATGTACCGTCATGGTACATATACGCGGTATCAAAGTATGTGAAGCCGTTTTCTATAAAGGTATCGACCATGCGGCAGACCTGAGAGTGGTCAATATCCGATGCGGTCTCGCTGAGTTTCGGGAGCCGCATGGCCCCAAAGCCTAATTTTTTCATATGTTGACCCCCATTAAAATTCCTATCCTTATTATACATGTGCGCGGCAACTTTGTCAAGTGCGCATCGGATTTTTCAAGGCAATGACAAAAGGGGCTGTACTGAAAACCGATAACAGACACAGCCCCTATTTACTATATTATTTTTTCATACGCCACTCGCGGCGCTCCGCTGGCAAGATATGTAGTCCCACAATGAACAAACCCGTGCTTCTCCAGCATTCTTCGCATTACCACATTTCCCTCGTGCGTATCTATGCGAAGTGACCGCCTGCCCATTTTACGTGCAAAATCCGAGGCGTATTCTATCATCACCGTAGACGCGCCGCTCCCGCGGCTTGCAACCGCGATAGCAACGCGGTGAATGGCAATATAGTCGCGACTGTCGTCACCCGTCAACCAATGACCGTTATATATTTTATCGTATGTAGGCTCGCCGTCGTCTATCATAGCAAAGCTTCCGCTTACCTTGCCATCGATAACGATGCACCACGAACGTTCACGCTCTATATCTTCTTGAATATCGGCGCGCGCCGGATACCCTTCCTGCCACTGATCTATACCGAGCGCCGCGATAGTGCCGCGCGCCTCCTCAAAAATGGGCATGAGCGCGTCAAGATCCGTCGCTGTCGCTTTTCTGATGTTCATGTACTACCTCTGTGCAATTTTAATATTGTTATTTTATCATATTATCCGACATTTTTCAACCCCTATAGCTTTTTCTGAAAAAATAATCAGATTAACATTTCGTAAACATTTCGCAAAACATTCGAAAACAACCGCGCGGTATAATATGCTCGTAAAATCAAAAAAGAGGTTATCACCATGAATACAAACGACCAAAATTTTATTATCCAGAAGATCCGCACACAGTACACGGAAAAGCAACACACTCAGCTTGACGCGCTCAAGGAGCTCGATGCAAAGGTCAAGCGTCCCGCCAACATATTCGCATACATTTTCGGCAGTATCGGCGCCATCGTTATGGGTTGCGGAATGAGCCTCGTTATGACCGACATCGGCACCACACTCGGCATGGCAAACACCATGCTCCCCGGTATTGCCATAGGCGTCGTCGGACTTACAATAGCACTTATCAACTATCCAATCTACAATGGAATTCTCAGCTCTCGCCGCAAAAAATATGCAAAAGATATAATAGCGCTCAGCGATAAAATAATGAATAACTAACGAAAGGTAAAGGTATATAACAATGGGTGAATTTTTCAAGAACGCATTCAAGGACATGAAAGATAACGCAAAGGCACAGCACGAGGTCGACAAAGCAAATTTAGAGGCGGTCAAAGCCGAAAGTCGGGCTCAATGGGAGGAAGCAAAAATGTCTCCGAAAGCACGTCAGGAAATGATGCAAAAGGAGCGTGACGCACAGATCGCCGAAGCAAAGGCGCGCACACAAGCCGCTAACGCTCGCATCGATGCCGCAAAAAACAGCAAATAAAAACAAAATGACAGGCGAGACGCGTAAATTTTGCGCGTCCCGCCAAAACTCGTTATATAGGGGGTTGCCATGAAACGAAAAATACGGTATAATATACAGGAACGAACCGTGGAACGTCAAGTCAATTATATTCCCGTGAGATATATAATTGCCATTATGATCACACTGTTTGAAATACTCGCGGTGATCGGCATCGTGGTCGCGCTGTGCTACTACGTCCCGTATTTTTATATCGCCGCATGGATAACGGAGATATTCTGCGTTATCCGTATAATCGCCTCGGATGACAATCCCGATTATAAAGTACCGTGGTTGCTTTTTGTGCTGATAATACCCGTCGCCGGCTTTATGCTGTACTTTATGTTCTACTCGCGCAAGCTGCAAAAAAAGTACATCCGTCGGCTGGACGAGCTTCGTCATCACACATACAAAAAAGATGACAGCATCGAATTTGAGCGTCTGCGCACTCAAAGCCTGCAGGCGTATTCGCAAGCAAAAATGCTGACGGGTATCTCCGGTGCACATCTTTTCACGAATACCCGCCAACAATATTTCCCTCTCGGCGAGCATATGCATCCGCGGCTGCTCGAAGATCTCCGTGCGGCGGAAAAATTCATTTACATGGAGTACTTTATCATCGAGGAGGGCAAATTCTGGAACTCGATACTTGAGGTGCTCAAAGAGCGAGCCGCGGCGGGAGTTGAGGTCAAGGTACTGTACGATGACATCGGTTGTATGGCAACACTGCCCGGAAACTACTGTAAAATTTTGCGTTCCTACGGTATTGAAGCCACCCCCTTCTCACTGCTTCGAGGTAACGCCGACAGCGAATTCAACAACCGTTCGCACCGCAAAATTACCGTCATAGACGGAAAAGTGGGCTACACCGGAGGCATAAATCTGGCGGACGAGTATATAAATGAATTTGAAAAGCACGGGCACTGGAAGGACACCGCCATCCGCCTCGAGGGTGAAGCTGTCTGGGAGCTGACGCGTCTGTTTTGGGTCGACTTTGGCATCAACATCAAAAAATTACCCGAACAGCGCCACGACTGTTTTCCCGCACAATCCGACATACGCGCTGACGGATATATCATTCCGTTTGGAGACGGTCCCAAGCCCATATATGAGCGGCGTGTGGCAAAAAGCGTTATACAAAACATGCTCAACAACGCTATCCGCTATGTTTACATGACCACCCCCTACCTCATTATCGATAACGACCTCTGCGTCAGCATCGAAAATGCCGCGCTTCGCGGTGTTGACGTTCGCATAATCGTGCCTCACATACCCGACAAAAAGCTGGTCTTTGGCATGACTCAAAGCTTTTATCCCCGACTCATGGCAGCGGGTGTGCGCATTTATGAGTACGAGCCCGGCTTCATACACGCCAAAAGCTATCTTGCCGACGGGGACACCGCCATGATAGGCACCATAAATCTGGACTACAGAAGCCTTGTCCACCACTTTGAAAACGGAGTCTGGATGTACAAATGTGAGGCGATATCAGCGCTGAGGTCAGATATCGAATCGACACTTGAAAAAAGCATACTCATAACACCCGACATGCTAAAGACGAATGTGCTCCGTCGCTTCATACGCGCCGTTGTCCGCATATTCGCACCGATGCTGTAATAATATACCGCTCTCAACCATAGTTTTAAAGAAAAGAGATCTGAGTCAATGAAAACATTGAACATCGTATTCACCGTACTGCTCGGCTATCTGATCGGCAGTATCAATCCCGCCGCTATCGTCGGCAAGATCAAAAAGCAGGATCTGCGACGTCAGGGCACCAAAAACCTCGGTGCTTCAAACACCATGCTGGTCATAGGAAAGGGCTGGGGCGCCTTAGTCATGCTATTTGATATAGTAAAGGCGTTCGCCGCCGTCAAGCTTGCCTCATTTCTTTTCCCCGCACTCGCGTTTGCGGGACTGCTCTCGGGCTGCTCGGCTGTTTTGGGACATGTTTTCCCCTTTTACCTTAAATTCAAAGGCGGCAAGGGCCTGGCCTCGTTTGGCGGCATGATACTCGGCGTTGATCCGATACTGTTTTTAATACTTCTTGTCATCGCAACGGTATGTATGTTTATCGTCAATTACAGTTATGCCATGCCCATGTCGGCAGGCGTGCTGTTCCCCATTCTCTACGGGCTCAAAACACATAGCCTCGTCGCAACACTGCTTGCGATCGCCGTCAGCCTGCTTATCATTGTCAAGCATTGGAGTAATATCGGCAAGGCGCGCCGCGGCGAGGACAAAAAGATAACCGAATACGCAAAGAAACTGTTTAATCATTGAGGTAAATATGTTCAAAATACTTATCGTTGAGGATGACAGAGATCTGAATAAAACCGTCTGCTCATTTTTATCCGCCGCAGGCTATGAAGCAGTCGGATGTCTCGGCGCCGAAGAGGCCTATGACGTTATGTATGAGAATATGTTCGATCTGATAATATCCGATATAATGATGCCGGGTGTAGACGGCTTTGAATTCGCCAAAACAGTGCGCTCACTCAACCAGGAAATACCCATTCTGTTCATGACCGCGCGCGATGACTTTGCCGCAAAGCAGCGCGGATTTCGCGTCGGCATTGACGACTACATGGTCAAGCCCATCGACCTTGATGAGCTGACACTGCGCATTGGCGCACTGCTTCGCAGAGCCAAAATAGCCACATCCCGCACGCTTACCGTCGGCAGCTTCCGCAT
Organism: Clostridia bacterium; assembly: GCA_017462385.1. Taxonomy (GTDB): domain Bacteria; phylum Bacillota; class Clostridia; order Oscillospirales; family CAG-272; genus UMGS1002. Next base: position 2,910 of record JAFTRE010000030.1, on the reverse strand, counting down.
GGACATGGATGAGCACACCGCATATCTCGACGACGAGGAGATACCGCTCACCGCGCGCGAGTTCAACCTGCTGTACAAGCTTCTGTCCTACCCCAAAAAGACATTCACCCGCACACAACTCATGGACGAATTCTGGGACGCCGACACCGCGTCGGGCACCCGCACGGTAGACGTCTACATGACTAAGCTGCGCTCAAAGCTATCCGATTGCCACGACTTTGAGATAGTCACCGTTCACGGGCTGGGCTACAAGGCGGTAATAAAATGAGCAAGTCGACAAAATACGCCAAAATACTGCGTGCCGTCAGCCATTATCTCGTATTTTTCGCGCTTGCCGCCTTTGTTGTCACCTGCTGTTCCATGCTGTTCATCTCGGTTCTGTCAGTCACGCTGGATATCGAGCTGACGCACGACAACCTTAATACAGCCGCAAAGCTGACATTTATAAATGTAGTTATCATAAGCCTCATTTTTACCGTTGCAGACGCTCTGCGCCGCCGCTTGACGGTCGACATACCCATTCGCCGAATCGTCGATGCAACCGAAAAAATGATACAGGGAGACTTCAGCGTCCGTATCAAGCCCATCGGCCGCTTTGCCACGGACGATAAATTCAATGACATAGTAAACTGCTTCAACAAGATGGCAGAGGAGCTGTCAAGCGTCGAAACACTCAGGACGGATTTCGTCGCAAACGTATCGCATGAAATGAAAACTCCGCTCGCTGTCATGCAAAACTTCGGAACATTGCTCCAAGACCCCAATCTGCCGGACGAAAAACGCATCGAATATGCAAAGGGCATCACCGATGCGTCACGTCGGCTCGCCGACATGATGACTAATATTCTCAAGCTCAATCGTCTTGAAAATCAGCAGATATACCCGCAAGCCGCCGAATATGATCTCGGCGAGCAGCTTTGCGAGTGCCTTTTGCAGTATGAAAACGTATGGGAGCGCTCGGGCATCGATATCGACACCGACATTGCCGAAAATGTTACCGTAAAAGCGGATGCCGAGCTACTGTCGCTCGTCTGGAACAACCTGTTCTCAAACGCTTTCAAATTCACCCCCGACGGTGGCAAGGTAACTGTAACACTGAGTGCCACCGAGCATCACGCCGTCGTCAAAGTGACCGATACGGGCTGCGGAATGTCACCCGAGGTGGGCGCGCATATATTTGAAAAATTCTATCAAGGCGACACCTCGCATTCCTCCCAAGGCAACGGACTGGGACTTGCACTGGTCAAGCGAGTGGTCGATATCACACAGGGCGAGATAGGCGTGGAAAGCGCCGTCGGCATCGGCTCAACCTTTACTGTCAAAATAAAACGGGCATAGATCGGAGATGACAATATGAAAGATTGGAAAAAGCTCGGCAAAAAACTTCTCTTCCCTCCGCTGTGGCTGATGATCATACTGACACTGCTCAGCGCGTCGGGACTTGTCGCGGTATTTCTCAAGGGATGGGAAGAATCCCCCATCGCATACGTGATCTATGTTCTGGCGTTTTACACGCTGGGCGTCGTTTGCATATACTGCTCGATGGTATTGCCGAGACAATACCGTGCCATAAAGCAAAAAATATACGACACCAAGTACGGCAATCGCTTTATGACCGACGTTGCCTTTAAAAACCATGTCACGCTTTATGTTTCGCTCGGCATAAACCTTTTGTATGTCGGCGTCAACGTGCTGTCATATTTTCTTTATGGCTCAATATGGTTTACCATTCTCGCCGTCTACTACACCATACTCGCCGTGATGAGATTTTTACTGCTTCGCTACTTCAGGGCAAAGCAAGTGGGCGGTGACCTGATTTCTGAATGGCGGCGGGCGCGTGTCTGTGCCATCATACTTTTGTTGATAAATTTCGTGCTGTCGGGTGCGGTGCTCATGATACTTTACCAAAACCGCGGCTTCGAATATCACGGCATGATGATATACGTCATGGCAATGTACGCTTTTTACGTCACGACACATTCTGTTGTGGATATCGTCAAATACCGCAAATACAACAGTCCCGTCCTGACCACGGCAAAAATCATAAGCCTTGCGGCGGCAATGGTCTCCATGCTGTCGCTTGAGACGGCAATGCTGTCGCAGTTCGGCACGGAAACCACCGTCGAAACCAAGCAAATACTCATTGCCGCAACAGGTGCGGGAGTCAGCGTAGTCGTCATAACAATGGCTGTCTATATGATAGTTCGCGCAACAAAACAAATAAATAAATTCGGGAGCTTATCCAATGGACAACAATAACGGTAAAGATACCTTCAATTACACATATTCCGCAAAGCAACAACAGGAAATAAACGATATCCGAAAAAAATATCTCGCGCCGGAACAGGATAAAATGGAACAGCTTCGCCGCCTTGACGCAAGCGTAACAAGGAAAGGCACCACCGTATCACTCATCCTCGGAATTGTGGGAGTACTGTTTTTGGGCTTGGGAATGAGCCTTGCTATGACAAATTTGGGAGAAATCCTGGGTTCTTACAGTGGTATAGCAATGCCGATAGGCATTATTATCGGCATTGTTGGCATAATACTGCTCGCACTTGCCTACCCGCTTTATAACCACATAACCGCCGCAGAACGCCGCCGCCTCGCCCCCGAGATACTGCGCTTGACGGATGAGCTGATGAAATAAAAACGAAAAAGTTTAATTTTTTTTCAAAAATCTATTGACAAACCACACCTTATATGATATAATACCACTTGTTCCGGCTACGGAACGGTTGAAGTATCGCCGGTATCGTGCCTGAGCTTATATGCTGGTGTGGCTCAATGGCAGAGCAGCTGATTTGTAATCAGCAGGTTGATGGTTCGACTCCGTTCACCAGCTCCATATGGGGGATTTCCCGAGCGGCCAAAGGGGGCAGACTGTAAATCTGTTGTCACTGACTTCGG
>JAFTRE010000029.1 GCA_017462385.1 Clostridia bacterium | reverse complement strand
TGTGACGGTTGTCAGTTTCATACTCAACGTGTCTGGTGTTGATTGTGATACCTCTTGCTCTCTCCTCGGGAGCGTTGTCGATCTGATCATATGCCATGAACTCGACATTACCGGACTTGAGAGAAAGGGTCTTTGTAATAGCAGCGGTAAGAGTGGTTTTACCATGGTCAACGTGACCGATGGTACCAATGTTTACGTGGGGCTTTGTGCGTTCAAACTTAGCTTTTGCCATTTTGAATTTCCTCCATAAAAACTGTAAATATTTTTTAATTTAAGTTAACTTAAGCTTTAGCAGCCTTGGAGATTATATTCTCCTGAATAGACTTGGGAACCTCTGCGAAGTGGCTGGGCTCCATTGAGAACTGTCCGCGTCCCTGAGTGTTGGAGCGGAGCGCGGTAGCGTATCCGAACATTTCGGACAGCGGCACCATTGCGGTGATCTCCTGTGCGCCCGTGCGAGTCTCCATGGACTGAATCTGACCGCGGCGGGCATTGAGGTCACCAATAACATTTCCGGTGTACTCATCAGAAGCGATGACTACGACCTTCATAATAGGTTCGGTAATTACGGGGTCTGCCTTTCTCATAGCCTCCTTGAACGCCATGGATGCGGCGATCTTGAACGCCATTTCAGAGGAGTCGACCTCGTGATAAGAGCCATCGTAAAGTGTGATCTTAACGTCAACTACGTTATAGCCGGCGAGAACACCGTTCTGCATAGCGCCCTGAAGACCTGCATCGACTGCGGGAATATATTCCTTCGGGATAGCACCGCCGACGATCTTGTTGATGAACTCATATCCCTTACCGGGCTCGTTGGGCTCCATAAGGATCTTAACGTGACCATACTGGCCCTTACCACCCGACTGGCGAGCATACTTATGGTCGACATCTGCGCTGCGGCGGATGGTCTCCTTGTATGCAACCTGGGGTGCGCCGACGTTTGCCTCAACCTTGAATTCGCGAAGCAGACGGTCAACGATGATCTCGAGGTGAAGCTCACCCATACCTGCGATGATGGTCTGACCTGTCTCCTCGTCCGTATAGGTACGGAAGGTGGGGTCTTCCTCAGCCAGCTTGGAGAGTGCAATACCCATCTTGTCCTGACCTGCACGGGTCTTGGGCTCGATAGCGACTCTGATAACGGGCTCCGGGAATTCCATCGACTCAAGTATTACCTGATTCTTTTCGTCGCAAAGTGTATCACCGGTAGTGGTATTCTTTACGCCGACAACAGCTGCGATATCGCCGCTGTAGCAGGTATCGATATCTTTACGCTCGTTAGCGTGCATCTGGAGCAGACGTCCCATACGCTCGCGAGCTTTCTTATTAGAATTATAAACGGTCTGACCTGCCTCGACCTTACCGGAGTAAACTCTGAAGAAGCAGAGCTTTCCGACAAAGGGGTCGGTCATGATCTTAAAGGCGAGAGCTGCGAAAGGCTTGCTGTCGTCAGCCGGGCACTCGATCTCTTCCTCGGTATCGGGGTCTGTACCGCGAATAGCGGGAACGTCGAGCGGCGAGGGCATATAATCGATAACAGCATCAAGCAGCTTCTGAACGCCCTTGTTTCTGTAAGATGTTCCGCAAACAACGGGAACAATATTGTTAGCAAGTGTTTCCTTACGGATAGCCTGCTTGATCTCTTCTACGGTGATTTCTTCCTCGGCACAGAACTTCTCGAAAAGCGCCTCGTCGTTAGTGGCGATAGCTTCGATCATGGCGGCTCTGTACTCCTCTGCCTTATCCAGCATATCTGCGGGAATAGGCTCAACTCTCATGTCTTTACCGAGCTCATCGTAATAAACGTCGGCTTCCATGTTGACCAGGTCGATGATGCCTTTAAACTGGTCCTCGGCTCCGATGGGAAGCTGGATCGGTACAGGATTTGCATGAAGTCTTTCCTTCATCATATCCAAAACTCTATAGAAGTTTGCACCGGTTATATCCATCTTGTTCACATACGCCATACGCGGAACGCCGTACTTATCAGCCTGTCTCCAAACGGTTTCAGACTGCGGCTCAACTCCGCCCTTGGCACAGAAGACAGTTACCGATCCGTCAAGCACTCTGAGCGAACGCTCAACTTCAACGGTGAAGTCCACGTGACCGGGAGTATCGATGATGTTGATACGATTGTTCTTCCAGTAGCAGGTGGTAGCGGCGGAGGTAATTGTGATACCTCTCTCCTGCTCCTGCTCCATCCAGTCCATCGTAGCGGAACCCTCATGGGTCTCACCAATCTTGTGTGTCTTACCTGTATAGAACAATATTCTTTCCGTCGTAGTCGTTTTACCGGCGTCGATGTGAGCCATGATGCCGATATTTCTCGTACGTTCAAGCGAATATTCTCTTGGCATAGATTATGCTGTCTCCTTTTTTAATAACGGTAGTGAGCAAACGCCTTGTTTGCTTCTGCCATTCTGTGTGTCTCTTCTTTTTTCTTGAATGCTCCGCCGGCATTGTTCTTTGCATCCATAATCTCGGCTGCAAGACGCTCTGCCATGGTACGCTCACCGCGCTTTCTTGCAAAGCTGATGAGCCAGCGAAGACCAAGAGTCTGACGACGCTCTGCTCTTACTTCCATAGGAACCTGATAGGTGGAACCACCTACACGGCGAGCCTTAACCTCGAGCACGGGCATAACATTTTCGAGAGCCTCCTCGAAAACCTTCAGCGGATCCTGCTCTGTCTTTGCTGCTACTGTAGCAAATGCGTCATAAACTATTGTCTGAGCGACGCCCTTCTTACCGTCAAGCATTACGTTGTTTACAAGCTTTGTTACCAGCTTGGAGTTGTACAACGGATCCGGCAGTACGTCTCTCTTGGAAATTTTACCTCTTCTCGGCACGATAACTTCCCTCCTTCATTAATATTATGAAATCACAGGTACTCAAAAGCATAGTTCTGTTTGCGCCGTCTTTGAATCAAACATTGAATTTTCCTCAATCTGACGGGCTGAGCTGCTTTGTTTTTTACCCTTGTTGTTTTATGCTCCCGACTTATTTCTTGGGAGTCTTTGCGCCGTATTTGGAACGGCTCTGCTTGCGGTTTGCAACGCCCTGAGCGTCAAGCGTACCGCGGATGATGTGGTAACGTACACCAGGCAGGTCACGTACACGGCCGCCTCTGATGAGAACGACGGAGTGCTCCTGCAGGTTATGTCCGATACCGGGGATATAGGTCGTAGCCTCAAGACCGTTGGTAAGTCTTACTCTGGCGATCTTACGAAGCGCGGAGTTAGGCTTTTTGGGGCTTGTGGTAGAGACCTTGGTGCATACGCCTCTCTTCTGGGGAGACGGCAGATCAATGGGTGCATTGTCAAGAGTATTGAAGCCCTTTTGAAGCACGGGTGCTTTGGACTTATACGTCTTATCTTGGCGGCCCTGTCTGACAAGCTGGTTAAAGGTTGGCATCCTTCTGATTCCTCCTTCTTTAGAAAATTCAATGTTTTCGGGCGTGCGAATGCTTGTACGCACACCGCCTGTTAGGCATAATTATCCCATATGCACAAACAGTTTCATGATATTATATCACTAAACACTTGCCTTTGTCAAGATGCAATATTTGCGATATAATTTTTCTCCCTTTTGCACAAACAAGCAGTTATCTCGCTATATTATTTGCTATATTTTACAAACACATTCGGCACATTTAACAAAATATAGCCGCCCGTCGCTTCTGCGACGGGCGGTATATTATTTTTCGGTGCTTCAGACAGCCTCGTTCTCATCATCGGACTTTGCGATCTTTTCGACATCGATGTTATGGTAACAGGACATACCCGTACCTGCGGGAATGAGCTTACCGATAATAACATTTTCCTTAAGACCCATGAGGTGGTCGACCTTACCCTTGATAGCTGCTTCGGTGAGCACCTTAGTGGTCTCCTGGAAGGATGCGGCGGACAGGAAGGATTCGGTCTGAAGTGCTGCCTTGGTGATACCGAGCAACACTGTAGAGCCGGTTGCAAGCTCGGGCTCTCTGCCCTCGGCCTCTGCGCGAGCGATCTCCTCATTGTTCTTATCTTCAAACTCAAGCACCTCGACCAGCGAGCCGAGCAGCATATCGGTACCGCCGTTATCCTCGACGCGGATCTTGCGCGTCATCTGACGGGCGATGATCTCGATGTGCTTATCGTTTACGCTAACCGACTGCGAGCGGTAAACTCTCTGGATCTCCTTGATGAGGTACTCATATACCGCATCAAGTCCGAGTATACGCATGATATCACCGGGAGCCTTATTACCTTCGGTAAGTGCCTGACCGAGTTCAACGTGATCGCCGTCATTTATGCTAATACGAGTGCCGTAAGGAATCTGATACTCACGAGGCTCGACGAGCGTGCCGTCCGCCTCTCTTGCATCGGCATCGGGATGAATAGTAACTACATGGACATTTGCGTTTTCGCCTATGCTGATATAAGCAGTACCCGCAATCTCTGCCATGATAGCCGCCTTCTTGGGCTGTCTTGCCTCGAACAGCTCCTCGACACGGGGAAGACCCTGTGTAATGTCCGCACCTGCGACACCTCCGGAGTGGAATGTACGCATGGTAAGCTGTGTACCGGGCTCACCGATGGACTGTGCGGCAATGATACCGACTGCCTCACCGACACTGACGGGCTTGCCGGACGCGAGGTCGGCTCCGTAGCAATGAGCGCAGATACCGTGCTTAGCGTGACACTGAATAACCGTACGGATGCAGACCTTGTCTATGCCTGCGGCGGTGATCTTGGCGATATGCTCGTCGTTGATCATGGTGTCGTCGGGAACGATGACCTCACCCGTTCTGGGATCGACAACGTCGCCCATGGTATATCTTCCGTGGATACGGTCTGCCAGCGGCTCAAGCACATTCTTATCCTTGTCGTCAACGACAGCAGTTACCCAAGCACCCTTGGTGGTATCGCACTTCTCTTCTCTTACGATGACCTCCTGAGAAACGTCAACAAGACGGCGGGTCAGGTAACCCGAGTCAGCGGTACGGAGAGCCGTATCGGACAGTGACTTACGAGAAGAACGCGCGCCCATGAAGTACTCGAAGATCTTCATACCCTCGCGGAAGTTGGATTTGATCGGAATCTCCATGGTCTTACCTGTTGCAGAGAACATGGGTCCGCGCATGCCCGCGAGCTGACGCATCTGCGTAATAGAACCACGGGCTCCGGAATCGGACATGATCTTGATCGGGTTATACTGGTCAAAGCTGTTCTGGAGCGCAGCGGTAACGTCGGCAGTTGTCTGCTCCCAGATGCTGATGACATTCTTATATCTCTCCTCCTCGGAAAGACGTCCGCGCATGAAGTGCTTGGTGATGGTATCGACCTTCTTCTCTGCCTCAGCCAGCAATGCGCCCTTTTCGGAAGGAATTGTCATGTCGTAGACCGAGATGGAGAACGACGCTCTGGTGGAATATTTATAGCCCATTGCCTTGATATCATCCAGCATATTGGCACAGACAGCCGCACCGTGATACTTGATGCAACGGTCAATTATCTGACCCAGCTCTTTCTTCTTGATAACGAAGGCGATCTCAAGGTCATTTGCGCGAGTGAAGTCATTGCGGTCAACAAAGCCGAGGTCCTGCGGCAGAGGACCATTGAATATCATGCGGCCGTATGTTGCGGGGATGATTCCGGTATGCTTGTAGCAGACCTCAATAACATCGCCCTCCGCAACCGAGGAGAAGCCGTTGATGAGCAGTGTGCATTCGCCGCCCATTTTGACCTCTTCGGCACCGCCTACAATGGAGGTAGTGTTATCTCTGTATATCTCCTCACCGTTACGCAGTACGCGGACATATGTGAAGCCGCAGATGCGGTTAGCGGGAGTAATGATGCGCGCACAAGGAACGGTAAAGGTGATCTCGGCACCCGCAGAGGTGCGAACCACAGAGTAATTGCCATTCAGTGTGCAAAGCGGAGCCTCGATGCTCGCCTTTGCTCTGATGAACACAGGAGCGTGCAGACCCAGTTGACCGTTCTCATAAGCCATAATGGCTTCATCGAGGTCACGGAACACTCTGCCCTCTCCGGGCTCACCGCCCTTATCCATTGTAAGGTAGTAGGAACCGAGTATCATATCCTGCGAAGGAACGGCAACGGCACGGCCGTCGACAGGCTTCAGAAGGTTGTTAGCCGACAGCATCAGGAAACGCGCCTCTGCCTGTGCTTCCGCGGAAAGCGGAACGTGAACAGGCATCTGGTCGCCGTCGAAGTCGGCGTTGAACGCGGTACAAACCAGAGGGTGGAGCTTGATCGCACGTCCCTCGACCAGCACGGGCTCGAACGCCTGAATGGACAGACGGTGCAGAGTCGGTGCACGGTTGAGCAGAACGGGGTGCTCCTTTATTACATTTTCAAGCGCATCCCAGACGCAGGCGTTTGCCGGGTCGTGAGAGCGATCTATCTTTTTCTGTGCGTCCTTAACATTGGTCGCCTTCTGAAGCTCGACAAGTCTCTTGACAACAAAGGGCTTGAACAGCTCGAGTGCCATTTCCTTAGGAAGACCGCACTGATAAATTTTAAGCGAGGGACCTACGACGATAACCGAACGGCCGGAATAGTCGACACGCTTACCCAAAAGGTTCTGACGGAAGCGTCCCTGCTTACCACGAAGCATCTCGGAAAGAGACTTGAGCGGGCGGTTGGAGGGACCGGTAACGGGCTTGCCGCGGCGGCCGTTGTCGATAAGCGCGTCCACAGCCTCCTGGAGCATACGCTTCTCGTTACGAATAACGATATCGGGCGTGTGTATCTCCATAAGCTTTTTCAGACGGTTATTACGGCTGATAACGCGGCGGTACAGCTCGTTGAGGTCGGAGGACGCGAAGCGTCCGCCATCCAGCTGAACCATAGGACGGATATCCGGAGGAATGACCGGAACCACGTCAAGTATCATCCAGTCGAGGTGATTTCCCGACTTTCTGAACGCCTCAATTACCTCAAGACGCTTGATTATTCTTGTCTTTTTCTGACCCGACGCGGTAGCAAGCTCCGCCTTGAGATCCTCAGCCACCTTGGCAACGCCGACGCGGTACAACGACTCAAGCTCAGCCGCCTGCTCCTCGGTCAGCTCATCCATAGCCTCAAGCTCGTTGCGGCGGGCGATCTGCGCGTCGTCAAGACCGACGTTGCGCAGCAGCTCCTTGACAGCCTCGGCGCCCATACCGACTCTGAAGCTGTCAGCGTACATTTCTCTGTACTCATGATATTGCTTCTCGGTAAGCACTGTTCCCTTCTCGATGGGCGTGATACCCGGATCGAGTACCACGTTCTCGGCAAAGTAAAGCACCTGCTCGAGCTGCTTGGGCGACATATCAAGGACAAGCGCCATGCGTGAGGGGATAGCCTTAAAGTACCAGATATGCGATACGGGGGCCGCCAGCTCGATGTGTCCCATACGTTCGCGACGCACTTTTTTGGTGGTTACATCAACGCCGCACTTCTCGCACTTGTGGACTTCTTTATTATGAGAATTCTTATATTTACCGCACATACACGCGCCGTCCTTGGTGGGACCGAATATGCGCTCGCAGAACAGACCGCCGATTTCGGCTTTGAGCGTTCTGTAGTTTATAGTTTCGGGCTTTGTGACCTCGCCGTATGACCACGCACGGATCATATCGGGGGAAGCAAGACCGATCTTTATAGAATCGAATTCATTATGCTCCACAGCTTTTATCTCCTGATCTATCAATTAATTTTCGCCATTGTCGGAATAGTCGTCGCCATAGGTGTCCTCTTCGTAGACTTCTTCCTCGGGAAGGAAGCTGTCGTCATCGTCCTCTTCGCTCTCTCCGTCCTCATTCTCTATCTGGAACGAGCGGCGGATCTCATCGGTAAGAGTGTTCTGACCGAGGGCCTCGTCTATAGCGGAAGAATCAGCACTGTTGGAATACGGATTGGGCTCATCGTCGTTACACAGCGATGACAGCTGGACCTCTTCGCCGTCCTTGTTCAAGACGCGCACATCGAGAGCCAACGACTGCAGCTCCTTGACAAGCACCTTGAACGACTCGGGAACACCGGGAGTCGGGATGTTCTGACCCTTGATGATAGCCTCATAGGCACGGCGGCGTCCGTTGATATCGTCGGACTTGACGGTGAGTATTTCCTGAAGCGTATAGGCCGCGCCGTAAGCCTCGAGCGCCCAAACCTCCATCTCACCGAAACGCTGACCGCCGAACTGAGCTTTACCGCCCAAAGGCTGCTGTGTTACCAGTGAGTAAGGACCGTTGGAACGAGCGTGGATCTTATCGTCGACCAGGTGATGCAGCTTGAGGTAATACATGATACCGACGGTTACGGGGTTATCGAAGGGCTCGCCGGTACGGCCGTCGTAAAGAATGGTCTTACCGTCGACGACCTTGAGCTTTTCCTCACCCGTCACAGGATCTACAGCGGTGAAGGTCTCCTTGCCGTCAAGTTTATCGTCATATCTTGCATCGCGGTTCATGTTAGCCTGCTTCATGCACTCGAGAATGTCCTTCTCGGTAGCACCGTCGAACACAGGGGTCATGATCTTCCAGCCCAGCTTTCTTGCCGCAAGTCCGAGGTGGACCTCCAGCACCTGACCGATATTCATACGGGAAGGAACGCCCAGGGGGTTAAGAACGATATCCAGCGGAGTACCGTCGGGCAGGAAAGGCATATCCTCGGGAGGCAGTATACGCGATACGACACCCTTGTTACCGTGACGACCTGCCATCTTGTCACCGACAGAGATCTTTCTCTTCTGTGCTATATAAACTCTTACTACTTTATTTACGCCTGCGGGAAGCTCGTCTCCTGCCTCATGCGAGAACACGCGAACATCAACAACGATACCCGACTCACCGTGCGGTACGCGCAACGAGGTATCACGGACTTCTCTTGCCTTCTCACCGAAGATAGCGCGGAGCAGTCTTTCCTCGGCGGTCAGCTCTGTCTCGCCCTTGGGCGTGATTTTACCGACCAGTATATCGCCGGCACGGACTTCTGTACCCTTCTTAATGATACCCTCGGCGTTGAGGTCCTTAAGTGCGTCCTCACCAACGTTGGGGATCTCGCGGGTTATCTCCTCCGGGCCCAGCTTTGTATCTCTTGCCTCATGTGAGTATTCCTCGATATGAAGCGAGGTGTAAACATCGTCGCGAACCAGTCGCTCATTGAGCAGAACTGCGTCCTCGTAGTTGTAGCCTTCCCATGTCATGAAGCCGATAAGGGCGTTTTTACCCAGAGCGACCTCACCCTTGGAAGTTGCGGGACCGTCTGCGATGACCTGTCCCTTTTCGACATACTCGCCGCGAGATACCGTGGGACGCTGGTTAAAGCAGGTACCCTGGTTGGTTCTCTTGAACTTGAGCAACTCGTATGTGTCTTTCAGACCGTCCTCGCGAGCGACAACGATCTTGTTTGCCTCGACATGCTCAACATAGCCTGCCTCTTTCGCTACGATAACGACACCCGAGTCCACCGCCGCCTTGTACTCCATACCTGTACCGACGATAGGCGAGTCTGTCATCATAAGCGGGACTGCCTGCTTCTGCATGTTCGAGCCCATGAGTGCACGCGAGTTATCGTCGTTCTCAAGGAAGGGGATCATAGCGGTTGCGACCGACACGACCATCTTGGGCGAGACGTCGATATAATCAACGCGAGCGGGATCTATTTCAATAAATTCTGTTTTATCTCTTGCCGTGACACGGTTGGAGAGGAACACGCCGTTTTCATCCAGCGGCTCGTTTGCCTGCGCGATGATATAGTTGTCCTCAACGTCGGCTGTCATGTACTCGATCTCATCCAGCACGCGGCTGATGACTGTTCCGTCCTCTTTTGTCTCGTGGACTACCTTACGGTAAGGAGCCTCGATAAAGCCGTAGTCATTGATGCGGGCATAGGTTGCGAGATAAGAGATCAGACCGATGTTGGGACCTTCGGGCGTCTCGATGGGGCACATACGGCCGTAGTGGGTGTAGTGAACGTCACGGACGTCGAAGGACGCGCGGTCACGCGAAAGACCACCGGGACCCAGCGCGGACAGACGGCGCTTATGCGTCAGCTCTGCGAGCGGGTTTGCCTGATCCATGAACTGCGACAGCTGAGACGAGCCGAAGAACTCGCGGATAACTGTCACGATAGGTCTGATATTGATCAGCGACTGGGGAGTGATCTTCTCATTCTCCTGCGAGCTGAGCGTGGTCATTCTCTCCTTGATGATCTTGTCCATTCTCGAGAAACCGATGCGCATCTGGTTCTGCAGCTGCTCGCCGACCGAACGGATACGGCGGTTGCCGAGGTGGTCGATATCGTCAACAGTTCCGATATCGTAGGACATATTTATCATGTAACCGATGGACGCGAAAATATCGTCCTTGGTAATGTGCTTGGGGCAAAGCTCGGCAATTCTTTCTTTTGCCATAGCCTTGATAGCGTCCACGTCGCCGCCGCACGCCTCTGCGATATCCAGCAGAACCGGAATGCGCGCCTTTTCGTTGACACCGCAATCCTTGAGGTCGAAGCCGAGAATATACTCGGGCTCGATGGTGTTGTTGGAGAACACCTTGACAACATGTCCGTTGTCAAGCTCAAGATAGACCTCATTGACAGCATTATGCGCGATGGTATCTGCCATCTCGGGCGAGATAACGCTTCCCTTTTCGCAAAGCAACTCACCCGTCAGAGGGCTAACAACGTCCTCGGCGAGCTTGTGGTTGCGAATGCGGGGTTGCAGAGCCATTTTCTTATCATATTTATAGCGTCCCACAGGGGCAATATCGTAACGTCTGGGATCAAAGAAGAAGTTATTGATAAGCGTCTGTGCCGACTCAACCAGAGGAGGCTCGCCCGGACGGAGCTTTTTGTATATCTCCTTGAGCGCTTCAACGCCAACTGTAGTATGGTTACGGGCGGCAAGCTCCTCACACTCATCCTTCTCGAAAGTGACAGTAAGCTTTTCGTCCTCGCCGAACATGGCATAGATATCCTCTCTCGACTCAACGCCCAGAGCGCGGATAAACATGGTAAGCGGCAGCTTGCGGTTTTTGTCTATACGGACATAGATAACACCGTTGGTATCGGTTTCATATTCGAGCCATGCGCCGCGGTAAGGAATAACGGTGGCGGCATATGTTCTCTTACCCGATTTGTCGATATCCGAGGAATAGTACATACCGGGCGAACGGATTATCTGGGAAACGATAACACGCTCTGCGCCGTTGATAACGAACGTACCGTTTTCTGTCATCAGCGGGAACTCACCCATAAAGACATCATTCTGCTTGACCTCGCCCGTTGCCTTGTTGGACAGACGAACGTTGACCTTGAGAGGTGCGGCATAGTTAACGTCTCGCTCCTTGCACTCCTCAACGGGGTATTTCGGCTTCGAGTCTATAGAATAGGATACAAACTCGATGGAAAGGTTGCCCGAATAGTCGGTGATGGGGGAAACGTCGCGCAGAACCTCCATAAGTCCTGTTTCAAGAAACCACTTGTAGGACTTTGTCTGGATCTCGACGAGGTTGGGAAGGTCAAGAGTTGACCGCGTCTTGGAAAAGCTCATTCGAGTGTTTTTGCCAAGCTTCTGCTCTTTTACATTGACCATTAAATCAATCACTCCATTCAATGTATTAGTCGTGCCGCGCGGGGCACGGTCCGGAAGCGCGGGACAGCTTTTTAAGCTTTCGGGCGGACTTTTTCCGGCAGTCCGCCAAATACTGGTGTCGCTCAAATACGCATTCTGAGCGATTATAATGCAGTTTATTATTTTAGCATACTATTTACGGCTTGTCAAGAGCTTGTTAAATATTTTTTCAACTTTTATGCAAAATTTTTTCATATTTTTTATAAAAATATTATTTCTCTGCATAAAACCGTCCCCAAAAGCCATAAAGCTTTTGGGGACGGTTTTATATTATTCATATTCACTCCGTAGGCTGAGCGGAACAGAATATCTGCACTCTATTGTCTGCCCTGCATACTTAACCGGGACCTCAACGAGCATGACGTGGCGCTCTTCTATCCATACAACTATGCTGTTACGTCTCGGGAAATCCACCATAATCGTCTCTACTGTCACAAGGGATTCGTCTGCCGACACCAGCTGTGTCTCAAATGCATATCCGGTGCTCCCACTCCGTGTGTACACTATGATAACGAAATTATTTTCGAAAAATTCCGCGGTGTACTTTTCAATATTTATATTAGAATAACTATTGCCGCCGTCAATACAGGACAGCTGCTCGCTCGGCTGCGTGACTATCAACGCCGTTATCGGATATTCTATATCCGCAAAGCCGCGCCAGATCTCGTCCGCGCGCTCAAAGGTGCCCTGCTCGGCTTGTATTTCATACGGCACGGTATCATATTCTGCGGCCTGTTCATGCAGCACGACGTCCTCAAATATTTTGACCGAGCCGCTGTACTCCACCCTTACATCACAAGTCCCGGGAATACATTCCGCAGGCAGATAAACATTCAGCTCTGTCTTAAAGCTGTCGCCCTTTCTCAGATCGATATCTTTCTCAGATAATGACCTCCACACCTCCGCTTTGACCTCTGTGCCATCCGGCATGATAAAGCACACATTTATATCCGTACTGTAATCAGAGTTAGAATAACAATCACGCCCCGAAATACAAACGGTATTTACGCTCAGTGATGTGTAGCAAGTCTTTCCGCCGTATTCCGGCTCACACCACAGCTCTGTATCCGCTTCAAAATCGTATTTTGCGGTGCGGATGTCTATTTTCTCGCCGCCCTGATATATCACAGGCGAAGAATAGTTCAGTTCAATGACTTGCCCCGTATATTGCACAGGCACCTCTATCATCATGACGCGCAAGCTCGAATGCGTATAGCCGCCGTCGACAGTGGCGGGAAAATGCTTCATATTAATCTTAATGCTCACGCTCGACTCATCTGCCTCAAGCAGCGACGCCTCATAGTAAAACGCAGTGTTTATGCTTTTCTTATAGACAAACAGAAGATAGTTATTTTTAAAGTATGCCTCATCATATTTTTCTATATTGATGCTTTCCTGACCGTAGCCGCCCTCGACAGAGCTTAGCTTTGTGACACTGTCTGCGACCGCGAACACCCTAAAATCGTCATATAATAAGATCAACCCTTGAGCATATCGATTGGCCTGCGCAAAGCTGACTCTATCCGAGACTATATTTTCGGTAGTGGTCGCGTACTCAACGCCGTCCTTATACGCCACGCCAAAGTGAACGTCCTCAAACAGCTCCTCCGAGCCGTTGCACTCCACTCTGACGTCATATGTGCCGGGGACATATTTGGCGGGCAAAGAAAGGTTGAGCGCAGATTTGAAAACATCACCTTTTTTAACGTCCACCTGCGTTTGGCAAGGCGTTATGATCGAGGTCGCCGACAGCTCTGTGCCGTCGGGCAATATGACGTAGCCGCGAGCAGCTTCAAAGGAATTGGGAGACTGATAATAGTCGCGACCGGATATGCAGGTTGTGGTCACGTCCATTGAAGCATAAAACACTTCACCCGAGCTTGACGGTTCAAGGACAAGCTCCGTATCCATTTCAAAACCGTATTTGGCGGTGCGTTTCTCGCCAAGCGAAGCTTTGCTATCATTTGACAGCGCTCCACACGAAGCAAAAAGCGCGCAGATCAACAATGCTGTCAATAAAATAAACGACCTGTTTTTCATTTTTGCCTCCTTAACATTGATCAAAGGTGTAAAAAACTTACTTTTTATAATACAGACGTTTAAAGCTCCGAAAAGTTCCCACAAAATTTGATTTTTTGCTATCTATGTGAATTTTATCATATAAATATTACTGTTTCAAGCAGTTTTGGTTTTTGTTTACAAGTCGTTCATGCTTGTTTACATGCCGTTTACGAAATGTTCAATTCCTGAAATTCTCAAGCAAAAAGCCCCGCGACAGCGGAGCTTTTTGTTTATATGCATCATTTGGACGCTTTGTTTATTCTCTTTTTCATTTTGCGCAGGTCGCCAAGCATTTTGAATGCGTCGCTGAACACGCGCACCTTTGATTCGCGGTGATTTATGACCTTGACGGGCATCTCGGCGATATTATATCCCAGCTTGGTCGCCCACAGTATCGCCTCAAAATCAAATGCAAAGCCGTCAACCTCGGCACGGGCAAAGATATCGTCCGACGCATGGCGGCGAAACGCCTTACAACCGCACTGCGAATCCGACAGCTTAAAGCCGCCCGCCATACAAAGCACCTTTATATACGCCTTGGACGCCACCTTACGCATAAATGTATAGCCCTCATAGCCGTCCGCGCTGATATTGCGCGAGCCGATTATGATATCGGCATCGGGCTTGTCCTCAAACATTTTCGCCACACGCCCGATGACCTCTGTACCGTAAGCAAGGTCGGCGTCGGTGAACATGACGATATCACCCTCTGCCGCGAGCATCGCAGTGCGCACAGCACAGCCCTTGCCGCGGTTTTTCTCATAGCCGACTACCCGAACATTGGGCAATGCCAACTCACGAACGATGTCGCCGCAGCCGTCGGTGCTGCCGTCGTCCGAGAATATGACCTCCCAATCCTCGAAATTTTCCGACATATATTTGCTCAATGTCTCGGCACAGCCGGCGATCACGGAGCTCTCATTATACATTGGTATACATACCGATATTTTCATTGTCATAACCCAGCTTTCATCATAAGTCACACTTTTTGATATACAAAAATGTCGAAATCGACCGTCGTTTCAAGTCGGTCGGTCGCCTCAAGCGCGGCGCGCCCCGCCTCGCTCGTGCGGTAAAAATACGGTGTCATGGAGAATAGCGCCATAATATCCTCATGTCGACGGAGCGTGATATCATATCGCACTCTCGCCTGCTCCCGCAGACACAGCGACGGTATATTCGGCAGATCCGCGCGAGTCTCGTTTTTGGTGACGTTATCGTAAATAACACCCTTGAGCCCCTGCAAATGATGCTCTCCCGCACCCGCGACGATGAGGTATCCTCCGACCTTTAGCACACGGCAAAACTCCTGCGCCGCGCAGGGCGCGAACAGATTCATGACCGCATCGGCACAACCGTCCTTCAGTGGCATGTTAAATATGCCCGCGACGGCAAATGCAGCGTCAATGCCCTGCCGACGCGCCGCCTTCGCCGCCGCCATGACAGCGAACTTTGACAGGTCAAAGCCGCAAACTGCCGCCTCTGCCGCGCGCGCAGCTCTCAGGCTGTAATAGCCCTCGCCACACCCCGCGTCAATAATGATGCCACCGCGCGCATAATGTGCCGCACGCTCGCATATCGCGTCCGCGAAGCGCTCATAATAGCCCGCCGAAAGGAATGCCGTACGGGCGGCGACCAGCTCCTTTGAGTCTCCACCGCCCGACTGCTTTGCCGTTGCGAGATTGACATATCCCGCCGATGCGATATCAAAGCAGTGGCCTCTCTCGCAAAGCAGTGAGTTGCCCTGCACGCCCAAGTCAGCTTCACAAACCGGGCAATTTAGCGCATTTGAAACTATAATTTTGTTCATTGTGATTTACGAACCAGCACCGCGTGAACTGCAAGTCTCGCATCCGCCGAGGTATTGAGGCAGGTGGAAAGCGTAATTATGCGGTCGGATGAATAAAATTCCAGGTCGTTCGAATAAATGGACTTATTCTGTGCCTCTACGAGGAAGGAAACGTATTCGTCGTTGGAATTAAAGTATATATGGCTGTAATTTGCAGTCGCGACAGTGTTGTATATCGCAAACGGCTGATAGGTATAAATAGCGTCAAGCGTGTAAATGGTTATGGTAGTATTATCAAAATACTCGCGCTGCTTGAGATATTTAAGATTGTGGAACATGGCACCGTTGGTCATATTGTGACCGTATATCAGCGACACTCTGTTTTTATCAAGGTTTGCACGGCAACGGTAATCGAGGAATATCGAGCCTGCGCGAAGCACGCTGTTATCGTAAGCATAGTCTACATAATATGCGTTGTCATCTCCGTGTACCAACGGATAACTGATATTTTTGCTTTCATCCGTCTTGTCTATCTCGACATAAATATAGCCTATAACGTCGGGGTTTGTGGCCTTCAGCTCGTTTATAAACTTACACGCGTTGAGAAAACGTTCGCTATATACCGGATCAACAGGCTCGGGGGGGGCTGTGGTCTCGTTGCCACCCGGAGTGGGTGCCACAGTATCATTGCCACCCGGAGCGGTAGTACTACTGCCATCGGGAGTCGACACGGTGGTATCCGAGGGGACGGAGGGCTGTGTTTCGGTGCTGTCGGCGCCCTCAGGGCCTCTTGTCCAAACATCCTTAGCCGTATTTTCGTCGGCATTGCCGGTAGTATTGTTGATAGCGTTCATAAAATCCTCATGCACCGCGCCGTACAGTTTTTCAGCCGCGCGGTAATCTATGAGCGTATTCACAAGCATGATCGCGCTGACGACAAAGACCGTCGCAAACACGCAT
This sequence comes from Clostridia bacterium, assembly GCA_017462385.1. GTDB lineage: Bacteria > Bacillota > Clostridia > Oscillospirales > CAG-272 > UMGS1002. The sequence goes on along the minus strand of JAFTRE010000029.1, from coordinate 60,974 downwards.
ATAAGCGCTATACGCACTATTTTCATGGTATCTGCTTTAGTAGCCATTATTGATCTCCTTGATAATTATTTTGCTCGGCCTCGGACGCTATGGGCATTTCAAACCAGAAAGTAGAGCCGACACCGACCGTACTGTCAACTCCGTATGCAGCTCCGTGCGATTCAAGCACTCCCTTAACGATAGAAAGGCCTATGCCCGTGCCGACGGTGGCACGACGGTGAACTTTATCGACCTTGTAATAGCGATCCCAGATATACGCAAGCTGATCGGGAGCTATTCCCTCTCCGTGGTCTGTAACGGCTATGCGCACGTGACCATCCTTCACGGTCTGGCTGACCATGACCAGCTTATCCTCGCCGATATAGTTGATGGCGTTGTTGATAAGGTTGTAAAGCACCTGAAGAAGCATTGAGCGGTCGGCGTCAACCATCACGGTACAATCGGAATAAAATTCTATTCTGTAGCCGTAATGCTCCGTAAGCTTTGAATAACGGTGCATCGCGTCCTTGACAGTGGCTGTCAGATCAAAGCGGCTGATATCCAGCCTGCCCGATCCCGCCTGAAGCTTGGACAGGTCAAGAAGCGCGCTGACAAGCTCGCTCAGTCGGTTAGCCTCATCGATTATGACCTGCACGTTTTCGGGCGTGTTCTCTCCCGGGATGTCGCGCATGACCTCACTATAACCCGTTATCATTGTCAGCGGAGTGCGGAGGTCGTGCGAAATGTTTGCGATAAGCTCCTTTTGCAGTCGGTCTGTCTTGGACAGTTCCGCGGCCGCATAATTCAGCGTGTCACCCAGCTCGCGAGTTTCCCTGAAGCCCTCGCCCGAGAAATCGACATCATAATTACCCTGCGCCAACCGCTTCGCAGATCTGTTCATGCGCTCGATGGGAGCCGAAATATATTTTGAAATAACAAATGCCAGCAGGAGTGCGCCGCACAGTAGCACTATTGCTATCCACACAAATTGCATCGACAGCATTTTTGTGACCGCCACCATGGGCGTCATCTCGGCGTTGAGCATTATGGCGAACAGCTTGCCGTCTTTGTTCTCGGTTAAGCGGATGAAGATATTGCTCTCCACCTCCATATCTGCCCACGCCACCTTACCGTAATTCGGAGAAAGATAGAATGGTGGCAGATAAAAGCCCGCCTCGTAAAGCTCGGCGCGTGTATTGCGCTCGATATATTCTCCCTCGCTCTTCAAAGCGTTTTGATACAGCACAGACAGATAGTCGTTCGTGATATGATGCAGGACACAATCCTCCACCACATCGACTGACACCTCCTCATATGCCGTGTTTCCCTCTATACGCATTATGCGCAGGCAAACACCGTAATCGACGGCATACTGATATGCGACGGTATCGAGCGACTCATCGTCGATATACGTCTCGATCACATCCGCAACTCTTTTAAGCTCGTTTCGCTTTATATTCTGATAAAAGAAACTAAGCAATCTGACCTGAAAAAGCCATATGACAATAAGTGCGAAAATTATAAAAATGGCAAGTGACAAAAACAGCTTCCAACGCAAGCCTACATATTCGAAAAGTCTTTTTTTGCCCTTTTGCTTCACGCCGTTTGCCTCATTCTGCGACATTGTCACACCTGCTCGAAGCGATATCCCACGCCGCGCAAGGTCACTATGTATTCGGCGTATCTTCCGAGGCTTTTGCGTAACAGCTTGATATGCGTATCAAGCGTGCGCGCGTCACCGTAAAAATCGTAGCCCCAAACCTCGCTTATCAGCCTTTCGCGCGACAGCGCGATATTGCGGTTGGTCAGCATATAGAAAAACAGATCGTATTCCTTGGGAGACATATCGACTCTCTTGCCGTCGATATAAACAAGTCTTGCCGTGAGATCGGCGCGAAGACCGCCGCCATCAAGCTCGATTATCTCGTTCTGATGTTCCGGGGTTGATGACGTGCCGCGCCCCGAACGTTTCATTACCGCCTCGACGCGCAACATAAGCTCTTTTGGTGAGAAAGGCTTGACCACATAATCGTCAATACCCAGCTCAAACCCGTTTATCTTATCGTACTCCTCGCCGCGGGCAGACAGCATGATGATCGGTGTTTGCGAGACCTTGCGTATCTCGCGGCAAGCCGAAAAGCCATCAAGCTCGGGCATCATTATATCCATGATGATAATATCGTATTTTCCCTTGCGGCACATATCCACCGCCTCCATACCGTCACAGGCCTCGGTCACGGTATGCCCCTCAAATTCCGCATATTTTCTGATGATGGTACGAATGCGCGCCTCATCATCAACTACAAGTATACTGTACATATGTTCTACCTCCGCAATATGCTGTATTTATTATATAACATTTATTTAAAATTTTCAATAGTTATTTACTGACATAATGCCGTCGGCGCAAAATTCGCCGACGGCATTGACATTTTTTACTTATTTTTGCTCGTTTGTCAGCGTGGGGACATATTCATGCAATGTCAATTCAACGTCCGACTGCTTACCGTTTCTCGAAATTCTGACGGTAACCACGTCACCGACCTTGCATTCTCCGAGCGCGCTCTTAACGTCAGCGGCAGTGGAGACCTCGGTTCCGTTGACCGAAACAAGTCTGTCACCGGACTTGATATCATCGCTGTACTTGGACTCATAAACATAGACACCCAGCGAATTTACGCCGTAATACCACGCGGTATAGGTATCGGTAACATCGATGAGCGACAGTCCCGCGTCAATACGCCCCGTTACATAGCCGTGATTTATCAGCTCGGTAACAACATCGTACGCGGTATCGATGGGAATGGCAAAGCCGATATTTTCTACGTTATCTCCTCCGGACTTGGCGTTGACTACACCGATCAGCTCACCCTTCATATTGAACAGACCGCCGCCCGAATTGCCGGGGTTGACAGCCGCGTTGGTCTGAAGCAGTGTCATAGACTGTCCGTCTATCTCAACTTCACGTGCCAGTGCACTGACGATACCGTTTGTAACAGTACCTCCGAGCTCGCCGAGCGGGTTTCCGATAGCAATAACGCCCTCACCGACCACAAGTCCGGCACTGGAGCCGAGCGATGCCACGGTCAGCTCTGTTTCCGACTCGATGGAAAGCACAGCCACGTCGGTATTGGAATCCGTGCCGCAAAGCTTAGCGGTATATGTGGTTCCGTCTGTCAAGCGAACGGTTATCGTCTGCGCGCCCGAAATTACGTGATTGTTTGTAACGACATAATACGTCTTGTTATCGGAAACCTTGCTTATGATAACGCCGCTGCCCGCTCCGCTTTCAACAAAACGGCCGTTATAGGTAGGTATCTCGGTGTATATCTCTACCACACTGTTTTTGACCAGCGCCACGACGTCGGGTATGGTAAGCGTTTCATCACCGATATTGCCGCCGGTAGTTTTTACCGTGACCGAATCGTTATTTTTGATTATAATCGCTTCGTTTGATCCGGGAACCGTTGAAGCATCTGCACTGCCGAGCGTGGTATCCGAACCGTTGTTCACCACACCGTTGCCGGCGGGCGTACCGGGATCATCCTCATAAAAAGATCTTCCGAGCATAACTCCGCCGATACCAACAAGTGCCATCAGCAGTATAACAGCTGCTATGAGCAATGCGATAACTCCTACTTTGCCCGAATTTTTCTTTTTGGGAGGCTTGCTCTCGGGCGGCGGGGGAGGTGTTGAAGGCTGACTGTAGGTATAGCGATAATCGGGCACACGCTCACGAGGTGAATATGAATACTCGCCCGAACGGTAATCATTCCCTGTGGGCGGTGTATATGTGGCATGGCCGGAGGATGTGTTGCCATCTGCTCCGGAGCCCACGGTATATACGTTCTGCTGTCCGGCAGGTGTGGCTCCGATGTTGTTATTACCGATGTTGCTTTGATCGTTGTTGGTCATATCGGTTTCTTTTCTTTCGTCCATGATAATTCCTCTCTTTACGCCACAAGCCGCGGCTTGCGGACGGTCAGTATCGGACACTGTCCGACGTTTACGGCTATATTATAATTTTTATTTGTGAACATTTCATGACGGTTGACAAAAAAGTCATTGAAATGATTTGAAAACTGCCCCAAATATGTGACGAATAAGCGTCAATGCAAAAAAATGCTCCGCGCGGGATTGTAATCGACGGGATAATTTGATATAATTATAATTGCATATATATTATCTCATTGTAATATACCCATAAAGGAGGGCGAAAATGCGGGAATATATAATACAAATGTTGAAAAATGAGAGCATAGAGCTGTGCTGCGTATTGCCGCTTTCTGCTACCCGAATAACAAAGCCCTATCTGCTGGAGCGCTGCGGTATTTCGAGTGGCAGTGCAATCTGCTTTGCAATTCCTTATTACACCGAACCCGACGGCACCTCCAACATTTCCGCATACGCCCGCGCCGAGGATTACCACGCCTACACGCGCGAGCTGGGTGAGCGGCTGTGCTCGCACCTGCAGCAAAAATATCCGCAAAACCGTTTTGCACTGTTTTCCGACCATTCCCCCATCGACGAGCGCCACGCCGCCGCCTCGGCGGGACTCGGCGTCATAGGGCGGCACGGAATGCTGATCACCGAGCGCTATTCAAGCTATGTTTTTCTCGGCGAGCTTATAACCGACGCCGACCTCGGAGGTGAGCCGGTCCAAATAACTTACTGTGAGGGCTGCGGCGCGTGTGTAAAGGCCTGTCCCTACAAGCTTGACGGCAGCGGATGTCTTTCGGCGCTGACGCAAAAAAAAGGAGAGCTGACGCCTGACGAGGTTGCGCTCATGCGCAAATACGGCAGTGCCTGGGGCTGTGACATATGCTCCGAGGTCTGCCCGCATACCGCGCGCGCCCGCAAAAACGGCACGCTCACCTCTCCGATTCCCTTTTTCAATAAAAACCTAATTTCTCATCTTACCGTCGACACCGTGACCTCCATGGACGATACCACCTTTGCCCGCCGCGCATATTCCTGGCGCTCCCGAGAGACAATTATAAGGAATTTAAAGCTGATGAGTTAAAGGAGCGCCGTCATGAAAGCCGAGCAAATGCTGATAAAACAACAGGCGCGCGAAATACGCCGTCTGCGCCGCGAGAACGCGCGACTGCGCCGTCTCGCCGACACCGCCATACACACCGGGGCCGAGGGCGACAGCGCGGCCGAGCTGTTTGCGTCACTTGCGCAGAACAACCGGACCTTGAGCGAAGCGAGCTATCCCAGATATATCTATACTGTCCTGCAAAGCTCCTCCTTTTACCGCACTTGGATGCGTATACTCAAGCATTTTCGTCGGTTTCGGCTCGCCTCCTCCATCATACGCGCGGCAACCTGGACAGTCACTGTTCTTCAATCAGGCGCCATGCTTATCGTTGCCGCGGCGATATTTGTCGTTACGATACCCATAATGCTCGTCACCTCGCTCATCGCCGCAATTTCGGCGCTGACGTACGGTGTCAAGCTCAACCGACGCTTTGAGGGCGAGCTTGAGGGCAAACGTATATACGTCTTTTTCCCGCCCGCATCTCCCCGTATCGACCGCGACTCTGTCATGAACGCAACCATAAATGAGCTTGCGCGCGATCCCGACAATGTTATTTTTGCGGTCTCTCCCCACAGCATCTCACCCTATATGTTCGGAAAGGGTAAATTTTATTTCACGGCAAAGCAACAGCAAAGCAATGTCTACTACATCCGCAAATACTATTATTTCATGCTTCGCCGAGAAATACTTCGCCCCCGACGGGCGCAAACAAGATATATTTTCTGATCTTAAAGAAAGGCAGTACCTGTCATGATAAACTTTATATACGGTGTGTCCGGCAGCGGTAAATCGACGCTGATCGAACAAAGCATCAAAGAGGATATCGCGCTGGGGAGGCAGGTCTATCTCATCGTTCCCGAGCAGCAGACATATGTAACCGAGCGCCGCTACACCTCCATACTGCCCCCCGCCTCACAGCTTTGTTTTGAGGCGGTCAATTTCACGCGCCTTTCAAATATCGCCCGCCGCCGCTACGGAGGACTTTGCTACAATTACATAGATAACGGAACAAAAACTCTGCTTATGTGGCGCAATCTGCGTGAGCTCGCCCCGCTTCTGGAGGAATACGGCGATGCCGCACGCTCCCCCACGCGCCTGTCCTCGCTTACAGACATGATGCTAACCACGGTAGGCGAGCTGCAGGCGGCGGCTATCACGCCAGCCGTCCTCGAGCATACCGCAGAAAAATTGCCTCATGACAGCTCGCTTTATCGCCGTTTGCGCGATATTTCGCTTATTTGGGCATCACATTCAAATCTCATCGCTGCAGACTATGACGACGCCGCCGAGGATCTCTCCCAGCTTGCACAGCTGTTGCGAGAGCACGATCTTTTCGGCGGGCGGCGCGTCTATATAGACTCTTTTACCAGCTATACCGAGCAAGAATACCGCGTCATTGACATGATAATGAAGCAAGCGGACGAGGTGACGGTAGCGGTTGGCTGTGAAAAGCCCGGCTCGCGACGCATGCATTTTGCTTCGCTGTCCCATGCGTCGGACAAGCTCCGTGCACTCGCCCAAGCCCGTGGCGGCTGTCACGACATCATTCTCGGTGATACCCGCCGCCCACACACGCCCGATCTTGCGCTGGTCGAAAAATATATCTGGCAGACCGAGAGCGGCATTCCCGACGATGAGCGCACAGAGCCGACAAGCATTTCCGTTGTTCGTGCGCGCACACCTTACGACGAGGCGGAAGCCGCCGCCTCTCGCATCTGCGAGGCGATGCGCGGCGGTATGCGCTGTCGCGACATTGCCGTTATCATGCGGGACGCATCGAGCTGGCAAGGTGTGATCGACGCAGTATTCGACAAGTTCGGCATACCGTATTTTCTCTCGGAGCACACCGAGCTTACAAGCAAGCCGCTCTTTAAATTGCTCATGTCGGCGCTTGCCGTCAAAAACCACAACTGGCGGCAAAACGACGTCATTTCTTTGATAAAAACAGGTCTTTGCGGCTTTTCCGACCGAGAATGTGATGTGTTTGAGGATTACTGCACCACATGGAACATAACGGGGCAACATTTTCTGGACCACGAATGGAGCATGAATCCGGACGGCTATGTCACCGAAATGAGCGAGCGTGCACGGGACATTTTGCGCGTTGCGAACGATGTCCGCGCGAGACTTGTTGCTCCGCTCCTGACGCTTTTTGCCGAGCTTGACGCCGCATCCTCAGTCGCCGAGCAGTGCCGCGCGCTTTATATGTACACCGAGCAGATCGGAGTTCGCGATGCGCTTGACGCGCTGTCCGACAGGGCAAGCGCGGCGGGCGATATTCGCGCGGCGCAGGATGCTCTTCGCCTTTACAACGTATACATCGAGTCGCTTGACAAGGTCGCCTCGGCGCTCTCCGACACGGAGCCCGACACCGAGCAGCTTGCCTCGGCGCTTCGCATGATCTTTGAAAATACCCGCATCGGTTCACTTCCCACACGTCATGACGAGGTAACTATCGGCTCAGCGTCGCTTCTGCGCGCCGACTCCCCCCGCCTTGTCATTGTTATGGGCCTGTGCGAGGGAGAATTTCCCGCCGTTCCCACTGAGAGCGGGCTGTTCAGCTTTTCCGACCGCGCGCGGCTGGGCGAGCTTGGGCTTGACCTGACATCCGATCCCGCAGTGGAGTCTGCGGACGAACTGTTTTTCGCATATCGCGCACTGACCGCGCCCTCCGAGTCGCTTATGCTGACCTATTCGGAGTCGGGATGTGACGGAAGCCGTCGTCAGCCCTCCCGCGTTATCGAGCAGATATGCACCATATTTCCCTCCCTATCGGTTATCGACTACGACCTACTCTCTCCTCTCGCCCGCATACAAACGCCCGAAAACGCGCTGGAATACCTGTCCTCGCTCGGCGACTCGCCCGAGTCTGAGCTTTTGCGCGCGGCACTTGAAAAAAACGAGGCGTTTTCCAGATATATCGCCGCGCTTGACATTCCTGTCTCGGACAGCGACTGCCGCATCAGCGAGCAAACGAGCAAACGGCTTTTCGGCGAGCGCATGGCGCTGTCTCAATCGCGACTGGAGAGCTATGTTCTCTGCCCATTCCGCTATTACTGCGACTATGTTCTGGGACTGCGTGAGTCGGGGCGCGCCGACTTTTCCTATAGCAGTGTGGGCGTATTCATTCACTATGTCATGGAAACCTTTATGCGCCGTGCCATGCGCGAGGACGGCTTTGATCCCGAGCTTGACGATGCGGCGGCGATCGCGCTTGCAAACGAGATAATCGAGCAATATTCCCGCCGTCTTATCCCCTCCGACGACGAGCGCCACAGCCGCATGACCTTTCTTTTGTCGCGTCTGCGCCGCATAGCGCTGGTGCTGATATACAATATTATGGAGGAATTTCGGCACAGCCTGTTCCGCCCCTCCTTCTTCGAGCTGAACATGGACGGAAGCGACCCCTCACTCGCCTCCGCCACCTTTGGTACGGGCGAGGGCGACAGCATAAGACTGCGCGGTGTCGTTGACCGCGTCGATCTGTTCCGTCAGGGTGACGATGTGTATATACGCGTCGTCGATTACAAAACGGGCAGTAAGACATATTCGCCAGAAGATGTGGCGGACGGCATCGGACTTCAGCTTTTACTGTACCTTTTTGCGCTGTGCAATACCAAGGATGAAAAATTCCGCCGTGCCGTCGGCTGTCCCGAGGGCGGACATATCTACCCTGCGGGCGCTCTGTATCTTTCAGCAAATCTGCCCGTAATAACGGTTGACGAGCACATAAGCCCCGAGGACATACGCCGCCGCGCGGCAGAATATCTCAAGCGGAGCGGTCCCCTGCTTGACGACGAAAACATACTCCGCGCCATGAACGACGCTCTCGATCCCAATTTTCTCGGTACGCCCAAAAGCTCGCGCGGACGCGACAACAAGCTGTCGCTCGAGGGCTTTGAGGCCCTGTGCGACGATATAGAAAAGACCATAGGCTCCATTCGCGCCGAGATGCGTTCGGGCAACGCATCCGCCGCTCCGCGTCGCAAAAAAGGCGGCTCACCCTGCGACAACTGCTCCTACAGCGCCGTTTGCCGAAGTGCCGAGCCGTCCCAAAAACACAAGTAAGGAGGTTTTTTGCCATGTCATACAGCTGGACAGCCGCGCAAAGCGCGGCAATAGAGACGTTCGGCCGCGATATACTTGTGTCTGCGGCGGCGGGTTCGGGCAAAACAGCCGCCCTTACCGAACGTATCATACGCGCCCTCACGCGAGAGGATTCTCCTACCGACATCACCCGCATTCTCGCCGTCACATTCACACGCGCGTCGGCTGCTGAGCTTCGCCGCCGAATATCAAAAGCACTTTCCGACCGCCTCGCCGAAAACCCCGGCGACCGTCGACTTATACGCCAGCTTATGCTGCTCGGCTCGGCTAAAATATGCACCATCGACGCGTTTTGCTCGGACATAGTAAAATCAAACTTTCAGCATCTTTCGCTGCCCGCCGGCTTTCGCGTTCCCGATGACACCGAGCTTAAGTTGCTCAAAAAATCCGTCATGGAGGAGGTCATCGACCGCGCCTATGACTCGGCCGACCAAGGATTTGCCGTGCTCGCCGACAGTCTGTCCTCAAATAAGGACGACTCCGCGCTCTGGGAGACGCTTGTAAAAATATACGATCAACTGCAAAACCTGCCCGAGGGCACGGAATATCTGCACCGCTCTGCCGACGAGCTTATGTCCGACGCCGATGCCGACTTTTTCGCAAGTCGCGCGGGACGACGCTGTGCCGCGGCGATCCGAGAACAGCTTGAATATTATATCCGCGCACTCGGTGCGGCAACAGACGAGCTGTCGGCGGACGATGCCACACTGACAAAATACTGCCCCGCTTTTTGCGCCGACCTTGATTTTTGCCGCGCGCTGCTCTCGCCCGTCAAGGCGGGCGACTACGCCGCCGCACGCGAGGTGGCACACACATACACTCCCGCGCGTCTCGGCAGCTTGCGCGGCGATGCCAAAACAGAACGCACCGAACAACTCAAGACTCTGCGAACAGCCATCAAGGACAGCCTCAAAAAACTGCCCTCAGAGCATTTCGCACTTGACCCCGACGCGCTATCACAGACCATACGTCAAACGTCCGATATGTGCCGGGCACTGTCCGGCATCATATCACAATTCGAAGACAAGCTACAGCAAGAGAAGAGCAATCGCTGCATTTGTGACTTCGATGACATTCGCCGTCACGCATATGACCTGTTGGTCGATGCTGACGGTAAACCCACTGAGCTTGCTCATGAGTACGCCGAGCGCTTCGACGAAATATTCATCGACGAGTATCAGGATGTAACCGAAGTGCAGGACCTCATCTTCCGCGCCGTATCAAACGGTCACAACCGATTTATGGTCGGCGACATCAAGCAAAGCATTTACGGTTTTCGCGGCGCAGACCCCTCTCTGTTCGCGAATTACCGCGCCGCATTTCCCCCGAACGATACCGCGCCCGAGGATGACAGCGGTGTTACGATATTCATGTCTGAAAACTTCAGATGCGACCAAAACGTCATAAAATTTGTCAATCTCGTCTGCTCGCGTATGTTCCGCGCCTGCGGCAAGTCGGTTGGATATGTGGCGAGCGATGACCTTGTTTTCGCCAAGCCCTGTGCCGATGACTATGCCGCACCGCAGGTCAATGTCGCCATCATAGTCGCCGATGAAAAAAGCGACGAACCTACCGACGGCGGCGAGGATACCGAGCAAGCCACCGAAATATCGTACATTGCAGCCGAGATATCCCGACTGCTCCGCGATGATCATCGCGCGGACGGAAAGACTATCCGCCCCGGCGACATCGCCGTACTCTGCCGCGCCAAATCGACCTGCGCCACCGTTACGGCACAATTGCGCCGCCTCGGTATACCCGTCAACAGCGACAGCGCTGCGGGCTACTATACACGCCCCGAGGTGTCGCTGATGATAAGTCTGTTGACCATCATCGACAACCCTCAAAAGGATATTCCGCTGGCGGCTGTGTTGCGCTCTCCGCTTTTCGGCTTTACCATGGACGAGATGTCACAAATTCGAGCCGGCGCGCCGAGATCGGTGTCATTATATGACGCTGTGACACAATACGACGCTCTTGACGGTGAAGCAGCTAAAAAATGTGAGAATTTTATTCAAAAGCTCGACGGTTACCGCGATATGGCTCGCGCTCTCCCCGCCGACCGTCTTGTACGCGGCATATACCGCGATACCGCCATACTTTCGCTCGCCGCGGACGACGCCGCCCGCGCCGATCTTCAGCGGCTTTATGAATACGCACGACAGTTTGAGGCAGGATCATTCCGAGGGCTTTACAACTTCATCAAGTATATCAACCAAGCCATATCCGAGGGAGACGACGGCGAAACGCCGCCCGCCGAGCCGGGTGCCGATGCCGTTACCGTTATAACTGTTCATCACTCCAAGGGACTTGAATTTCCCGTTTGCTTTGTATGCGGTTGCGGCAAAGCCTTCAACTTCAAGGACGCGCAAAAGGAACTGATACTCAACCGCTCCCTGCCGCCCGGAATACGCATCAAGGACTCCACGGGGCTTGCCAAGCTCAACACGCCGATTCGCTTCGCATCCGCACTTCAAAGCATCAGAGAGCAGACCGAGGAGGAAATGCGCCTGCTTTACGTCGCCATGACGCGCGCCCGCGAACGGCTGTACATCACGGCGCAGTGCCTGCGCGGCTTCGAGCGCCGCCTTTCCGACGCCGAGCTCGAGCGCGAATTTCCCGACGCATATCCGATACTTCACGCCACCTCATATCTCGATTGGATACTGCCCGCCGTCTCGCTGACGCCCCCGCCCGATGCGTCCTATACCGTTGATATCATCTCCCGCTCCGGCGTCCCCGAGCCGCTGTCATACAATGCCGACGCAACGCCGCGACGGGAAAGCGAGAGCACAGCAGGCGACATAGCGGCGTTCGCCGAGCAACTGCAGGAGCGTTTCTCGTTCGTATATCCTTACGAGCACCTGACCCGCCTGCCCGCCAAGCTGTCGGTCTCAAAACTTTATCCCGGCATGCTCGACGATGAGGACGACGCCCTCCCGCCCGACGATTTTGCCGAAGAGTCTCCGCGGCTCTCCTCGATGACCTTCACGCCCGCCTTTTTAAGCGGAACATCCCGAAAGCGCATCACATCAACCGAACGTGGAACCGCAACGCATGTATTTTTGCAGTTTTGTGACTTTGTCAACTGCACATCCAACGGTGTTGAAGCCGAGCTTGAACGCCTCATCTCTCGCGGCTTTATACCCTCCCGCATGGCAGAGCTGGTTGACATAAACCAGGCATCCGACTTTTTCAGATCCGAATTTTATGCCACTCTCAAATGTGCCTCGGACATCCGTCGCGAACAGCGCTTCAACATAATGCTACCCGCATCAAGCTTCTCCGAGCAATCCGAAACAGCTGCCTCGCTTGAAGGAGAACAATTACTTGTACAGGGTGTCATCGACTTGTTCTTCACGGATGCCGAGGGCCGCCTCGTGCTCTGCGACTACAAAACCGACCGTCTCACCCCCGCCGAGCTTGCAGCCCCGTCTCTCGCTCAAGCAAAGCTTGCCAAGCGCCACCGCACACAGCTATCCTATTACGCCGCCGCGCTCGAGCGCATATGCGGCAAACGCCCCGATAAAGTGGTTATATATTCCCTGCCGCTCGGACAAGCCTTGGATATTGACGTTGATATTATCTGATCTCATTATGTTAATATAAAACCCGTCGTTGGCGCACGCCAACGACGGGTTTTATCAATTCTCAATTCAAATTTTTTATATCTTTATTCGCCTCAAAGCAAGCAATGAGCTTGAGCACGACCTCGCGCTCGTCGTTACTCAGATTTGTCACATCTATCATCATTTTATCCGACGTATCCAAGAGATAATCCGCGCTGACGTGAAATATCTGCGTCATCTCGATTATATTAGCTATCGACGGCGAGGACAGCGACATCTCCCACGAATTCACCGCACTTCTGGATATACCCAGACGCTTGGCAAGTGCTGTCTGTGTCAAGCCCGCCTTATCACGCAAATATCTGATCTTGTCCGCAATATTGTATATCATATCTCGTCCTCCGCGATATTTATATTTATATTGTATATTATCATCAATGATTTTATTTTATCATTTTAGATAAGTATAGCTTGACAAGCCGCGCGTGCAATGCTATAATTAATATTATCAACGCAACCGTTGGTCGCTTGACGCTTGTGATAAACTATGCTACAATATTCTCAGCACATCCTCGGGAGGTAATAATGGCAAAAAAGAAAAAGACAAGCCTGAAACGAACATTTAAAAATAACGGCTATATGCTCGGGCTTATTATAAAAGCGTGCCCCGGAGTGCCCATATTGGCTTTGATCTCGACAGTTCTCGGCTCCATCCATTCGTTTCTGCTGAATACTTACTTATATAAATACGCCCTCAATGCCCTGCAAGCGGGTAAAGAATTAAAAACCGTTCTGATAACGCTCGGATGTATGTTTGCATATTCGGTTTTTTATATGCTTTTTGACCGTATACTAAGCTGTTATTTTGAGCTCAAGCAGCCCATAGTAGATGCTTACATTCAAAATCTGCTTCAGAAAAAGGCCGCGTCCGTTGACCTCGCTTGCTTTGAAAGCTCTGCTTTTTACGATACATATGTCAAAGCGACAGGCGAAGCGACCAACCGCGCCTACACTGTTATGAACAATATCCTTGACGTTGTTTGGATAAGCATCAATCTTGTTGCCACAGGCACATTGATCATCACTATCGATCCCATATTTTTGCTGCTCGCATTTATGCCGTTCTTGTGTACGCTTCTCATCGGCAAAAAGCGCAACCGCATCAAATACGACTACAACATGCGCACCAAGGAAGTGGCAAGACAGCGCGACTATGTACGCCGTACCTTTTATCTCGGCGATTTCTCAAAGGAAATGCGGCTTACGGAAATGTGGAGGGTAATGTTCAAGCGAATGCACTCAAGCATTTCGGAAATGAAAGAGATCGTGGGTAAATACGGTTATAAAATGATGTTCTTCCGCTATTTGTTCGATTTTGTTTTCGATATTGTCGTAGATTCGGGCTCGATCGCGCTTGCGGCATATAAGACCTTGGTGACAAAAAGTATGTTGCTCGGAGATTGCTTTGTTGTGATAAATTCCATCTCCAATATTGCCGGCAGTGTCAACTATATGGGCAATGTTTTCTTCAGGCTGGATGAAAACTCGCTTTACATCGACAATCTGCGCGACTTCCTCGAGTACGAGGTGCGCATTGCCGAGGACGAGAACGCGCCCACAGTTCCCTCCTTCGAAAAGCTTGAGCTTAAAAATATGAGTTTTGGCTATGAGGGTCAGGACCTGCGCGCCTTGTCAAATATCAATTTGACGGTAAGCGCGGGTGAAAAAATCGCCATCGTCGGTCATAACGGCGCGGGCAAGACTACGCTTATCAAGCTGCTTCAACGCTTGTATGACCCCAACGAGGGCGAGATACTTCTAAACGGAGAAAATATCAAGAGCTATCGACTCTCGTCTTACCGAGGTCTGTTCGGAACGGTGTTCCAAGACTACCGCCTTTTTGCAACGACCGTCGCCGAAAACGTAATGCTTCGCGGCAACATCACCGACGATGACAGGCAAACCGTCGAAGCCTCCCTGCGTCAAGCGGGCATTTACGAGAAAATACAAACGCTTCCCCACGGTGTCGATTCAACCGTCACAAAAGAATTTGACAATGACGGCGCCATGTTCTCGGGCGGTGAGGCGCAAAAGCTATCCATCGCAAGAATATTCGCGGGTAAACAGGAGATCGTCATTATGGACGAGCCGACGTCTGCGCTCGACCCCATCGCCGAGCAGGAAATGTATCGCAATATGTTTAATGCCTGCGAGGGCAAAACAGTTATCTTTATCTCACACCGTCTTTCAAGCGCGACCATGGCTGACCGCGTGTATATGTTTGAGGGCGGCGAGATAATCGAGCAAGGCACGCACAGCGAGCTGCTCGCGCTGAACGCAAAATACGCAGATATGTGGCACAAGCAGGCAGACACGTATGCTGACGCTGAGGAGGTAACGTTATGAGCCGCGACAAAAAGCAAAAGCACTCCCCCGTGCACGTCGCAAAAAACCTATGGTTCATGCTGAAATATACCTTCAAGTACACCCCGACATACACAATAGTAACACTCTGCGAGGCGTTTGGGCGCGGAGCGTGGCACATTATAGGAGTGCTGTTCACCAAGTATGTGTTTGACGCTATCGAATCCGGAACAGAATTTCGGACCGTGCTGTTTTGGATATTGGCGGTGGCGGGCTACAACATGGTATTTGAACTGTTCAACAAATGGCGGCTGGAGGTCTATGTTCCCAAGGTCAAGCTGATATTGCATGAAAGCATTCAAAACGAGCTTTACGCCAAGGCGCGTTCGCTTGATCAAAGCTGTTACGATGACCCCGAATTTTACAATGATTTTATCTGGGCAATACGTGAATCGGATGCCCGAACCGCTCAGATCATGGAAAACTTCAGCATTTTTATCAACCGTATCATATCAAGTGCTGTGGTACTGGGTCTGCTCGCCTCGATGGACCTGATAGTCGCGGCGGGATTGCTCATATCGGTAAGTCTCGGGTTTGTCATCAAAAACAAGTTCAACAAGCTACGCTATGACAAAAATGTTGAAATGAATCCCATAGATCGCAAGCTCAGCTATATCGGCAGAGTATTCTATCTCCAGGATTACGCCAAAGAACTGCGTCAGGGCGGCATAGCGGAGCATTTGCAAAACGAATATAAGTCTGCTACCGACGCCAAAATATCCTGTATCAAAAAGCATATGGGCAAAATATTCGGTTTTTCGCTGATATCGACAATGCTGACCAATGTTCTTCCCTCGGCAGGCGTCACGGGCTATCTTATCGTCCGTTATATCGTCGACCCGACGCTGTCTCTGGGTAGTTTTTCCGCAAGCATAAACGCAAGCTTCAAGCTTTATTGGACCATTGACGATATCGGAAACTATCTCAACAAATTCAACGAGCACAGTCTTTACATCGAAAAGGTCAAAAAATTCATCGAATATGAGCCAAAGATCAAGGGCGAGCAAACGCAAGTGCCCGCATTTGAATCACTGACTGTTAAAAATGTTGATTTTGTCTATCCTTTCTCCAA
Organism: Clostridia bacterium; assembly: GCA_017462385.1. Classification (GTDB taxonomy): domain Bacteria; phylum Bacillota; class Clostridia; order Oscillospirales; family CAG-272; genus UMGS1002. The sequence goes on along the minus strand of JAFTRE010000029.1, from coordinate 44,779 downwards.
AAACGGGCAAAAAACGCTCAGCAATGTTAATATTGAGATAAAAAAGGGCGAAAAAATAGCCTTTGTGGGCTATAACGGCGCGGGCAAGACCACGCTGATAAAGTTGCTCATGCGGCTTTACGACCCCACGGCCGGCGATATTCTCTACAACGGCCACAGCATTGCCGAATACGCGCCCGACAGCTACCGCGAGCATATCGGTGCGGTATTTCAGGACTACAAGGTCTTCGCGGCAACTGTTGCGGAAAACGTAATGGGCGGTGAATACACCGACGCGGACGAGGCGACCGTAATGTCGGCGCTGAGAGCGGCCTCTTTTGACGAAAAGCTAAAACAGCTACCAAATGGAATTCATTCACAGCTTACGACAGAGTTCAGCAAGGACGGCGTGGGGCTGTCGGGCGGCGAGGCGCAAAAAATCGCCATTGCCCGAGTTTTCGCAAGGCCATTTGAGCTAATTATCATGGATGAACCGTCAAGCTCACTCGATCCCATCGCGGAATATGAATTAAATCAATCTATACTCAAAAACGCGCAAGGCAAAACGGTCATTTTTATCTCGCACCGTCTCTCCACCACACGTATGGCGGACAAAATATACATGTTCGATTGCGGCGAGATCGTGGAGCACGGCTCGCACGATGAGCTTATGCTCCAAAACGGCAAGTACGCCGAGATGTACCGAGTGCAAGCAAAGAAATATCAAAATACTTAAAACACAAAACGGCTGTCTGCGGACAGCCGTTTTGTTCTATAAAGCAAAATATTTCACGCAATTATAAATACTTATCAAAATTATCACCGACATCATGCCGATAAACAGCTTATCCACCGCACGGTTGTCCATCTTTTTATTGATCACTCGCCCCGACATACTGCCGAGCAGTCCGCCGAGCACCATGAATACCAGCGCGAGAATTTTGAAGTCGGGCACGGTACCTGTGACGAGAGTGGAAATGAGACTCGTCAGCTGGCTGAAAGCAATGACATACAGGCTGTTCGCCGCCGCAGTCTTGCTGTCCATTGCGAAAAAGAAGTGCAAGACCACAATATTGATGGGTCCGCCGCCGATACCGAGAAAGCTGGACATGATGCCGAGAAGCAAACCGATAGTAACGTAAGCTACCGGACTTTTGACCTCATGCGGCTTTATTTTGCTTTTGAATACAGTGTAAAACAGCGTTCCCACGGTTATCAGCGTCAGACACGCCGCCTGCACACCGCCGACGCGGTTAGGATCTTGAAATGCCGCCTTGATAATGCTGAAAAGCTGTTTACCCACAATGCCGCCGACCGACGCCCCTATGGCAAGAGGGGTTATAGTCTTTGCCTTAACTGTCCTCTCCCCCGCTATCATGGAGCGCCCGACGGAATATGTACTCATGGTCAGCACCATACAGCCCGAAAGAAAGCTGATGGTGGACACGCTGTCCCACCCGAACAGGTCAAGCACGGGCTTGACAATTACGCCACCGCCGATGCCGCAGATAGCGCCCGCGATGGAAGCAATAAAGCAGACTATGAAATAAAGTGATGAACGAATAAGATCCATAGTAATCTCCGTTTCGCCGCCCTGCGGCGGCACAAATATAATCGATGAATTTTGCCTTTGGCAAAATTCTGGCGTCAAAAAGTGAATTTCATTATTAGAAAAAAGTAACTTTCACGCTATATACCTCAGTTAAAATACAATTTTATTATACTATACCGAGGTAAAAATTGCAAGGGGACGGACAAAAAACAGACAGGGGCATATCCCCTGTCATGCTGTTAATTTTTTACAAGTTCCCAATACGGACACTCCCCATCAAGGCTTATATCGCACCATTTATCCACAAACGCACGAGCCCCCTCGCGTATGTCTTTATATTTGGCACTGTAGCGCATATTCATGCCATCCTCGGAAGTTATGGACTCTGTTATAGCCACGGCGTCGACGTGCAGCAAACGGATGAATTCCAGTTCACTCTCATCAAGTATGCCGTCATAAAGTATGCCTTCGATGCGGTTGCCGTTGACGCTTACCGACAAAAATCCTCCCATACAGCCGGCAAGGTCATTTCTTCTTGTAATATTTACGCTCTCGCTGCCAAGGCCCTCGGCAGTCGCTATGGCATCCGTGAGCTGTGTCACAATAAAGCAGGCTCGGGCGGCGGTGTCGTACGTGTATTCCCCGCTGTTTTGCACGTTTGTAAGCAGATAGTCCAGCTCGCGCACCGAGCTGAACACGGCATTTACGCATTCCTGCTGCATTTCGTCCATACGCTTATTCGCCGCGGCGAGATTGCCGCCGAGGATCATTGCCATCAGCAAAAATATCACCGCACTAAGGACGCCGCCGCGGACTCTGCCGCGCTCGTTGACAACGCCGCACCGCAGCTCACTCCAAATTCGTCCGAAAAAACCGCCGACGCGCCGCGGCACCGTCAGAAGTATCTCCTCGGCGCGTTCGCGCTTGCTCTGCTTTTGAGTAAATTGCAGGTACGCCGTCTGCTTTTGCTCTGCTGTTATATCCTCATCCCACACTCGCCAGCGTATTGTCTGCTCGCGCTGCACGGATTTCTCTTCTCCGCCGCCAAGGGCGGCAAGCAAGGCGTCGGCAAGTACGTCAATACCCGAATCCGCGCAGTCATATACCGCCATCGCCTCTCGAGCGGCGGTCATATTCTCTATATCAGACGCAAGCTTTTCTCCATATTCCTCAAGAATATCGGAAATTTGCGACGAGTCCTTTTGCATAGCGCCTATCTGCTCCATTGAAAATCCGACGCGGCGAAGTATGCCGACGGTCATAAGGTCGCGGATGCATTTTTCGTCATAATCGCGATATATCCGTCCGTTTTTTTCTGCTGTCACAGGGCTTACCAAACCCTTGCTTTCATAAAGCCTTATCGCCTTTTCCGTCAGGCCGCAATGTTGCGCCGATTCTTTTATCTTCATACGAAACTCCTATGCTTTGATACGCATAGTGTATCATATGACCCAGGGGCAGTGTCAAGTATAAAATCAATATTTTTTGTGTTTTTTATAAAAATTCATCAATTATTACAGCTGAGTCCGCTGACGGCGGCGCTTGGGGCGTCCGTCTCCGACGGTGAGCTCCGCAAGCTTTTGCAAAAATGAGGCAAACGGAAAAAGTATCACGGTGGAAACGACATTAAACAGCGTGTGTATAACGGCTATCCAGAACGGCGTGACCGCCGCCGAATAAAAATCAAATTTCACCAGCGCGTGCAAGCCGTAAAAAGCTACAAGCAGCACTGCCGTGCCGATCACATTGAAATACAGGTGTATAAATGCGGCACGCTTGGCGTTTTTGGACGCGCCGATGCTCGAGAGCAGTGTGGTCACGCAGGTTCCGATGTTCTGCCCCATAATGATGGGTATCGCCGACGAGAATGTCACGCCGCCAGACGCCGACAGCGCCTGCAAAATGCCAACCGACGCTGACGATGACTGAATAATTGCCGTCAGTATGATTCCGGCGACAAGCCCTGCCAGAGGGTTTGAAAACAGCGTCAAAATACGTCTGAATTCGGGCAGCTCGGACAGCGGTGCAACGGCATCGCTCATCATCTGCATACCAAAAAACAGTATTCCGAGTCCCGCCAAAATACCGCCTATACGGCGTGCACCCGCATTTTTGCTAAACATGATAGGCACTATGCCCACAAATGCAAGCAAGGGGGCAAGTGAGGACGGTTTTAGCAGACGGACAAAGAAATTGTCACCCTCGATCCCCGTCAAAGACAGCACCCACGAGGTTATAGTAGTTCCCAAATTAGCGCCCATGATAACGCCGACGGCGTGCGACAGCTGCATAAGTCCCGAATTGACAAAGCCGACCACCATGACCGTCGTTGCCGATGATGACTGTATAGCCGCCGTAACAACAGCACCGACCAATACACCCTTCAGCGGTGTTGAGCACAGGCGTGCAAGCAGATCGCGCATCTTGCCGCCCGACAACTCCTCCAGCCCCTTGCCAAGCGCCTTCATACCGTATAAAAATAGGGCAAGTCCGCCTAAAAAGCTGAATATCATAAATATATCCATATATAGAAAATCTCCGCAAACAGCATCACTTTTTTAAATTATTTTGCGCTGTTTGCGGATATTTTATTAAATTTTGATTCGATTTTAATAAAGGTTTAATATTCCTTTCGACCGTCTATGGCGCGCGAGAGCGTGATCTCGTCGGCATACTCAAGATCGCCGCCGACGGGCACGCCGTATGCAAGTCTTGACACGCGAATACCCAGCGGCTTTATAAGCTTTGATATGTACATCGCCGTCGCCTCGCCCTCAACATCGGGATCGGTTGCAACTATGACCTCACGCACGCTGTCATCGCGAAGTCTGCCGAGCAATTCGGCAAGGCGTATCTTATCGGGCGTTATACCCGCAACGGGTGAAATAGCGCCGTGAAGCACGTGATACACGCCGCGGTATTCCCTTACCTTCTCGATCGCCATGAGCACGCGCACATCCTCGACCACGCAAATAACGCTTTTGTCACGCGTTGTATCGGCGCATATCGGGCACACCTCACGATCAGTCAGATTCATGCAAACGGGACACAGATGTATCTTTCTTTTGGCATCAAGTATGGCATGTGCAAATTGCTCCGCTTCCTCCTCGGAAAAATCAAGCACCGAAAAAGCCATGCGCATCGCCGACTTGCGTCCGACACCCTGGAGTCTGCCGAATTGCTCGGCAAGCACTGCCAGCGATTCAATATAATCCGCCATTTCAGAACAATCCCGGCACAGAGCCCGTTATCTTGGACATTTCCTCATTGTTTGTGGTCTCAACGCGCTTGATGGCCTCGTTGACAGCGGCCGTGAGTATGTCGGTAAGCGTTTCGATGTCATCGGGGTCGACGATCTCAGGCTCGATATCAATGGACAGTATCTCTTTTTTGCCGTTGATCTTAACGGTCACAACGCCGCCGCCTGCGGTAACTGTATACTCGCGAGCGTCAAGCTCCTCTTGAAGCGCCGCAATATCCTCCTGCATCTTCTGCGCCTGACGGATCATTGCATTCATATTCTGCGGGCCGCCGCCCATACCCTGGGGAAGTCTTGCTTTCATTTCAGTTTACCCTTTCTGTTGCTGGTCTTTTTATATATCTGTATTGTTTATTGCATCTATTTCGTCGAAAATAGCATCGTCGGGAGTGTTTGATGCAACGAGCTTGACCTCGTATAGCACATCACATTCCCGAATATTTTGACTGATCTCTGCTCTGATAGCGTTTAAAACGATATCCTTTTTGGCAGAATCATTGGTTATCATACCCTGCACAAACGGATTCGGAAACCTGACGATTATCTTATCGTCGCCATCAATGTATGCGCGTGTCCCCGCGAGAAGCGCGGCAACAGGCTGATTTTCTCTCGCCACTCTTGCGCATATCTCCGCCCATTGGCCTATGGATTTAAGTACGCGCTTACCGGACCTTACATTCGGTGCAGACGTCTGTTTTTTAGGTGTCGAAGCTTTATCCGATGCAGGCGCCGGCTTTTCGTATACTGTGGTCTCCGATATTTGCGGCGATTTGAGCGCCAAATCCTCCGAAGCGGGAGGAGGCTCGGGCAGCATGTCGTCCGAAACAACGGGTAGCTCCGACATCTCGGATACAGCCGGAGTGCTTGTCCTTTGCGATGCAAAAGACGCGCCGGATCTGATCATATCTTCGAGCTTGGCGATACGCGCGAGCAATGATTCGACCGAGATATCAAGGCTTGCGTCGCTCATTTTAATGAGCGTCAGCTCGGCAACCGTGCGCTTAACTGCGTTTGAGCGCTGCATGGACAGCAGTGCGTCATCAAGCAAGCGACAGTGCGCCAGCAACCGCTCTCTGCTGAAAAGTGCCGTTACAGCCGAAAGCTGTTGAGCTTCCGAATCGGTAAGGTCGAGATAGCGCGAGGCATCGGGCGTAGTCTTGACGATAAGCATATCGCGGTAAAGCGAGATAAGCTCCTGCCAAAACACCACAAGGTCTTTGGAGGATGCCACCGCCTCAGCGATAATGCCGAAAAGTGCGTCATAGTCCGCCTCGGCAACAGCGCGCGCCGTGCGCATGACCTCGCCGCGTCCGACAGATCCTACCGCTTCGCTGACACGTTCGGGAGTGACCTCGGCGCCGCCGCCCGAGCACAGCTCAAGCAGACTGATAGCGTCACGCATGCCACCCTGCGCCAGTCGCGCAAGCAGATGCGCCGCCTCGGGATGCAGCTTGATATTTTCCTCGTTTGCAATATGACAAAGACGCGAAATAAGCGCGTCAATGGAAATTCGTCTGAAATCAAAGCGCTGACAGCGCGAGATTATAGTGGAGGGCAACTTTTGAAGCTCGGTAGTCGCCAGTATAAAAATGACGTGAGCGGGTGGCTCTTCCAACGTTTTGAGCAGTGCGTTGAAAGCGCTGGCGGACAGCATGTGCACCTCGTCGATTATGTAGACGCGATACTTAAGATCCGACGGCGCGAAATTGACCTCATCGCGTATGTCGCGGATGTTGTCGACACCGTTGTTGGACGCCGCATCCATCTCAAGCACGTCCGTGGTCGCGCCCGTGTCTATCGCACGGCAGGCGGCACACTCACCGCAGGGATTGCCATTAACGGGAGAGAGACAGTTGACCGCCTTTGCTAAAATTTTGGCACAGCTTGTCTTACCCGTTCCACGCGAACCGCAAAAAAGATAGGCGTGGCTGAGCTGACACGTCGCCGTCTCATATTTGAGTACGCTCGTTATATGATCCTGTCCGCAGACCTCGTCAAAGGTGCGCGGACGCCATTTTCGATACAGCGCTAAGTGCCCCGTGTTTTGCATTTCGCCACTCCTTTCGAATTTTTATACATTTAATAAAACAGACTGCAAAGTAAGACCATACACCCCGACTTCGAACGTTCCTTCCACGCGACATCGCAAAGACTGCTCGGGACAGGCGCTCTCGCGGCACATCGGGTTCACTGCTTAATGCTGCTTGGTTCCCCACCTGACATGGTTCACAGCTCCCGATTGCGCAAGACCCATCCTTCAACACAGTACAAAGCGACTCTTGACCGCAGAAGTTCAGCCCTCAGACGGGGGATCAACCCCTGCTATAGCGGATTGCAGGTGCAGGACACCGCTAACTCCCCGGCTGGTATGGCCTTATTTAACAGTCTGCCAAATAACAGTTGTCGGCGGGCTTTTGACCCGCTTTTATTATTGTACCACATTATATGTTTTTTTGCAATACCCGATTGAAAAATTTATGTTCATTTCTCGCCGAATGGCGAGAAATGAACATAGGCGATCACATATCAATCATCCACAAGCGCCGCCAGCATTATCGCCGCGTCGGCACGGGTGACCGAAGCGTTGTAATCTTTGATACTTGCACTGTCTATAATCCCCTGCGCCGCAAGCGACAGCACCGCTTCGCGTGCAGATGCGGGAATTGTGCTGTCGTCAACCGACACCGCAATGCTTCCGTCATACTCGAGCTCCAGAATGTTGGCACATATGGTCGCCGCCTCGGCAACCGTTATTTCACGGTCGGGCAAAAAATATTTGTTAGCTCCGTCGAGCGTGCCATTGACATATCCCGCGCGTGCCGCCATGCCTATGTAAGACTTCATCTCTGCGGGAATATCGGCGTCATCCGCAAAGCCGGTATTCTCCACCGTCGGAAGGCTGACGACTCCCGCCGCCTTCATTGCCATGACCACAAACTCACCTCGCGTCACAGTGCCGTCAGGCTCGAAATAATAGATACCCGCCACCTGTGTGCCGTTCATGACACCGTTTTCGGCAAGCTTTATGGCGGCGCTGTATGCCGTGTGCCATTTCATGTCGTCATATGCCAGCGAGGTGGAGTTTCGGCTGACAGACAGGCGTACGGTAGAAACAGCGGAATAGTTTCCGTACTTATCATATACAACATAGCTCAGGCTGTCGGTACCCGTGAAATCCTTGTTCGGCATATAAACATATCTGCCCTCGTTGTCATACAGTAGGGCGATACCGTGCTCGGGATAGGACACTATCTGATACGTCAGCTCATCGCCTTCGGGATCGTAGGCGTACAGCTTGCCGTAGGCGGCAACATCGCGGTAAGTGCTGACGGTCATGTCACCGTCGCGGGCGGTCGTCGGCGAATGGTTTACGCCGTCAAGCAGATACAGCGAGCAGGTCATACTGTAGGGCTGACCGTTTACCTGAAACTCAAATTCCGCCTCTCTGCTGTCCTCGCGGACGGCGGCATAGCTGAGCAGTGACAGATTGGCACGAGATATGGTCTGCCCCTCCTTTACCACGACCGAGCCGATGAGCAACTCGCCATCGGTAACATCGGGAAGGCTTGTGACAGTAACTGTCGAGACGCGCGAGACATTGAGCGCCCGCTCAAAATCTTCGGGTGTAAACAGTATCTCATTTCCCACAATACCCGCCTTTGCCATAGGCATGCAATCCGCAATAATGCTAAGCGCGGGCGAGACGGGGGCGTCGGAGGACGACGCCGCATCAATAAAATTCGAATTTACCGTCACGGACAGCAAAAGCGTCACTATCAGCGCCGAAACGGACATCAAAACAGTTCTTTTCATAATTTACCTCCACACATCGGTATCTTGTCTGCTACAGTTTATTGCACCGCTCGCTCCAATATTCCGAATTTTTGTTTTTTAGCAGGCTAAAATATTGACAAGCGGTAAAAAGTGTATTATAATATAAGGTAAATTTAATGTCGGAAGGAGTTTTTACGACAATGCTGGATATCAAATTTTATCCCAGAGAACAACTCAAAGCCAAGCCGACCGACGAGAGCAAGCTCGGCTTTGGAAAAATATTTACCGATTATATGTTTCTAATGAACTACGAGGCTGGACGCGGCTGGTTTGATCCCCGTATCGTGCCCTACGGACCTCTCTCTCTTGACCCCTCCTGCATGGTATTCCACTATGCTCAGGAAATGTTCGAGGGTCTTAAGGCTTACCGCACAGCAGACGGCAAGATCCAACTTTTCCGCCCTCAGAAGAACATCGAACGCATGAATAATACCAACCGCCGTATGTGCATACCCGAGGTTGATCCCGACGATGCACTTCAGGCTATCAAGGCTATAGTTGAGTGCGAAAAGGATTGGGTTCCTCACAGCGTAGGCACCTCGCTCTACATTCGTCCCTTTATCATAGCTACCGACGCCCAGCTCGGCGTTCACCCCTCCAAAACTTATCTGTTTGCCATCATTCTCTCCCCCGTCGGCTCTTACTATGCCGCAGGTATCAACCCCGTAAAGATCTTCGTTGAGACCGAGTACGTCCGCGCTGTCCGCGGCGGCACAGGCTTTGCAAAGGTCGGCGGCAACTATGCCGCATCTCTCATCGGTCAGGCAAAGGCTGAAAAGCTGGGATATGCACAGGTTCTGTGGCTTGACGGTATCGAGCACAAATACATCGACGAGGTCGGCGCCATGAACGTCTTCTTTGTCATCGACGGCGAGGTCATCACACCTGCGCTTGACGAGGGCAATATCCTGCCCGGCGTTACCCGCGCATCCTGTATCGAGCTGCTGCGCTCCTGGGGCTACAAGGTCACCGAACGCCGTCTGGCACTCTCCGAGGTCATTGAGGCAAGCAAGAACGGCAAGCTGGACGAAGCATTCGGCACAGGCACCGCGGCTGTCATCTCTCCCATCGGCGAGCTGGTCGATGAAACTGACCGTATCGTGCTCAACGGCGGCGAAATCGGTCCCATCGCGCAAAAGCTGTACGACAACCTCACCGGCATTCAGTGGGGCACCGTAAAGGATTCTCTCGGTTGGGTTGAGCCGGTTATCTGAATTTAATATAAAATCAAAGGCGACTCTTCGAGTCGCCTTTGATTTTATATTAAAGCTTTATCCCCTCCGGAAACGCCTCTTTTCTCATGATACCCCACATTTTGTCGATGTAGGCGAGGGTATAGAAGTTCTCATAATAATGATAATAAAATGCGCCGCGCGGTGTCATTGTATACTCGCCGTCGCGGTATTTAACATAACCCAAAAGCCGCGCCAGCGTCAGCTCAAAGCCGTACTTGCGGCGCAGGCTGACGCCGAAAAACCTCTCGAAATCCGCCTCGCGCACACGGGTGGAATACGCCGTCCAGAACAGCCAATAAACCATTCTCTGCCGCGCGGTAAAGCGCACGGTCAGCGACGTAGGCAGTTTGCCGCCGTCAATACGGGCACAATATTCCTCCACGGAAAACGTATTTATCTTGAATTGGTGACGCAAAAGCGTGGTCGCCGAGCAGCCGAACCCGAGAAAATTATCCCCTGTCATGGACGAGTAACGCGCGCCATTCTCGCGAGAAAAAGTCCAGATGGAATCGCGCGCGTATCCCTGCTCCGCACAGTATTTTGTGATAGCATCAAGCAATGCTTTTTTGTCCTTTTTGGGCATGACGGGCACGGTGCTTGAGGTGAAAGTAAAGTCAATAAATGGGTAGATCGCAACGTGATTTGCGCCCGAAGAAAAGGCAGTATCAATGTCATTTTTGAGATCCTCAAACGTTTGCGAAGGCAGTGCAAATATAAGATCCATCGACACTGTTTCAAACTCAACTTGTTCAAGCGCACGCTTGATTTGCATCACATCTACACATTTTCTGCCCAAAATATTTTGATATTTATTGTAAAACGACTGCACTCCAATGCTTATTTTAGTTACGCCCGCATCCTTTATCTTTTGCAAAATATCGGGGGTTACGTTATCGGGATGTAGCTCGACACCAATACCCTCGGTGATAACAAAGTGCTGTTCCAACGCCTCGATCACTTCGCCTATTCTGTCTGCCGCAAGCGCGGGCGTGCCGCCTCCGAAATACAGACTTGTGACCGTCTTTTTGTCATTGCCCTGCCCACCGACCATGTGGATCTCACGTATCAGTGCATCGATATATCTGTTGCACTTATCCTCGGAATACACCTCTTTGCAATACGGGCAAAAATCGCAGATCGAGCGGCAAAACGGGATGTGAACATAAAGCCCCAAATTATCGCAATCCGCAAAAGGCAGTCGCTCGTCATATTCATTTTTAAATTCAAAGGGCCGGGTCGAGCGCGTAAACCACGCCCGGGTAAGACTTGTAATAAAGCTCATTTTCTTAAATATATTTCAGGTAGGTTTTAAGCATTTCAAATATTATTTTGATATTTCCTCGGAACAGCAGCGTGTACTCCGCGACAAAAAAATAACCGCACCTCTCGCAAAGTCCCGGCACGTCAATGCACCGTCCGCACACGCTCAGTTTGCCGTTTTCCATGACCACGCACTGGTGGCAGGGCGTTGGAAAGCTGTTGTTTATCAAATACGGGAAAGCAGACTTAAGATTGAAGACGGGCGCGCCCTGCTTCATCATCTGCCGTATCTCGTCACAGCACTGCGCCTTATCCTCTTTTGTCAGCGCAAGATGTGCGGTATCGGGATAGGGCGTGTGAAAATTGAAAGAAACCGCACGGACATTCTCCGTGTCCCGCGCCGTCTCGCAGACGTGTCGCACCGCGCCCTTGTTTATCTGATTTATTGCCATATAAAAGCAGATATTGTCCGCCGTGGCATTCGCGATATTATTCATAATGGTGTCGTATGTATCGCCGCGGATGGCGTTATGACGCGCGCGGTCACCGTCAAGACTGAGCAGTAACAAATCCGCTTCGGGCAGGTCGATGGGAAATGTTCCGTTGGTCACAACATTGACGATAAGAAAACCCATTTGTTTGGCTTCGATCACAAGATCACGCAAGCTCCTCTTTCCGTCATGCCACAAAAACGTCTCGCCGCCGCAGAAAAACAGTATGCGCACGCCCATGTCATACAGTGTCTGCATCTCGCGCTTTATCTGCTCATACGGATGAACGACGGCGGTGATATTATTGACCGAGCAGTGCTTGCAGTTCAGATTGCATTTATCCGTGACGATAACCGTTCCGAGAATAGGGTCTTTTTTGCGGAACAGCACGGTCTTGACGCCAAACATCGCAAACCGAATAAATGAGGAAAATTTCATATGCGCACCTGCCTTTGTAGGTTTTATTACATTATATATAAAAACGACTTGTTTGTCAACACAGCAAAAAAATTCACTCCCCCATCTTGTAAACTTCACGCTAACGTGTTATACTTACTATGACTCAAAATGCGGAGGGCAAACCATGGAATATCACATCACAACCGAATACGACGGCAAGCCGCTCCGCGATTTTATTCGCCGTTCGCTACACATATCGGGACATCTGCTGGCGCGTCTGAAGCGCGACGAACAAGGTCTTATGGTAAACGGTGAGCGAGTCACCGTCCGGCGCATACTGCGCGAGGGTGATATTGTCAGCATTTGCGATCATCCGGACGAGGACGATGCACCCATCGAGCCGGTTGACCTGCCGGTCAAGATCGCATATGAGGATGAGTTCCTGCTTGTCGCTGACAAGCCTCCTTTCATGCCGACGCACCCCTCCCACGACCATCACTATGATACACTTGCGAATGCGCTCGCCTGGCGGCATCGCGGGAACGGCGGTGACGCGCCGTTTGTCTTTCGCCCCGTAAGCCGTCTCGACCGCAATACCAGCGGGCTGGTCACGGTCGCAAAAACCAAATACGCCGCCTCCAGACTCAACGCTGTCATGGTGTCGGGTGGCTTTGGAAAAAGCTACGTCGCACTGCTGGACGGCGTCCCGCCCGAGCGCTCGGGCATAATTCACACCGGCATGCGCCGCACGGCCGAGAGTATAATCGTCCGTGAGGTCTGCCCGCTCGGTACGACCGGCTCTGAAGAAGCGCTGACAAAATACGAGGTCGTCGAGATATCCCCCGACGGCAATTACTGCCGCGTGCTGGTAACGCCCGTAACGGGCAGAACGCACCAGATACGCGTCCACATGGCGTCGCTCGGCACGCCTGTTTTCGGCGACGATCTGTACGGAACATCATCACCTCTGATACCACGACACGCGCTTCACGCCGCCGCCCTGGAATTTGTTCATCCCATCACGAACGAGCAAATAAAGCTGACATCTCCTCTGCCCTCAGACATGGCAGAGCTTTACGAAAAGCTGTTCAAATAACGCGGCATTTACTACATATATAATGAAAGGAAGCTATACATGGATCAATCAAACGATATCGTTATCCCGCCCATACAGGACGATCTACCGCCTCCGCGGCGGCGATTTCCAAAAATCTGTACCGCGCTGTTTATCATCGCGGGCGTCAGCCTGCTGATATATCTCGCCGCCATCATATGGGAGCCGTTCGCCGACTTTTTCTCGCGATATCCCGGTGCGTTCGTGCGAGGTCTGCTCGCCCATCTGACAAACTGGATACCTTTCTCGCTCGCCGAGGCGTTGCTGCTGTTTCTGCCCGTTCTCCTCTTTTTCCTGATCTACACGGCAGTCAAAAAATACAGCGATTCATGGCACAACACGCTGGTCTATATCGGCATACTGCTGTCTGCCGCATCGGTTCTGCTCACACTGCTTTTCTGCGGCTTCGGCACCGCTTACCACGGCTCGACGCTGGACAAAAAGCTGGAGCTTGACCGCCGTGACGTTAGCGCGGAGGAGCTGAAATATACCGCCTCCGCACTTGCCGAAGCAGTAAATGAGGAGGCGGAAAACGTCGCATTCCGTTATCAAAACTTTTCCGTCATGCCCTATTCTCTTGAAGAGATGAACGAAAAATTGCTTGACGCTTATGACAAGATATCCGACAAATACAGCTTTGTCCCTCGCTTGACCAGCCGCGTCAAGCCCGTAATGTTAAGCGAGCCGTGGTCGTATACTCACATCACCGGAGTCTACACCTATTTTACCGGTGAGGCAAATCTGAATGTCAATTTTCCTGACTACACGCTCCCCTTTACCGCTGCACATGAGTTGGCGCACCAGCGTGGCATAGCCCGCGAGGACGAGGCAAATTTCATGGCATTTCTCGTTTGCATCGAGAGCGATGACCCCTACATTCGCTATAGCGGTTATCTGAATATGTATGAATACGTCGCCTCCTCGCTTTACTCAGCAAGTGCCGATATGTACTACGAGGTTCTCGAAACTCTGCCCGACACCGTCCGCTACGAGATGCGTGCCTACTCCGCATTTTTCGATAAATACCGCGAAAATGTGGTCGCCGATGTCAGCGAAGCCGTCAACGACACTTACCTGAAAATACAGGGAACCGAAGGCACGCGCAGTTACGGAATGGTCACCGACCTCGCGGTCGCTTACTACAAAAAATCTCAATAAACAACGGCGAATGCTGTCGCAATATCCGCCCTCATCGCATATTATGACGATGAGGGCATTTTGCATAATAAATATGTTAAAATTTCGTACATTTTTTCTTAAACTTTTTTTAACAAAGCTATCGACAAACGGGTTGCAATATGCTATAATAATATCACCGAATTTGTCGTATGTGATTTTGAGGTGATTATTAGATTTTTACCCTCCTTCACACACAGAATGCAACAAAAAACTTACAATAAAATTACGCAAAGGAACAGTCGCGACACCGATCGTCGACCTTGGATATATATAATGGAACAAATAGTTATCAACGGTGGCAATAAGCTTTACGGCGACATATATATCGACGGCATGAAAAACGCCGCACTTCCTATCATCTTTGCTTGCATTCTCACCGGTGACAAGTGTGTGATAGAGAACCTGCCTCCGGTCAGTGACATAAACGTTTCGCTCGAAATACTCAGATCAATGGGCGCCGGCGTCCGCCTTTTGAATAAAACCACCGCCGAAATCGATACTACGCATATCGTAGGCGGCACTTCCCCAGATGACCTTGCCAGCAAAATGCGTGCCTCCACTTATTTGCTGGGAGCCGAACTTGGTCGGTTCGGCTCTGCCAAGGTCGGCGCTCCCGGCGGTTGCGATTTCAACTCCCGCCCCATTGACCAGCATATCAAGGGCTTTGAAGCTCTCGGCGCTACATACAAGCTCGAAAACGGCCACATCTGCCTCGATGCCGAAAACGGCCTCAAGGGCACCACCGTATACTGCGATATGATCTCTGTCGGTGCGACCTGCAATATAATGCTTGCCGCCACTCTTGCAGAGGGAACCACAGTTATCGAGAACGCCGCGCGCGAGCCTCACATTGTTGACCTTGCAAACTTTCTCAACACCTGCGGTGCCGATATTTACGGTGCCGGCACCAATACCATAAAGATACGCGGCGTAAAGTCGCTCCACGGATGCGAATACACCATTATCCCCGATATGATCGAGGCAGGCACCTACATGGCAGCTGTCGCCGCTACCGGCGGTCGAGTCAACATTCGCAACGTCATCCCCAAGCATGTGGAGTCCATCACCGCGAAGCTCACCGAAATGGGCGTTTGCGTTGAAGAACATGACGATTACATATCCGTGTCCTCCAACAGCCGCATCAACCGCGCAAACATAAAGACTCTTCCCTATCCCGGTTTTCCCACCGACATGCAGCCCCAGTTTGCCGCGCTGCTGTGCACCGCCGAGGGCGTAAGCACGGTTTCCGAGGGCATTTGGGATCACCGCTTCCAGTATGTAAACGAGCTCCGCAACATGGGCGCCCAGTTCATGGTAGAAGGAAAGAGCGCAACAATAATCGGAACCGATCATCTCTCCGGCGCCAAGGTAAAAAGCGTAGACCTCAGAGCAGGCGCGGCGCTTGTGATCGCAGGCCTCGCAGCCGAGGGACAGACAATAATTGAAAACCTCCAAACGCTTGATCGTGGCTACTACGACATCGTAGGAAAGCTTCGCGGAGTCGGCGCCGATATCATCAGACGCCCGATAATCAAGGCAAGCAGCAACCACCTTGCAAAATAACAATAAACATTAGGATCCACCCGAGCTTCGGGTGGATCTTTTTTTGCGCCCAAAGTACCCTTGCCCAAAGCTCCTCACGCTCGCCAAAAAGGCCTATATCGCAACACCGTTAGTCCAGCGTCGTCAATCGCGCCGCAACAGTTCTTTGCAAGACATTTATACCTAAATTTCACCCACAAACCGCCCCAAAAGGCGGTTTTTATCGTTTTTTTACTCTTTTTGCGTCATTTTTTACGATTTTTTGTCCTGTTCGTTCTGGTTTTTGACCTAAAATTTTATCCTCGCAAATTTTGTCGTACTAAATTTTTACTGCAAAAATCGACACAAAAAATAGAACTTTTGATATTTTCGTAGTAAAAATTTAGAATAAAATTTATTTTGATTTTGTTCCCTCTCCATACCCATTTTTCGACGCAAAAAAGAGCCGAAACTCATCGTTTTCGACTCTTTCCAATTATTTATTCCCTGCTCTGTTTTTAAGACTGATGCCCGTTTATCTCAAGCAACGAGCGCAGCTTGCGGCGAATGCGGTAAAGCGCATTGTCAATTGAGCGCGGCGTCTTGGATAATCTCTCGGCTATCGCGCCTGTCGGCATGCCCGCAGTATACATATCCCAAACCCGATTTTCGTAAGGTGACAGATTTTCTCTTATCAGCCTTCTCAGCTCCTCTGTGCTTTCCCGCTCGACAACGCGTTCTGCGGGATCCGCTTGAGCGTCCGCGCAATATCTCATATAATCATCATATTCGAGATTTACCGCACTCCCCCGCACTCTTCGCATGATCTCACGGGCGTGGCTTATCAGCGCATTGGTAACACATATTTTGGCATACAGCCCAAATGCCACATCCGGCTGTCCGAGATCGAAGGTAAGCGTTGCGCGGTAAAAACCCGCAAGCGCCTCCTGGCGGGCATCCTCGGGCTCTGCCCCCTCCGGGACATAGCGGTAAAGCGCCGCTCCTATCATGGGCTCGTACAATTCGAGCAGGCGTTCAAACGCTTCCCCGTCACCGCCCCGCACCAGGGCTACCAGCGCGCGAGCATCGGCACTCCCGGTGTTATATTTTTTCTTCATTTATTATATGACCGTATCCTGTTAAAAATCACATCAATGTGTATTATCGGTTTTATTATATATCACCCAGCATTGCGTTGTCAAGTGCTAACGCGAAAGTTTTTACCATTTCACTCAAAATGCCCGCGCGCCACTCGGACGTGCGGACAAACAAATTCATATCATTCGTCAAACAAGTAATTTACGTTTCCGGACAGCAGCGCCATGACTCCTCGGAAAATTACCTCAGGACGGTCCATAAATGTGGTCTTCATGCGGCGGGCGCGATCCATGTTATCGACCACAACAGATATCTTAAAAGTCTCATTACGGCGTTCCTCCAGTCGGCAGGTCAGATTATACCGCCCGTCCTCACGCGGCTCGACCGAACAGCTTGCCGATATTCCGCGGCGGTTGAAATCTATATAACGCAGAGCGCACGCCAGCGACTTATCCAATATCGAGGGCAGTATGTCGCTCTTTAGTTCGCGCGCCACGCATCTTCCCTTTTCGGTAACTACATACTCCACACTTCCGTCATGATTTTTAAGCTCCTCGATAAGTCCTCCGTCCAGCATTTCATTAAAGCTCTCAGCAAAATCAAGATACATGACATAATCCGTCTGCATAACGATATCGTTTATCGTAACGAAATCCAGCGGATAATTTATATTCTCCATTAGATACAGCACAAATATCTTGACATTGTTTTTACTTCCTATAGGCGACGAACCCATTTTCTTATCTCCTCAAAATCCTAATTTTATATAGCCTAAGAATTTTAACATATTTTCTCGCATATTTCAATAGTAAAATATTGCACAATACGCGAAAGTGTGATATAATAAATCAATATTTATTACCAAATTAATTTAAGGACGGACAAAAATATGATAAATGTAGCTTTGCTCGGCTTCGGTGTCGTCGGAAGTGGCACAGCCGAGGTTTTGGACGCAAATCGCGCCCAGATCGAAAAATATGTGGGTGACGCGGTCGCGGTCAAATATATTCTCGACTTGCGCGAATTTCCCAATAGCCCCTATGCCTCACTCATAGTTCACGACTATGACATTATTCTGAACGACCCCGAAGTCAGCATCATCGCCGAGATGATAGGTGGCGCGGGAGTGGCTTACAAATTCACAAAGTCGGCACTTGAAGCAGGCAAAAACGTCGTCACCTCCAACAAGGAGCTGGTCGCGCGCCACGGCGCGGAGCTGCACAGCATCGCCGCCGCGCACGGCGTTCGCTATCTGTTTGAGGCAAGCGTCGGCGGCGGCATTCCGATCATCCGCCCCATGACAAACGACCTCGCCGCCAACGGCATAATCTCGGTCGACGGCATACTCAACGGCACCACAAACTATATCCTCACCCGCATGACAAACGAGGGTGCTCCCCTGTCCGATGTGCTGAAGGACGCACAGGCAAACGGCTACGCCGAAGCAGACCCCACCGCCGACATCGAGGGACTTGATGCGGCGCGCAAGATAGTCATTCTCGCCGCGCTGTCGTTCGGAAAGATTCTCGATCCCGACGCGATCAGTGTCGAGGGCATAACCGCAGTCACCTCCGAGGACGTAAAGACAGCAGAAGCGCTCGGCTATAAAATAAAGCTCATCGCACACACCGAGCAGGTGGGCGGCAAAACGCTGGCAATGGTCTCGCCCCGCATGGTCCGCTCTGATAACCCGCTATACTCGGTCGAGGATGTTTTCAACGGCATTCTGGTCGAGGGCAATATGCTGGGCAAGGCAATGTTTTACGGTCGTGGCGCCGGCAAGTTGCCTACCGCGAGCGCGGTCGCGTCCGACATTATCGATATCGCCGCAAATCTCGGCAAGGCTTCCCGCCCCATGAAATGGGAGGTTGCCACAGCAGATGACATGGCTGATATCAACGATTACAGCTGCGTAAATGTATTTATATTCGAGGACGTTCGCTGCGGCGTGTCCAAGCTTGAAAAGGTCTTCGGAAAGATCGACCGCGCTGTCAAATCCAATGGCAGAGTCGCTTTCACTGCCCCCACCATGACCGAGCGCGAGGCTGCTGAAAAGGCAGCGAACGCCGGCGTTCCGTTTGTTAAAAAATTCAGAGTTATCTGACACAAAGAGGCTGTCTCAAATTGAAAATTTGAGACAGCCTCTCGTGTAAAGAAACCGACGGTAGGTTTCTTTACACCGGGAATTTGCGTTTTTTGCGTGTTTTAACACGCAAAAATGACGGTGTTCAGCCGTCAAGCAAAAACCGGGGGCTTGTCGACCAAATGCATTTATGCATTTGAGACAGCCCCTTTTTTTATATTACCTCGCGCCAGAAAGAGCCGGGCGCGGTGCGCAGTTCGTTTTCGATATCCTCGATGACATGAGCGACAGCGCCCTCGGTCACGCGCACCGTCATTCTGTCTGCCGCCGCACGCACAACAGGTGGCGCGCCGTTGACAGCGTAGCCTATATCCGCCTCGCGCAGCATGGAGATATCATTTTCGTAGTCTCCGACGCAAATAACACGCCGCGCCCGCCCGCCGAGCATCTCGCGCAAGCGTCTGACAGACGCGCCCTTGACATTGTCCTTATCCATCAGCTCAATACCGTTTATCCAGCTTCGCTCGACAGTATAGCGCTCGGGAACAAAGTCTTCAAGCTCTGAGATGACTCTGTCGCTCGCCTCCGTTATCACTACAAAAACCATCTTGAAAATATCGCCCTCAATAAGCTCAGCGCTCTGCCAGCCATCAAGCGAATGATGGTCTCCGCCGTCAACAGTGTGTATATAAACGCATGACAGCTCGGGATATTTTTGAAGCATATCGTGCGCAAGAGCAAGCGCATGCGGCTTGTCCAACGCATGACGATATACCGCGCACCCCGCCTCCGTGTCGTATATTTCGGCACCGTTCAGCCCAATAATATATCTGCTCGGAACAAAATCGGGGGCGAACTGCTCAAAGAAATGCCACGGACGCCCGGACGCCGGCACAAACATACCGCCCTCGGACTGAAAATATTTTACCGCATTCAGATTTTGCTCGGATATTTTCGCCTTGTGCGCAAATGTACCGTCAAAATCTGAGCATATAAGTATTCCATCAAATTTTCCCATAAAGCCACACCTCTGCATAAAGATCCATGTTAATTATATACCCCTCTTTTGACCTTGATATGGCTTTTCTGTGACAATATTGTAAACACCCGTCGACACGTTTTCACCTGTCGACGGGCAGCTTTATCAGCCGAGATGTCCGCACTCATGGCTGACGACCTCAGCCACCATGCCGTGCACATCCGAACTCATTTTGTCCATGTCATCCACGGGAGATACGTGACCGTATCTCTTGTGCCGGTAATGACGGTGGGCTATGCCATGCCGCTCGCTCATAATCATGGCGGCACGCATTCCCATAGCACCTATCGCTCCCGCAGCCGCAACGCCGGCGGCAAACGCGCCTATTGTCCACAGCGCACTTGTTCTCATACAAAAACGCCCTTTCATTAATTATAGTTGCATTAATAATATTTCCCCCGCAGCGGACGTTATTCGCGGCAAAGCACGCCATTTATCTCCGTATCCGACAAATATCTTTTGTATTTTAGGGCGGCATATTCAAGTGCGCGGCGTTTGAGCCTGAAAGCGGAGCGGCGGGATATATTGAGCAGCTCGCCGCATTTCTCCACCGTCTCGCCGTGTATGTAGTGATAGTACAAAAACAGCTTTCTGTCGTCGGGCGGGAGCGAGGTCACAAAGCGCTTTACTTCAAACATTTTTGCCTTTACGTATGCCTCGTCGTCGGTGCAATACAAGCCGTCCTCGGGCAGGTCGGCGGCAAAATAATCGCGCTCGTATTTGTTCGCCGCAAGTAGCTTGAAGCCGTAGCGATACTGACGCAAAAAATCCGTTGTATCGCGTATGAGCTGCTCTCTGTCGTCTGTCAAAGCCATGCTATCCCTCCCTTCAAAACCGTTTGAACTATTGACAAATCTTTATATATCAGATATAATTAATATGTGTTTTTATGCATAGACGCGCCAACCCCGAACATTTGTTCTGATTGCAAACAAATTATACCATTTAATTTATTGCATGTCAACCGTTCGTGTGACATTGTGAAAATTTTGTATGTCGGCACAATTCTCTGTCCCGAAAATCTCCCACAAGCGAGAGTTTTGACGCAAAAAATACACAATTCCCCTGCGCCATAAAAGAAAGGCATTTGATTATGACTGTATTATCGGTTAATGATATATCTCTTTCGTTCGGTGTGACCTCCATACTCGAGCGCGTTTCGTTTTCCCTTGACGAGACGGACAAGCTCGGCATCATCGGTGTCAACGGCTGCGGAAAATCCTCGCTGTTCAAGATGATACTGGGCGAGTACGAGCCTACATCGGGTGAAATATTCATCTCAAAGGACAAGACCGTCGGCATACTGCGGCAGGACGGCGCCATGTCGGTCTCGGACGACGACGGCGAATGCGCGCTCGAGGTCATGTACGCCGCGTTCGGCGAGCTTATCGCCGCCGAAAAACGCCTCGGTGAGCTTGAAGCCAAAATGGCGGCGGAGACGTCCGCCGAGCGGCTTGAATCGCTCAGCCGCGAATACAGCGCGCTCAACGACCGCTTCATTCGTGACGGCGGACTTGAGTTTCGCGGTCGGTGCGCCTCCATTCTCGAAAAAATGGGCTTTGATGCCGCCGTCTCACGTCAGCCGCTGTCAACGCTCAGCGGCGGCCAGCGTACCCGCTTAGCTCTCTGCCGTCAGCTCTCGCGCGAGCCCGATATACTCCTGCTCGACGAGCCGACCAACCACCTTGACATCGAAACGCTGACCTGGCTTGAAAGCTTTCTCATAAATTATCGCAAATGCGTGCTGATCATCTCCCATGACCGTTATTTTCTTGACCGCGTAACCAACAAAACGCTCATAATCGAGCATTGCCGCGCCAAGCTGTACAACGGAAATTATACCCGCTCGGCGGAGCAACGCGAATTTGACCGTCGGGTCGCCGAAAAGCACTATCAGGAGCAGCAAAAGGAGATCGCGCGGCAGGAGGCTTACATCGCCCAACAGCGCGCATGGAACCGCGAGCGCAACATAATCGCGGCGGAAAGCCGTCTCAAGCTGCTTGACAAAATGGAAAAGCTGGAGCGCCCCAAGGAAGCGCCCAAGCCAATACAAATGCGCTTCACAAAAGCGTTTTCAAGCGGCAATGAGGTATTGACAGCCGAGTCACTCTCGGGCGGTTACGGCGAGAAAGTGCTGTTTTCGGATGTAAATTTTCTGATAAAAAAGGATGAGCGAGTATTCGTCACAGGTCCCAACGGCTGCGGAAAATCCACGCTCATCAAAATGATCGTCGGCATGATAGAGCCGCTCGCGGGGCGCATCGAGGCGGGCTACAATGTCGAGATAGGCTATTACGATCAGGAAAACCAAAATTTATCACCCGAGAACACAGTGCTTGACGAGCTGTGGAACGCCTATCCCCGTCTGCCCGAGGTGGACATTCGCAACACGCTGGCGCTGTTCCGCTTCACAGGTGAGACGGTATTCAAACAAGTGTCCGTGCTCAGCGGAGGCGAACGTGCACGGTTGACGCTTGCCAAGCTGATACTGTCGCACATGAATCTGCTCATTCTCGACGAGCCTACAAACCATCTTGACATTCCCTCCCGAGAGGCGCTCGAGACGGCACTCGAGGGCTTTGACGGCACTGTGCTCATCATCTCGCACGACCGTTATTTTATCAACCGTCTCGCCACACGTATTTTTGACCTTGCCGACGGCTCTCTGACAGATATGCGCGTCGACCATATTGGAGAAGGATATAGCGAGCTGTGCCGCCTGCGCGAGTCGCGCGAAAGCGCCGCACCAGAGGTCACAGAACAAAAAATAAGCCCCAACAAGGAGCAATATTTACGGAATAAAAAACAAGTTGCCGATGCTCGCCGCGAAGCCAACCGCCTTGAGCGGTTGCGCAAAGAAGCGGAAAAGCTTGAAGCCGAGCTTGAGAGAGTCGACGCTGAGCTTTACGGCGACGCCGCGACCGACTATAAAAAGGTCGCCGAGCTGGACGCCCGAAAGAGCGAGATCGAGGAGCGGTTACTTGAGATATATGAGCAATTGGAATAAAAAACGCGGGGCTCTGCCCCGCGTTTTTTATTCCGCGCACGCCATCATGACGCGCTTAAAATTCTTGAATGAGTCTTTGGTAAATCCGATCTCGATGGTCTCGTCGCCGCGGGAATAGGCAAGCACTATGCACTCGCCACCCTCTCCGTAGCTCGCGATACCGATACTTTGAACGTCATCAAAAGGTATCGCCGCAGTGCGCACGCCGCGCCCCTCGGACGCCTGATCCAGATCGTTCTGGAAACAGATTATATCGCCGTCGACCCAAACGTCGAACAAGTCGCCCGCAAGTCCCTCGACCTGCAAGGTGTCCGCAGGCTTATGATACTGCATTGCAAACTTAACATACTTACGCTCAACCGGCGTCAGCGATTCATAAAGCTGCTGTGCACTCGGCTGTGCCTCAGCCACAACCATCTCGCCCGACTCAACATCAATATCCTCTATAGCCTCAACATTTGAATCCTCAGCAGGCTCTGCGACGCTTTCATCGATTAGCACATCCTCATCGATAAGCGTTTTCTCGTATGCCTCATACGCCTCGGTCTCGGCCTGATCATTCTTGTCCGAAGCAGACGTCAGCGGCTTAACACTGCTGTCCAGTGCGTCGGTCTCGGTGCCGTCATCATAAGGAACATAGCCGAAATCGTCCAGCACCTCGTCACTCGCCGGCTCCGACTCAACAGTCTCTTGCTCTTCGAGCTGTTCTTTGTCCGCCGTGACCGGCTCCGTTTCCTGCTGCTCGACATACGGGACATATTCGGGCTCTGCCGTGTCTCCGGGCCGCTCATCAATTATCTGCTCCGCCCTCTCGGCTACCGCCTCGTCCTCGTCGTCAACATCACTTGTTATTTCATAGAAAAAGTATTTTATAAAGCTGAATCCGTCAAACTGATACACCAGCATCAGTATTACCGCCGCCGACGCAAGCCCCGATGCGACTATAGACAGCACATCCACCACTCCGACAGCCGCCGCGCGGTTACCGTTCACTATAACACTCACCAGCAGATATATCAGCTTATACAGCGCACCGCCGTATACAAGCCAATATTTTACGGGGCTGTCCGAGCCGTTGAACTGGTCGACAATAAGCGTTCCGTAAAGCGCAAGTCCCGACAGCACACCAAGCACAGTCAGCACCACCATAATACCCGAAGCTCCCACAAATCCGAAGCCGTCACGAACAAGTGCGATAAGTGCGTAAACAAGAAGTATCAGCGAACGTCCTCTGAACACCAGCACTCTGTCGCTGACCGTAAGCGCGACCACCAAAGCGAACATGACGATGTTTTCGGTAAAGGCTCGCACGATAGTCATGGCGTCCTTTGACATTATCGCCGTCACCGCCGACAGTATGAGCGCCGCAAACGACAGCACAACGGTGCAAATAAACAGTGCCTGCTCCCCTTTTGAGGGATTGTGTAGCAATCTGTCACCGCCCGCGCGAATGGCAGACCCCAAATATTCTTTCGTTGAACGGTTATTTTTGTTTTTCATCGATGTTAAATTCCATTCCTAAATATATCTATTTCCGCTTTAAATATATCAAACGGCGCCGCCGTCGGAGGTAATTTCAAAAATTCCGCGCGTTTCCCTGACGGATGTTCAAAGCAAAGGCGGTACGCCCACAGCGCCATGCGCTCGCCGCGCACACCGCCGTATCTCGTGTCGCCATGCAACGGCAGCTTTCTTGACGCAAACTGCGCCCTTATCTGGTGCGTTCTTCCCGTATGCAGCTTGATATCCGCAAGTGACAGCCCGCCGCGTGCGCCAAGCACTCTGTATTCCAGAACCGCCTCGCGCACGCCGCGCCGCTCTCTTTTAACGACATATGTTTTGTTCTTTTGCCTGTCGTGATAAAGCAGATCTCGCAAAAGTCCCTGTCCTGTCTCGGGAACTCCGCAAAGCACCGCCATATAGCGCTTATCGAACGTCCCCTCGCTCACTCCGCGAGACAGATGCGCGGCACACGCCGACGTTTTGGCATACACCATAACGCCGCCGACCTCACGGTCAAGCCTGTGAACGGGATACAGCGTCACGGCCCTGCCCTCTCGGGCAAGCTGTGATGTCAGCGCATCGGGCAACGAGCGCGTCTCACCTCCGCCCACCTCGGACACAAGCCCTGCGGGCTTGACACAGACTATCAGCGCGTCATCCTCGAAAAGTATCTCTATCTGCTCGCTCACTTTGCAATTCTGTGATCCTTACCGAGCGCCTCGTTTTTGGTCGTCCAATACTCGACAAATTCCTCGGGACCACGGTGCTGTGTTTCGCCTGCCTCGGCGGCTTTGGCCAACCATTTACTGATGAATGCATCTGCCTCATCCGCAATGGCATCGCAAAGCGCTTGTCTGCTCTCGCGGTCGGGAGAAACGGAATCTACACGAGCGTGCCAGTCCGCCTCCATGGCGTACAGCTCCTTTTTATACTCGTCGGGACATATCTTGCCAGCAAGTATCGCGCGGTTTATGCCCTCGCGACGTATCCACTCCTTGATTCCGTCCTCCATGTTTTCATAGGGGAACACCTGCTTCTTGCTGTACGCGTCAAACCAACAGGGCTGGAAAGGTGCGACACAGGTAATACCCATACCGGTAGTCCACATAAGTGTGTCCTTTCCTTGGCACACCGCGACAATAGCCGAGCAGGTCTGGCTGAGCGCGGGCGGGTTGGAGTGCATGCATACACAACAGCCGCCGCCTACCCATTCATCATTAGCGTAATGGGTACGCAAAACCTTCATCATTTTATATTCGTCGAAATTACCGCTCCATTTGTTGACCATCTGGTAGCTGCAGCATCTGCGCTGCATTCCGCTTCGGTTGGTGCGGCTTTCCCAATCGGCATAAGCATGAGAAAAATCAAAGGGCTGCTCGACATCGTAGCCTCTTTCAACTGCATTGGATATCAGATCCTTGTGCATCAGGTCGGGATAGTTGATGCTGAGGTAGTTGGAAATAGTATATGCGCCGTCTACCTTTTTTGCCGCCCAAAGATGCTTACCGGCAGTTTCAAAATGCCACGCCTCTTTCTCGTCGGCGATAAGATATGCATTATCATAGTGGAACGAGGTGTCAAAGCCGGCGTTGCCGCCCTGACCGTAACGCTCCATAATATCCGCCATAACGTCAACTGCCTCGCGGGCGCTCGATGCTCTCTCCAGCACAAGGCGCACGATGTCCATGCCGAGAAGCGCGTCCTCTTCCTCACCGGGGATCAGATCCTTGGAGAATATAGTCTCATTTCCTATGCACACGCCGTGCTCATTTACGCCGATCTCTGCGCCCCAGATCCACGAGGGCTTGGACAGTATCATTGCGTTTGTGTGCGCGACCTGATCAACCTCAATATAGGTACACTTGACACGCTCACCCGGAGCATGGTCTGCTGCAGGTACAAAAATTATAGGCTGCGGTTCGTTTACCGCGCGGTCACTTGCCTTTGCAAAAACAGTTTTACCCGATGTACAGCATTTGCTGTCAACTACCATAGAATCACACATTTTCGTTCATCCTTCTTTCGTTATCGGTCATGGAATTTTCTTCAGATTTCGCAGTCGCAAACAACGCGAGAGGTACGCACCTTGGCTACATACTGCGAGACCGCAACATGGTCGGGATGATTTTTATAATGCTCGAGCGCCTCCATAGAGTCAAACTCGGTAAGCAGAAGCATATCATAGGACATGTCCGAATGTAGCAGGTCAAAGCCTATCTCCATTCTCTTTATCTCGGGAATGATGGGACGAAGCGCAAGCAATCTGTCGCGCACATACTCCATATTTTGCTGACGGGTCTTGCCCTCGGCACTCTCTTCAAAGCGCCACATAACAATGTGTCTTATCATATAAAAAATACTCCTTATTTGACAATAATTATTCACAATAATAATATCACACTTATCGTCAATTGTCAACCGCGCAAGCGCATATTGGCACAAATTTCTTGTCAAAAAAAGAGGACCGCGCGCGGCAGTCCTCCATTATTTGGTCATGCTTCAACTCTTGTGACATTTGCCCAGCCGTACAGCGCATACAGCATCTTGTCCCACAGCAGATTTTCTTCAAGATAATCCTTGCCGTAGTAAGCTTCAAGCGTTGCGGAATCGGCTCCGGCACTCTCGGCATAACGAGCTATTCCCTCTTTATATTCCTCGTCGCTGACTTCAAATCCCTCGGCACGGACTATGGTATAGAACACCATGTCCTCCTTGGTATATTCGCGGGCGCGCTCCATAAGACTCTCCTCTGTCCAGCCCATAAGACTCATTATCTGATCGACCGTCATGGAATAATTCGCCGCATAGCTCTCGCACTGCGACATGAGCAGCTGATAATAATAATTAACGTGCTGTTCGGGATATTCCGACACCTCGCAGTCCTCGAGTATTCCCTGCCACATATCGGTGATGGCGGCACTCTTGGCTTCCTCTTCATACTGCGCCTGAAGCACGCCGCGATAATATTCATCAAATTCGGCGACGGTCTTATATTCGCCCTCGGTGTATTTTTCAACAAACTCGTCGGTCATCTCGGGTGTGACATACTCGCCGTTGATAAAGTTGACGGTTATCTCAAATGTAACCGGCTTGCCCGCGATATCATCATAATAAGATTCGGGAAATGTGAGTTCAAGCGTTACCGTCTCGCCGGGCATAACGCCGACAAGTCCCTCGGCAAAGCCCTCGATATATCCGCTGTTTTCCGTCAGCGGCACCTCTTGATCCGCCGCCGTTCCGCCCTGGAACTGTTCTCCGTCCATAAAGCCCTTGAAATCAACATTGACAGTATCGCCCTCGGCCGTCGCGCGGTCGGTTATCTGCTCATAATAGCTGTTGCTTGTAAGCAAGGATGAGACCTCGGAAGCGTAGGCTTCATCGGTCAGCTTGGTGACCGTCATCGTGACCTCAACGCCGCGGTAGTTGCCGAGTGTTACATAGGGTGTAGGATCCGTCTCGGAAAAATCCATGGGTTCGTAAGTAGGCACTTCGGTTGTGTCAGCGGGCTCGGCGGTAGTAGTATCCGCGGATGTTGTCGTATCCTTTTCACTTCCGAGTATCTCGGAGAGCTGGCAGGAGGCAAGGCACACCGCTGTCATCAGGCAGGCAAGCGCCGCCGCAATAATTTTCTTCATTATGTTATTTCCTTTCAATTAACGTAAAAAAGGACTCAGCCCGATTATATTCTCAGGTCGAATCCTTTTTAACAGTCCCCATTAAGCCTTTTCGACTTTAATAACTTCCTTACCGTCATATGTTCCGCAATTCTTGCAAACGTGATGTGCGAGAACATACTCATGGCACTTGGGGCACTCAACGAGTCCGGGCGCGGTAAGCTTGGAGTTGTTGGATCTTCTCTTATCTCTACGTGCGCCTGACACCTTTTTCTTCGGTACTGCCATAATTAAACCTCCTCATCATGCGCCGTGACGCATAACATTATAAATTATTTTAAATACTGTTTTATTTGTCGCTCTCGCTCGGCTCGTCCGGAAATTCATCATCGTCCCGCTCAAGCAGTGACGCGAGCACTGCAAGTCTTGGGTCAACATGCTTTTCCACACAGCCGCAACCCTCTCTCTTAGGCTTACCGCAAACGGGACACAAGCCCTCGCAATCCTCGGAGCAGACGATCTTGGTGGGAAACTCAAGAATGAGAGTCTCGGTCAGCTCCTCGTCGACATCAAGCATACCGTGCTCAACCACGACATACTCGTCCACATTATCGGCGAGCTGCTGCTCACTCAGCATTCCGGGAGTCGCCACCGTGCGCTCAAAGCTCACCTCGAACACGTCACTCACCTCATCGAGGCAACGTGCGCAGCTTGCCTTGTAGGGCAGCTCAACATCAAGCGTCAGCCTCATATATCCGGCGTTATCCGTAACGCATCCGCGAACCTTGGCATCCGACTCAAATTCCACGCCCTCGATCGGCTCGGGTGTGAGCGTGAAATCAATATCAATTTTACCGCACTCACCGCGGAGCAGCGGCCCGATATCGACCTTCATAACTTTTCCCTTTCCCGATAAAAAACGTAAAATTTCGGTCGGCATAAAATGCGACATTAAATATTATATCCATTCCGCATGCTTTTGTCAAGAGCTTTTGGAAATTTTCCGCTATTATTTAATAATATATTTACCCGATCTCAGCTCAAAGCGCCACTCGCCGCCGTTCTTGGTGCCGCCAAGCTCGTTTGCGGAAAAATCAACGCCGTTCATATTGACGCTCTCGCGCGAAATATCAAGCGACAGCGCGGCGACCGTACCCTCGGGAATAACGAAATTATACACAATATCCTCGCCGACTCTATCCCAGCCGCTCTCAATATCGCCGCGCATCGACTTATATTTAGCCGCGACATGACCTATCCTGTGCTGACCCTCGGGCAGTACCGTCCTCTTATCGGGACGGGGCGCAAGTATAAATCGCTCAAAGCCGGGATGCTCGGCGTCGGGACGTATGCCAGCCATGCCCGAAAACATCCATTCAAGCACCGCGCCGTAAGCATAGTGATTAAACGAGTTCATGCCGACATCTCCGAAGCCGCGCTCCAGCGTGTAGGAATTCCATCGCTCCCAAACCGTCGTTGCTCCCTGCCGCACACTGTAAAGCCAGGACGGATCGGCGGTCTGAAGCAACAGCGAATAGCAAAGATCGTCCATGCCCAATTCCGACAGCGTCTGGTTGAGTATTCCCGTGCCAACAAAGCCAGTGGAAAGCGTATAATTATTTTCGGTTATCAGCTTACGCAGAAGCTCTACTGTCGCCGCTCTGACCTCACTTGTCAACAGGTCAAATTTGAGCGCTAGCAGGCAGGAGGTCTGAGTCTGCACAGTCAACATTCCGTCCACCACATATTTCTCGCGGAAGTGTGCAACTATGCGGCTGTGCAAGTCGCGATAATACGCGGCGCGCTCGGCTTTACCGAGTATCTCGGAGAATTTGACCATAAGATCGGCATCGCAGGCGTAATAAGCGATGGCGATATAGCGCTTGTCGGTAACATCGTAGTTTAGCCAATCGCCGTAAGCTGTATTGGGACCCTCAAGTCCGAATTGCTCAAGGTAATGCATATACTCCTCCATCGAGTCGTAATGCTCCGCCACTGTATCATAGTCGCGGTACATCAGCCACAGGCGATAAGGCACAATAAGCCCCGCATCGCCCCAAGCGGCGTTGCCGTTGTTTCCGCCCGCAAAAACGCGCGGAATAACGTCGCAATATGCACCTTTCTCGCCTGTTTGCGAGTCTCGCGCGTCGCCCAGCCACTTTTTCATAAACCCGCGGATATCGCACAGATAGCTTGCCGCACCGCAGAATATCTGGGTGTCGCCCGTCCAGCCGAGGCGTTCGTCTCTCTGCGGGCAGTCCGTGGGAACTGACAGATAGTTTCCGCGCTGTCCCCAAATTATATTGGAAATAAGCTGATTTACCTCGGTATTGTCCGTCTCGATGCTTCCCGTCTCCGCAAGCTCTGAGGTGATGACCACACCGCGCACTGCCACAATTTCAATATCGCGGTCGGCAGTCAGCTCAAAATAACGGAAGCCGTAAAAGGTATGAAGCGGTTCAAAGCACTCCTCACCATCGCCGCTCGCGACATATGTAAGGCGTGCCAGTGCAGAGCGGTAATTTTTGATATACATACTTCCCTTTGCACCGTCGTTGCCGCGAGCGGCGAGACCGGAGTCATTGAGCAGCTCGGCAAAATATCCGCGGATAATGGTATCGCGGGGGGCTTTGACAGTCATGAGGGGACGCCCCACCATGTTCTGCCCGAAATCAAGGATTACGCTCTCACCTGCTCTCAGCGTCAGCCGCTCACAGCCGTCACCGATGCATTTGGACACTACTTTTATCTCGCCGTAGTCGGTTGCGTTGTCAACAGTTCCGCAATGCACCACCGCGCTTTGCGGTGCCCGAATTAGATCACAACGGCGGCGTATCGGCTCGCCGACGGGCGAAGTTATCTTACAAGTGATGTCCTCAGTGGGCACCGCATCACACCAATCCAGCGTTTCGGGAGCAACCGCAGGATCTGCGACGCGGGCGTCGTAATACTCGCCATCCCATATGTCCGCCGTGCGTACTCTGCCGCCGATGGCAGTCTGCCAGCCGTCGTATATCAGCTCAGAGCGACCGTCGGCATATTCTATCTCGATCTCGCCGCAAAAGGCCGAGGGCTTGAAGCCGTAAATTCCAAAGGAAATGCGTCCACTCCACCAACCGCACGAAACCTCGGCGAGCAGCACGTTATCGTCGCGCACTGCCCCTGTCACATCGTATTCGCACTCAAAAACGCGACTGCGATAGTCTGTCCATGTGGGCTTTAGCTCGTCATAAACGGTGTCGCCGCACGAAGTGCGGCTGCCCACGCGCTCACCGTTGAGATACAGCTCAAAAATACCCAGCGCCGTCGCGCGCACGCGCACGGCCCGAGGGGAGTCGTTCAGCGAAAAACGGCGCATAAACAGCACTTGCCCATTTCCAGCCGGGAAATCGATGCTTTTTGAGTTGAATATCATACCACCCGGACGCTTCCACGGGTGCTCATGTTTTTGCTTTATGTCAACGGGATTTGAAACAAACGTCGCTTTTTTCATGGATGTATTTCCTTTCGGTGTTGATTAAAAGGTTCACTGCTTGAATTTTACCATACCGCGCGCCATATTTCAAGCGTTTTATGATTTTTGTGTTGCAAGTGTGCAAAATTTATGGTAAACTTATCATAACACAATCAAGGAGAAAGCAAATGTCAAATATAAGATCGCTGTCACCTGCCGACTTGCGCGACTTATTGCCGCAGCGCCCTGCGCGCTCAAACAAATCCACCTTTGGTCGCGTTGTCGCGGTCTGCGGGAGCCAAGGGATGTGCGGCGCGGCATATTTCGCCGCCAAGGCCGCATACAGGACTGGTTGCGGACTTGTCGAAATAGTAACGCCCGAGCAAAACAGAGTCCCGCTTCAAACCATGCTGCCAGAGGCGATTGTCACCTGCTATGATAGCGCCACCCCAGACCGCCGCATCATTTCGGATGCCGTCCGCCGCGCCGACGCCGTCGTCGCGGGGTGCGGACTCGGAACATCACTCACCTCGATAAAGGTGCTGTCAATGACACTCGAAGCCACACATGTACCTATCGTTCTTGATGCTGACGCGCTGAATATTCTCGCCGCCGCCCCCTCGCTTGGGGACGCGCTCCGCGCGCCCGCCGTCATAACTCCGCACCCCGGCGAGATGTCGCGTCTGGTCGGGATTTCGATCAACGATGTTCTGTCAAACACGCCCGCGCTCGCTCAAAGCTTTGCGGCAAAGCATGGCATTGTTTGCTTGCTAAAGGATCACAAAACCGCAATTTCGGATGGTACAGACACATATATCAATCAATTTGGGAACAGTGGAATGGCAACGGGCGGCTCGGGCGACGTACTCGCGGGCATTGTCGCCGCACTGCTCGCACAAAGTAAAAATATCCCCAACGCATCAATGACAGACCTCGCCGCGCTTTGTAAAACAGCCGCCCTCGGCGCGCTCATTCACTCACTTGCAGGCGACCGTGCCGCCGACCATCTCGGTGAATATTCCGTTATGGCATCGGACATTATTGATGCACTGCCATACATACTCCAATAAAAAATGTGGGCATGCCCACATTTTTTATTGGATATATTTTTATTTTCTTATCCTGACAAGTGTACCGATACCATCACGAAGTGCATCGGCAAGAGCATCCATGTGCTCTTTTGTATTCTCATCGCAAAGGCTGACACGCACGGTACACATTGCCGCATGGCGGTCAATTCCGAAGCCGATAAGCGACTCGGACACGTGCGCATTATGCGACGAGCACGCCGAGCCAGCCGATATCGCAATGCCGCGAGAGGACAAAAAATGCACCATCGTCTCACTCTTAATATCGGGCAGAGTTATGCTGATTATATGCGGAGCACGCGCGCCCTCGGGAATATTCAGGCGCACTCCCTCGATATCGTGCAAAAGGCTCTCGGCATAATCGCGCAGTTCACTCATATACTGCGCATTTTTGGCACAATTCGGCATATTCTGCTCGACCGCACCCCAAAATCCCGCAATACCTATCATATTTTCGGTTCCCGAGCGCAAGGCTTTTTCCTGTCCGCCGCCGCGCGTCACGGCGACCAACCGCTTTGTTTTGATGATATCGGGTGCTATGCACAGCGCACCGACTCCCTTGGGCCCGTGTATTTTATGCGCACTGACCGTGATCAAGTCCGCCCCCAGTCGCATAGGCGTGACGGGCATTTTCATATAGCCTTGCGTTGCGTCGCAATGCGTCACGATATCGGGACAACGTCGCCGCGCCGCCGCAAATGCTTTTTCCACGTCGTATCGCGCGCCTGTCTCGTTATTGACCAACATGAGACTTATCATAAGCGCGCCGCCCTCCAGCGCTCTCTCAAGCGCCTGCATGTCAAGCACGCCGCCGCGCGTCGGTATCTTAACTATCTCAAAGCCGTGCGCCTCAAGATAAGCCAGCGGTTGCATTACGGACGGGTGCTCCGAATCGGTTGTTATGATTCGGCGCGAGGTTATTCTCTGCTTCGCCCGTGCCGTGCCGAGCAGAGCGAGGTTGTTCGCCTCGGTGCCCGAGCCTGTGAAAACTATCTCGTATCCGCTGCCGCGGCGCAGTCCCAGCGAGGACGCGACCGCCGAACGGGCACCGTCAAGCATCACCGACGCGTCATATCCCACAGAATGAAGTGACGACGGATTGCCAAAGCAATCCATCGCCTCAATCATTTTTTGTTTAGCTCTTTCGCACAGCGCCGTGGTCGCGCTGTTATCAAGATAAATCATTATCTGAACTCAAATACGCCTGCCATACCGTTGACAGCTTCAAGGTGCGAGTCAAATGTCTCGGGAGAAGCCATGTATGTCAGTGTGTAGAAGTAGTTGCCGTAGCCCGTGATAAGCTGCATTACCTTATAGTCGGTACCGGCAATTCCTGCAGTAAAGGTATATGCCATTGCATTGCGTCCGCCCAGAGTCGACGCCTGCTCGGAAACAAGTGTATAATTGGTATATGTGGACTTATATTTTTCCTCGACAGCCGACCAGAACTTGCTTATCTCTGTCTCATCATTATCGGGCATGTAGAAGGACACCATTACCATAGCGGGGTCTGATACGGAATAATAAGCACTGTCAACATCGCCCGAGTTGTTAAGACTCCACTGAGTGGGTACATAGAATCGATATGCGACATCGTCGCCGGACACAAGCTGATAACCCTCGGGAGCTTCATCGCTTCCGCAGGCGACAAGGCTGAGACAAAGCACAAGCATGACAAGAATACTTACGATTTTTTTCATTTTTACAATACGCCTTTCTTCAAAAGCACGTCCGGAGACGGCTTTATGTAACTTTAAATTTAAACTATAAATTATATTATAACAGAAAAATCCGAATTGTCAAGGGTTCTGCGCCATCATATGTGCAGCGGCGGAAAGTATTCCTATTTTTCCGCTCTCAAAGGTCAGTCCGCCCTGAAAATACGCGGTATAAGGTTCTCTGAGCGGTCCGTCAGCCGACAGCTCAATGGAGGCTCCCTGCACAAATGTGCCCGCAGCCATTATGACCTTATCTGTATATCCCGGCATATCCCACGGCTCGGGCGTGACAAAGGAATCGACAGGAGAGCCCGCCTGAATTCCGCGGCAGAGCGCACACAGCCCATCGGCGCTGCCCGTGATGACCGTCTGGATAATGTCCGAGCGCGGCTCGTCCCACGACGGCTCGACACGGTAACCCAGCTTTTCAAAAATATACGCCGCAAAGCAGGCAGTCTTGATCGCCTCGGCTGTCGTATGCGGAGCGTAAAACAGACCCTTGTACATATCCCGTGTTTGCCCGATGGTTGCGCCGACCTCGGCGCCCGCACCGACTGTCGTCAAACGGTATGACGCCAGCTCGACCGCCCGCGCGCTTCCGGCGAGGTAACCTCCCGTCTGCGCCATGCCGCCGCCGGGATTTTTGATGAGCGAACCGATAAGCAAGTCGGCTCGCGGCTCATGTGTCTCGGTAAACTCGCCGTAGCAGTTGTCCGCAACGACGAAAATGTCGTCCCGCTTGGCATGAACATAGTTGTAAAGCTCGCTTATTTCGTCAGATGTCAGCGTGCGACGGTTGAGATAACCCTTGGAGCGCTGTACGAACACCATTTTAACGCGATCTCCGTACTCGGCAAGCGCCGCGTCCAGCGCGGCGTAGTCGATGTGACCGTCCGATGTCATTTGAGTCTCGCGGTACTCCACGCCGAAGTCGGCAAGCGAGCCGTCGCCCGTTTTACCGCCGATGCCGATGACCTTTTCAAGCGTGTCATAGGGTCTGCCCGTCACTGACAGCATGATATCTCCGGGACGAAGCAGTCCGAAAAGTCCGATGGTCAGCGCATGAGTTCCGTTGACTATATTGTGGCGCACCAGCGCCGCCTCTGTCCCAAAAACATCCGCCCAGATAGCATCAAGCGTGTCTCGGCCGCGGTCGTCGTAGCCATAGCCCGTGGTGGGAGCGAATATCGCCTCGGAAACGCGGTGCTCGCGAAATGCAGACAGCACACGTGCAGTATTTTCGAATGCGATTTCACCTATTCTCTTGAATTGTGACTTCAAATTGTGTTCAGCTTCATCTGCAAGTGCAAGCAAGCTCTCGGAAAAATCAAAGCCCTGCATCACTTATTCTCTCCTATATAAGCCACCGTCAGCGCGACAGTCGCTTCAAGGTCGGCGGTGTCTATCATCTCGACGCCTGTGTGTATATATCGTGTGGGAATGGAGATCGCCGCCGCGCGACAGCCGACGCCGCTCATTTGTATGGACGAGGTATCCGTACCGCCCGCGGTCAACACCTCGCACTGATATTTTATCTTATTGGCCTTTGCCGTCTCTATCAGCTCGCCCACTGTCTGCGCATGGCAAATGACGGACGAATCCTTTATCTTTATCGCCGCGCCGCCGCCCAGCTTGACCGCCATGGGCTTGCAACCGGGGGTATCCCCTGTTCTTGTCACGTCATAAACAATTGCCAGATCGGGAGCGATAGCAAATGAAGCGGGCTTGGCGCCGCGGCAGCCAACCTCCTCCTGAACAGAGAAAACATAGTAAACATCGTCGCTGCAACCGCGCTCGGCAAGCTTCTCGGCTATCATTATGAGTGCGGCACAACCCGCTCTGTCATCCATAGGACGGCCTGCGATGCGGCTGCCCATGAGTCTTGTCAGTGAGGGCTCGACAGCGAAATAGTCACCAACCGAAACACGGCGCTCGGCATCCTTTTTATCCTTTGCGCCGATATCGATGTAGCATTTATCAAAGGTAATTGAGCCTGCCGGAACATCTCCCTCGGGCACCAGTACACCCTTTACGCCCTTTGAGGACTGCACCGCGGTATAGCTGTAAGCCGTGAAATTAATGCCGCCGATTGTTGCAAAGCGGACAAGGCCGCTGTCCTCGATATACGTCACAATAAAGCCAATTTCGTCCATATGAGCGCACAGCATTATTTTTTTGTGACGCCCCCCGTTACCGTTTTTCACAGCAATCAGGTTGCCCAGATCATCGTTATAGCAGGTGTCGACATAGGGTGAGATCATGTCGCGGATACGCGCTGAAATGGCGCTCTCACCGCCCGACACACCTTGAGTAGTCATAAGTTTTTTCAAAAGCTCTGTATTCATAATAGTCTCCATTCTTTCAAATTATAATCGATGAAGTTTGCCTTTTCAGGCAACATCTGTGCGTAAAAACAGCACTTCACCATTAAGCAAAATAACTTTCACGCTTCTTTCTTTCAAGCGAGCTTGCCGCCGCAAAGCATGGCGTAAACAAGCTGTTTTATTGACTCGAAGTCTGCGGCGCTTGCCACGCAGGAAGCACTGTGCAGATATCTTGTCGGAGCCGAGATCGCAAGTGAACGAACTCCGCGGCCGCTCTTGTGTATATGCCCCGCGTCGTTTCCACCCGAAATATATTTTTTGATCTGTGCCTTTATATCATTTTTCTTTGCCGTGTCAAAAGCATAGTCGATGAGCGCCTTGTCGTAAATAGTGGAGCGATCGGCAAGTGAGACGGCACCGCCTTCTCCCAGCTTAGCGACGCGCGAGTTGTCCTTAACGCCCGCGATATCCGCCACCGCCGTTGATTCAAGCACGATAGCAACATTGGGTCCAATACTTTGCGCTGCAGTCTGCGCGCCCGAAAGTCCTATTTCCTCGCGGGTGGTGAAGCAGAAATAAACATCATACGGCAGCTTGACCCCCCCGTCAACAAGGCGACGAAGCACCTCTATCATAACGGCACAGCCGAGTCTGTCATCGATAGCCTTACCGCAAAGCAAGCCGTTTCCGAACTCATAAAACTCAGCGCGGAAAGTTGCGCTGTCGCCAATTGCAACGTGCTTTTGTGCCTCCTCCTTGTTCTCAGCACCGATGTTAATGTACATCTTGTCCGCGGTAGTGGCAGTGCGGCGTTCATCGGCGGTCTGATGATGTATCGCCTTCGAAGCGATAACACCGGGGATGTCACCCGCCTCGCCCATAAGCGTTACACCGCGACCGCACAGCACGCGCGGATCGATGCCGCCCAGGCACGCAAATTTTATATATCCGTCATCGGTTATGTCGTTGATCATCATGCCGACCTCGTCCATATGAGCCGACACCATGACGCGCGCCGCATGATGCTCACCGGTATAGGCGACTATGAGGTTTCCGCCCTTGTCGCCCGTGATCTCGATGCGGTCAAGATCCGAAAGCTGCTCGCGAATCGCCGCGGCGACGCGCTCCTCCGAGCCCGTGGGGCCCTGTATCTGACAGAGATATTTAAGCAGTTCAACACCCTCAAGCCTTTTCATTTGCAAACACCTCCGCTATTTCCTTTGAGCCGATAAATGCGCGCACTATCGCCGCTGTCGACTCACAATCGTCAAGTCTTATCACTTCATTATATGTGTGCATGCTCGCCAGCGGGAGTCCCACATCGACAACAGGAATGCCCGCGAGTGCCAGTGCGATGCTCGGCGTATTTGTGCCCGTATGCGAGGGGCTGACCGAATACTGATATTTTATCCCCTGCCCGTCGGCAAGGCTTGCCGTCATTTTGGTCA
This sequence comes from Clostridia bacterium, assembly GCA_017462385.1. Classification (GTDB taxonomy): domain Bacteria; phylum Bacillota; class Clostridia; order Oscillospirales; family CAG-272; genus UMGS1002. The sequence goes on along the minus strand of JAFTRE010000029.1, from coordinate 6,580 downwards.
GCTTTTTGCTGACTATCGCCGAAAAGGTCAGCGACGCGCCGCCGCCCATTGCGACAGTTTCATGCTTGGGCGTGTCGGGAGTTTTGCCGAGGTTGACGTCGATAACCATGGCGTAATCGGGATCAATAAGGTTTGCCGCCGCCATGGCGCCACCGTTTCGGTCGGTCTCCTCGTGCGCGGACAGAACAAGATAAATATCCCCCGCCAGTGCCTCTCGCTCAACCTGCGAAATACCCCAAACCGCGCATGCGGCGCACGCCTTGTCGTCAAAGCCCTTGCCCGCGATATTGCCGCCGAGCAGTTCTGTGTACTCGGGCACAAAGCCGACGGGCGTGCCGATGCGCACCATGCCCTCAAGCTGCTCTTTGGTATAACCGGTATCTATGAGCAGGTCGGTGACCTCGGGCAGCTTTTTGCTGTCCCCCGCCTTTTGCAGATGCGGCGGAGTTGAAGCGACAACGCCTATAATGCGCTCACTGCCGTAAATGACCACGCGTCCCGCCTGAAGTATGCGGGTGTCGAGCCCGCCGATATTGACTACGCGCAAAAATCCGCCGTCAAGTATATCGGTGATGTACATTCCTATCTCATCCATATGTGCATCGACGAGTATGCGCGGCGCATTTTGTCTTCCGCATTTTTTTATAAATACTTGATTTCCGACCGCATCGGCGTAATTTTCATCGAAATATCCGCCGATAAGCTCGACCAGACGGTCACGCTCATATGTCTCATAACCCGTGACCGACATGAGCGAGCACATCTGCACGATCAGCTCTTTCAGTTCCATATATTTTGAATTCCTTTCTAACGTCATCAAAAATTCTTTACTATCTGCTTGAAATGCTCTCCGCGCTGCATGAAGTTCTTAAATCTGTCAAAGCTTGCGCAGGCAGGCGACAGTAACACTACGCCTCCCGGCTTTGCCATGCCGCGAGCGGCAAGAACCGCCGCATCAAAATCATCTACACGCTGGACGGGCAGCTTATCCGCGTCAAACGCGGGGCACGCGAGCAATGCTTCATATATTTTGTCAGCCGTAGCACCCGTCAGCACCACGCCCTCGGCGCGCTCACAAAGTGCGTCGGCAAGCGGCGCGAACGGGATGTGCTTATCATAGCCGCCGCAGATGATGATGGGCTTCACTGTCAGCGCGGACAGCGCCGCCGCAGTCCGTGTGGGGCTGGAATCAATGGAGCTGTTGTAATATTTAATACCGTCAAGCTCGCGAACAAGCTCAAGCCTGTGCTCCACTCCGGGAAAGGTGCGGGCGATCTCGGCATATATATCTGCACTCACAACTCCAAAAGTATTTGAGATCGCGGTCATATAATTTTCGATATTGTGACGTCCGGGGATGAGTATATCTCGGGCATTGAGCAATACAGTTTCCTGCTTGCCGTCGCTCATTATGACCTCGCCGCTGCGCTCGAATATCGCTGTCGCACCGTGCTTTTCGGTAGGTACAACATCCGCATATGCACTCTTTTTCGCAGTAAAGAATACAACATCGCACTCGGCTTCAAGCCCCATGAGTCGAGTTGGCTCGCTCTCGGAGTTGACTGTCAGTCGACGCGCGCCGTGGCGGTAAATGTTCTTTTTAGCCTCGGCATACTCGTCCATGCCCGTATGCCAGTCAAGATGGTTGGGCGAGAGATTTGTTACCGCCGCGCGCTCAGGAGAGCGGCGCATGGTCATAAGCTGAAAGCTGGAAAGCTCAACTATCGCCCAATCGTTCTCTGTCATCTCGGCGACACGCGGCAGAAGCGGCTCGCCGATATTTCCGCCGACATATGCCCTGCCGACGCCGCGGCGGCGCAACTCGGCATCGAGAAATTTATATGTCAGTGTGGTCGAGGTGGTCTTTCCGTCCGAGCCTGTGACAGCGACTATATGCGCCGGTGTCAGCTCAAAAAACAGCTCCATCTCGGAGGTCATGATAGCCCCTCTCTGTACCGCCGCCGTCAGCGACGCATGATCGGGACGCAGACCGGGGGTGCGGAAAATTACCGCCTCGCGGATATCGTCAAGATATCCCTCGCCGAGCACCAACTGTACCCCTTTATCCTCAAGTGTGCGGCAAAGCTCCTCGCCCTTTTGCTCTCTGCTCTGCTTATCGCGAGCGACGACCTTTACATCCCGCTCCAGCAAAAAATCTATCAGCGGCAGATTGGATATACCGACTCCGCAAACGGTCGCGCCGCCTTCGCGCGCGGCGCGCAGTATTTCATGCTCACAAAATCTATCTTTCATCAATAATACCTCTCAGCATATTCTATCATTCTACATTATATACCATATCTGCCCGATTTGCAATAGTATCGGGGCAATTCGACACAAAATATTGTGTCGCCGATTGTAAATGAATTGAAAACTTTTTATTTTCCCCCTTGTGGTAGCGCATTTTTTTTGCTATAATATAAAATGAAAGAAAAGTACAATGTATTATAGAGGTAAAAATGCCTACAAAATCAACAGATAACGTCAAAAAGCAATACAACGATCAGAACATAAAAGCGCTCAAGGGCGAGGACCGTGTCCGCAAGCGCCCTGCCGTTATTTTCGGCTCTGACGGACTTGAGGGCTGTGAGCACGCCTTTTTCGAAATACTTTCCAACGCCGTCGACGAGGCGCGCGAGGGCTACGGCGACGAGATCGTCATCACCGCATGGAACGACCGCTCCATCACTATAGACGACCACGGTCGCGGTGTCCCGTTGGGCTACAACGAACGCGAAAAACGCTGGAACTGGGATCTTATTTACAACGAGCTTTACGCAGGCGGTAAATACGACAACAACGAAAACGGCGGCTACGAATATTCGCTGGGAACCAACGGTCTGGGCGCCTGCTCGACGCAGTACAGCTCGGAATTTATGACCGTCAAGTCCTATGACGGCGAAAATGAAAGCTGTATCAAGTTCAAAAAAGGCAAGCCCGTGACAAAGTTGGTCGTCACCCCGCTTGACAAAAAGGACAAGCGCACGGGCACTGTAGTACACTGGAAGCCCGACCTCGAGGTGTTCACCGACATCAATATTCCGCGTGAGTTCTTTGAGGACACACTGTACCGTCAGGCGGTAGTCAACAGCGGCGTTTGCTTTACTTTGCACTATCAGAACGAGGACGGCAGCTTTGACGAGAAAAAGTTTGTCTATGCCAACGGCATTTCGGACTATCTCGGCGAGCTGACAGGCGACAGCGCATTGACAGAGCCTGTGCTGTGGCACATGGAGACGTCGGGTCGCGACCGCCCCGATAAGCCCGAGTACAAGGTAAAGGCGGACTTCACTTTCTGTGTCTCCAACAAAACCACTCTGCTCGAATATTACCACAACTCCAGCTTTCTCGAACACGGCGGCTCTCCCGATCGCGCCGTCAAGAGCGCATTCACCTACGCCATCGACAAATACCTCAAGGCGCAGGGCAAATATAATAAAAATGAAAGCAAAATTTCGTTCAACGACATAGCCGACTGTCTGGTGCTCGTCATCAACAGCTTCTCGACCATGACCTCGTATGAAAATCAGACCAAAAAGTCAATAACCAACCCTTTCATTTACGAGGCAATGAACGAATACATTCGCCGCAATCTCGATATTTATTTCATCGAGCACCCGACCGAGGCCGAGGTGTTTGCAAATCAGGTGCTTATCAACAAGCGCTCGCGCGAATCCGCCGAATCCGCCCGCATCAACATCAAAAAGAAGCTGACGGGCACCATGGACATTGCAAACCGCGTTGAGAAGTTTGTCTCCTGCCGCTCGAAGGACCCCAACATTCGCGAGCTTTACATTGTTGAGGGTGACTCGGCGCTGACCTCCTGCAAGCTGGCGCGCAACGCCGAATTTCAGGCGATCATTCCCGTCCGCGGCAAGACCTTCAACTGCCTGAAAGGCTCGTACGAAAAGCTGTTCAAGAGCGAGATCATCACAGACCTGCTCAAGGTCATCGGTTGCGGCGTCGAGATAGACGGCAAGGTCAAGGGCGATCTTGTCAAATTCGACCTGGCAGCTCTGCGCTGGTCAAAGATAATCATTTGTACCGACGCGGACGAGGACGGATTTCACATCCGCACGCTGCTCTTGACCATGTTCTACCGTCTGTTACCCACGCTCATTCGCGAGGGGCGGGTGTTCATTGCCGAAACGCCGCTGTTTGAGATCACGACCAAGGACGAAACGCTGTTCGCCTACAATGAGTTTGAAAAAACCGACATACTCAAAAAGCTGGGCAACAAAAAATACTCCATTCAGCGCTCAAAGGGTCTGGGCGAGAACGAGCCCGAGATGATGTCGCTGACGACCATGAATCCCGAAACGCGACGCCTGGTCTCTGTCCTGCCCGATAACGCCGAAAAAACATTCGAGATATTCGACACCCTGCTCGGCGACAACCTCCCCGCACGCAAACGCTTCATCACCGAATTCGGCAGCAAATACATGAAAGAAGCCGATATTTAATATTATATTTTTTGAGGGGGCTTTTTGAAAAAGCCCCCTCAAACTCTCCCAAAAGCCTTTAACATTTTGGTAGCAATAACCAAAGCCATAGTACACCGCATCAAGCAAGCTCGGCATTTTCTGCTACGTGTTGAATGTCCTGACGGAAATATATAGGCCCGCTGACCACAAGTCAGCGGGCTGAACTTTTTAATTAAAGATACTTTTTCGGGAACTCAACGCCCATAACGTGCGAACGGCAACCTGTGAACTGATAGGTGTGAACCGCTACATCGGGGTTGACGCTGAAGTGTATGTATACCTCCTTGGAGTCAATGCCGTAATCCTGCGTCAGCCACTGCAGCATGCCGTCAAACGCATTGCGGAGCGCCTCGGTGGGATTGCCGGAATTGCGGGTGGAGTCGATCTGGATGAGGCTGGTGGGAGTCTCTATGCGCATGATGCCGGGAATGCGCTTCTGCGGGATGATATTGCACTTGGCAATGGTGGTAGCCGCAGTCTCATCGGCAAAGCCGGTCAGCTCTGCATCCGACTGCGCACCGTGAACGTCGCCAAAGAACAAAAGTCCGCCATCATGGTATGTATTCAGCATGATCTTGTTGCCGACGCAAACGTGCTTGCAGTCGATATTACCGCCCCAAGGGCCTTGAGTAGTAACAGAGTTTTCTACCTGGCGCTCGGGCGCGGTCACAATAGTACCGATAAAGGGATGAAGCGGAATGGTAACGTCGCGGTTGACGTTGAAATGACCCGTACCGTCCGCATATGTACCACTCTCGCCGACCTCATGACGGATCACGCGGGCATAAGGCTGCTGAAACTCGGGATATTTATAAAAATTGTGAAAACCGCCGCCAAGCTCGTTAAAGCCCGACCAACCCTGCTTTTCGGGGATTATATCCTCGATCTCGATGACCATAAGGTCGCCCGCCTTAAGTCCGTTGACATAAATGGGGCCTGCCAAGGGATTGACCGCCTGGAACTGACGGAGCAGGAAAGGCAAATATTTGGGAGACGGAATGTCGTCGTCGGATTTGATCTTGCCGTGGAAATTGTCCTCGGTCTCGACCATAAAGCTCTCGCCGGGATCAACGTATAACATCGGCTCTATTCCCGCACCGAATTCTGTAAGTGTCGCGCGCTCGCGTTCGATCTTCTGCATCTGTTTTTCTCCTTTGTGTATAGCAGGACTGATGTCCAAAAAACTTTGAGTATATTATATTATTTTTTTTGACTTATGTCAATAAAGTTTTGATTAATTAAAAAATTAACGAATTAAGAAAAAACTTTTAAATAAAATCAGAAAAAATTTCAAAAAAGGGCTTGATTTTTTCGATAAATTGTGATATGATATATGAGTCGCCGCACATGACCGAGTGCGGAAGTGATAATATGGAGAAGTCGCCTAGTCCGGTCGAGGGCGCACGACTGGAAATCGTGTAACCGTCAAAAGCGGTTCGAGAGTTCGAATCTCTCCTTCTCCGCCAACGCAAAAGAGGAGCACTATGTGCTCCTCTTTTGCGTTGGCGAAAAGCTCACGGGGAGAACTCTCTCAATTTTCGCACCGCAAAATTTGAATGTTTTGCGGCGGGGCGCGGGATACAAAAATGCACGCGCCGCGCACAGCCGCCAAACTGAGTTCAGAATCTCTCCGTGCATATTTTATAAATTCACTGCATACGGTAATCGCAGACATAAAACAAGTATTTCACAAAGTTCAAATAAAGCAAATCCCTCCACCCCGCATATACTGTATTGATTATCATTTATAACGGAGGATAATATGTATACAGATAATTATATAGCAAAATCATTGGAGCTGCACCTGTTTTTCGGGCGCATCATGAAAGAACACGCTTTATTCTTGAGAGCGGGCTTTACGCCTGCCGATCCCTCTTTTTCAAGCAAGGCAGAGTATTACAAAAAAGAATTTGAAAATTTACTTTGCAGCGCGTAATGCTCTCCAACGGCATTGTCATATCGAGTGTTCATAACAGATTTCAGTTATGGACACTCGATATTTTTATGTCTGCATTTATATTTCGTTGTTTAGAGTAGCATTTCGCTACTCTTTTTCTTTTAGATTGCGTTGGGTAGGTATTCGATTGCCACGCCTT
>JAFTRE010000028.1 GCA_017462385.1 Clostridia bacterium | reverse complement strand
TGTTATAATAAAGACAAGCGATAATACTGTATCGGTTGTCGGAAAGGAGAAAATTTGAACAGACAACTGAATGAAAACAGAATAACGGCTCTCTACTGCCGTCTGTCCCAAGATGATGGACGCGAGGGAGAGAGCAATAGTATCGTCAACCAAAAAGCATTAATCAATGAATACGCGAGGAAGAACCGCTTCAAAAATCTGCAATTCTTTGTAGACGACGGATATTCGGGAACGACCTTTGACCGCCCCGCTTTTCGCAAAATGGAGCAAATGATTGAGAACGGTGAGATAGGAACAGTTATTGTCAAGGATATGTCCCGTCTTGGCAGAAACTATCTGCAAGTGGGAATGTATACCGACATCGTGTTTCCCGAAAATGACGTAAGGTTTATTGCCATAAACGATAACGTCGATTCCGCGGTGCAGACCGAGTTCGATATGACACCAATCCGTAATTTCTGCAACGAGCTTTACGCGAGAGATACGGCAAAGAAAATCAAATCAACCTTTAAGATGAAGGGTGAAAGTGGAAAACATCTGACTACAAAGCCGCCGTTTGGATACGTCAAGGACAAGGACGATAAAGACAAATGGCTGATAGATCCGCCCGCCGCGAAGGTGGTTTGCAAAATCTTCAAGCTTTGTATCGGCGGTCTTGGTCCTATGCAGATTTCAAAGCAATTACGGAACGAGGAAATATTGACACCCAAAGCCTACCAATACCAATGTCAAGGTAAGCTTTATGAGGGTAATCCGATAGCTTGGGATCACAAGATGGTTTCAAGAATATTGGAAACACCGGAATATCTCGGTCATACCGTCAATTTCAAGACCTCAACCCGTAATTACAAGAGTAAGAAGCGTATTCAAAACCCGCCCGAAAAGCAGATGATCTTCAAGGACACTCATCCTGCGATTGTAAGTGAAGCAGATTATGATACCGTTCAAAAGATACGAGCGAATAAGCGCAAGCCTACCGCAACGGGCAAAATGAGTCTGTTGTCGGGAAAGGTATTCTGTGCCGATTGTGGCGGAAAGCTTCAGTATTCCACAACGAGCTATTTCGATGCCACGAAGGATTTTTTTACTTGTGTGAATTACAGAAGCAATATGGGAACCTGCTCGGCTCACTTCATTCGTAACGTAACGCTCTACAATATGGTGTTCGCTCACATCAAAAAGATGCTTGCCTACGTGCAACAGTTTGAGGAAGCCTTCGTCCGCGATCAAATGGATAGGATGCACAAGATATTGGCTATGTCAATATCCAAGGCAAAGGTGGACGTTGTAACCTTGAAGCGTAGGGATGAAGATCTAAATACCTTATTCAAGCGATTGTATGAGGATATGGTAGCGGGACGGCTTTCGTCAGAACGCTTTGATCTGCTATCGGCTGAATACGAGCAAGAGCAGAAGGAAGTCAAGGCAAAAATTGCCGAGCTTGAAGATTTGATTGAGAACGGAGAAACGAAAACTCGCGATCTCAAACAGCTACTTGCCAATGTCCGCAAGTACACCGATCCCCAAGAGCTTACCCCCGAGTTGCTAAATGATTTGGTTGACAAAATAATAGTCCACGCTCCCGATAAGAGCAGTGGACACAGAAAACAAAAGATTGAGATTTACTACAATGCCGTCGGCATCATAAACTTACCTACTGTAACCGAGGACGATTGTATCGCCCTGCACGGTAGATGCAAAGGTAAGAAGAAAGCCGGCTGAACGGCAAAAGGCAGTGTGACCTTTTTGGTCACACCGCCTCTTACATAAAACTGCGTTTCGGGACGTCGCTATTATGGGCGGGATGCTTTTTTATACCCAAACTTAAAAAACAAAATTTTGTATCTTGCGCTTGACAACCATTATTTATAATGGTATCATATTCTCAAAGAACATTTGGGAGGAACACCATGAATTCAAAGCTCAAAGCATTACTCGCATTGGCGCTCGTCCTGCTGACACTGGTATCCTGTGCTCCCAACACGCCCGATAATGTCGACGGCACGACAACAGAGCAGGTCACCACTGTTCCCTACGTCGACAACAGCCTTGTGCTGTTTGACGCCAACACCTCATACACCGTGATACGTGCCGAGGAGACCAACAGCGAAATCAAGGATATCGCGGCAGATATTCGCAACAAGCTTGACGAGCTTGTTGACGGCACTGTCAAAATATCCACCGACTGGCTCAAAAAAGGTGTAGAGCCCGATCCCAATGCACTCGAAATACTGGTTGCAAACACTAACCGCGAAGAATCCATCGCTACTCTGGAAGATATCGCATACTCCGACTATGCTGTCAGAATAATGGGCAAAAAAGTGGTAATAGCCGCCCATAACGCCGAAAATCTGCAAAAAGCAGCAGATCATTTCATCAACATATTGGTCAAAGACGGTGATGCCTTCAAGCTGCCCAACAGCTATACCTTCACATCGGGTGTTTCTGATCTTTTTACCGATTCGAATCCCCTTTCGGGTTACAGTATAATCTATCCCGCCGGAAGCACATCTGACCTTGCATCCGCACGCACGCTTGCAGATGCTATCAAGGATCTCTGCGGCGTTGAGCTCAGCTGCAACGACGATAAAACCGCTGCAACGGACAAGGAAATACTCGTCGGTGCGACCTCCCGTACCGAATCCGAACAGCTAAAGAGCTTAACCGGACTCGAATATATTATCCGCGCCAGCGGTACAAAGCTGATCATCGGCGGCTCGACAGGCATCGCGACCGAGCTTGCCGTCGAAAAGCTCGCGGATAAGTTTTTGTCCGGAATTTATTCAAACAGCTTTAAAATATCGAGCAATTACGATCAAACCACCCTCGGCACCGTAACGCTGTCCGGTGCCGAGGATCCGACGCTCGCCGAAGGCGCAGACCTGCGCATAATGTCCTTCAATATTCTCGCCGAGCTGTGGGATGACAAGGCGAAAGCTACCATGCCCGGTCGCGACGCAAATGTCGTATCGATAATACTTTCATATATGCCCGACGTTGTCGGTCTACAGGAGACCACCGATCTTTGGTATTCCCTGCTCGAGCCCCAGCTTGAGGGAGTATACAAATTCGCAAGCTACAAGGTACCCAACGGCAAAACAAATTACTCAACGCTTATGTACAATGTAAACACCACCGAGTTTATTGAATCCGGCACGACGCTTTACTCCGATCGCAACAGCGACAATATGCGTCATTTGACATGGGTGCGCTTCCGCCGAATTTCCGACGGCGCTGAGTACATTGTAACCTGCACTCACTGGGATATAACCGAGGAAAGAAGAGAGGTCCAGTGGCAGGAAAATGCCAAGCTTATAAACGACCTTTATGCAAAATACAAAGTCCCGATCTTCGCCACGGGCGACTATAACTCTTCCGAAACCTCGCTGTTCGGCAAGTTCCTTGACGCGACGGGTATGCTCGATCCCAAATACGATTCCAAAGTCATCAATCGCGCAGGCAAGACCACGCACACGCTCGGCTCTGCCGTTGCCGATGCTACTACCTGCATCGACCATATTGCCGTCACGCCCGGTCCCGAACTGCTGTATTACAACACACTCACCTGCCCTGCCGCCATCGACGCCTCCGACCACTGCCCCATCTATATTGATGTTAAATTAAAGCCGTGAAAATAAAAGTTAAAAACGTGGACTACGACTATGTAATGTCACTGCCTCCGCAGCCGCACCGCCATCCCAAAAAGCCCAATATTCTTTTTCGCACGCTTCTTAAAATCGTCTCAACCCCCGATCTTTTGGCTACAAGATTCAAATGTGAGAAGATAGGAATGCAAAAGCTGGGAAAAAAAGAGCCCGCGCTCATACTGATGAATCATTCCAGCTTTATCGACCTTAAAATTGCCTCCTCTGTTCTCTATCCCCGTCCATTTAATATCGTATGCACGTCGGATGGCTTTGTGGGAAAGAATTGGCTGATGAGACAGCTCGGCTGCATACCGACTCAAAAATTCGTCAGCGATCTGACGCTCATACGCGATATCAAATACGCGCTCGGCATGCTTCACAGCTCGGTGCTCATGTACCCCGAGGCAGGCTACAGCTTTGACGGCACCGCTACCACCTTGCCCGATACAGTAGGCAAGCTGCTCAAAATGCTGGGTGTACCCGTCATTATGATACGCACCTACGGCGCTTTCTCGCGCGATCCGCTTTACAACGGACTTCAGCTACGGCGCGTCAAGGTATCGGCAAAAATGGAATATATCCTCTCCCCCGATGACATAAAACAAAAAAGTGCCGACGAGATTAACGACATACTGCATTCACATTTCACCTTCGACAGTTTTCGTTGGCAACAGCAAACAGCACTGCGCATCACCGAGGGCTTTCGGGCCGACGGGCTCAACCGTGTGCTGTACAAATGCCCACACTGCCTTGCCGAAGGCGATATGCACGGCGAGGGCATAACACTTACCTGCCACAGCTGCGGAAAGGTCTATACACTGGACGAGCTCGGTTATATTTTCGCCGAGGACGGAACTACCGAGTTCCCCCACATTCCCGACTGGTACACATGGCAGAGAAAGTGCGTTCGCGAGGAGATAGAAGCAGGCAAATACGCTCTTGACACCGAGGTCGACATATGCATGCTGGTCAATACAAAATGTCTTTATCGCGTGGGCAACGGAAGGCTTACGCACACGCCCGACGGGTTTCATCTTGTCGGCTGTGACGGAAAGCTTGACTATTCGCAACCGCCCATCGCCTCATACTGTCTCAATTCTGATTATTTTTGGTATGAGCTTGGCGACATGATATGTATAGGCGACCGCCGCGTGCTTTACTATTGCTTCCCGCACCGACGTGACATTGTTACAAAGACTCGCCTTGCCGCCGAGGAGCTGTTCAAAATAACGCGGCGCAATTAAACAAATAATATTCAAAGGGGCTGTCTGAAATTTGAGACAGCCTCTTTTCCTTATATTCTTCTTATCTCGCCGCAGGCTATTTTGTCACCCGAATTACCGGAGGGCTGTGTGGTAAAATCGTCGGGTGCCGAATGAATTATCACAGTTCTGCCTATTATTTCGTCCACATCAAATCGGTTAGTCAAAAACACTGCAAGCGCATAACCGTTATTGCCGAACAGCGGCGGAAGGTCGCCCGCATGATAAGGATGCGCGCAACCGCCCGGGTTATAATGCGTCATGGCATCGGCAAAGGGATCCTCGGCGTTTCCTCGGCACCCACTACCCTCATGAATGTGAAAACCGAAAATACGCCCACCGCATATACCCTCTCCCGCAGGCAAGCCCCCGATCTCGGCATATATCAATGTGCCGAGCTTTGTTCGATAAAATTTCACCGAACCGGATATGTTAGGATACTTGTCACTGCCCCGCACGCGCGCCTCGGCTTGCGGCCTTGATTGCAAAATTGGCAGCAAAGGTGATGACATATTTGAGCTCGAATATCTGTTGTACATAAATGTCCTCCATATGTGTATATTACACAAAAACATTATATGCCACGACCCGCTACGGCGTGATGAACCGTCAAATAGCCGTTATAATATGAATATTCACAGCATTCATGCATAAATATTCATTATATGCGCGCTTTGAAAGTTAATAGTGCACAAACATCGTTATCAATGCACCCGTTGATTTTGTCAAAGCTACAAATATTCAAAAAATGCAAAAATAGTATTGCATAAATATTCGCGGTGTGCTATAATGTTATACGTTCAATAATTCAAAGTGAGGTAATATATCATGAAACCCGAAAAAAAGAAAGATATCAAAAAAGTCGTGCTTGCCTACTCCGGCGGACTTGACACATCCATAATCATTCCGTGGCTCAAGGAAAACTACAACAACCCCGAGATCATCGCCGTCTCCGGCAACGTCGGTCAGGCAGGCGAGCTTGAGGGCCTTGAGGAAAAGGCTATCAAGACAGGCGCATCCAAGCTGTACGTTGAGGACCTGACAAAAGAGTTCCTCGAGGATTACGTTTTCCCCTGCGTTCAGGCAGGCGCGCTGTATGAGGAATACATGCTGGGCACCGCCTTTGCTCGTCCTCCTATCGCAAAGCGTGTAGCCGAGATCGCTATCGCCGAGGGCGCCGACGCTATCTGCCACGGCTGCACCGGTAAGGGTAACGACCAGGTTCGTTTCGAGCTGGCTATCAAGGCATTTGCTCCCGACATGCCCATCATCGCTCCCTGGCGCGAGTGGGATATCAAGTCCCGCGAGCAGGAGATCGACTATGCCGAGGCACACAACGTCCCGCTGAAGATCAGCCGTGAAACCAACTATTCCAAGGACAAAAACATCTGGCACCTCTCTCACGAGGGTCTTGACCTCGAGGATCCCGCAAATGAGCCTCAGTACAACAAGGCAGGCTTCCTTGAAATGGGCGTCTCCCCCGAGCAGGCTCCCGATAAGCCTACTTACGTTACCATCCACTTCGAACAGGGTGTTCCCACTGCTATCGACGGCAAGGAGATGGGTGCTGTCGAACTGGTCGAAACACTCAACAAGCTGGGCGGTGAGAACGGCGTAGGTCTGCTTGACATCGTTGAGAACCGTCTGGTCGGCATGAAGTGCCGCGGCGTTTACGAGACTCCCGGCGGAGCTATCCTTTACAAGGCTCACAGCGTGCTGGAGTCCATCTGCCTTGACAAGGAGACCGCTCATTACAAGTCTCTCGTCGCACAGAAGCTGGCAGAGCTGGTATACAACGCTCAGTGGTTCACTCCTCTGACCGAGGCTATTCTGTCCTTTGTTAAGACCACTCAGAAGACTGTCACCGGCGACGTTACTCTCAAGCTTTACAAGGGCAACATGATCAACGCCGGCGTAACCTCTCCCTACTCTCTCTACGACCCCGAGATTGCAACCTTCGACGAGGACGAGGTCTACGATCAGGCAGAGGCTGAGGGCTTCATCAACCTTTACGGTCTGCCGACCAAGGTATATGCAAAGATGAAGCAGAAAAACAACCTTAAATAATTAAAGAAACGGAAACATAAACATGGCAAAAATGTGGGCAGGCAGAACGGACGGTGTTACCGACCGCATCGCCGACGACTTTAACTCTTCCATACGCTTTGACAGCCGTATGTATGTACAGGATATCAAGGGCAGCATGGCGCACGCCGCTATGCTGGGAGCACAGGGCATCATCACAAGTGACGATGCCAAGCGTCTTATCGACGGGCTGGATCAAATACTCTCCGACATACAGTCGGGCGAGCTTGAGATAGATATGCAGTGCGAGGATATCCATATGTTCGTAGAACAGGTGCTGACAGAGCGGCTGGGTGACGTCGGCAAAAAGCTGCATACCGCCAGAAGCCGCAACGACCAGGTTGCTCTGGATATTCGTATGTATCTGCGCGACGTGACGGACACTTTGCGCGAAAAGCTTTACCGCCTGCTCACAGCCCTTACCGACAAGGCAGAGGTCTACAAGGCAACCATCATGCCGGGCTACACTCATCTGCAAAGAGCACAGCCCATAACATTCGGGCACCACCTCATGGCATACGCCATGATGATATTGCGCGATATCGACCGTCTTTCCGACTGTCGCCGCCGCATGAACATGTCCCCTATCGGCTGTTGCGCACTGGCTGGTACAACTTATGACACCGACCGCCGCTTTGAGGCGCAAAAGCTGGGCTTTGACGGCATCTGCCTCAACAGTCTCGACGGTGTGTCCGACCGCGACTTCTGCGTCGAGCTACTCAGCGCGCTGTCCATTCTCATGATGCACCTTTCGCGTTTCTCGGAGGAGCTGATACTGTGGTCGAGCTGGGAGTTCAAATTCGTTGAGCTTTCGGACGCATTCACCACCGGCTCATCCATCATGCCGCAGAAAAAGAACCCCGACATGGCTGAGCTTATTCGCGGTAAAACGGGCAGAGTCTACGGTGACCTCATGGCATTGCTCACCGTCCTCAAGGGTCTCCCGCTCGCATACAACAAGGATATGCAGGAGGACAAGGAAAGCATTTTCGACGCCTGCGATACGGCAGCAATGTGCCTCGATGTGCTCATTCCCATGGTTGAAACCATGAAGGCCAACGCCGACAATATGCTGTCCGCAGCACAGCGCGGCTTTATCAACGCCACCGACCTTGCCGACTATCTGGTCAAAAAAGGTATGCCATTCAGAAGCGCATATAAAATTTCGGGCGAACTGGTTGCAAAATGTATTGCCGAGGGAAAGGTTCTCGAAACGCTGACTCTCGACGAATACAAGGCCTACAGCGACCTGTTCGACACCGACCTGTATAACGAAATAAGCCTTAGCACCTGCGTTGAAAAACGCATAAGCGAGGGAGGCACCTCCGTCGCATCGGTTGAAAAACAGATAAAATATGTCAAGGAAGTGCTCTCGCAAAAATGAAAAAAGTATTTATCGACGGAAAAGCCGGTACCACCGGCCTGCGTATATTCGAGCGTCTCGGCGACCGCGCCGACATAGAGCTCATAACACTGACAGAGGAACAACGCAAGGACACCGCCGCACGCAAGGCGGCGCTGAATGCTGCTGACATAGCTTTTCTCTGTCTTCCCGACCCCGCCGCAATAGAAGCGGTGTCGCTCATAGATAACCCCAACACTGTCGTCATCGACACATCCACCGCCCATCGTACCTCGCCCGATTGGACATACGGCTTTCCCGAACTGTCCTCCTCACACGAGGCCGCCATCAAAAGCTCCAAGCGCATCGCCGTACCCGGCTGTCACGCCAGCGGATTCATCGCGCTTGTCTACCCTCTCGTTGAAGCAGGTATTTTGCCTGCAGATGCGCTTCTCACCTGTCATTCACTGACGGGCTACAGCGGCGGCGGCAAAAAAATGATTGCCGACTACGAGTCCGACGACCGCGACGCTCTTCTCGGCGCTCCGCGTCAGTACGGTCTTACTCAACAGCACAAGCATCTCAAAGAAATGAAAGCCATAACGGGCATCGACAACGCGCCCGTGTTCTGCCCCATCGTTGCCGATTTTTACAGCGGCATGGAGGTCACGGTGCCACTGTTCAAGAGTCAGCTGTGCGACGGCAAAACAGCCAATGATATAATTCAAGCTTACAAAAATAAATATACCGGCCCGCTCGTAACTTACTGCGACAGCGCCGACACGGACGGTTTTTTGTCCGCCGCCGCGCTCTCGGGCAAGGACAGCATGAAGATAACCGTCGGCGGCAATGAGGACAGAATAATTCTGCTCGCCGTTTACGACAACCTCGGCAAGGGCGCATCAGGTGCCGCCGTCGAGTGTCTCAACATCGTCATGGGCAACGAAAAGACCTTTGGACTTGAAATATAAGCTTAAGAAAGGCATAATATAATAATGAAGATAATAAATGGTGGTGTATGCGCCGCTAAGGGCTTTACCGCTTCGGGCGTACACTGCGGCATTCGTAAAAATAAAACAAAACGCGACCTCGCGCTCATCTACAGCGAGAAAAAGGCTACCGCCGCCGCTGTTTATACTACAAACCTCGTCAAGGGCGCGCCCCTGACTGTTACAAAAGCGCACATCGCGGACGGATATGCGCAGGCTGTCATCTGCAACAGCGGAAATGCCAACACCTGCAATGCAAACGGCATCGAGATCGCCGAGCAGATGAGCGACCTACTTGCCGCCGAGCTCGGCATTGACGCAGGTGACGTCGTTGTCGCTTCCACCGGTGTTATCGGTCAGCCGCTCAATATTGAGCCTATCAAGGAGGGCATCCCCGCTCTTGTAAAGGGCTTGGGCAACAATTCCGCGCTTGCCGCGGAGGGCATTATGACCACCGACACCAGGCTCAAGGAAGTCGCCGTAAGCTTTGACGTCGGCGGCGTTGAATGCAAGATAGGCGGTATCGCCAAGGGTTCTGGCATGATACATCCCAACATGGCTACAATGCTGGTCTTTATCACTACCGACTGCGCCATCAGCGCCCCTCTGCTTCAAAAAGCACTTTCGGGCGACATAAAAAACACTTTCAACATGGTCAGCATTGACGGCGACACCTCCACAAACGACATGGTCACCGTGCTTGCAAACGGCATGGCGGGCAACAGTGAGATATGCTGCGAGGGCGATGATTTTGACGCTTTCATGAAAGCGCTCAACACGGTCACTGTCCACCTCTGCCGCCTTATCGCCGCCGACGGCGAGGGCGCTACCAAGCTGCTCGAATGCAAGGTAAGCGGTGCGGCAGACCTTGAAACCGCAAAAAAGGTCGCCAAGAGCGTTATTTGCTCCTCGCTCACAAAATCCGCAATGTTTGGCGCAGACGCCAACTGGGGTCGCGTGCTGTGCGCAATCGGCTACAGCGGTGCGAATGTTGACGTTAGCAAGATAAACGCAAGCTTTAAGTCACGCAAGGGCGAGGTGGTCGTCTGCGTCAACGGCGCGGGCGTCGACTTCTCTGAGGAAAAGGCCAAAGAGATACTGCTCGAGGACGAGATCGAGATACTCATCGAGCTTCAGTCGGGCGATGCTGCATCCACCGCATGGGGATGCGATCTTACATACGATTACGTCAAGATAAACGGCGATTATCGCACATAAGAAAGGTACAACAATGGATATCACCAACGCGCAACGCGCAAAAATACTCGTCCACGCCCTGCCATACATACAGGAATACACCGGCAAGGTAGTGGTCATAAAATACGGCGGCAACGCCATGATAAATGAAGACCTTAAAGACTCGGTCATGAGAGACATCATTCTGCTCTCGCTCATAGGCGTCAAGGTTGTGCTTGTACACGGTGGCGGACCCGAGATCACCGATATGCTGAACAAGATCGGCAAGAAGAGCGAATTTGTGGGCGGCTTGCGCGTTACCGACCGCGAGACTGTAGATGTGGTTCAGATGGTGCTTGCGGGAAAGGTCAATAAAAGCCTTGTTCACCTCATCGAAACCAAGGGCGGTAGCGCCATCGGTCTTTCCGGCATGGACGGCGGCATGATACAGGCCAAAATGAAGGATCCCGCGCTCGGATATGTAGGAGAGATAACGGGTATCAACGCAAAGCCCATTCTTGATGTCATCGAAAAGGGCTACATTCCCGTAATATCCACTGTCGGCTGTGACAGTGAGGGCAATGTCTACAACATCAACGCCGACACCGCGGCGGCAAAGATCGCGGGCGAGCTGGGCGCCGAAAGTCTTATCTCAATGACCGATATCAGCGGTATTCTGCGAGACAAGGACGATCCTTCCACACTCATTCCCGTCATAAAGGCAAGCGAGGCTCCCGCGCTTGCGGAGAGCGGCATTATAAGCGGCGGTATGCTTCCCAAGGTTGAATGCTGCATCAACGCCATCAAATGGGGCGTAAATCGCGTCTTTATAATCGACGGGCGCATTCCCCACGCTATTCTTATCGAAATGCTCACCAGCGAGGGTATAGGAACAATGTTTATAAACGAATAAGGAGCGGCATATGGATATACAGAGCACAGATAAACAGTATATTGCCAACACATATGCCCGTTTTCCGCTGACCGTTGTCGGCGGCAAGGGCTCTGTGGTTTGGGACGAGTCGGGCAAAAAATATATCGACCTTGCTACCGGCATTGCGGTCAACACCTTTGGCGTTGCCGACGAGCAATGGCAGGCGGCGGTAACGGCACAGCTCACAAAACTTCAGCATATGTCAAATCTTTATTACACAGAGCCCTGCGCCGAGCTGGCACAGCTGCTTTGCGAGCGCACAGGCATGAAAAAGGTGTTTTACTCCAACTCCGGTGCCGAGGCAAACGAATGCGCAATCAAAGCGGCAAGAAAATACGCCGCCGAGAAAAAGGGCAAGGATTATTACACCATTATAACACTGAAAAACAGCTTTCACGGACGCACCATAACCACACTTGCCGCAACAGGTCAGGAGGTATTTCACAAGGATTTTCTGCCGCTGACGGAGGGTTTTGTTCACGTCAGCGCGACCTGCATTGAGGAGCTTGAATGTGCTCTGGCAAAATACAAGTGCGCCGCCATTATGATAGAGGTCGTGCAGGGTGAGGGCGGCGTTATGCCGCTTGAGCAAGCATTTGTTGACAAGGTAGTGGAGCTTGCCGAGCGCAAGGATCTGCTCATCATTTGCGACGAGGTACAGGTCGGAAACGGCCGCTCCGGCATGCTTTACGGCTATATGAATTACGGCATCACGCCTGATATCGTCACCACTGCAAAAGGTCTTGGCGGAGGTCTTCCGCTGGGCGCTACACTGCTTGGCGAAAAGGTGCAGGATATTTTCACCCCCGGTACGCACGGCTCGACCTTCGGCGGAAACCCCGTATGCTGTGCGGGGGCTCTCAGCATCATGAGCCGTATCGATGACGCACTACTCGCAGGCGTTCGCGAGAGAGCTAAATACATAAAAAATGAGCTTGAGGGTGCGGACGGTATTGTCAGTGTCAGCGGGCTTGGACTTATGATAGGCATAAAGACACAAAAGGACGCAGGCGAGGTTATCGCCGAATGCATGAAGCACGGCGTGCTCGTCATCAAGGCGAAGGATAAGGTTCGCCTGCTTCCCGCGCTGAACATACCCATGGATCAGCTCAAAGAGGCGATAAGCGTTCTCAAAAGCGCTTGCGCAAACTAATTAACGGAGATTATTATCATGAACCTCAAAAACCGAGATTTTCTCAAGCTGCTCGACTACACTCCCGAGGAGATATCGTATCTGATACAGCTTGCCGCTGATTTCAAGGCAAAGAAAAAAGCAGGCATTCCTCACCGTGTGTGCGACGGCAAAAATATAGCCCTGATATTCGAAAAAACCAGCACGCGTACCCGTTGCAGTTTTGAGGTTGCGGCGCGCGACTTGGGTATGGGCACAACTTATCTCGACCCCACAGGCTCGCAGATAGGTAAAAAAGAAAGCATCGCCGACACAGCTCGCGTGCTGTCGGGAATTTATGACGGCATCGAGTACCGCGGATTTGGTCAGGAGATAGTCGAGGAGCTGGCAAAGTATGCCTCCGTCCCCGTTTGGAATGGTCTTACCAACGAATTCCACCCCACACAAATACTCGCCGATTTTCTTACCATTAAAGAAAAGTTCGGCAAGCTTCAGGGCATCAATTTCGTCTATATGGGCGACGCAAGATACAACATGGGCAACTCGCTCATGGTCGGTTGCGCAAAAATGGGCATGAACTTCACCGCCTGCGCACCTAAAAAGTATTTCCCCGATCAGGCTCTCATCGACGAATGCCAAAGCATCGCCGCAAAGACGGGCGCGACGCTCCGTTTCTGCGAGAACGTCGCCGAGGGCGTGCGCAGCGCGGATGTTATTTATACCGACGTTTGGGTCTCGATGGGTGAGCCCGTCGAGGTTTGGGCAGAGAGAATTGCCGAGCTGTCACCTTATCAGGTCAACGCCGATCTGATGAGCATGGCAAGCAAGAATGCTATATTCATGCACTGCCTGCCCGCATTCCACGACAAAAAGACCACCATTGGCTGCGAGATGGGCGACAAGTTCGAGCGCGACGCAATGGAGGTCACCGACGAAGTGTTCGAAAGCACGCAGTCGGTCGTATTCGAGGAAGCCGAAAACCGCATGCACACCATCAAGGCTGTCATGGCGGCAACGCTTACCGATCTTTAATTTCTCATAACTAACAGGGCTACCGCGGTGGCCCTGTTAGAATTTTTTATTTTAAAAAACGCAAAATCTATTGACATACATACACTGTTGTGGTATAATTCATTGTATTATCACTTCACCGCGTTAAACTATGAAACGGAGTAGATCATGAACACCTGGCATAACCAAGACACCGACCTGCTGTGCGAAGCCATATTAAACCTCAAAACCGTCGACGAGGTGTACGCCTTTCTCGAGGATGTGTGCACCATCAAGGAAATAAAAGACATATCACAGCGTCTGCGAGTCGCAAAAATGCTCAGTAGCGGCATCAGCTATTTGCAGATAAGCCGTGAGACCGGCGCCAGCACTGCCACCATCAGCCGTGTAAGTCGCTGTCTTGAATACGGCGCGGGCGGCTATGATACCGTACTCCGGAGAACCGATAAGGAGCAAAACACATGATCGATATGCTGAAAAGTGAGGAACGCGCCATATTTTCACTGCGCGCGCTTTACCGTAAATACGGTTACCTCCCCTTTAAAATGAGCAAATTCGAGGAATACGAATTATATATACGCAACAAGGATTTTCTGGTCAGTGACCGCATAATCACCTTTAACGACACCAACGGCAAGCTGCTCGCGCTCAAGCCCGATGTAACACTGTCCATCATCAAACAGGGCGAGGACGAGGCCGGCGTCAAGCAAAAGGTGTATTACAACGAAAATGTCTATCGCGTATCCGACAGCACACAGCATTATAAGGAAATAATGCAGGCAGGGCTTGAATGCGTTGGCGACATCGACCTTTACGATATTTACGAGGTATTGTCGCTCGCCGCACAAAGCCTGGAGCTCATTTCTGATAAATTTTTGCTTGAGATATCACATCTCGGCATAGTTTCGTCAATACTTGACGAGGTCTGTGACGACGAGGTATTCCGCAAGCAGGCTATCCTCTATATCGCCGAAAAAAACGCCCACGATCTCGCCGCGCTTTGCCGCAATCACGGCATTGCCGACACAGGCATAGCCAAGCTGACCGCCCTCATCACCACTTACGGCGAGCGAAGCCATGTCATCGCGGCACTTGACGGCATTTGCACAACGCCCGAGGCACGTGGAGCGCTCGACGAGCTTAAGGCGCTGTCAACTCTGCTTGATCAGACGGACTACGGTGACCGCGTCATATTCGACTTTTCGGTCGTCAATGACATGAGCTATTACAACGGCATAGTCTTTAAAGGCTTTCTTGACGGCATATGCGACGGCATTCTTGCAGGCGGTCAGTATGACAAAATGATGCGCCGCATGGGCAGACGCGCAGGAGCTATCGGCTTTGCTTTATACCTCGATCTGCTCGAACAGCTTCATTCGTCCTCCGAGGGCTATGATGTCGACGTGCTTTTACTTTACGATCAAAGCACATCCCTGCAGACTCTCAACTCGACCGTCAATCAGCTTATCTCGGAGGGCAAGCGCGTCAGCGCGCAAAAAGCCGCTCCCCAAAAACTGCGCTACAGACAATGCGTTGATATCAGAAAGGAGACGGCATCATGCTGAATATAGCACTTCCCAAAGGCAGACTTGGCGAAAAGGTATACGCCATGTTTGAGGCGGCAGGCTACGAATGCCCCTCCATTAAGGAAAACAACCGCAAGCTGATATTTGAAAATACACAAAAACAGGTGCGCTATTTCTGGGTCAAGCCCTCTGACGTTTCCATTTACGTCGAGCGCGGCGCGGCGGATATCGGCGTTGCTGGCAAAGATATTCTGCTTGAATATGAGCCGAACATATATGAACTGCTCGACCTCGACCTCGGCAAATGCCGAATGGCAGTCGCCGCCCCCAAAAGCTTTCACGACGACGGCATGCGCACGCTTCGCGTCGCCACCAAATTCACCAACATTGCCGCCCGCTACTATGCAGGGCTGGGCCGCGAGATAGATATCATCAAGCTCAACGGCTCGATCGAGATCGCCCCCATACTCGGGCTTTCCGATGTTATCGTCGATATCGTCGAGACAGGCACGACGCTCAAGGAAAACAACCTTGAGGTCATCGCCGAGATACTTCCCATCAGCGCCCGACTTATAGCCAACAAGGCAAGCTTTAAATTCAAGAGCGCAGAGATCGAGAACATCATGCGCAGTATGAAAGAACAGGTTTCAAAAAAATGATCAAGATATACAATTACGGCGAGGTCCCAAACAGCGAGATCTTCGCCCGCGACAATATCGCCCCCGATGTTGAGGGCATTGTAGCCGAAATAATTGCCACGGTCATCAAAGAGGGCGACGCGGCGCTTTACGGCTATGCGAAAAAATTCGATCGCGCAGAGCTTGACTCACTTGAAGTCTCAAAAGCGGAAATAGACGAGGCGCTCACGCTTGTCGAGCCCAAATTTCTCGACATTCTGCGCGAGGCGGCGGCCAACATTCGCGCCTTCCACTCGCGTCAAGTCAAAAACAGCTTTATTATTAATGATAAAAACGGCGTGGTCATAGGACAAAAGGTCATGCCGATAGAAAAAGTGGGACTTTACGTTCCCGGCGGCACTGCCGCATACCCCTCCACCGTGCTTATGGACAGCATTCCCGCCAAGATAGCGGGCTGCAGTGAGATAGTTATGGTCACGCCGCCCATGAGCGACGGCCGAGTCAATCCCGTCATACTCGCGGCGGCGTCCATAGCCGGCGTCGACCGCATATTCAAAATAGGCGGCGCGGGTGCTATTGCGGCGCTGGCATACGGCACCGAAAGTGTGCCGAGAGTGGACAAAATAGTCGGTCCCGGCAACGCATTTGTCGCCGAGGCAAAAAAGCAGGTGTTCGGCAAGGTCTCCATCGACATGATCGCGGGGCCGAGTGAAATACTCGTCGTAGCCGACGCTACCTGTAACCCCCGCAATGTCGCCGCCGACCTGCTCTCGCAGGCGGAGCACGACAAAATGGCAAGTGCGGTACTGGTAACAGACAGCCGCAAATTCGCCGAGCAGGTCAGCGCCGAGCTGGAAATACAGATACCTCTGCTTCCCCGCGCCGAGATCGCTCGCGCCTCCATTGACAACAACGGCAAAATAATCGTCGCCGAAAACGACCTCATGCTCGCCATCGATATTGCAAATGAGATCGCTCCCGAGCACCTCGAGCTGTGCGTCGACAATCCCTTTGACTATCTTGACAAGATCAAGCATGCGGGCTCCATTTTTATGGGCAAATACTGCCCCGAGGCGTTGGGCGACTACTTTGCTGGCCCCAATCACACGCTTCCCACCAGCGGCACCGCCCGCTTTTCCTCTCCCCTGTCGGTCGATGATTTCGTCAAAAAGTCGCAGTTTACCTACTACACCGCCGAGGCGCTTTCCGCCGTCGCCGACAAGGTGTCATATTTCGCTAACAAGGAAGGCTTGGATGCGCACGCCAAAAGTGCCACCATCCGCTTTGAGGACAAATAATGAGCAAATTTTTCTCACAGAAATATTCCGCGCTGACACCCTACGTTCCGGGCGAGCAGCCTAAGGACATGCAGTACATAAAGCTCAATACAAACGAATCCCCTTTTCCGCCCACCGAGGCGGTTGCCGCGGCAGTCGCATCCGAAAGCGCAAAGCTACAGCTTTATTCCGACCCCGAATGCGTTGAGCTGAGAGCAAAATTCGCAAAAATTTACGGTATCGGCACAGATCAGGTAATCATGACCAATGGCTCGGACGAGGTGCTCAACTTCGCATTTATGGCATTCGCCGACGACGCGCACCCGCTCGCTTTTGCCGATATAACCTACGGTTTTTACCCCGTTTTCGCGCAGCTCAACAACATTCCCTATGAGGAAATACCGCTCGCGAGCGATTTTTCTATCAAAGCGCAGGATTACATAGGCATAGGCAAGACCGTCGTCATCGCCAATCCCAACGCGCCGACGGGACTTTGCCAGCCGCTCTCCGATATCGAGGAGATCGTAAAAAGCAATCCCGACAATGTCGTTATTATCGACGAGGCGTATGTTGATTTCGGAGGCGAGAGTGCTGTCTCGCTGATAAACAAATACGATAATCTGCTCGTCACGGGAACATTTTCAAAGTCCCGCTCAATGGCGGGCGCCCGACTGGGCTTCGGTATCGCAAATGCGTCACTCATCGCCGACCTCAACACCGTCAAATATTCCACAAATCCCTATAATGTCAACCGTATGACCGCCGCGGCGGGCTGTGCTGTGCTGAACGAAAACGAGCTTTACATGGCAAACTGCCGCACCATTATGCAAAATCGCGAGTGGACGACGTGCGAGTTATCCCGACTCGGCTTTGAAGTGCTACCGTCAAAGACCAACTTTGTTTTTGCCAAGTCAAGCCGTATCGGCGGCGAGAATCTTTACCTCGCGCTCAAGGAGCGTGGAATACTTGTGCGTCACTTCAAAAAGGAGCGCATAAAGGACTACAACCGCATAACCATCGGCACCGCCGAGCAAATGCAAGCCCTCATATCGGCTATTGAATGTATACTGGAGGAAAAAACGCTATGAGAAAAGCGGAAATTATAAGAAAGACCGCCGAAACCGACATTTCGCTGTCGCTTTGCCTTGACGGCGGGGGCGCTTCAAATATCAAAACGGGCTGCGGCTTTCTTGACCACATGCTTATCCTCTTCGCCAAGCACGCGCGTTTTGATCTTGACGTGACCTGCGCGGGCGACACATATGTCGATTATCACCACACTGTCGAGGATATCGGAATATGTCTGGGCAAGGCTCTTGCCGAAGCTATGGGCGACAAGCGCGGCATAGTCCGCTACGGCGACACCACACTCCCCATGGATGAAGCGCTGATACTTTCCGCGGTTGATATTTCGGGACGCGGTGAGCTTTACTTTGCGCTCGACATTCCCACCGCAAAGGTCGGCGACTTTGACACCGAGCTATGCGAGGAATTCTGGCGCGCCGTCGCTCGCGATGCAGGCATGACACTTCACATCCGTCAGATAGCGGGCAAAAACTCGCACCACATCATTGAGGGCGCGTTTAAATCGGTCGCAAGAAGTCTGCGCAAAGCACTCGCCATCGACCCCGCGTTTGCTGACGACATTCCGTCCACAAAGGGGATGCTGGCATGATAGCTGTCATTGATTACGGTGTCGGCAATCTGTTCTCGCTGTGCTCGTCGCTCAAAAGCATCGGCGCGGACACTGTCGTCACCTCGGACATTGAAACCATAAAAAAAGCCGACAAGCTCATACTGCCCGGCGTCGGTGCTTTTGCCGACGCGGCACGATTGCTCCATGAGCGCGGGCTTGACACCGTCATAAAAGAGCAGGTAGCGGGCGGCAAGGAGATACTTGGCATCTGCCTCGGCATGCAGCTTTTATTTGAGAAAAGCTACGAATACGGAGAGCACGAGGGACTCGGACTGCTTCGCGGCAGTGTCGTACCCATGCAAGGCGTCATCCCCGCCTCGCTGAAAATACCTCACATCGGCTGGAACGCCTTGCATTTTACACGCGAAAGCCGTCTGATGCGCTATATCAACGAGGGTGACTGCGTTTATTTCGTGCATTCGTATTTTGCCTCCGACTGCGCCGACAGCGTTATTGCTACCGCCGAATACGGCGAGCAGCTGACCGCCGCCGTCGAGCGCGGAAACGTAATGGGATGCCAGTTCCACCCCGAAAAAAGCGGCACGGTGGGACTCAATATATTGCGCGCATTCTGCGAGGAGGTAGCAAAATGATAATACTCCCCGCAATCGATCTGTTTGACAAAAAAGCCGTCCGTCTTTACAAGGGCGACTACAACAATATGACCGTCTACAGCGAAAACCCCATCGAAATCGCGCGTGATTTTGAAGCGTGCGGCGCGACACATATTCATATGGTCGACCTTGAGGGCGCAAAGGACGGAACTACGCCTAACATTGATATCGTCGCCCAAGTGGCCAATGAA
This sequence comes from Clostridia bacterium, assembly GCA_017462385.1. Lineage (GTDB taxonomy): Bacteria > Bacillota > Clostridia > Oscillospirales > CAG-272 > UMGS1002. The sequence continues at coordinate 12,268 of JAFTRE010000028.1, read as the reverse complement.
ACAAGCCTGTTTGTCGAGATAGGCGGCGGCATACGATCGATGCAAACGGTTGAAAAATACCTGTCAGCGGGTGTCGGGCGCGTTATTCTCGGCACTGCCGCCGTCAACGACGAAGCCTTTTTACGCACCGCAGTGGCAAAATACGGCGAAAAGATATCCGTCGGAGCCGATGTCAAGGACGGCTGTATCGCCATCAAGGGATGGCTTGAAAATTCGGGCGTAACGCTTGACGATTTTCTCGCCAAAATGCAGAGCATCGGCGTTCGCAACATAATCTGCACCGATATTTCAAAGGACGGCGCCATGCGCGGCACAAATCTCGCACTTTACCGTTCTCTGTCGGCAAAATATTCGCTGGACATAACCGCATCGGGCGGTGTTTCGTCAATGAACGACGTGCTCGAGCTGCGAAAAATGCAGATATACGGCGCAATTATCGGCAAGGCATATTACACGGGTGACATTGATCTGCGCGAGGCTGTGGAGGTGGCAAAATGATAACAAAACGCATAATCCCCTGCCTCGATGTACGTGCGGGCCGCGTGGTCAAGGGTGTCAACTTCGAGGGACTTTCCGACGTCTCCTCGCCTGTTGAGCTTGCCCGCTACTATTCCGATAACGGCGCGGACGAGCTGGTGTTTTACGACATAACCGCCTCGTTTGAGGGCAGACAGCTTTTCACTGACATTCTCCGCGAGGTCGCGAGCACCATTTTCATTCCGCTGACCGTTGGAGGCGGCATCAATACTGTCGACGATTTTGACCGCGTGCTCAAATGCGGCGCGGACAAGGTCAGCGTCAACTCGGGCGCAATACGTAACCCAAGCCTCGTATATGAGGCGGCGCAAAAATACGGCGACCAGTGCGTGGTGCTGTCGGTCGATGCCAAGCGCGTGGATGGCGAGTTCCGCGTGTTTGCCAAGGGAGGCCGAGAGGACACAGGCATGGAAGCCATAAGCTGGATAAAAAGATGCGTCGGCATGGGCGCGGGCGAGGTAGTCGTCAATTCCATTGACACCGACGGCGTCAAAAAGGGCTTTGACATTGAAATGCTCCGTGCCGTCTGCGACGCTGTAAATGTACCCGTCATCGCGTCGGGCGGTGCAGGCGGAACAGCTGATTTCGTCAAGCTGTTCAAAAACATTCCCGATATCGACGCAGGACTTGCCGCATCCATATTCCACTTTGGTGAGGTCGCAATACCCGATCTCAAGCGCGAGCTGAGAGACAATGATATTATCGTTCGTTTATAAGAAAGGTTTTTAAAATGCTGAATATAGATCAACTTAAATTCGACAGTGACGGACTCATTCCCGCCGTTGTAGTAGACTCAATTACCAAAAAAGTTCTGACCGTCGCATACATGAACCGCGAAAGCCTTGAAATATCGATGCAAAAGGGGCTGACCTGCTTCTGGAGCCGTTCGAGACAAGAGCTGTGGCTCAAGGGCGAGACCAGCGGCAACTATCAGCACATAGTCAGCATCACGGCGGATTGCGATAATGACGCGCTGGTCGTCGTGGTCGAAAAGGACGGCCCGGCCTGCCACACCGGCACCGATTCCTGCTTCACGCATCCCGTCTGGCAAAGCGAGGAGCTGCACGAATTCAGCCTTGAGGGACTTTACGACTTGCTCGTCGGACGCAAGACTGACAAGCCCGAGGGCTCCTATACCACCTACCTCTTTGAAAAAGGCATCGACAAAATACTCAAAAAGGTCGGCGAGGAGTGCACCGAGGTCATTATCGCTGGTAAGGCTGATGACAAGGCCGAGACTGTCTACGAGCTTGCAGACCTTGCATACCACGCAATGGTGCTGATGGTTCAAATGGGCATCACCGTCGAGGACGTTCACCGCGAGCTTGCCTCCCGCCACATCATCGACCACAAAGTAAAACAGGAAAAAATGACAAAATGATCCCTTCAAATTATCATACTCACACAAGCTACTGCCACGGCGCAGACGAGCCGGAAACGCTCATCCGCGAGGCCATGCGTCTGGGATGTCCCGAAATAGGCTTTTCGAGTCATTCTTTCACCTCCTTTGACGACAGCTACTGTATGTCCCGCGAGGTGACGGAGCAGTATCGCGCCCGCATAAATGAGCTCAAGCAAAAATACGCAGGCAAAATAAAAATTTTGTTAGGCATCGAGCAGGATTTTTATTCGGACGATGCCGCCGAGGGCTATGATTTTGTCATCGGCTCGATACACTATGTCAAAAAGGACGGAGAGTATCTGTCGCTTGACGAAAGCCGCGAGAAACAAATAGAATTTGCTCAAAAATATTACGGCGGAGATATTTACGCGCTTGTCGAGCATTATTTTGAGACCGTCGCCGAGGTCTACGACAAAACACATTGCGACATAATCGGCCATTTTGATCTTATCACAAAGTTCAATGAGGATGGCTCTCTGTTCGATACCGCCTCGCCCCGCTATCGCGCTGCGGCGCTTGCGGCGCTGGACAAGCTGTGCGCCTCCCCGGCAAAATTCGAGATCAACACGGGCGCCATCGCTCGCGGGTACAGAACGACCCCCTACCCCGATGATTTCATCATCGCCGAGCTGAAAGCGCGAGACAAGGAGATAATCTTCTCCTCCGATTGCCACTGCGTCGATCAATTGCTTTTCGGCTATGACCTCTACTTACAGGCAATAAATAAATAACAAAATGCTCCCCGCCGAGGATTGAATTCTCGGCGGGGATGATCTTTTAAATATTTAATTAAAGTATGTTGTCCATACCGTCAAACGGGTCGCTGTTCGAAGCGGTAAGTATATCTTGCTTACTCAAAAGCAAAATCTCAAGCGTAGGCTGAACGTAATTCTGCTTCATTCTATTTTATCCTCCAATAATTAGTCAGCGTTTACCAATGTTTCGGCATACGCTTCTGCCGCCAGACCGTAATTATACAGCGCTTTTGCCAGCTCTCCCATAGTCGCGCTGTCTTGCATTGCATGTACATACGACTTTACGCTGTAGGTAAGCGTCTGTACGGTACTGTCATTTACTATCAGATTTACTGTGTAGACCGTGTCAAAATCCGTAGCAAAGATACCCTCGCTGTAAACTGTATACACACCGTCATCAAAGGTAAAGCTTGTAACAGTTGACGCGGTACCGCCTGCGGGAATTATCTCAACCTTAACATTTGCAACATTCTCGTCAGTCACAAATCTGAAATACAGGCGATTGACATCAGCGAAGCGAACGCCTGCAGCGGTGAATTTGGTTGTAGCACTCGAGCTATCGCCGACAACCTTGTCGGTCTCGGTGAGAGTTGTCCATTCACTGCCGGTGATATCCTTATTGACAAGAGCGGTGGTGTTATATCCGCGGTAAGTCTGTGCCGCCGCGCCGTAGGTCAGTGTATCGTTGATCAATGTAATGAGCGCAGTGTTACGTTCGGTCTCCGCCTTAGCATTCTCTATCGCCAACAGATCGCGCAGGTTCTGCTCGATGCTGTAGGTATCCTTTGATGCGATGGTGTCGTTGTCCAGCAGCAACTCCGCCTTGATATTATCGCCCATGCACTGAGGCGTGATACCTTCGAGCACAAATACATAATAGCCATTGGTATCTGTGTCGGAGCAAGAAACGCTGGTCATAGCACCGTTGAAGGTAAACTGCATCTTCAGCTTTGCGGCGTCTATGGCTGTGTCCATGACATTGACATAATATTTCATCGAGAGATCAGCGCCAAGATTGACGGATGAACCGACAATATTGATCTGACAATCGACACAGTAGCCATAGTTGTTTTTGTTGTGAGCATGCGTTCTGGCCGTACCGCATACACAAGTGCTTGTATGCGTACCGTCACCATTGTTTACCCATGCGCCGAAGCCTGTATGTACTGTAGTTTTTGCAATATCCTCTGTTTTAATCTCGCCGCAAACGATACATGTATAGGTCATAGTACCTACCGAAGTATGAGTCGGTGCCACCGTTTGAACACCGGAACCCCAAATATGGTCAGCATATTTAATTTCTCCGCATCCACAGGTGCAGACACGCTTGTGCTGTGTGCTGTCGTGCTTTTGCCATTCACCATAGGTGTGATCGAGAACAGTGATAGGTAGCGTAATTCCGTCATTCACAACAGCTGTAACATATTCGTTTGTCGCCGTGTATGCTGTTCCAAGGTTTAAGGAGTCTGCCGTCAGATCGACGGAGGTGCAATCCTCCACATACAATGTGCTGACCGAGGTCGCGTCTGCAGCATGGTAGGCGTTACCCACAATACCGGCCACGCTTGTCAGCGCAGTCTGCGTGCCGAGCGAGACGGAGGTATTGGAATTTTTACAGCTTGAAATAGTGTGTGTGGTATTTGCGCCAAGCTCGTTGGAAAAACCGAGAATACCGCCATAGTAAACGGGACCGACCGCAGTTCCGCTGATGCTGAATGAGCCCGAATTAGTGCAATCCATAATAGTCACACCAGTCGAGATAAATGTAATATAGTCCGTACCTCCGCCGGCAGTTCCGCTTATAGCACCAACGATACCACCGTTAATATGCGGTACGGCAGCCTTGCGAGTAACGCCGGTAATGTTGAAATCCAAGCTAATATCACCCTCATTGGTGCATCCGACGATCTCCGAATTAAACATAGCAAGACCAATGATACCTCCGGCATAGGTATGGTTGCCCGAAGTGGTTATATCCGCTTTATTAACGCAGTTTCTTATGGTTATATTGCCGCCCATTCCGACCATGCTACCCACATGAGCAGGTAAGCCGTTATTCCAATGATAATTTGCAATTTTTGAGGAGGCAGTATAAGTGCTTTCAATCGCGCAGGATTCCTTGACAGTGCAATTTTCGATCACGTTGAAATCTGCCGTTTCAGTTACGGGAGCACTTGCAACTCCAACGAGAAGTCCGAAAGACGCATAGTCGTTGATCTTCATATTCTCCATAACCACGTTGCGTATCGTAGCACCATGAATCACGCCGAACAAGCCGGTTCCGAAGTATGCATTTTGATTGTGAGCCGATAGTGTCTTATCAAAAAATGCACGTGTATTGATGATTGAACCGTTCTTTATGGAATATCCTCCGCCGTCATATGTACCGCCGAAAACGAACATTTTTGCGGTAGTGGCGTAATAATATCCTATACTCGGTAGCTCGTGTCCGCCAAGATCGATATCGCAGACCTGCTTGAAATATTTGCCCTCAAATGGATTTCTAACCGTGTTACCGGGTGCATCGCCGATACCGATCTGCCTTGCCATCCAAACCAAATTTTCTGCAGAGCTGATAATATAAGGATCATCCTCTGTACCGAAACCGCTCGGTGTTTTCATGGATGAGCCGTCCCAAGCCGCAGTCTGCTCTTGCTCTACCTCCGCAGTCAGACAAAGATCAAACTGATTCCAGCTTCTGAGATACAGATCCTTAACAGTGGAATAATATTCCACCGAGACATTTTCGCCCGTCTCATCGAAATAGAACATGGCAACCATGCCGACGCCCCCATCATCCGCCAGTACCTTGTCAAGTCTCTGACCGTCGATGAGCATCTGAGTTACCGTATTTCCGTGAATGCCCTGCTCCTGTCTTACGCGGATGTGGTCGGAAATAATATGACCCGAAAGCACCATCTGCACATTTTCATAACGGGACACCACCTTACTCCAAATATCATCGCCGTTATTTTGTGTGGTTTCATCTGGTACAGAGCCTACATCGTCATCATCAATAGTGGTGCTGTCACAATACATATACAGGTGAGTAGAAATAATCACCTTATGCTCGGGATATGTTTCTATCACCGAACAAGCCCAGTTAAGTATATCGTCTGTGGGGGCGTAGTCTATATTGAGGAACAAATAATCGGTATTTCCAATACGCATGGTGCGGTATGTATTTTCAACCGAGCCTTCCTCATAAAAGCCGCCGTATTTCTCGAACTGATCCACATATGCCTTATGAGAGGCAAAATATTGGTTGAACAACGTAGGGTCATCGCCCTTGAGCACGTCATGATTACCGCGTATCAGCGAATATTCCACAACACCGTCCATTTTTGTAATGGCAGGCTTGACCTCTTCCCATTCTGCGACAGTATTGTACTCGGTAATATCGCCAAGTCCGATAACATATTGAATGTTCTTACTTTCTTTATTATCTACTATCCAATCGTAAATAGTGCCTACGGCACCCTCGGTCGTGGGATAATAAACCAGACACTGAGTATCGCCAACCACTGCAAAGGAATACGCGCGGTCGGAGGTGTCGCCGCGCAACGCCTGCATCTCCTCTTCGGTCAGCCACATTTTTCCGCGGATCTGATGGTAGCCGTTTCCGCTCTTATCCTCTATTTTTGTGCTGTTGTTGTCGGCGGAGCTGAGCTCATAGTGCAAAATAAGATCTTTATCGGTAAGGTCTGCACCGTTGGTGTAATCGGATTTGATCTCATCGGCCGTACGAGCGTCGGCATAAAAGCTGATGTTGCCTATTTCACCCTTAAAATACTGACCGTTCAGAGGTCGCAGATCTCCACCGAGGGCAAACGGGAAATCCGTAGCGGCACCCGCTTCAAATGCCGAATAATCGGCGGTATTGCTCTCTACAAATTCGCCGTTCAAATAATAATGTATGGCTTTGTTGGCATCGTCATGAACAAACACCACATAAGCCCATTCACCCACAGTCAATGGCGCACCCTCAAACAACGCCTCATGAGCTGTGCCGTCCTCGTCGTTCCAATTCAGGCGAGGGCATCCGTTCTTGTAAATTCCGACGTTGATATGCGCGTCCGAATCGCTCATATGGACATAGTTACCTATCACTACACCTTGATTTGAGGTTGAAGCCGTTTTGACCCATACCGCAAAGGTATGCGGCACCTTGTCCATAAGTTTTTCGGATTCATAATAGTAGTCTGACCAATCGCTGCCCTGACCGGTCATATCAAACCCGGCATCAGATGTGTCCATGGCTGCCGATACAGACATCGGCACTGCAACAGAAAACATTGGCAAAATCATCACCAAACTTAGAAGAACAACCAAAAATTTTCTCATAATCCTTCTCCCAGCTTTTTATTTTACTATGATGTTTTTATTGTACCATCATTTTATTTGTTTGTAAATAACTTAATTTTGTACGCTACTGTACCTTGACAGTTATGCTAACTTATATTATAATAGCCACAGAAAAGCTTGCCGGCAAGCATTTTTGCTTCATGGTATAATAAATAAAACGGATTCTCAAGGAGGTTTTCATGGAGCTTTTACAATTGAAATATTTTTGTAATGCAGCACAAACTCAAAACTTTTCCAAAACCGCAAAAAAATATCAAGTCCCACCCTCTAATATTTCACAGACTATACGCCGTTTGGAAAACGAATTGGGCGTCAAGTTGTTTGCGAGAGAAGCCAACCGCATCATTTTGAACGAACACGGAAAACTATTTTATCACAAAATTCAATCTGCCCTATCTTTAATCGAAGATGCAAAGGATGAATTGGCGGAAAGCAACGATGAATTGCGCGGAACGATCCATCTATTAATTGATGCCAAGCGATGGATTGTCAGTTCTTGTATCTCGGAATTCAAGAAAAAACATCCTTTGGTCACCTTTCGAATCGATCACTCTACTGTTCATAAGCACGGAAATTACGATTTTATAATCAGTGATCAAAATCCTAAACAAATTTTTGAGCAAAAAATACTGCTTCTCACGGAACAATTGATGATTGCCATGCCGAAAAATCATCCGCTTGCCGACAAACAAGACCTGACACTTGCGGATTTGAGTCAAGAGGATTTTGTCGCCGCAAAGGAAGATGCCAGTTTATATATTCTATTGATGCAACTGTGCGCACAGCAAGGCTTTATCCCCAATATAACGATTCAGAGTGAAGACACGACGTATCTTCTATCCTACGTGGATATGGGATTAGGTGTTTTCTTGGTTTCCTCGTTTTACGAACAAAATCTTTATTCTGAAAATATAGTCCTAAAATACTTTGGAGAGCATTATCGGAAAACATACGTTTACTGTGATCATAAAAAGTATTTGTCTCCTACAAAACAATGCTTTCTGGAGGAGTTGATTCAAGGATTTCAAACTGCTCAAGAAATAGAAACTACCCAACTCAACCATTGATAACAAAAAAATGGGGCGCATTAAGACAGCCTCAACGGGATATCATCTTGCGCCAATTTTTTAATTTTTACGAGAATTCATTTTATTACATCACATTATAACATTACTTTTGTCAATCTTTTATTTATCCGCATCCTCGTCAAGCGTCTCGAGCAGATATGTAACAGGGCGAAAGCCGTCGTTACAGGACACCATAGCCGAGCGCGGATTTTTCATCCAACCGTCATAAAAGTTCTCGCCGCCGTGCGATAGCGCCATAACAAAATGCGACATGCATTCCCATGCCGTTCTGCACAATCCCTCGGGACACTGCCAGCCGTTCGCGATAAACACCTGTCCGAGCTGCATATCGCAGGCGTGCTCAATAGGATTTTCATATTTTTCCATGAGATCGGGATAAACCGTCCGCCTCATAACAGTTATACGCACTTTTTTCATATATTCCTCTTATCGATAGATATGTTTATTTGTTTTTAGTATATCACAAACATCGCCGCTTTGCAATATCCCAAAAGATTTACAAGCAAATTGTCTGAAGAGCTGAAACCAAACGTCAAAAAAAGCGACTTATAGTATAGAAATACATAAGGAGGACTTAAAAATGAAAAAATTAAGTCTTTTACTCGCCGCTCTGATACTGCTGATATCGGCGGCCGCGTTGCCCGCCTCCGCAAATTCGGCGCAGATGCATTGGGAGGGCGTGTCCTCGACCGGCATGATAGTTACCGACGAAAACTGCCCCATAATCGTTGAAAAAGAACTGCTGACCTTTGATATTCAACAGTTCCCGCAGGAATATTACCGCGATATCGACGAATATCTGTCCTACACGGGCAAGGTGACCGCCGAATATACCTTTTACAATCCCTCCGACTACACCGTCACGGCGAAATTGCTGTTTCCGTTTGGGACAGAGCCCACGTATGCCTCGAATTATGACAGCGAGACCGGCGACCGCACAAACCATGCCGACACACAAAAATACGATATAACCGTTGGCGGCGAGCCGATCGAAAAGACACTGCGCTACAGCCTGTCCGAGCGCAACAGTCAGTTTGAGCTGGCGCGCGACACAGCTTTGCTTCACGACGGCTTCGTCGAGGACGATTTTTATTCGCCCGACCTGCCCGTTACCGTATATCTTTACAACGTCAGCGGTGTTGACACCGAAAAATATCCCGCCGCCACCGTTGCCTTTGACATTTCCGAGGACGACTACCCCGCCTCCCGCATTTATCTTGCAAATCAGACCGGCGCGCACTATCAGGAAAAAACAAACACCATGCGCATTGGCATCGACGCTGAAAACGATTGCAAAATAGTGCTGTGGGTCATAGGCGAGCCGCTTTCCGTGCCGCTCGAGTGGAAGTTCTATGAGGACGGCGGAGTTGAGGACAAAGAGCAAATAGACGGCACCGTGACGCTGTACGAGACCGAGACCTCCACCTTTAAGGATTTTGCCATGCAGGGCTGGTTTGAGGAGCACACTACCGTCAGCGAGTCGGACTGGTACAATGCCAAGGTTGCACTGCTCAATGACGCGGAAGCTACCTCCTATGGCAGTATGCTGTATCTGTGGTACACTCGGCTTGACAGTCTCTCGCTTATGCGCTGGTACGAATATGAGATCACGCTCGAGCCGGGCGAGCGCATAGTCAACTCCGTCACCGCGCCCATTTACCCCGCCATCGACCTTGAATACGAGCCGGACGTGTACGAATACACCTATCTGCTCTCCCCTGCCAAGACATGGGCGGAGTTCGGTGAGCTGGAAATAGTTATAAACACGCCTTATTATGTTACCGAAAGCGCGCTTGACGGATTTGAAAAGACCGAGATCGGCTACCGCCTGACGCTGGACGGCTTGCCCGACGGCGAGCTGACCTTTTGCCTCTCGTCCTCCGAGACTCCTCAAATGCCCGACAAGCACATCACGGATTACATTCCCATTGAGATAATAATCAGCTTTTCCATCATCGGCGGCGTCATATTACTCATCGTCGGTAGCATTGTTGCATTTGTACTGATAAGGAAAAGGAAAAAGGCTTGATTTCGAATGCACCCGCAGCGTATTTGGGTGAATGATTTGACACTGTATCGAGTATATGTTATAATTAATCATCATGAAATATCAAATAATACGCAGTAACAGAAAAACCGTTGCGATCCAAGTCAAGGGTGAGCAGGTCATCGTTCGCGCGCCGCTTCGTGTGCGTGATGCGGACATCCAAAAATTTGTGACCGAACACTCCGCGTGGATCGAAAAGCAGCTGAAAAAGGTGTCAGAGCGCGCCAAGCAATATGAAAATACCGTTCCGCTGTCCCGGGAGCAAATTTGCGAGCTTACCGAAACGGCACGGCGTGTCATACCCGAACGCGTCAAATACTTCGCACCGCTGGTCGACGTGGACTACGGCCGCATTACTATCCGCAGCCAGCGCTCCCGTTGGGGTAGCTGCAGTGGCAAGGGCAATCTGAATTTCAACTGTCTTTTGATGCTTGCACCGCCCGAGGTGCTGGACAGCGTGGTCGTGCATGAGCTGTGCCACCGCAAGCAAATGAACCACTCCGAGCTTTTTTACCGCGAGGTCTTGCGCGTCTGTCCCGAATACCACAAATACAACGCCTGGCTCAAAGAAAACGGCCCGGCATTGCTGCGGCGTCTGCCACAATAACGGCAGCAAAAGCATACGTTTATACGCCGATAGTCACGCCGTGCGTGACAAATTTCCAAGTTTGTTTGGTAGACATATTTGCACAAAAAAGATACAATTATATCAAACAAACAGAGGAGGTAATGTTATGACACTCGGACAAAGAATACAGCAGATCAGAATTGAACACAGCCTTTCACAAGAGGAGTTTGCTGAGAGGCTTGGGACTACACGTCAAACCGTTTCCCGTTGGGAGCTTGATCAAACCTATCCTGAAATTGCGAAGATCGTACTTATCAGCAAGGTGTTTTCGGTCAGTACCGACTCCATTCTGAAGGACGGGATCAGCACGTTTGATACCAGCGTTGAACATTTTAATTGCGGGGTATATCGAGGTGCAAACTGCGAGATTGTGGAGACCGAAAAGTTCGCGCTTATGCTCTATTGTTCTTCCGACAAAAACATTTTGGGAGCAAAGCTTTACCGAGGATTTGAAAACAAGAAACGTCTTGTGGCGATCTGCGAGCGAGATCTGTTTGAGAAAAAAACAGAATACGCATATTTTGTTGAAGACAGCCATCCGTATACGGCAATTTCAAACAGTGAGCGCTTGACACCACTGCTTAGCGCGGCTTATGATCCGCATGTAAAAAGCTCCACGCGTCGCTCCGAATCGTTTGCTGTCGATCACAGCGGAGCACCTTTGCCAACAGTTAAAGATGCCGGTATCAAAAAATGCTTGACTTCATGGAGGATGGTTGACAGCTATTTCGCCAAACACGATCACTTTAATTTTTTCTTGTATACGGGAAAGACCGAGTATATCTTTTCAATACAACCAAAAGACGTTAATATCTATTGCGGAGCATCCTACAATATGGTTTTTGACCTCGGGTTGTTTGGCGGCGGACAATTTTTCAGAATACGCAACTATAAAGATAACAGCGAAAAGTGGTGCCGCTTTACCTGCGATTTTTCGTATGAGGCAAGAGAAATAAATATACCGACCCAGCAATGTGAGCTTGGAAAGTGCATAGAAACCGACAAAGGTCTTATGTGGTGCGTCAAACGCTACACCGATGACGAGATCGTGCTGCAAGGTTGCGGAGACGGCGAATATATTTATCGCCGAACCGATAAACGAAACGAACGATTTGTAGGAGTAGATGGTCTTTAAAAATGTTGAGCATCCAAACTCAATCATAGTTCAGTTATAAGTAAAGAATAAACAGGCGATAAGAAAGGGATTAAGTTGTGTTCAACTTAATCCCTTTTGGCGTAGAGTGTGGGATTCGAACCCACGTGAGATTGCTCTCAAACGGTTTTCAAGAATACAACCAAAGAATACCACTTCCGCTTAGTTCAAGGCAGTTTGTGCTAAAACGATTCGCCAAAATCCTTATGCCACAAGGCTTTTCGGGACTGTTTGGAACTGATCTGAACCAAAACGAATTAGTCGGAATCGATATGAATTGATCGTTTTTTGAG